>NZ_JBVASX010000002.1:0-289152 GCF_057814215.1 Variovorax sp. F042
GCGCCGACGTGGACCTGGTCACCTTCACGGGGGGCGTGGCCATCGGCAAGTACATCGCGGGCAAGGCGGTGTACAAGCGCCAGATCCTGGAGCTGGGGGGCAATGACCCGATCATCGTGATGGAGGACGCGGACGTCGAGGAGGCGGCCACGCTGGCGGCCAGCGGCTCGTACAAGAACTCGGGCCAGCGCTGCACGGCGATCAAGCGCATGCTGGTGCACGAGGCGGTGGCGGACCGGTTCGTGGAGCTGCTGCTGGCCAAGACGCGGGCGCTGAAGTACGGCGACCCGATGGACCCGGCCACGGACATGGGCACGGTGATCGACGAGGCGGCTGCGATCCAGTTCGAGGCGGTGGTCAACGAGGCGATCAAGGCGGGTGCGAAGCTGCTGTACGGCAATGAGCGCAGCGGTGCGCTGTATTCGCCCACGGTGCTCGACCATGTGGACCCCGGGATGACGGTGGCCAGGCACGAGACCTTCGGGCCGGTGTCGCCGGTGATCCGCTTCAGGACGATCGAAGACGCGATCCGCATCTCCAACGGCACGGCCTACGGGCTGTCGTCGGCGGTGTGCACCAACCGCATGGACTACATCACGCGCTTCATCCGAGAGTTGAACGTGGGCAGTGTCAATGTGCGCGAGGTACCGGGCTACCGCCTGGAGCTCACGCCCTTCGGCGGCATCAAGGACTCGGGCCTCGGATACAAGGAAGGCGTGCTCGAGGCCATGAAGAGCTTTACCAACACCAAGACCTACTCGTTGCCCTGGTGAGCTCGAGGCCTGCTCCCGGATACACCGGGAGCCAGGCCCTGGCCGCCCACCGCATCGCACTCTCCATCGTCTTGCGTCCCTTGCCAGGGACGCCGAAGTCGCGCGCGTGGATGCGCCTCGATCTGACGAAAAAGCCGACAGGACTATCGAAATACCCATGGGCTTTCGTCGCTGGCACGTCACCCCGCTCTTCTGTAATTCGACCACTCCCCCCACCAGAGGCAGCCGAAAAAAATGTCAGTCGAGCACTTCATTCCCCAAGCCATTCCCCCAGGCGCCGCCATGCGGGCGCGCAAGGCACCAGACCCGACCGGCACGCGGCAGCGCGCTGCAGGATGGACGCGCACCTTCGCGCTCACGACCGCGCTCGTTGCCGCACTGAGCGGCTGCGGCGGCGGCAGCGGTTCAGGCGGCGCGGCGCTTGCATTGCCGGCCCCGTCATCACCCGCCCCCACGTCGCCCGAAGCACCATCGACGCCGCTCGCCAACCGCACGCTGGTCATCGACCTCGACGGCGCCACCTACGCCGCAGTGCAAAGCGGCATCGCCGGCGGCACGCTGCCGAACCTCGCCAAGCTCGAAGTGAGGCTGGCCTACAGCGGCGGCATGGCCGGCACGCCCAGCCAGCAACCCACGCTGGACACGCCCGGCTGGGCGACGCTGCTCACCGGCACCTGGGCCAGCCGCCACCAGGTGATGTCGGAAGCACCGAAGCAGGCGGTGCGCGGCGCCACCGTGTTCCAGTTGACCAAGGGCAGGAACACGGGGCCAAACGGCGCGGTCGTCGCTTCGTCGGGGCTGGCCCAGTTGCTGTCTTCCGACCACGACAGCGGCTACCTCGACTCGCTCACCGATTGCTCCGGCAATGCGACCGCCACCGACTGCGTGACCACGCAAGCCACGCAACTGATCGGCGGCGACTACGCCACGGTGCTCGCGCAGTACCACGCAATGAAGGATGCCACACTCGACTTCGGACTCGGCTCCACGCAGTACGCAGGCACGCTGGCCAAGCTCGACAAGGCGGTCGGCACACTCGTCGACGCCACGTCGAAGCGCCCGAACACCCGGTGGCTCGTCGTCGTGACCGGCAACCACGGGCTCAGCGCCAACAGCCAGGACGACGGCCTGCCGCTGGTGCCCGAGTCGAGCACCTTCATCGGCCTGAACCAGCCCGCGAACATGGGAACGCAAGGCGTCGGCGCAGCGCTACCGCAGAAGCTGATCGACCTGTATGCGAACGCCAGCATCGCCGACGTTGCGCCGACCGTGCTCGGCTATCTGGGCGCACTGCCGGACGCGAAGACCTACGCGCTGGACGGCAGCCCGCTGACCGGAGCGCAGGCCGTGTCGCAGCTGACTGCATCGGTGGCCGACAACAACTCCTCCAGCGCGAGCGTGGTACTGAACTGGACGGCTCCGGCCAAGGGTGCGATCACGGTCATGCGCGACGGACAGGTAATCGCTTCGAACCTGCCGGCGGGCACCGCCACATACACCGACAACCAGCTCTCGCAAGTGCTGAGCGCCAAGGGCACGTACCAGCTCAGCTACACGGTGCAGGCCGGCGACGGCGCGGACGCCGCGTCGAGAGCCGTGCTCTCACCACTCGTGTCCTACGTTCCGCCGGTTCCGCTGGCGCCGACGCTGAAGAACGGACTGGTCTCCTACTACCCGTTCAGCGCCACGCTGCCGCCGGTCGATGCGATGGCGCACAGCACGATGGGGCCCGCCGCGAGCGACCTTCCGCCCGCAGCCGGCCTCGTGGTACCGGGTCCGTTCGCGGGCACCAACGGCCTGCTGGTGGACACGAACTTCGTCAACACCAACGGCGTCGAGGGTTACCGTCTCACGCCGGCCGATGGCTTCGACATCTCCAAGGGCACGGCACCGCAATTCACCATCGGGCTCTGGTTCAAGACGCCATCGTGCGTTGCCACCAACAACGTGACCATCGTCTCCAACAAGAGCTATGTGAGCGGCGGCAACGCCGGCGTTGCCATCGGCCTGTTCGCCAGCTCGGGCAACCAGTGCGGCGTGGCATTCAACATCGGCTCCGGCGGGGGCGTGCGTGCGGACGGGCCGACCAGCCCCTACACGCAGATCACCGTCAACCGCTGGGTGTACATCGCCTTCTCGGTCGACGGCGTGGCCAAGACCATGAACATGTACGTGTTCGATCCGGTGACGAGCACCACCAACCGCGTGGCCGTGGGCAAGTCGACGGGGTCGGTCGATCTCTCCAAGCTCTCGCCGTTTCCGCAGTGGGGCATCGGCGACGACGGCACCGGCACCTTCCTGATGAACAAGTGCAACGGCACCGTCACGCCGCCGTACTACGCCGGCAAGTGCGCAACCGCGCCCACGTACCAGCACCACTTCGGCGACCTGGCGATGTGGAACCGCGTGCTGACCGATGCCGAGCTGCAATCGATCTTCCTGTCGAACAAGCCGTTGTCGACGCTGCAGGTCAACTGAGGAGGCACCCATCATGAAATCCAGCTTCTGCCTCTTCCTTGCAGCAGGTATCGCGTGCCTGTTCATCGCCGGGTGCGGTGGCGGCGGCAACAGCGGCGGGGCCAGCCTGCAGTTGCCCATCGCTGCTGCGGCAACCGGCGACGGCGCGGCGCCTGCCGAGATTCCGATCGTGGCGGCGCCATGCGCAAGCTGCGCAGCCGCCGGCACCGACCTGCCGCCAACGCTCCCGAACTCGAAGCTCAACTGCGCGCCCTGAAGGCACGTCGATTGCAACAACCATGACTCCATTCAACCGCCGCTCCTTCCTTCGCGCCGCCGCGGCCGGCGCCGCGCTCGGCCCGTTTCCGCCCGCCATCCAGCGCGCGCTTGCCATCCCGGCGAACAACGCGACGGGCACCATCAACGACGTGGAGCACGTCATCATCCTGATGCAGGAGAACCGCTCCTTCGACCACTACTACGGCACCATGCCCGGCGTGCGCGGCTTCAGCGACCGCTTCACCATCCCGATGGCGTCGGGCAACCCCGTGTGGCTGCAGCAGGGCACCGCCGACGCAGTGCAGCCGTTCTATCTCGATGCGACCAGGGGCAACGCGCTGCGCGTCGGCGGCGCGCACGACTGGGGCGACCAGCAGTCTGCGTGGGACGGCGGGCGCATGGCGGCATGGCCGAAGGCCAAGAACACCAAGATCTCGATGGGCTACCTGCAGCAGTCCGACCTGCCGTTCCATTGGGCGCTGGCCAATGCCTTCACCATCTGCGACGCGTATCACACGTCGATCCACACGGGCACCTTCACCAACCGCATGTTCCTGTGGAGCGGCACGAACGGTGCGAACGTGGCCGGCCAGGCCTGCGTGACCAACGCCAACTGGGGCGGCCTGGGGCCCTCCACCGATGGCCTGACCTGGACCACCTACCCCGAGCGGCTGCAGGCTGCCGGCGTGCGCTGGAAGGTCTACAACAGGCCGGGCAACAACAGCAACAACAACCAGCTGGTGGCGTTCGCTTCCTATCGCGCCGTCGACGAGCAGCTGCGGTCGCAAGGCTCGCCGAATGTGGCGTACTCGCCTGCGATCGAAGCGCAGTCGCCGCTGTACAAGGGCTTCGGCAACACCATGCCCGACGGCGGCTACCTGCAGGCGGTGGCCGACGACATCGCCGCGGGCACGCTGCCGCAGGTGAGCTGGATCGTCGCGCCGGGGCCCTACAGCGAGCACCCGAGCATGTCGGTCCCGCAGCAGGGCGCGTGGTACATCCAGACGCTGCTCGACATGCTCACCGCCAATCCAGAGGTGTGGAGCAAGACCGTGCTCATCATCAACTTCGACGAGAACGACTGCTTCTTCGACCACATGCCACCGCCGGCCCCGCCGTGGCGCAACGCGGACGGCACCTATGCCGGCAAGTCGACGGCGGACATCACCAACGAGTACTACACGATGCCGCCGCCGCCCGGCGACTCGAGCAAGCGCACGCCCGACGGCAAGCCCTTCGGCGCCGGCGTGCGGCTGCCGATGCTGGTGATTTCTCCGTGGAGCATCGGCGGCTGGGTCAACTCGCAGGTGTTCGACCACACCTCGACGCTGCGCTTCCTGGAGCAGCGCTTCGGCGTGCGCGAGACCAACATCAGCCCGTGGCGCCGCACGGTGTTCGGCGACCTGATGTCGTGCTTCGACTTCCGCAACCCGAACGCGGCCAAGCCCGCGCTGGTGACGGCGCCGACCAAGGCGCAGGCCGATGCCACGCTGTCGCAGCAGGTGGCCGCGCCCGGCGTGCCGGTGCCCGCGGCGGGTTCGGTGCCGCTGCCTTCGCAGGCGCTCGCCCTGCGGCCTTCGCGTGCGCTTCCGTATCACCTGCACACCAGCGCCAACGTCGACCTGCCCAACGGCCAGGTGTGGCTCACGTTCAGCAACACGGGCACGCAAGGCGCCGTGTTCCATGTGTACGACGAGCTGAACCTGTCGCGCTACCCCAGGCGCTTCACCGTGGAGCCCGGCAAGATGATTTCCGACGCCTGGGCGGCGGTGGCCGACAACGCGGGCAAATACAGCCTGTGGGTGCTCGGGCCCAACGGCTATCACCGGCGCTTCAAGGGCGACCTCGGCGCGCTGGCGAGCGGGCCGAACCCGGAAGTTCGCGTGTGCTACGACAGCAGCGGCAACTCGGTGTACCTGACAATCATGAACATGGGCAACGCCCCAGCGACCGTGACGGTCGGCGCCAACGCGTACCGCACAGACGGCCCCTGGACCTACACCGTGGCGCCCGGCATGCAGGTGGAGCCGTCATGGTCGCTCGCAGGAACCAACAGCTGGTACGACTTCACGCTGACCATGGGCACCAGCTTCGAACGGCGCTTCGCGGGGCGGCTGGAGACCGGCAAGGACGGCGTGAGCGATCCGGCCATGGGGGTCGCGGCCACGTAGCCCGGTGGCTTACATGCGGCCATCATGATCGCCCGGCATCATGGCGCCCTTTCAGACGACCCAGTGGCCCGGGAGACCCTGCAGTGACGCTCAACCAGATTCGCGCATTCATCGCCGTCGCGCAAGAGGGCGGCTTCACGGCCGCCGCGCGCACGCTGGGCATGAGCCACAGCACACTCAATTCGCAGATCCAGATGATGGAGCGCGAATACGGCGCCGAGCTGTTCCACCGCCGCGGCCGGCGCGTGGAACTATCGGCGCTGGGGCTGGAGATGCTGCCCCTGGCCCGACGCATGATCGCGCTCGAAGGCGACATGAGTTCGCTGCTGGACGACAGCGGCAAGCTGCGGCACGGATCGCTGAAGGTCGGCGCGGTCGGGCCCTTTCATGTCACCGAGATGATCGAGGCGTACCACGCGGTCCACCCTCGCATCAAGATCTCCATCACGCTGGGCAATTCCGAAGTGATCCTCGACGCGCTCGACAAATACGTGAGCGACGTGGGCGTGCTGGCAAGCCGGTTTCCCGACGAGCGCTACTACACGCAGCTCTACGCGCAGTACCCGGTGATCGTGTTCGTGCACGTCGATCATCCGTTCGCCAAGCGCAAGTCGATCGCGCTGAAGGAGTTGTCGGGACAACCGCTGCTGATGCGCGAACCCGCCTCCACGACCCGCAAGGCGCTGGAGGACGCGTTGATCGCGCAGGGCGTGACCGTGCAGGTCGCGATGGAAATCGGAAGCCGCGAGGCGCTGCGCGAAGCCGTGGCCAGGGGGCTTGGCATCGGCACCGTCTCGCAGTCCGAATACGTGCCCGATCCGCGCCTGAGGCCGGTGCGCATCGAAGGCGATGTCGTCTCCACGCACATTCACGTGTGCTGCCTGCGCGAGCGTCGGGAGAGTCGGCTGATCTCGTCGTTCTTCGATGCGATCGACGCCCGCCTGCAGGCTCGCGGAGGATCGATGCCGTCGCTTGCCTCCTCAGCGCTCAGGTAACCGCAGGCTGCAGCCCCTTGCGCAGCTTCAGCGCCACGTCGAAGAAAGATGCGAGCACGCGGCTCTCGCGCCTGATCTGGAGGCAATAGAGGTAGGTGTGCGTCACGGCGGGGTCGCCCTCTATGCGAACGGTGCGCAGGCGCTCGTCCGGAATGAACTCCGCCTCCGAGACGGCACCGATGCCGATGCCGCGCGCGGCCGCTTCACGGATGGCCTCGCGGCTTCCGATTTCCATGGCGAGCTTCGGACGGACGCCCGCGCGCTGGAAAGCCTCGTCGAGCGCGCGCCGCGTGCTCGAGCCGCTTTCGCGCTGGAGCATCGGCTGTCCGTGCAACTCGTCCAGCCGGATCTGGCCGCGGCTCGCGAAGGGGTGGTCGCGATGCACGAACAGGATGAGTGCGTGCCGCGCATACGGCGTGGCACTGAAGCCGGGCGCTTCGTGGAAGCGCGCCAGCACGCCGATGTCGACGGCGTATTCCTCCAGGTCCTTGAACACCGAGGACGAATTGCCCATGCGGATAGAGACGTCGAGGCGCGGGTAGCGCTTGCGGTAGGCATCGACCATCTCGATGACGTGGAAGGGGCCAACCGCCCCGAGCTTGAGTTCGCCGGACTGGAGGTCGCCGCTGTCGTGAAGGAGGTTGTACGAGTCCTGCTCCAGCGAAGCGATCTGCCGCGCGATGGGTAGAAGGCGCTCGCCCACGCTGGTGAGTTCGATGCGGTGACCCTGGCGATGGAAGAGGACGACGTTGTGCTGGCGCTCAAGGGCCTGGACCTGGGTGGTGAGCGTCGGCTGGCTCAGGCCCACGGCACGCGCGGCACCGCTGAAGCTGCCGTGCTGGGCCACGGCGAGAAAAGCACGGAGTCTGGCTGCTGACATCCATAGATTGTCTCAATAGATGCGTGACAAATACGTGATCGATTTGATATTTCGTTGTCACATGGTGTTCTTAGTCTTGCGCTAATTCCCAACCTTCACCCCACCGAGCACCACCCATGAGCCCCCTCTTTCGCCTGCGCCGAAGCCTGATCGCCCTCGCCCTGTCCACCGTCGCCGCCATGCCGGCGCTGGCCGCGCCACCGCTCACCATCGGCCTGATTCCGGCCGAGGACTCGCAGGCCATGATCGAGAGCAGCCGCCAGGTGCTCGACAGCCTGCAGCAGCAACTGGGCATGCCGGTCAAACCCTTCGTTGCCACCGACTACAACGGCGTCATCGAAGCCCTGCGCTCCAAGAAGCTCGACGTGGCCTACCTCGGCCCGTTCTCGTACGTGCTTGCCAACCAGATCGCCGACGTGGAAGCCTTCGCGGTGGCCGTCACGAAGAAGACTGGCCAGAGCTCCTACAAGAGCGTGATCATTGCGCGCAAGGAAAGCGGTCTCGCCAAGACCGCCGACCTGAAGGGCCGCACCTTCGCCTTCGTCGACCCGACCTCCGCGTCCGGCCACCTGTTCCCCAAGGCGGGCCTGCTGCAGGCCGGCTACGACCCCGAGACCTTCTTCAGCCGCGTCATCTTCTCGGGCTCGCACGACGCCAGCATCCTCGCCGTGGCCAACAAGAAGGTCGATGCCGCAGCCGTGGCGGACCGCATCCTCGCGAGCGCCATCGCCAAGGGCCAGGTGAAAGCGGACGAGTTCGAGATCGTCTGGTCGTCGAACCCGATTCCCGAATCGCCGATGGTGTGGCGCAAAGATCTCGATCCGGCGCTGAAGGCAAAGATCGCGAAGGCCCTGGCCAACGTCAAGGACCTGCCGTGGGGCGACCAGGGCGTGCTCAACGGCTTCCAGCCCACGAACGACGCGGCCTACAACGTCGTGCGCGACACCGCCAAGGTGCTCAAGCTCGATCTGCGGAGCATGAAGTGATCCGCATCCGGCGGCTCACCAAGCAGTACGGCGACAACGCCGTGCTGCGCGGCGTCGACCTGGACGCGGCTGCGGGAGAGTTCGTGGTGGTGCTCGGCGAGTCGGGTGCCGGCAAATCGACCCTGCTGCGATGCGTGAACCGCCTGGCCGTGGCGGACGGCGGCGAACTGAAGGTCGACGGCATGGATGCCGTGCAGTGCGCGGACACGCGCGCGCTGCGCCAGCGTGTCGCAATGATCTTCCAGCACCACAACGTGGTGCCGCGGCTGAGCGCGTTGAAGAACGTGCTGACCGGCCGCCTGGGTGCAGTGTCGACGCTCGCTTCGGTGATGCACTTCTTCAGCCGCGAAGACATCGCGCTGGCGCACGAGTGCCTGGGCCGCGTGGGCCTTGCGCACAAGGCGCATGAACGCACCGATTCGCTGTCGGGCGGCCAGATGCAGCGCGTGGGCATCGCCCGTGCGCTTGCGCAGCGACCGAGGCTGATCCTCGCGGACGAACCGGTTGCCAGTCTCGACCCGCAGACCTCGCGCAAGGTGCTGCAGTACCTGCACGATGCCTCGCGCGACCTGGGGATCACCGTGCTGTGCAACCTGCATCAGGTCGACTACGCGCGCGAGTTTGCCGACCGCATCGTCGGGCTCGCGCAAGGCCGCGTCGTGTTCGATGGCGTGCCGCAGGCCATGGGGCAGGACGACATCGATCGCATCTACAACATGCCGCAACCGGCCGTCGACCGGAAGGACGCAGCCAGCACCCCGACTGCACTGGTCATGCCCTCGATGGCCGGCACGCAAGGATGAACATGACGAACATGAAGACCGCATCGACCAGATACGCCTGGACCGGCCCGCTCCCCGAAGGGCGCCGCGGCTGGTTCAACCTGCTCATCGGACTCTGCATCGTGGCCTGGGCGCTGCAATGGAGCTCCGCCGGAGCCCAGCTCAGCTGGACGGAACTCGCAGCGGGCCTGCCGCAGATCCTGGACTTTCTCGGCCGCACCCTGCCGCCCGACCTGAACATCCTCAGCCGCCTCGTCGCACCCGCGCTCGAGACCGTGCAGATCGCGGTGTGGGGAACGCTGCTGGCCGTGCTGCCCGCCATTCCCCTTTCGTTCCTGGCCGCGCGCAACCTGCAGAGCAACCGGTGGATCTACCAGAGCACGCGGCAGGCATTGAACGTGGTGCGCAGCATCAACGAGCTCATCCTGGCACTGGTGTTCGTCTCGGCCGTGGGCCTGGGGCCGTTTCCCGGTGTGCTGGCGCTGGCGCTCCATGGCGCGGGCATGCTGGGCAAGTTCTTCGCGGATGCCATCGAGGAAATCGACCAGGGCCCGCTCGAAGCCTTGCGAGCGACCGGCGCGCGGCCGTTGCAGGTCATCGTGTTCGGTGTGCTGCCGCAAGTCGTCACTGCGTGGATCGCCGTGGTGCTCTATCGCTTCGAGGTGAACCTGCGCTCGGCGACGGTGCTGGGCATGGTCGGCGCCGGCGGGCTCGGCTTCGAACTGGTGAGCAGCCTCAAGCTCTTTCGCTATCCGGAGACAGCCACCTGCATCATCGTCATCACCGTGATGGTGATTGTTGCGGACACGCTTTCCAGTCAACTGCGCCACCGCATCCAGCGCAGCGGACGGCACTGATCGCGCGTAGTCAGTGCCAGCCTGGCCAGCTGACCAGGACCTGACCAGCTTCTGCTGCGCTCTGTCAGTCACCGCCATGTCACGCACGCGCTGAAAGCTCCACCCCTTTCCCTCGTCCGTGACTCTCATGCAGCCTACTTCTCCGCTTCGCCGCGCCCTGGCCCTCGTGCCGGTTTCTTGTCTCAGTCTCTCGGCGCTCCTGCTGGTTGCATGCGGAGGGGGAGACAGCGGTTCTTCTTTCGTCTTGCCTCCGGCCGCCGGGGCTTCCACAACGCCGGGCAGCACAACGACCACCAGCACCAGCGGGGTCGTGGTCGGCAGCTACTTCGTCAACGCCAAGGTCTGCCTGGACCTCAACTCCAACGGCCGCTGCGATGCGGGCGAACCGTCCACCCGATCGGACAAGCAGGGCGGCTTCACGCTTGCCGGCTCGGGCGCGGGCATCGTGGCCGAGATCGGCACCGATGCCACCGAGCTCGATCCGTCCATCCCCTCATCCAAGCCGGTGACTTCAGCGCTCGTGCTGCGTGCGCCGAAGGAAGCACCGGGCGTTGTCGACTTCGAATCGACCGCGGTGGTCGCGGAGATGGAAGCCAACGGGCTCGACTTCAAGACCGCTGCGGGCAAGGTGGCAATCTCTGTCGGCGTGGTCGTGTCGAAGCTGCTCGGCGACATCAACACCGAGAGCGACCCTGTTGCCAAGGCCGCGCTCAAGGCCGCTTCCGACGAAGGCCTGCAGCGCATCCGCGATGCGCTCGCATCGGCCGCGAACACTGACGACGTCAAGGCGGTGGTAACGGCCGCCGCCCTGACCGACCGCTACTACCAGACCAAGGCGCCGTACCGCCCGCAGCAGGATGTCAGCACCTACGAGGCGGCGCCCGCGGGCTTCTCGCCGGTCTACACCGAGGTGGTTGCGCGCCACGGCTCGCGCGGGCTCTCGGGCCTCAAGTACGACCTTGCGGTCTACAACATGTGGAAGAAGGCACAGGACGACGGCGCCCTCACGCCGCTGGGCGAGAAGCTCGGGCCCGACGTGCTGAAGATCATGAAGGCCAACTTCCTGCTCGGCTATGGCGTGGCCGGCATCAGCACGCCCGGCTACGGCAACGAGACGCAGGTTGGCATCAACGAGCACACGCAGCTTGCGGCAAGGCTGGTCCAGCGCCTGCCGGCCTACTGGAAGCAGATCGGCGACAACGCCGGCTCCGCCCCACGCCAGATCGTGACGGTGACCTCCGGCGTCGATCGCGCAGTCGACAGCGGCAACTTCTTCGTGCAGTCGCTCAAGGCGGTGCAGCCTGCGCTGGCGCCGCTGCTGACCTATCCGCCGGCACCGGCGCCCTACCCCGACAACGGCACGGCCGTGAGCCAGCCGGTGGGCACCAACCGCTTTCTGCTGTACTTTCACAAGCTGGTGAAGGCGACCGACCTGGTAACGAACACCACCGACCCGCTCTACACGACCTACCAGGCCAGCCTGGCCTACCAGAACTACAAGAGCAACGATGCCGACCTGCTCGCCAAGCAGAGTGGGCTCACTGTCACGCCCGAGGCCGCGGCTGCCGGCCGCTTGCTGCTGGAGCGCCTGTTCGCCAGGAGCTTCGTCGACAAGATCGCCAACGGCACCTACAGCTTTTCCAACAGCGGCAGCTTCAGCTACACGAGCGACGACGGCAAGTTCGCGCCCAGCCTGAGCGGCGACGGCAAGACATCGATCAAGTCGCCCGGCGACGCAGGCGCGCTGCTGTACGAGCTGTATGTGATCGCACCCGCGATGCGCAGCGAGGCCGGCGTCGATTTCACGGCCTACATGCCCGCAGCGCAGGCGAAGTTCTTCGCCGCGCTCAACGACGGCTCCGATTTCTACGACAAGGGCCCCGGCATGACGGAGAAGGGCGACATCACTTCGCGCATGTCGCAGATCCTGGTCGACGACATGTTCAACGAGGTCGATGCAATCGCCAGGGGAGACCGCTCGCACGCGGCCAAGCTGCGCTTCACGCACGCGGAAATCATGATGCCCTTCGCGGTGCGCATGGGCCTGAAGGGCGAGGAGCAGAGCGTGCCCAAGGCCTCCAGCTTCAGCTACGACAGCAACACATGGCGCGGCGATTACGTCTCGCCGATGGCGGCCAACATGCAGTGGGACGTGTTCGCCGACGGCGGCGGAAAACTGCTCGTGCGCATGCTCTACAACGAGAAGGAAACCGACTTCAAGGCGGCCTGCGATGGCGCCAAGGCTGCGGGCACGGCGCACTACTACGACTACACGGGCCTGAAGGCCTGCTACGGGCACGTGGCCCAGTAGCCCAGTAGGCCCAGTAACCCCGCATCTATTTCCTGGTCTTCCTGGCAGGCGTCTTCACGCCCTGGCGCAGCGAGCGTTGCCTCAGCGTCGCGCCCGAGCCCCGCGGTGGGCGCGCCGGGGCCACGTCGTGCTGGCTCGCCCGCAAGGTGAAATCGCAAGTCTTCACGGCCAGCTCGACGATGCGCGCCAGCGCGGGGCTGGAGTTGTCGCGCCGGTAGACCGCGCTGTAGACCAGCGGCGGCGGCATGGGGTCGCTCTTCACCACACGCAGCAGGCCGCTCTTGATGTCCGGGCGCACATAGTCGAGCGCCTGCTGGCTGATGCCGAAGCCGCTGATCGTCAGTTCGCGCAGAACAGTCGTGCTGTTCGTCAGCATGACCTTGCCGAAGCGGAAGCCGTGCTCCGCGCGCCAGGCTTCGTAGAACCTGTTCTTCGAGGCGCCTGCAGGCTGCTCGATCACGGGGTAGTCGGCAAACTCGTGCGGCTTCAATGCCCGCGCGGGAATGTCGAGCCGCGGGCTCGCGATCCAGGCCTGGTCGACCTGCCCCACCTTGATAGATTCGAAGGCCTGGCCCCAGAAGATGCCGGGCATGATGGTCAGATCGAGCTTGTTGGCTTCGAGGCGCTCGAAGAGCGTGAGCCCCGCATCCACCACCGGCTCCAGCGTTACCTGGGGGTGCAGCTTCTGCAGCAGCTGGATCAGGCGCGTGAGCCAGGTCATCGCAATCAGCTCCGTCACGCCCACACGGAAGGTGCCGCGCAGCGTCTTGTCGAGGCTGATGTCGTGCTCGATGCGCTGCCAGAGCCGTTGCGCTTCTTCCGCGAGCGGCAGCAGCTCCCGGCCAGCCTGGGCCAGCTCCAGGCCGTGGGAGGTGCGATGAAGCAAGGGGCCGCCGAGCGACTCCTCTAGTTCCGCCAGGCGCTTGGAGATGGCCGACTGCGTGGTGTGCAGCTTCACCGCCGCGGCGCTGAAGCTCTGGAGCTTGGCGCTGAAGAGGAAGGCCTCCAGCTGCTTGAAAGTGAAGTTCATGCCAGCGGAATGTACGCCCATGGCTCTGCAGGAAAAAAAGGAATACCGCGCTCCTCCGATTTCTCGTTTGTCCTGCGGCAGCCGGACTTTGATACTGCGTGCATGCTTCACATCGCACCACGCCTGAATCGAATCAAACCATCCCCCAGTTCCATGGCCGGCCAGAGGGCGCGCGAGCTGCGCGCGATGGGCCGGGACATCCTCGGCCTGACCGCGGGCGAGCCCGACTTCGAGACACCCGGGCACATCAAGGAAGCGGCAATCCGAGCAATGACCGACGGCCAGACCCGCTACACGGACGTGGGCGGCACGCCGGTGCTGAAGGAGGCCATTGCCGGCAAGTTCCTGAACGAGAACGGGCTGGCCTACACGCCGGGCGAGATCATCGTGGGCACCGGCGCCAAGCAGGTGATCTTCAACGCGCTCATGTGCACGGTCGCGGCGGGTGACGAGGTGATCGTGCCGGCGCCCTACTGGGTGTCTTACCCGGACATCGCCCTGCTGGCCGGCGGCGCTCCGGTCTTCGTCGACTGCCCGGCGGCATCGGGCTTCAAGCTGCAGCCTGCCGACCTAGAACGCGCCATCACCGGCAAGACGCGCTGGCTGATGCTGAACTCGCCGAACAACCCGAGCGGGGCGACCTACACGCGTGCCGAGCTCCAGGCACTGGCCGAGGTGCTGCGGCGCCACCCCCACGTCTGGGTGCTGACCGACGATATCTACGAGCACCTGATCTATGGCGACATCGAGTTCGCCACCATGGCCCAGGTGGCGCCCGACCTCAAGGACCGCACGCTGACAGTGAACGGCGTTTCCAAGGCCTACGCGATGACGGGCTGGCGCATTGGCTACGGCGCCGGGCCTTCGGCGCTGATCAAGGCGATGGTCAAGCTCCAGTCGCAGAGCACCTCCGGGCCGAACTCGATCGCACAGGCTGCGGCAGTCGCCGCGCTCACGGGGCCGCAGGACACCATTGCCTCGAACCGGCGCGAATACGAGAAGCGGCGCGACATGGTGGTTGCCTCGCTCAATGCCATCGACGGCATCCATTGCGCAGCGCCCGACGGTGCGTTCTACATCTTCGCGTCATGCAGCGCGCTGTTCGGGCTTCGCACACGCACGGGCGCCGCAATCGAGAGCAGCGACGACTGGGTGATGCACCTGCTCGATTCGCAGGACCTGGCGGCGCTGCAAGGCAGTGCCTACGGCGTGCCGACACATTTCCGCATTTCGTTTGCCGCCAGCACGGAGCAGCTGCTGGAAGGTTGCCGCCGCATTGCGCAGGCGCGCGACGAACTCTCGGGCCAAGCCATCAACCAGGAACTGCAATGAAACTCCAACCTCTTCTGAAGCTGCTGCCGGCCCTTGCCGCGGGCACCGTCTGGCTTGGCGCCACCCATGCGTGGGCTGCAGATGCCTTTCCGTCGAAACCGGTGAAGATCCTCGTCGGCTTTTCGCCCGGCGGTTCCAACGACGTCGTGGCGCGCCTGATCGCGCCGAAGCTGGCGGAAGGGCTCGGGCAGCAGGTGCTGGTCGAAAACCGTCCCGGCGCCGGTGGCAACATCGCGGCATCGGCCATGCTCGGCGCGCCCGCGGACGGGCACACGCTGCTGATGTGCACCACGGGAACGCTGTCGATCCAGCCGTACATCCTGAAGAGCATGCCCTTCGATCCAGAGAAGGACATCGCACCGGTCACGCAAGTCGTCAACGCGCCCTACATGCTGCTGGTCAATTCGACCCTGCCGGTGAAGAGCGTCAAGGAGCTCGTTGCATACGCCAAGCAGAAGCCCGGCGAGATCAACTTCGCTTCTTCGGGCACGGGCACCGGCGGGCATCTTGCGGGCGAGATGCTGAAGAGCCGCGCGGGCATCGACATCGTTCACGTGGCCTACAAAGGCACTGGCCAGGCCATGACGGACCTCATTGCAGGCCAGGTCTCGATGATCTTCGACCAGCCCGTCAGCTCGATGCAGTACGCACGCGCCGGCAAGCTCCGCGCGCTGGCTGTGGCCAGCCCGCGCCGGCTGGCGGCCTTTCCGGACATTCCGACCGTGACGGAGGCCGGCGTTCCCGACTTCGACCCCGTGACCTGGGCAGGCATCTGCGCAGCGAAGAACACGCCGCCGGCCGTCGTCGACCGCATACAGCGCGAAGTTGCCAAGGTGCTGGCGATGCCCGAGATCTCCAAGCGGCTCGCTGCCGACGGCCTGGAGCCCGTAGGGAGCACCCCCGAGCAGTTCCGCGCCTTCCTGGCTGCCGACAAGCGCAAGTGGGGCCGCGTGGTGAAGGACGCCGACGTCAAGG
Source organism: Variovorax sp. F042 (assembly GCF_057814215.1). Lineage (NCBI taxonomy): Bacteria > Pseudomonadati > Pseudomonadota > Betaproteobacteria > Burkholderiales > Comamonadaceae > Variovorax > Variovorax sp. F042. The sequence continues at coordinate 15,829 of NZ_JBVASX010000002.1, forward strand.
CCGAGTAAGAAAGAGAACGAGAGACAGACGATGAACCAGCTACCCGACATCATTCGCGACTTCGAGCGCGTTCCCTCCGATCTGGTCCGGCAGGCCTCGGCGTTCCAGCCGGCCATCCTTGCCGACGTGGCAGGCCGCCGGGGCGCCCTGCACGGCCGCATCCAGGCCTTGCGCCACCGGATGAAGCTCGTCGGCAGTGCGCTCACGGTCGAAGTGCGGCCGGGCGACAACCTGATGATCCACGCCGCCATCGCGCTGGCAAAGCCCGGCGACGTGCTGGTGATCGACGGCAAGGGCGACCAGAGCGCCGCCCTGATGGGCACGATCATGATGAACGCCTGCCGGCAGGTCGGCATCGCCGGCGTGGTGATCGACGGCGCGGTGCGCGACAGCGTCGAGATCGACGAGATGGACTTTCCCGTCTTCTCGGTCGGCACCAATCCCAACGGCCCGACGAAGCTGGCCTCGGGCCGCATCGGGCATCCGGTGTCCGTGGGCGGCGTGGCCGTGCGTGCAGGCGACCTGGTCGTGGCCGATGCCGACGGCGTGGTGGTGGTCGAGCGGGAAAGAGTCGAGACACTTCTTCAGGCCGCAAAGCAGAAGGTCGAGGACGAAGCCGCACGCATCGAGGCCATCAGGAAAGGCGACACGGCGGCCAAATGGCTGGACTCCGCCCTGCGCAAGGCGGGCGTGCTCAAGGAAAACGAGACGCTGTAGGCGTCATTCGACCGATGGCATCTGCGCCGGGAGGGCGATTGCGCACAGCGGAATTCAGGCGCTCATAATGTCCGCCGGCCACGCCAGAGGCCGCCGTCCCCTCCTCTTTCAGATCCGAGCTTTCTTTTCTGGCGTTCACTGGACGACACCATGAGCTCATTGCACATGTTTCTACCGGTATGCGAACCAGCACGCAGCGAGGCGCTGGCGCAGTTGATAAGGACACACCACGTGCCCCGCCACCTCGTCAAAGGCATCGCGATCAGGAACCGCAGTGCATGCGGGCCGGCCGCTCCGGTCGACGCACCGCAGCAACAAAGCCTGCAGCAGGCGCAGGAATCCCAGGCACCTGCTGCTGCGCCGGAGTAGCCGCATCGCATTCGCCGTCCGGGCGCCTGTGGCCGAAGAAACCGGAGCACTCCCCGTCCCGGGCAAGGAGGCCCGTCTCGCAAGGGCGCTCCCTCAAGCACATTCGGGGGCAAGGTTGTCCAGCACTTTGATCAAGCGCTCAACGAGTCGAGTTGAATAGGCTTGGGACGGATGAAGAATGTCCGCCATCTCGCCGCGACGCATCGGCACGCTGCCCCAGTCGGCGAACGGCACCGCGAGATCCGCTGTCACGCGTCGCACCGTCGCGTCGCCTCGGGCGCGCACGTCGGCGCCGGCAAGCGTCTGCGACAAGCCCGTCAAGACCACATCGCGGCCCTCTGCCCTGGCCGTCGAGACCATGGAACGCAAGGCCGACTCCAGCGGCAAGTTCTGCATGGCGTCGTTGAGCCCGTGCTCGATGACCACGATGCGGCCCGAGCGTGCCTCGTTCGCGAAAGCCGCCGATCGCGCGCTGGCTGTTTCTCCGTTCACGGAGCGGTCTATCACATGGTATCGAGGACGCATCCGACGGATTGCGGCCGCCGGCGCCTCATCGAGCCGCTTGTCGCCCAGGTAACCGCCATGAAGGATGGAGTCGCCGTAGAGCTCGACGCTGCAGGCAGCGTTCGTCTTCGCGGCAGCAGCAACGGAAGCGTCCGCGAGGCCCGGATGGAGATCTCCATGCCGATCGCCCGAGCGGCTTGCAAGCGAAGTCACGGGCCCCTTGGCGTGATCCTCCGAAGGCGCCACGTGCGATTGCGAGCAGGCGGTGGCCAGCGCCGTGCCCAGGACGATGGCAATCGTTCTGGACCGGGTGGATCGCCGCGATGGAATACGAGTGGAATCAGGCACCCCTTCAGGCTAGGGGGCAATGAAGGAGGAAATGTGGAGCCCTTGTGCGGCGGCGAACGGCGGCGATCGGCGGCAGGACGGCAAGGTCCAGTTCAGTGCTTCCGTGCCGCCTGGAAGACGCCTAGAACTTGATCGCGAGCCTTACCTGCGCCGTGAGAGGTGCGCTGGTGCGGCCCCGAACCATCGTCTCGTGATATGCGTTGATCCACAGCGCGGTATCGCGGTCGATGCGCCACATCATCCCCGGTCCGATGCCCAGCACGCGCTCCTTGGAATTTGGCAGCGTCGTTCCGTTCGCCTTGCTGTCCGAGACCTGCTGGAAGTAGTAGCCATTGATGCCAAGGCTGAATGAGGGCGTGATCGCATAGGACGCCGCAAAATTCAGCCACGCTGCCTGCCCTGCTTGCGTGCTCGCCAGCGGAGCACCGTTGAACGACTGCTGCGGGTTGCTTGAGGCGGGCTTGTTGTTCCTGAAGTTGTAGAGGTAGTACAGCCTCCAGCTGACTTCCCAACGCTCTGCCGGGAACAAGGTCGCTGCCCAGTAAGGATTGATGGACGCGAAGCCCGCGCCTTGGTTGATGTCCGTTCGCTGGTCGTACTTGCCTGTGGGCAAGATTGCATCCAGCGAGAAGCGCTGCACGAAGAGCGGCCGGCCATCCGATGCGAGCACTGGATCCGCCTGCATGAAGGCGCCTACGGTGATGTCGCCCAGACCGGTTCCACCGTTCGTCAATGACTGTCCCGGACCAAAGCTGCTGTTCAGGGCAACGGTCGGCAGGATCGCGGTGAAACCCGGCCGCCAGCCGGCGAAGCTCGTCTCAGACAAATAGGCGATCTGGTTTGCCCAGACATAGCTGGTGATCTTCGGATTGCTGAAGGCCGGCACGCTCTTGCCATTGTTGTCTTTGATGGCGTTGGCAGAGGAGTACCTCAACCAGCTCAGCCAGGTCCAGCCAGGCGACCCCGTGAAGCCGTCGTAGAAGCTGGTCGCTCCAAGGTTGAGTCCTGCCGGCTGGCTCACGCTGGGCGTCTGCGCCGCGACGCCTGTAGTCACCGCCAATGACACAGCCGCCGCGAGCAGGGAGCCGCGAGACTGCACACACTTCTTCACCATCGCTCATCTCCTCCGAGACTTGGTCTCTCGATTGTTCGAAGCGGATTGCTTCGACACTCGAAGGATAGGAATCGAAGGCCGAGGTGGCTTGCTCGGCGGCGACACACTTGTCCAGACGCGCCGTCGCCTTGTCGTGGTTAACCCGATCGATCAGAGGGGACCTGCGCGCAGTCCTCCTGCGACTGCGCAGACTCCCACTGCTCATCCGGGACCCGGGTCGACTGGAACAGCCGCAGCGTCCATCCCGTGTCCCTGGCGGGCACCCATATCTGCGAGACGAACGAGCTGGATCCGAAGCTTTCTGCGCCCTGTGCGCGGCGCCCCTCGATGCGCAGAAAGCCCGTGAGCAGCACGGCATCGCCCGTCGGGACCGCACGCAGCGCACGGCGCCGAACCAGCTGATAGCGGATGCCGCCCCGAAGAAAATTCATCAGATCGGCGTGCGTGTGCACGACACCGGTGGAGTGCACGTAGACAAGCTCGTCATCCAGAAGCGCCGCAACCGCCTCGACATCGCCCTCCTCCAGGAGACGGCAACGCCGCCTCTCGTGCGAAAGAACCAACGCGATGTCCGCGTTCATTCCTCCGGCACCACACCGTTCACCAGCAGGCCCACCGAGGAAATCTCCACCTCGACTCGATCCCCCGGCTTGAGCCACAGCGGGGGCGTGCGCTTCACGCCCACGCCTCCCGGCGTTCCCGTGACGATGACATCGCCCGGGAGAAGCGTCACGAAGGTCGAGATGTAGTTCACCAGCACAGGGATGGGAAAGATCATCTGGTCGGTTTGCGCGTGCTGCACTTGCTGGCCGTTCACGCGCGTTCGCAAGTCGAGCGTGCGGTCCTCGGGGAGTTCGTCGAGGGTCACCAGGAAAGGGCCGAATCCACCGGTCTTCGGGAAGTTCTTGCCGGGAGTGAATTGACGCGTGTGATGCTGCCAGTCGCGCACGCTCGCATCGTTGAAGCAACTCACGCCGAAGACATGGTCCCAGGCATCGGCCTCGGGGATGCGGCGGCCTTTCCTGCCGATGACGACGGCCAGTTCGCCTTCGTAGTCGAGCTGCGTCGATTCGCGAGGCATCAGCAGGGGCTTGCCGGCGACCTGGAGCGACTCGCTCCCGCGCAGGAAAATTGACGGATGTGCCGTCGGATCGCGCTGGGTTTCGACGCGATGCGCTTCGTAGTTGTGACCGACGCACGCGATCGTCTTCGGGTCGGCAATCGGCGGTAGCAGCTCGAGCCGGGACAGCGCGTGGTCGGCATCGGCCGTTGCATGTGCGCGCGCCAGGGCCATCGCCTCTCCGGTCTCGATCAGCGCCTTCAGGGTGCTTGCCCGCGAACCGAGCCGCTTGCGAAGATCGATGACTTCGGATGCGCCGCGCAGCATTCCATAGGATGCCTCGCCCGCAGACAGGTAGCTGATGAATTTCATGTTTTCGCCTTGATCGAGTTTGAGATTGACTGACTTGACGATGTCGTTGCCGCCATTGGTTTGCTGCCGAACGAACTGCGCGAATGCACTCCGGCCGGCATCGAAAGGTTGATGGTCGAAGACGCGACGACGCTGCTCGCGGGGGAGGCAAGAGTTTTCTGGTTGATCAGCCGTGACCAGTAGCGATCGGGCCGGATGACCAGCGCGACCGCATCGTGTCGGGCCAGCGTCTTCTCCAGTTCGCGGCTGCGATCGCGCACGGCCACGATCGAAGCGTCGATCGGCCCTGGCAGGAAGTCTTCGTCGGACCGGAGCAGCGCGACGACCCGCCCCGGCGGACCGCTCGGCAGAAGCGAGGCAGCATGTTCCCGGAATGCAGGCGTATCCCAGCCGAGCACGGCGAAGCCCTCCCCCAGCATGCTGTCCAGGCGCACGACTTCTCCCGTTTGCAGCTCGACGTCCGGCTGCGGGATCAATTCGGATCGGGGATGCGCGGCCGTCGGATGGAACGCGCCTTGCCGCAGTTGCGGCTTGGGCTTGAAACGCAGTTGAAGGATGTAGTCGCGGCAGGCCGGAATCAGGCAGGCCAGGCGAAGCGCGGATTGCGCAAGCCACGCACCCGGGACCGTCTTGGGCTGCATGAAAGCCCCGATGCGCAATGCCATGCGGATCAGGGCCGCGGCATGGGGGCGGCGTTCGGGTTCGTAGGTGTCCAGCAGCGCTGGCGGCTCGCCCCATCGGACGACGGCAGCGAGCTTCCAGGCGAGATTCGTGGCGTCCCGAATCCCGCTGTTGAGCCCCTGGCCGGCGAAGGGCGGCGTCAGGTGTGCGGCGTCTCCCGCGAGCAGCACGCGTCCGTCCTTCCATCGCGTCGCCACGCGGGCGTGGAATCCGTAGATGGCCTTGCGCACCAGGGGCAGTTCCGCGTCCTGTGCCACTCGGTCGCGGATCCATCGACGGAACGTCTGCTCGCTCAGGACATCCTCGTCGCGGTCGTCCTCCCGGAGCATGAATTCGTAGCGCAGGCTTCCTCGCGGGCCGGGCAGCCGGATGGCGGGGCGACGCGGGTCGCAATACGTGCTCGTGTGGCGCAGCGGGAGCTTGCGCTCTGCCAGGTCGACGATGAGCCAGCGCTCGGGGTAGGTCTTGCCATCGAGCGTGATCTTCAAGAGATCACGCAGCTTGCTGCGCCCGCCGTCGCACGCGACCACCCATCTTGCAACCGTCACGCTCGGACCACCTTCGTGGCGCACTTCGCAACGTACTTCATGGGCATTCTGTTCGATGGAAACGAGTTCATGGCCGAACCGGACTTCGATGTCCTTGAACCGGCCCAGCCCCTCGAACAGCGTCTTCACCAGCATGGGTTGGCGAAACGCGTTGCGCTTGGGGTAGCCGTACTCCTGGCGTGTCGGCTGGATGGACGCGAGCGGCTTGCCTTGCCAGTCGAAGTACTGCACGCCATAGCCCAGCACCACATCCCGGATCACGGCGTCTATGAGGCCCACGCCTTGCATCGTGCGGAGGCTTTCGTCGTCCAGGGTCACGGCGCGCGGTTCGGCTTCGAGCTGACTGCTTCTCTCCACCACCAGCGTCTTGACGCCGTACTGGCCCAGAAGATTGGCCAACGTGAGGCCGACCGGCCCCGCGCCAACCACGACAACGTCGAATGAGTTTGCTTCGGTCATGCGTGTCTGCGCTTTCGTTCTGTCTTCATGTCTGCCCCGTGGGTCCATGGGCTTCGATGCGGCCCTCGATTCGCAACCCTGCGCGAATCAGTTGATCGCCGACCCTGGCCCTGGCGGCCTCAGGCGTCGCCGTCGAATAGATCGCGCTCAGGCTTCCGAGCAGATGCTTGCCGTGATGAAGGGCGACTGCCCAGCCCATCGCCTCCGCGTCGACCTCGCCCGCGGTTGCGTAGACGGGCCGGGCCCGGATTTCGGCGAGGTATTCGAGCAGCGCTGCGTGGGTTGACGGCAGGCCCGCTTTTCGAAGCCCGCTCGCGTCGCGCTGCACGATCGAGGCGATCTCGGCCGAAGCCATGTGGGCGAAGATCACTTTCGAAGTCGCGCCTCGATAGAGCGGCATCGCGCGGCCCCGTTCGTAGCTCACGGTGCTGGGGCCGTAGCGGCCCCGCATCTCCCTCACGCAGACCACCTTGTGGCCGTGCAGCCGGCTGAGAATGACGGTGGCGCCACCACGTTCGCAGAGCGTTCGCATCACCTCCGAAGCTGCAGCGATCAGGGGATCGTTGACCCGGATCTCCCGATCCAGCTCGACGATCGTCGGACCCAGCACGTAGTAGCCGGCCGATGCGCCCTCGATGAACCCGGCCTCTTCCAGCTCGGATACGTAGCGGTAGGCCGTTGCGGCCGATACGCCGAGCAAGGATGCGATATCGGCAGCACGGAGTTGCTTGCGGACTCCGCCGAAAAGGCGAAGGACCTGCAAGACGTTGCTGGTCTTGGACATGGCGAGCGCCTCAGCTGCGCATGATGGCCACGCCCCACTGGTTCAAGGTCTGCGGCCGGTGCGGCCAGACACCCACGGGGCGGTCTGCCCGACAGACTTCCAGCTCTGCAGATATCTCGCCCATGTTTCCGTCAGGATCCCGGACCATGAGGAATGTGTCGTTGCCCGGCCCGTGCCGTCCGATGCCCCAGGCCAGGTCGGTGCCGGTGCTGGCCATGTGATCGGCCCAGTCGCGCAACTGTTGCCAATCCGGCGCCTCGCACGAGAAATGATCGAAGCGCGCCTCCGGCGCACGAAAGATCGCCAGCGAGTGGTGCTCCGAATCGGTCCTCATGAAGGCAGCGGTGAGGTCGCCTTCGGCGTCGAACACTCTGTCGGAAAGCACAAACCCCAGGCTGTCCACGAAGAACTCGACCAGCTTCGCCGGTGCAGGCGAGCGCAATGCAAAGTGCTGAAGGCGTGCTTGCAAAGGACTGTCTTCCGACGGCGTCGTTCGATCCACTTCGGGTGCAAGAAAGGTGATCCGGCGGCCATCCGGGTCCGCAACGGTGTAGCGATTCGCCTCGGGCTCGAGCAACCGGATCTCTCGCGTTGAAAGAAGCATTCGATGAGCATCGAAATCGCTTGGTGACTGAAACCGGAAAACGGCCCGCCGCAATTGGCCGGACTGCCCCTCGAAGACCGTCAGCTGACGATCGTCCGCGCTGCAGGTGATTGACCCTCCAGTCCCGTCGCAATGCAGCCGAAAGGTCTTGGCATAGAAGTCCGCGATCGCAGCCGGGTTGCTTGAATACAGCTCCAGCGCGGCGAGGGATGCACCGATTTCCATCTTGTCTCTCCTGATCTTTCGATGGCTGCATCATCGATTGCCGCCTCTCGAAGCACAAACAGAATTCTCAATTTCTGAGAATCCAGATGCCAGATTCCGGAAACAGGATTCGCGGCGAAATTCATGTCCGCGTGCGTCGAGTCGGGGCTTGGCCTGGACGGCGCGGCGCTGTCCGCAAAAGGAAGGGTTAACACCTTTTCTCTCGTTGAATTCGCAATTCCTGAGAAACCCACTTGACCGGCCCCCATGGCCTGCAGAACATGCCGCCGCAAACGAAGGAGACAAACATGACGAGTCGCGCTCACGTTTCGGTAGATGCGGTGAGTCCATCCCAACGGCTGCCCGCCTGGCATAGCCTGGTGAGTACGCATCTGGGGCGCACGCCGGAGTCGTTTCGGGCCCGCGACTCCGGCCGGTGGGAGCCCCTGGCCGGCCAGGCGTTCTGCGGAAGTCTCGAATACGGCACGCTGGGTGGCGCGGGGCTTTGCCGGCTGATTGCAACGCCCCATCGATTTACCCGATCGATGTACACCCGGCTGGAAGATGCGCCCAGCCCGTTGATGCTCGTGATGCAGCAAAAGGGCTGCGCCGTGTTCGCGCAGGACGGGCGCAGCGGAATGCTGGAGCCGGGCGATTGGTGCATCCTCGATGCCGCGATGCCGTTTGCAATCGACCATCCGTCTGGTTGCGACCAGATCATCCTGACACCGCCCCGGCCTTCCGATCCGGCGCTGACCGACTTGATCACGCGAGGCCGCGCGCTGCGTTGTGTCGGGAAGAAGGGATCCTCGCGGCTGGTGCAGACCATGCTCGGCGAGGCCTATGGACAGTTCGACCGGCTGCCGTCGGAAACCGCCAGTGTCCTGGCTGATGCCATTGCATCGTTCGCTTGGCACGCAGTCCAGGAGCGGTGCATGACTTCGAGCAAGGACACGATTCGCGACACCCAGCGCAACAAGCTCAAGGCCTTCATCGACAAGAATCTGTCCGAGCCCGGTCTCTGCGTCGAGATGATCGCGCAAGGCTGCGGCTGTTCCGTGCGCAGTGTTCACCGCGCGTTCTCGGATGATCCTCAAGGTTCCGTTTCCGAGTACATCTGGAGCCGACGCGTTGCACAGTGCGCAAGCGCACTCAGGAACCCGACCAACGCCTTGCGCTCCGTCACGGACATTGCAATGGACTGGGGGTTCTCCAGTCCATCGCATTTCAGCAGGGCGTTCAGGAGCAGCCTCGGCGTCTCCCCGAAAGCCTACCGGCTGGCGCAGTAGGCCACGGGCTTTCAGAACGGATAGTGCCGGGCCGAAGTCTGTACGGTGAGCCAGCGCAAGTCCGTGAATGCGTCGATTCCGGAGCGCCCGCCGAACCGGCCGACACCGCTGGCCTTGACGCCGCCGAACGGCATCTGGGGCTCGTCATGCACCGTGGGTCCGTTGATGTGGCAGATGCCGGACTCGATGCGCTGCGCGACCTGCATCGCGCGCGCGATGTCGCGGCCGTATACCGCGGCCGACAGGCCGTACTCGTTGTCGTTGGCGCAGCGCACCGCTTCTTCCAGGCCGTTGACCCGGACAATGCCCTTGATGGGACCGAAGGACTCTTCGCCGTAGATCTTCATGCCTGGCGCGACGTGATCGAGGAGCGTCGGCACCATGAGCGTGCCGTCCGCGCGACCGCCGCACAGCAGGCGGGCGCCCGCGGCCAGCGCGTCGTCGAGCAGCATGTTGCAGCGATCCACTGTCACCATGTCGATGACCGAGCCCAGTGCCGCGCTGGAGCCTGCCGGGCCGGGAGTCAGCGAGCGCGCCTTCCTGGCCAGCCGCTCGACGAATTCATCGGCGATGGACTCATCGACAATGATCCGCTCTGTGGACATGCAGATTTGGCCCGAGTTGAGGAAGGCGCCGAAGATTGCGCCGTCCACGGCTTGATCGAGGTCGGCGTCGTCGAGCACCACAAGCGGCGCCTTGCCGCCGAGTTCCAGCACCACTGGCTTCAGGTGCTCCGCACATTTGACAGCGATGATTTTCCCGACCCTGGTGGAGCCGGTGAAGTTGACGCGGCGCACAGCGGGGTGCGAGATCATGGCGTCGACGACAGGCCCAGCATCGGCTGGGGCGTGGCTCACGAAGTTCACGACACCGGGCGCAACACCGGCACGCGAGAACGCATCGACGATGCGCCGGTGGGTTGCCGGGCAGGCTTCAGACGCCTTGAGGATCACGGTGTTTCCGCATGCGAGGGGCACTGCGATCGCGCGCACGCCAAGAATCAAGGGCGCATTCCAGGGCGCGATGCCCAGGGAGACGCCGGCGGGCTGGCGCACGGCAAGCGCCAGATTGCCAGGAAGATCCGAAGGAATGATTTCACCGTTGATCTGGGTCGTGAGCGCCGCTGCTTCACGCAGTATTCCCACCGCGGTGACGGCGTTGAAACCGGCCCAGAGTTCGCTGGCGCCGGTCTCGCTCATCATGGTGGCGACGAGGGTCGGCAGGTCGCGCTCCAGTTCGTCGGCCGCTTTCGTCAGCATCGCGCGCCTTTCGGCGGGGCCGGTTCGCGCCCAGGCTGGAAAGGCCCGCTCGGCCGCGACAACCGCCGCGACGGCGTCCTCGGGTGCTGCTGCCGCCGCCGTCGTGACCACCTCCCTGGTGATCGGGTTGCATCGCTGAAACGTTGCGCCTGAACGGGCAGGGGCAAGCTCCCCATGAATCTGAAGTTGAACAATGTTCATCTGTTTTCCTGAATGGTCGTTGGATTGAAGGGAGCCCAGTCGCCGTGGAAGGCATCGCGCAGCCGGATCGGCAGCTTGATCTGCGCAATCGGTCCGGCTTCGATGTCGGCGGCGTCCAGCACGACCACGGATGCCAGTGCCGTGTCGTGGTGGTCCACGACAGCCAGCAGCAGCCCTTCCGCCCCGGGGACGGGCACCAATTGAGGCTCCTGGAATGTGGTCGTGTCGGACAGGAAGAGAGCCTTGACGTCGCCGCTCCGGGTATCTACGCGCACCAGATGGTTCGAACCCAGCCCGATCGGTCCCGCCACGAGCTGACTTCGGGCGGGGTCGATTCCGCCGTAGTAGATGAAGCGATGCGGACGCATCGACAGGCGCTCGTCGATCCGGGGCAGCTCTCCCGGTATCGGACTCAGGACACGCACGTCGAACGACGTGTCCGGACTTTCGGCGTCGAAGCTCCAGCGCGTGAGAAAGGGAGCATTTGCCGCAGGCTCGTACACGCTTCCATCCACCGCAGGTATGTAGGGAAAAACATTTCGCGCGGAGACGCAGAGGTCGATCGTGATCCGGCTGCCCTCGTTGAAGGCATTGGCAACATGGTAGGAATAGCAGGCCGGCCTGCGAAACCAGCGCATGTCACTCGCGGGGCCGTTCCTGCGCATCACGCCGATCCAGGTGTCCAGCGAGCCGTCCCACATCCAGTGGGTTCCGCCCGATCTCAGGCGGTCGATATCGCAGGTCGTCGGAAAGACCGAGAAGATGACGTAGTCGCGCGTCACCGCGAAATCGTGTTGCATGGCTGCGTATGGCGCCTCGAACCACTCTTCCCGCACCAGCGTGCCGTGCCTGTCCGCGACACAGTAGGCAACGCTCTTGCTCGCGTCGCCCGACGCTTCGTATCCGAAGAACACCCATTCGCCGGTCTCCGGGTCTCGCTTGGGATGAGCGGTAGCCGTGCGCGAGCGTAGCTTTCCGTCGAAATCGTGACGGCCCTTGGTCTCCAGGGTCAGGGGGTCCAGCTCGTACGGCAGGCTGTCCTCCTTCAGCGCGAACAGCCGGCCCGCATGCATGAACGCCGTCGTGTTTGCCGTGCCCCGGTCGAGCCCGCGCACGGAAGGATGATCGGTGAACTGGTTGCGATACAAGCCGAACAGTGATCGGCGAACGTCGCGCTCGGCCTCGAACCGCTGCGTGCGCACGTACTTCATCCTGAAGTCGACATGGCCATTCGCAAAGGTGAACGCGCTGACGACACCGTCGCCATTGATGTAGATGTCGTCTCCCAGCATGGGCGGGTATTGCGGATCGGGGCCGCAGCGATACCAGGTGCCCTCGAGTGCCGCCGGCAGCTCGCCGATGACTTCCAGGTCCTGTATCTGGCATTCGACGCGCGAGGGCGCATTCATCCCGGAGAAATGCGGCAATGCAGGGAAATTGCGTGGAGTGCTTGAGTCGTTGTGCATGGACAAGAGTGAACTTCGGGACGGGAACAGGGACGGGAACGAGGACGGATGCCCCGGTTTCAGGTGGAACCGAGAGGCGAGCGCACACGGTGGCGCTCAGAGCGCGCGTGGTGCGATGTCACGACCACGGAGAGAGCGAGTGCGATCACATAGATGGCAGTGGCAGCCCAGCCGACGCTCCTGAAGCTGCCGGTGCCCACCGCAACCGCCCCGACGGCCGGCCCCAGCGCCTGGCCGATGAAGATCGCGGCATTGGCGAGGCCGGGCAGGCGGCCGGTTTGGTCCATTTCAGCCGTCAGGGCCAGGAGATAGGTGAGCCCGAAGAACCACACCAGCATGATCACGCAGGCTGTCAGCGCGTAGGCAGCCACGCCAGTGCCGTAGACCATCAGCAAGGTGGCGAGGATGGAGCCCGCAAATGCAATCAGCTGCGCCGAGCGATGACTGATCCGCCGGCCCACGATGCCGGCCAGCGCAGCGCCCACCGCGCCAGACAGAACGCTCAGCCCCAGAATCATGCCGATGTGATCAGGCGCGATGCCGATCGCCTTGCCGATGCGCTCCTGGTAGACCCACAGAGCGCCATGCCCGGCAAACAGAAGGACCACGAGGACAAGCAGCAAAGTGCTGTCTGTGCGCAGCGCGTAGACAGCGGCGCGCCCCGGACCGCCCTGCCCGCTCGCCGGAGCTCGGGCGGGGATTCTTCCGCATAGGCCCAGGCTCAGGAGACAAAGGACGACGAAACCTGCGAACACCGCCGGAATACCGAAGGCCGAGATCACGGGCGGGAGAACGCCGAGGGAGGCTGCGCCCCACAGCAGGATGCAGATGTTGAGAACCGCGAACGTCTTGTCCTTGTGGGTACGCAAGGCGGTGCTGGCATACACCACCGCCTGCACCACGCCTCCGGAAGCCCCCGCCAGCAAGCGCGCGACGCACAACGTCGCGAAGCTCTCTGCCAACGTGCTCCAGACGCTGGCGATCAGAAGCACGACCAAGGCTATTCGCACGAGTTGCTGCCGGTTCTGCCGGTGTGCGCCAAAAGCCGCGACCGTGCAAGCCAGTGCCATCGACACCAGCTCGATCCCGAACAGAACTCCCATTTGCTGCAGACCGATGCCCATGCGGTCCACCAGGGCGCCACCGAGGACGGGCTGCATCTGGATGGTGCCCATGCCTGTCACCATGCAGATCGCCAGCGCGAACATCGTTGTCCTGCTGTCTATTTTTGTCGAGGCGTCCATTGCGCTGCTTCCATGAATGAGGGTCAGGCAAGGGTAGGAAATGCCACCGGGGCGGTCTGGCATCGTTGCGACGGCATTGACTGGACGTGCCACCGCGATCCGAGGGATTTCCCTGGCCGGAATGAGTGGAGCCCTTTCGAGATTGGTCGATCGCTGGACTGGGGCAAGCCGCGTGCGCAGCCATGAACCGCAGCACACGCGAAGCTCAAGAGCTTGCTAAGCTGCCCGACCGGCGTCCCACGGCCGAAGCTCAGCAATCCAGAAATGGGTACGCCAGCGGGTACAAGCCAGAAAATATGCCAAAAACAAAAATAAATCGTTTGAAATCAACAACTTAGAGAATTTCATGAAAATCGCCACCTGGAACGTCAATTCCCTCACTGCGCGTCTGCAGCACGTGCTCGACTGGCTCATTGCCAACCCGGTCGACGTGCTGTGCCTGCAGGAGCTCAAGATGACCGAAGACAAGTTCCCGCTCGAGGTGCTGAAGTCGGCCGGCTACGAGGCCGCGGTGTTCGGCCAGAAGACCTACAACGGCGTGGCGATTCTCAGCCTTGCACCGGTGCGCGACGTGGTGAAGAACATCACCGGCTTCAGCGACGACCAGTCGCGCGTGATCGCGGCCACGGTCGAGACGCCTTCGGGTCCGCTGCGTGTGGTCAACGGCTACTTCGTGAACGGCCAGGAGCCGGGCAGCGAGAAGTTCGCATACAAGATGAAGTGGCTCGACGCACTGCGCGACTCGCTGCGCCAGGAGCTGGCGGCCAACCCGAACCTGGTGCTGCTGGGCGACTTCAACATCACGCCGGAAGACCGCGACAGCTTCGACCCGGTGGGCCTGAAGGAAACGATCCATCACACGACGGAAGAGCGCAACCACTTCAAGGCGCTGCTCGACCTGGGCCTGACGGACAGCTTTCGCATGTTCGAGCAGCCCGAGAAGAGCTATTCGTGGTGGGATTACCGCATGCTGGGCTACCAGAAGAACCGCGGGCTGCGCATCGACCACATCCTGGTGAGCCAGCCGCTGGTGCCGCGCGTGAAGGGCTGCATCATCGACCGCGTGCCGCGCAAGTGGGAAAAGCCGAGCGACCATGCGCCGGTGGTGCTCGATCTCGAGCAGGGTGCCTGAGCCCATGACCATACGCAACCTCGCAATCGTGGCCGTCGCGCTGACACTCACGGCCTGCTCGCTGCTGAAGCCCGGCGACAAGGCGGAAGAAGGCGGCAAGAGCGCTGCAACCTCGCCTGCGGACGAGACCGCGTCCGGACGCGACGTGCCGACGGTGCGGCTGATCACCGCGCAGACGCCGGCCGTGCGGACCTACCGCAAGATCGGCGCGCGCCACATCTACAACAAGTACGCGAGCCGCATCTACAAGGGCAAGATCCCGCCGCTGGTGTATGCGGTGGTGGTCGTCGAGACCGACATCGACGCCACGGGCAAGGTGATCAGGGTCGATTTCAGCCGCACGCCGAGCCACGCGCCCGAAGTGCCGCCGATGATTGCGGAGCTGATCAAGGCCACGTCGCCCTTGCCGAACCCCGGCAAGCTCGGCGCCCATACGTACGTGGATACCTGGCTCTGGGACAAGAGCGGAAAGTTCCAGATCGATTCGTTGACCCTGGGCCAGCGAAGCCGATAGTCACGCCGCCGGCGTCGCTCGCCTCGCTCAAGTCCAGTTCCGCTGGACCCAGCTGCGCACCGCCGCCCACTCGGGCGAGCTCTCGATGTATTTCTGCGTCGCGCTCACCAACTCGCCCACGTTCTTGTAGTCGTCCAGGCCGAACGGCTGGGCCAGCGGCACGTTGCCGCGCATGTAGTTGCTGCCGAGCAGCTGGCCGGCCTGGGTCGCCGCCAACTCCGCGGTGGCATCCATGGTGAGGTTGAGCAGCGCAGTAGCCGGCACCACGCCGTCGCTGAACGGCCACAGCCAATGCGTGACGCCCCAGTCCAGCGGGTTGGACACGGAACTGGGCGGCACACCCACCGGATTGACGCCGGTGCCCAGCGACAGCATCACGATGTCCGACGGGGCGGTGGCGTAGCCCTGGTAGATCGCTTCCACGATCGCCGTCATCGAGGGGTTGTTGGCGAAGGTGCCGCCGTCGGCGAAGTAGCCGAAGTCGCCCATCTGGTACGGCGGGAAGTACGTTGGCGCGGCCGAGGTGGCCAGCGCGGCGTCCACCATGCTGATGCCGCGGTAGGCGTTGCTCTGGCCGTTGGAGATGGTGCACGGCGCCCAGCTGTTCTGGTTCGCATCCCACAGCCGCGCGGAGTTGACGGCCACGAAGCGGCTCGCCGAGGACAGCGCACCGCCGCTACCCACCAGCTGCTGGGCGACTGATTGCAAGCCGGTGTTGACGTACTGGCACTTGAAGATGCCCGGACCGCTGCCCAGCAGGTCTTCTGTCGACTGCGCCGGTGCCCGGTCCTGCTGCTTGGCCTGTGCGTCCAGCAGCCAGCCGTTGGGCTTGAAGATGGTGGAGCCATCGTTCTGGTAGACGCTGACGATCTTGTCGATGCTCACTTTGTTCACTAGGCCCAGCGAGATCAGGCCGCCGGTCGACGTGCCGGCGAAACCGTTCGCGCTTGCGACGATGCCGAAACTCTTGTCCAGGTCCTGGATCAGCATCGCCGTGATGACGCCGCGGATACCGCCGCCGTCGCAGCAGAGAATCTTGAAAGACATGGCTACGCTCCTTGCTTGAGTGGACGGTACCCGCGGCGCGCGGGCCCGGATGCCCCTTGGTCTCAGGCCGGAATGTGAGTCAATTGGTGAAGCAGCGCATCACTTGAACGAGGGATGGGCGATCTTCTGCACTGGTACGGCCGGCTGGATAAGTCCGGCCGGTAATAAAAAAGGCCCCAAGGGGCCTTTTCATTCGATGCCGAGTTCCTGGATCTTCCGGGTGATGGTGTTGCGCCCGATGCCCAGTTTCTGCGCGGCCTCGATACGGCGGCCGCGCGTGTTGGCCAGGGCTGTGAGGATCAGCCTCGACTCGAAGCGGCGCGAGAGCACGTCCCACACATCGGTGCGGCCGGCCGCGAGCAAGGCCTGGGCTTCGTGCTCCAGGCCGCTTTCCCAACTGCTCACGCCCGCATGGGCTTCAGCGGGCTCGGAGACGGCGTGCGCGGGCGCCGATTCGCTGCCTGCAACTGGCAGCGACGCCACGGGCTGGGCCGCTGCGGTCGGCGCGACGGTCGCGGCTTCGGGCACGTGGAGAGTCTCAGCGCCTGCACCGACGGCCATCACCTCGGGCGGCAGGTCCTTCGCTTCGATCAGCTGGGCCGGCGCCATCACGGTCAGCCAGTGGCAGATGTTCTCGAGCTGGCGCACGTTGCCCGGGAAGCCGAAGGCCGCGAGCTTGGCCAGCGCCGCATCGGAAATGCGCTTGGGCTCGACGCCCAGCTGACGCGCGCTCACCTGCAGGAAGTGGCGCGTGAGCGCGGGCACGTCTTCACCGCGTTCGCGCAGTGCCGGCAGGCGCAGGCGAATCACGTTGAGGCGGTGGAACAAGTCTTCGCGGAAGCCGCCGAGCTTGACGCGCTGCTCCAGGTCCTGGTGGGTGGCCGCGATGACGCGCACGTTGGCCTTGACCGAGTTGTGGCCGCCCACGCGGTAGAAATGGCCGTCGCTCAGCACGCGCAGCAGGCGCGTCTGCAGGTCGAAGGGCATGTCACCGATTTCGTCGAGGAACAGCGTGCCGCCCTCGGCCTGCTCGAAGCGGCCGCGACGCATGGTTTGCGCACCGGTGAAGGCGCCGCGCTCGTGGCCGAAGAGTTCGCTCTCCAGCAGGTCCTTGGGAATGGCCGCAGTGTTGATCGCAACGAAGGGGCCGTTGGCGCGCGGCGAGTGCTTGTGCAGCGCACGCGCCACCAGTTCCTTGCCCGAGCCCGATTCGCCGGTGATGAGCACCGTGACGTTGCTCTGCGAAAGCCGGCCGATGGCGCGGAACACGTCCTGCATCGCAGGGGCCTGGCCGAGCATTTCGGGCGCCGCGACCATGCGTTCTTCGGCGACTTCCTCGCGCTGGCTTTCATCGACGGCACGGCGGATGAGTTCGACTGCACGCGGCAGGTCGAAGGGCTTGGGCAGGTATTCGAAGGCGCCGCCCTGGAAGGCCGAGACGGCGCTGTCGAGGTCGGAGAAGGCCGTCATGATGATGACGGGCAGGCCGGGGTGCTTGGCCTTGATCTTGTCCAGCAGGTCGAGCCCGGAACCGCCGGGCATGCGGATGTCGCTCACCAGAACCTGGGGACCTTGCTGATCGTCGTCGGCGGCCTGTTCGAGTGCTGCCAGCACCTCGCGCGTGTTCGTGAAACTGCGCGTGGGCAGGTCTTCGCGCAATAGAGCCTTCTCGAGCACGAAGCGAATCGATTGGTCGTCATCAACTATCCAGATCGGCTTCATGCATCTCCTCTGTTGCCGGTGGCTGCGCTAGGGCAGCGGTATCAATATCTTGAAATCGGTTCGGCCCGGGACGCTGTCGCACTCGATCACGCCGTGATGCTGTTGCACAAAAGTTTGCGCGAGCGTCAATCCCAGCCCTGTCCCGCCTTCCCTGCCCGATACCAGCGGATAGAAGATGCGGTCCTTGATCGTGTCCGGCACACCCGGTCCATTGTCGATTACATGCAATTCCAGTGCCAGTCGATACCACTGCTTGTTGAAGATCACCTGACGGGCTATGCGCGTCTTGAAAGTGATCTGCGCGTCGCCTGCCGCGCGGCGCTCGGTCAGCGCCTGCGCCGCGTTGTGCGTGATGTTGAGCGTGGCCTGGATGAGCTGCTCGCGGTCGCCGCGGAACTCGGGAATGGACACGTCGAAATCGCGCTCGATGTGCAGGTCGCGCGGAAACTCCGCGAGGATGACCGAGCGCACGCGCTCGCACACCTCGTGGATGTTGACGTCGCCCACCACGTGCGGACGGCGGTGCGGTGCCAATAGCCGGTCGACCAGCGTCTGCAGCCGGTCGGCCTCGTGGATGATGACCTGGGTGTATTCGATGAGGTCGCGCGATTCGACCTCCATCTGCAGCAGCTGCGCCGCGCCTCGGATGCCGCCGAGCGGGTTCTTGATTTCGTGCGCGAGGTTGCGGATGAGCTCCTTGTTGGCCTGCGCCTGATCGATGAGGCGCTCTTCGCGGTCTTGCCGCACCTGCTGCTCGAGCGGCGACATCTCGATGATGAGCTCGCCCTTCTTGTCGCCCTGCGCAAGCGTGACCTGCACGGGCATCAGCTCGTGGTTGACGCGGCGCAGGAAGGCCTCATAGCGCAGCGTTGCAAAGTCGTTGCTGCTCGCGCCGTCGATGGCCGTGCGCAGCACCTGCGGCTCATGAAAACACGCGCCGAACTGCGAACCCTCGAGGGTGCGGCGCGAGGTGCCCAGTGCGTCTTCGAGGCCTGCGTTGGCGAACAGCACGGAGCCGTTGCTGTTGACCACCGCGATCAGCGTGGACAGCAGGTCGAAGGACTGGAAGCGCGGATTGGCGCCGGTCGCCTTCTTCCCGAACACCATGACTACTGCGACTGCTGCTTGTTCGGCAGGCGGCCGATTTCGCGGCGGATGCCGGCGATGTCACTCTCGTTGCGCGCCAGCTCAGCCTTCATTTCGGCGACGCGATCCAGGTACTTCTGGTAATTGCGGCCTTCGCTGCCCTGCTTCTCGGGCTCGCCGTTGTTGTATTCCTTCTGCAGCTCGGCCTGGCGCGCCTCGGCCTTCTTGAGCTCAGACTCGAGCACCGAACGAGCCTCGCCGTCACGGGCACGCTGGTCGACGCCTTCGACACGCGGGCTGCCCGCCGGCGCACGCGCCGCGGAAGAGCCACCGGATGACGCAGAGCCACCGCCCGAAGACTTGGTGCCTTGCACGACCGTGACGTTGCCGCCTTCCATGACCTTGCAGCCCTTCTGCTGGGCGATGGTGGCGTTGTTGGTGTACTCGTTGCCGCAACGCCAGACGCGTTCCTGCGCGAGCGCCGGCAGCGCGATCAATGAACCGGCCAGGAAAATGAGAGAAGCAGTCTTCATGTGTATCGGTGGAGGGCGGCGACAAAGGTGCATTTTCGTGCAATTCGATGCCACCAGTGACAAGATGTTCCACTCCATTGAAAAAGGACGGCCGTGGCCGTCCTTTTTCATTACATCCTCGCCAATGGATTGGTGAGGTTGTACTTCGCGCGATTACAGCGAGTAGTACATGTCGAACTCGACCGGATGGGTCGCCATGCGGAAGCGCGTGACTTCCTGCATCTTCAGATCGATGTACGCATCGATGTACGCATCGGTGAACACGCCGCCCTTGGTCAGGAACGCGCGGTCCTTGTCCAGGTATTCCAGGGCTTGGTCGAGGCTGTGGCAGACGGTCGGGATCAGCGCGTCTTCTTCCGGCGGCAGGTGGTACAGATCCTTGCTGGCGGCTTCGCCCGGATGGATCTTGTTTTCCACGCCATCGAGACCGGCCATCAGCAGCGCAGCGAAGCCGAGGTACGGGTTCATCAGCGGATCGGGGAAGCGCGCTTCGACGCGGCGGCCCTTCGGGTTGGCCACGAACGGGATGCGGATCGAGGCCGAGCGGTTCTTGGCCGAGTAGGCCAGCTTCACCGGGGCTTCGAAGCCGGGCACCAGGCGCTTGTAGCTGTTGGTGCCGGGGTTCGTGATGGCGTTCAGGGCACGGGCGTGCTTGATGATGCCGCCGATGTAGTGCAGGGCGAAGTCCGACAGGCCTGCATAGCCGTCGCCGGCGAACAGGTTCTTGCCGTCCTTCCAGACCGACTGGTGCACGTGCATGCCGGAGCCGTTGTCGCCGACGATGGGCTTGGGCATGAAGGTGGCGGTCTTGCCGTAGGCGTGGGCCACGTTGTGGATCACGTACTTCTGCAACTGGACCCAGTCGGCGCGCTGGACCAGCGTGCTGAACTTGGTGCCGAGTTCCATCTGGCCGGCGTTGGCCACTTCATGGTGATGCACTTCGACCGGGATGCCGAGCGATTCGAGCACCAGGCACATTTCCGAGCGCATGTCCTGGAAGCTGTCGACCGGGGGAACCGGGAAATAGCCGCCCTTGACTGCCGGACGATGGCCGGTGTTGCCGTGCTCGTATTCCTTGTCGGTGTTCCACGAGGCTTCTTCGGAGTCGATCTTCACGAAGCAGCCCGACATGTCGTTCTTCCAGCGGACGCCGTCGAACACGAAGAATTCGGGTTCCGGACCGAAGAAGGCGGTGTCACCCAGGCCCGAAGCCTTCATGTATGCCTCGGCGCGCTTGGCGAGCGAACGCGGATCGCGCTCGTAGGCCTTGCCGTCGGCGGGGTCGATCACGTCGCAGGTCAGGATCAGCGTCGTTTCTTCGAAGAAGGGGTCGATGTTGGCGGTGTTCGGGTCGGGCATGAGCTGCATGTCCGAAGCTTCGATCCCCTTCCAGCCAGCGATGGACGAGCCGTCGAATGCGTGGCCCGAGGTGAATTTGTCTTCATCGAAAGCCGAGACCGGCACGGTCACGTGCTGCTCTTTGCCACGGGTGTCGGTGAAGCGGAAGTCGACGAACTTGACCTCGTTTTCCTTGACGAGCTTGAGTACATCGGCGACGGTCTTTGCCATCAGTTTCTCCTGAGTTGGATGGTGGTTAGGAATACAGGGATGAGGGATGCAGTTTCTGTGCCATTGTCACCTCACTCGATGAGGCTTTAGTGGCCGCCGCAAACCCCAAATGAAGGCGGAATTTCACCAAAATGGTGCGCTCAGTATTAACGCACCAATTCTGGACCAAGCTTGGCATCAAAGGTGTGCAACCCTTCGATCAGCTGGACATAGGCGGCATCGAGCCGGCCGGGGTCACCCTTGACGCCCAGCTCGATGTGGCGGCCGTATTCGGGGTGATCGACACTCGGCAGGCTGAACACCTTGATGCCGGCGTGGGTGGCCTCGATGGCCTGCATGAGCGGCGTCAGCGTGGCTTCCATGGCACCGAAAACGATCACCGACTTCTCGGCGACGGCATTACGGGTAAACAGTTCGGCGTAACGGCCGTCGAGCACGGACTCGATCATCGGCCAGGCCATGACGGGAAAGCCCGGCACGAAGTGCACGTCGCCAACGCTGAAGCCGGGGATCTTGTTGTACGGGTTGTAGATGAGCGTGGCGCCTTGCGGAAACACGCCCATGTTGAGCCGGTGCACGTTGTCGGAGCGGTTGGGCTCGTAGGGCACGCCCTGCTCACGCGCGGTGTCCTGCATGCGCTCGCGGATCAGCAGCTCGGCCTCGGGGTGCAGCGCCAGCGGCACGCCCAGCGCCTTGGCGGCGCACTGGCGGGTGTGGTCGTCGGGCGTGGCGCCAATGCCACCGGTCGAGAAGACGATGTCGCCCGAGGCGAAGGCGCGCGCCAGCGTGGCCGTGATGCGCGCCGGTTCGTCGCCCACGTATTCGGCCCAGCTCAGCTGCAGGCCGCGCGCGGCGAGCAGCTCGATGACCTTGGCCATGTGCTTGTCGGCCCGCTTGCCGGAAAGGATCTCGTCACCGACGACGATGAGACCGAATGCGCGTGTCATGGTGAACCCCATTGGGAAAGAGCGGCCTTGCTGGCCTCTTCGGCTTCGAGCGCCGGTGTTGTGCCGTTGGCGGCCGATGCCTCGGCCACAGCGCGCTGGGCACGCAGCCGCGCGAGCGCGTCGAGGCAGTAGTGAGCGAACCAGAGCGCCGAGAAGGCGAAGACCAGTGTGTAGATCCAGATGGCGATCGGCACCAGCACGAAGAAGGCCGCGGCGAACAGCAGGCCCGATGCCCAGACGATGCTGGGCGCGGCGCCCAGGTAGCCGCACAGCACGCCGATGCACAGCAGCGGCAGCCGGTGCGCGCGCAACAGCGCGGCGCGTTCCTCGGGGCTGGCGTGCTCGGCCAGCGCATCGAAGCTCATCACACGATAGGTGAGCCAGCCCCAGATCAGCGGCGGCAGGATCAGCACCAGCGGCGGAATGAGCCACAGTGGCATCGACACCACGAGGGCGATCAGCGCCAGGATGGTGACGCCGAGCGAACGCGCGACGCTGCCGAAGAACGAAGCGCCCTTTTTCTGCTCGAGCGAGGGAAAACGCCGCTCGCCCACGAGCCTGGTCAGCGCAGGCGCCATGAAGCCGGCCACGATCAGCAGGCAGACCACCACGATCAGCGGCGTGGCGGCGAACACCACGACCAGGGACGCCAGCGCGAAAGTGACGTCACCCGAGAAAAGACGGCCGATCCACGCCCAGAAGCTCGACAGCAGCGGCCAGGCATCGAGCGCGCCGCGTGTCCAGGTCACGGCGGAGTCCCAGTAGAAATAACCGAGCCCCGCGGCCAGCACCACCATCAACCCCAAAGGAAGCAGCGACAGCACGATCACGCGCGGCAGCATGCAATAGGCGACCGCGCGCCAGAAGGAGTCGAGGAGCAGGCGCATTGAGCAGCGAGGATAACGCCTCGGACGAGCCGTTCAGGGGCTGGAGCCCCTCAACCGCGACCGACCATTCGCTTCAGGCCGAGCCACTGCTGGGCCCAGAAACCGCGCCCGTATTCGCGCACGCGGCCGTCGGCGCTGGGTTCGACCTGGTCGCGGATGCCGGTCGGGTCGTAGCGGTTCTCGAAGTTGGCGGTGCGAAACAGCATGTCCCACCAAGGCAGCAGCACGCCGAAGTTGTGGCCGCCGAGCGTGCTCCTGCCGTTCGATTCGTGCCCCAGCCCGATGCTGTGGTGCAACCGGTGGAACCGCGGGCTGATCCACAGCCGCTCGCCGATGGCGCCGAAGCTGAGCCGCAGGTTGGCGTGCTGCAGGCTTTCGCTGAGCTGCGTGAAGGCGACAAAGGCAATGAACTGCCCCGGCGCGACGCCGATCAGCTGCGCCACGATGACGATCAGCGTGTCGTGGACGATGTCGTCGAGCAGGTGGTTGCGGTCGTCGCTCCACATCGTCATCTGGCGCTGCGAGTGGTGCAGCGAATGCAGGCCCCACCACCAGTTGAACTGGTGCTGGCCGCGGTGGATCCAGTAGCCGACGAAGTCGAGCACTACCAGGTAAATGGCGAAGGCGACTACCGGCACGTCGGTCACGCCGGGCCACACTTCGTCGAGGTGGAAGGTGCCCCACCCCGCCGTGCGCAGGCTGCCCATCGCATCGTCGAAGAAGGGCTGCAGCGTGAAGAAGATTGCCAGCCGGAACAGGCCGAGCCGGTGAATCAGCGTGTAGAGCATGTCGATGCGGATCGCGTGGCGGTCGACCACCGGCTCCACCGATCGCCAGCGCTGCAGCGGCCCGATGATCGCCAGCAACACCAGGATCTGGATGACGCCGACCAGCAGCCAGCCGGTGGCGTCGAAGGCGTCTTCGGTCCAGCCGCCGAGACCGACGGCGTAGACCAGCGGCTGCACGGCGGCCTCGAAGAACCAGCCCTGCATGGCGGAAAAAGCGTCTGTCAGCCAATCGATCACGGCGAAAACTCGTTCAAGGGTGAGATGCAATCCAGGCGCGGAAGTCCGGGTGCTGGCGCAGTGTCTGGAAGCAGAAGCCCTTGGCCTTGAGCCCGACGATCAGCGGCTCGAGGTTGGCCGGAGCCCATGGGTCGTTGCGCGACCAAATACCCAGGTGCGCGAGCAGGATGTCGCCGGGGCGAATGGTGTCGAGCGCCTGCGTCAGCAGCTTGGCGTTGCTGAATTTCTCGCTCGGCAGCTCGTCGCCGAGAAAGCCGGCGGGCGCCCAGCCGACGTACTTGTAGCCACAGCCTTCGGCGGCGGCCAGCAGCGCGGGCGAGGTCTTGCCGCCCGGCGCGCGGTACAGCGGCAGCGGCTTCTTGCCGGTGATGGCGGCCAGCCGGTCGGACGACTTGCGGATGTTGGCGCAGTACTCGGCCGCGCTCCAGGTCGATTCCTTGCCGTCCTGCGGGCCCGCCGAGGGCTTGATGCGGAAGCTCGGCGGCGTGCTCTTGACGTCGGCGCGCCAGTACGCATGGTCGTAGGTGTGCGATCCGAACTCGTTGCCTTCGGCCGCCCTCGCCTTCCACCAGGGCGCCCAGTGGTCGTCGAGGCTGTCGCCGTCGGTCTGGGTGCGCTCGGCGGCGGCGAAGAAGGTGACGCGCACGTCCTGCCGCTTGAGCACGTCGGCCACCAGCGGAGCGACGCCCATGTGGCCGGTGTCGAAGGTCAGGTAGACAGGCTTTTCGCAGGTGGCGCCCGGTGTCGCCCCCCAGGCGACGGGAGCCACGACTCCGGCCAGCGACAGCGCGAGGGCCGCGCCGATGCGGCTAGATGCGCTTGGCATGATCGAGCGTCCAGACGCCATGCGGCGAACGGCCGACATTCACCTGCCGCACGACCTTGTTGCTGGCCAGGTCGACCACGCTGAGCTTCTTGATCCAGCGCGAGGTCACGTACAGGGTCTTGCCGTCGGCCGACAGGTCCATGCAGTCGGGACCGCCGGGCACGGGATAGGTCGCGATGACCTTCAGCGTCGCCAGGTCGATGCGGCTGATGGTGTTGGCCACGCGGTTGCTCACGAACACGCTCTTGCCGTCGCCGGCCGAGCGGAAGGCGTGGGCGCCCTTGCCGGTGGGGATCTTGCCGACCAGCTTGGGCTCGGCGCCGGCCACGTCGAACACCTGCACGCCGTCGCTGCCGGTCAGGCCCACCAGCAGGGTCTTGTCGTTGTGCACGCCGAAGATGTCGGCAGGCATGGTGCCGGTGGCAACGCGCCACTTGACTGTTTGCGTGGGCAGGTCGACGGCGATCATCTCGTCGCTGTCCTGCATCGTCACGTAGGCGATGGTGCTGGTGTTGTCGATCCAGATGTGGCTGGGCGTCTTGCCGCTGGCGATGCGCTTGGCCAGCTTCAGGTCTTTGCCGTCCCAGCGGTAGATGTCGACGTGGTTCAGGCGGTTGCCGGCCGTGACGAACCACTTCATGTCGCGCGAGAACTGCAGCTGGTACGGATCGATGATGCCGTAGACCACGCGCTGCACTTCCGCCGTGCGGGGGTTCAGGAACGTCAGCGAATCGCCCGCCGAATTGGCCACGATGACCGACTTTTCGTCCGGCGTCATGTAGATGTGGTGCGGCTCCTTGCCGGTGGCAATGCGCTGTTTTTCCGTCCAGTCGACGGGATTGATCACGCTTACGCTGGCGTCCAGCGAGTTGAGCACGAAGATCGGGGGAGGTTCGGCCGGCGCGGCGGCGGCAGCGGGGAATGCCGCCAGGGCCGTCAGACAGGAAAACAGGAAAGCCGCGATGCGGCCGTTCGGTCGAGCAGGGAGTCGCAAGGGAAGGTTCCGGGAGAGAGCTTGGCGAGATTAACGGTCGAGCCTTAGGACTGGCTGACCGTCAGGGGGCGCTTTGTTCCGCTTATTTCGGCGGTTTGGCCGGTTTGGCCGGCGCGCGCAGGGCGGCGACCTGGTCGGCGGTCAGCCAGCGCCACTGCCCCGGCGCAAGGTCGTCGGGCAGCGCCAGGTCGCCGATGCGCGAGCGGTGCAGCCCCTCGACCCGGTTTCCGACCGCGGCCAGCATGCGCTTGACCTGGTGGTACTTGCCCTCGGTGAGCGTGAGCCGCAGATGCAGCGGGCTGTCGGATTCGCAAGCGGCGGCGCGCACGGGCTTCGGATCGTCGTCGAGCACCACGCCGGCCAGCAGCTTGGCGATCTGCGCCTCGTCCACGGGGTGCTTGGCCGTCACCTCGTAGACCTTGGGCACGTGATGCTTGGGCGAGCCCATCTTGTGGATGAACTGGCCGTCGTCGGTCAGCAGCAGCAGGCCGGTGGTGTCCTGGTCGAGCCGGCCGATGGCCTGCACGCCTTGCACCGCGCCCTTGTTGGGCCGCAGGCGCAGCGGCGACGGCAGCAGCGTGTAGATGCTCGGATAGGTCGAGGGCTTCTGCGAGCACTCGGTGCCGGCCGGCTTGTGCAGCATCAGGTAGGCCTTCTCGTGGTACGCCCACGCAGTGCCCTGGACTGTGTAGTGAAGACCTTCGGGGTCGAGATCGGCGAAGGGGTCGGTCACCGCCTGGCCTTCGATGGTCACGTGGCCTTGCTGGACGAGGCCCGCGCACACGCGCCGCGTGCCGAAGCCCTGGGTATAGAGGATGTCTTGCAGGTGCATGAAAAATGAAAAAAGCGGCCGCGCCGACAAGGGCACGACCGCCTTCTAGTTTGCCGCAGGATCAGTAGCCCGCCGCCAGGCCCGTGTTGCGGCGCGGATCGTTGGCACCGTAGAAGCGGTTGTTGCCGACCGGCTTGCCGCCCAGCGACGGCGCGCCGACGATGATGGCCGCGAGGTGGTTGGCCGGCTGCGGCACACCCAGGTTGTGGCCCATGTCGGTCAGGATCTTGCGCGTGTCGGGGCTCAGCGCGAAGGTCTCGACGTTGGTGACATCAGGCAGCCATTGCTGGTGGAAACGCGGAGCGTCCACCGCTTCCTGCACGTTCATGCCGTAGTCGACCACGTTCAGGATGGTGTGCAGCACCGCCGTGATGATGCGGCTGCCGCCGGGCGTGCCCACCACGAACACCGGCTTGCCGTCCTTCGACACGATGGTCGGGCTCATCGAGCTCAGCGGGCGCTTGCCCGGGGCGATGGCGTTGGCCTCGCCCTGCACCAGGCCGTACATGTTGGGCACGCCGATCTTCGAGGTGAAGTCGTCCATCTCGTTGTTCAGCAGCACGCCCGTCTTGGCGGCCGTGACCTTGGCGCCGAACCAGTCGTTCAGCGTGTAGGTCACGGAGACAGCATTGCCCCACTGGTCGGTGATCGAGTAGTGGGTGGTGTTGCTGCCTTCATGCGGCGCGACACCGGGCTTGATGTCCTTGGAGACGCCGGCCTTCTTCGGATCGATGACGGCGCGGATCTTCTCGGCATAGCCCTTGTCGAGCAGGCGGTCGAGCGGGTTCTTCACGAAGTCGGGGTCGCCCAGGTAGCTGTTGCGGTCCACGTAGGCGTGGCGCATGGCTTCGATCTGGTAGTGCACCGACTGGGCCGAGCGGAAGCCCAGGTCCTTGAGCGGGTAGCCCTCGAGAATGTTGAGCATCTCGCAGATGATCACGCCGCCCGAGCTGGGAGGCGGCGCCGACACCACGCGGTAGCCGCGGTAGTCGCACTCGACGGGCGCGAGTTCGCGCGTCTTGTACTGATCGAGGTCGGCCTGGGTGATGATGCCCTTGCCGGCCTGGCTCGACGCCACGATGGCGTTGCCGACCCAGCCCTTGTAGAAGCCGTCGGGGCCCTTCGCGCTGATTTCCCTCAGCGTCTTCGCCAGATCTTTCTGCACCAGCTTCTGGCCGACCTGGAAGGGCTGGCCCTTGTTCAGGAAGATCGCACCGGAGACCGGGTCTTTCTGGAAATCGGCGGTGGAGGTCCACAGCATGTCGATATCGCCCTGCTCCAGCGCGAAGCCCTTGTCGGCCAGCTGGATCGAGGGGGCGATGAGGTCGGCGCGCTTCATGGTGCCGTACTTCTCGCGCGCGTACTCCATGCCCGACACGGAACCGGGCACGCCCACGGCCAGGTGGCCGTTGGTGCTCAGGCCCTTGATGACGTTGCCATCCTTGTCGAGGTACATGTTGGCCGTGGCGGCCAGCGGGGCCTTCTCGCGGAAGTCGAGGAAGGTCTTGCGGCCGTCGGCCAGCTGCACGGTCATGAAGCCGCCGCCGCCGAGGTTGCCCGCAGCGGGGTACACCACCGCCAGCGCGTAGCCCACGGCCACAGCCGCGTCGACGGCATTGCCGCCGCGCTTGAGCACGTCGACGCCGACCTTGCTCGCCAGGTGCTGCGCGCTCACGACCATGCCGTGCTCGGCCGCGACGGGCGCCACCGATGCGGCATTCGACGCGCCGGCGGCCGCCAGCGCGAGCACCGCCGCAACGGCGGCGCGCAGCTTCGGGGCCCAGTGAATTTGTTGCATGCAGGTATCTCCTCTTTGAGTGTGTTGAAGAAAAACGGTGATGTACGTACGGGTCAGCCCGTGAGCAGCGCCTTGCGGCGCAGGCCGTCGAGCGCCAGCGAGACTTGCTGGCGGGCGAATTCCCTGACTGCCGACGGGTCAGTCAGCGGCTTGTCGTCCTTGACGAAGCGCAGGCGATCGCTTCGAACCTCCGCTTCGAGGTGCTCGGCCAGCGCGTCGTGCGAGTGCGTGCCGTCGAGCAGCGGCAGCAGGCTTTGTTCGAGCAGCGTCAACACCACGGGCTCGTGCCACTGATTGCAGGTGTTGGCGGTGGCGCCGACGCCCGACGCAAGACCCGAAGCGCCTCGCACCGCGGGCAGCGCTTGCGGCAAACCGGAGACCACGTCGGCCGCGAACACCGGCGTGCGCCGGATGCGCAGGGCGCCGAGGATCAGCAGCTCCTCGAGCATCGCCATCGCGGCAGATTCGATGGCGGCCTGCGGCTGACCCGTGAGCCCGGAGGCGGCCTCGATGAGGGCCGACGCAGAGATCGATGCCGGATAACGCGTATCGAGCAGCTGCGCCACCGCCTTGTGCACGGGCAACCGCAGCGTGACCTTCAGGCCTCGCATTGCGCTGCAGGGCTGCTCGCGGGCATCGAGCGTGAGCGCCCCACCGTCGTCGGCCCTGAAGATGCCGGCGAATTCGAGCGAGCGGATGCGCGCGGGGTCCAGCTTGTAGCGGATGTGCGCCGCTTGCGTCTGCTTGACCAGAAGGGTCTGGCGGAAGGTGCGGTTGACCAGGAAATCGAGGTACTGCTCCATCATGATCTGGCTGCCACCGCATTCGCGCAGCAGCGGATCGCGCACCTTGTCGCCGTAGTTCTGCACGAACATCGTCGATGGCTCCGCGTCGCACAGGTAGGCAAGGCCGTGGGCATCCGCTCGCGCCACGAACTCCTTGAAATAGCACGGCGCATTGCAGGGCTCGAGAAACTCGTGCAGCAGGTACGAGCTGTTGGCGTTGCGCACGATCGGCATTGCCTCTTCGAGCGTCTTCTTGAGCACGCTGTCGGCACGGGCCGACTGCTCGAGAAAGTCGAGCATGCCGCGTGCGTAAGACAGCTTTTCTTCGGGCGTGTCGCGCGGACCGCCGCGCAGGATCATCGCGTCGCGCACGATCTCGCGCGCCTTCCAGCCGGGGTACACGTTGTAGCTCACGTAGGCCACGCCGGTGGGCGCGAGGTTTTCGGAGCAGATGCGCAGGATCGCGTCCTGCACCGGACCTGGCACCCAGCTGTAGACGCCGTGGCAGACGATGTAGTCGAACTGGCCGAACGAAGCGTCGATGTCCGCAAGGTTGAAAGCCTTGAGCTCGATGTTCGACAGCCCGGCGCGCCCGATGGCGGCAGTACCTTGCGCCACCTGCACCGGCGACAGATCGATGCCGATTGCACTCGCCTCGGGATGGCGTGCCGCGAAGGGAATCAGGTTGCCGCCGGCCGCGCAGCCGAGCTCCAGCACACGGGCCTTCGCGGGAGGCGGAGCATCGAGCCCGAAGAGAAATGCCAAGGCTTCCAGATGCTCCATCGCTGACTGTGGAAACGGATGCGAGTCATAGGGCACCGTGTCGTAATAGCTGGTCAACTCGGAAGTCAGGGAATCCGGCACGGGCGTCCTTATCGGGATCTGGGCAGGCAGCTGGAAACTGCAGTGACTGCAATGTGACAGTGCTGGCCGACTATAGCCCCGCGTTCCGGCGAAAAAAAGCGGGCTTGCACAGGGCCTCGCGAACCGCGCATAAAAAAAGCCCAGCTGTGAGGCTGGGCTTGAAAGCCTATCTGCTTGGCATGCATCAAGGCCCCCGCACAGGTTGACCAGCGGGGGACGGTTTACCCGTCAAGGAGAAATTCGGATGGGTGGAAAAAACGATGTCTTCATGGGCATAGTCTACTGTATATTTGTACAGTCTTTTAACAAAGGATGCCGCCATGTCTCTTACCGAGGAAACAACCACCCCGCCCAATCATGCGCTCAAGGAAGCGCTGGCCTGGATCTCGAAGTTCGCACATGCATGGAAGGCCATCGAGCCTTCCCCGAGGAGCCTCAGCATCGACGGCTTCATCATCTGGGGGCCCGTGCTCTACGAAAAGCACAAGGGCGAAGATCCGGTGCAACTGGCGCGGCAATTGTTCGGCCAGTCCGGTAAGTACTTCAAGTATCTCTATCCCGACCGCGGGCGGAGTTCGAACGATCCCGGTGGTCTTACTTAGAATGCCCCGATGAATTGGCGCACACTGCTTCCGCTTGCCCTGGTCCTCACCGGCTGCTCGACCCCCCCCAACGAGGTGACGCAAGTTCGCGAAGGCGTACTGCGTGCCATGACCTACGTTCAAGCCTCGGACTATTGCGACGCGCGAAGCAAGACGCCGCGCTGGCTTGGCAAGGCGCCTGCGGAGCAGGGTGTTTTGTTTCAGTGCTACTGAGTCCCGGAGCCTGATAACGCAGGGAACGTCTCAGCGGGGATCGCCTTCGGTGAAGCTGAGGGGATTTGAACCCTCGAAGAATCGCCCGCCAGGCCTTTATCCATGCGGGTTTCGGATTCAGGGCCTCGATTCGTGTGAGAAGTGAGTGATCCCCCGGTCACTCCGGAATGCGGCGAGGCACCGCCCAGCATGATCGAAGATCAGCCGCGCTCCGTGAAATTAATACAATAGAATTCACTTCGGTAGCCCGCGTTTTCTTCCTCCTCCCTCCTTAGGGCTACCTTTGCCCGCCTCGTGCGGGCTTTTTCATGGCGAGACCTCATGGTCGCGAGAACACGCCCGGCGTGACGATGGCTGCCGACGGCACCAAAGTGGCGCTGTAGTAGCGAAGCAGTGCGCCTTGGGGGTGCGTCGGCTGCATGCTCTACCATCGGCCGCGTAACAGAGTTCCAGAATGATTTCCCAACGCACCCCATTTCGCCAGCTTGCGCGCATCTATGCGGCCGTGATTTCCGTCGCAGATTCGCTTGCCAAGATCAGCCAGCACGCCGCTGCGCCGACGCCGCCGCCCGCACCACAGCCTCTTGTGGCCACTCCTGATTTTTCGGCCGCGCAACTGCAGCTCGATGCGAACTCTCGCGATCTGGCGAGCGTGGCGAAACGGGTTGAGCGCTTGGAAACGCTTGTGGCCCATCTACGTATGCAGGTTGCCAGCGACACCACGCGCCCTTTCCTAATAGAAAGCCGTGTGCATGGGATGGCCCCCTTCCCTTTCGAAATCCATCGTGCTGGCGATGCCTTCATCTCCACCCAACTGGAGCAGACGGGCAGTTGGGAGCCACTGGAAACGGAAGTGATGCGACGGCTCTGCCGAGAAGGCGACTATGTGCTGGACATCGGGGGAAACATCGGCTGGTACAGCGTGGTGGCGGCCAAAACTATCGGACCCTCCGGCCGCATCATGACGTTCGAGCCTGACCCCGACAACTTCAAGATCCTGTCGCGTAACCTAGAGCGAGTTCAAGGGAGCGCGCAGACACTGCCAAGGCATGCGGCCGTCAGCGACTCGGAGGGGGCCCTGAAGCTCTTCATTGACCCGGAAAACCGCGGCGACCACAGAATCTTCGACGACGGCACCGAGCGGCCATTCATCAACGTGCCCACCTCGACCCTTGACGCGCTGCTCGCTGACGGGCCGAAGTTGCCAGATCTGGTCAAGTCCGATACCCAGGGTTCAGAGGCCCGAATCCTGCGCGGAGCACGCGCTACATTCGCGCGCGGCTGGCGACCTGTGTTGGTCATGGAGTTCTGGCCGTTCGGCCTGACTGGCTCCGGTGACGATCCTCTGGCTCTGTGGAATGAGTTGGTCGAGCTCGACTATCAAATGTTCGAACTCACCGAGGAGCAGCCCCAACTTCATCCGCTCAATGAGCAGCGGGTGCGCGCCGGTTTGGCCAGCAGCATGTCTCCGCAGTCTCAGGGCTTCATCAACATCGTGGCAATTCCTCAAGGTAGCGACAGGCTCGCGTCCATCCAAGATCTGATCGCACAGTAACGCCATGCTCAAGTCCGTTACCCCCTTCCGTCAGTTGGCCCGCATCTACAGCTCGGTGCTTTCGGCAACGGCCTCCCTGAATCGGCAACAGGACACGTTGGCACAACTTCACCAAGTCGCTTTGCAGTCTCACGCTGAGGCCCACGACATCAGCTCGAATTCGAATGTGCAGTCAGCACAGATGGCCGACCGTGTTGCAGACCTCTCTGCGAGGCTAGACGCCATTGCCGCGCGGCCCGGCATCGAGGGAAATCGGAATATCGGCCACACCTGGCAGGATTCGGCGCAACTGCTCGCGAGCTTGCGGTCAGAGCTCGCGCGCACGATGCCTGACAACGTCGCGCTGCAGGGCTGGAATAGCTACGCCCAGTGCGACGAGGACGGGATGATCCGGGCCTGCCTGGAGCGCCTGAAGGGCCGAGCCGAAATGTCAGGAACCTTCATCGAGATCGGGTGTGGAAACGGTCTGGAGAACAACACACACCAGTTGCTACTTGATGGATACCGCGGTGGCTGGCTTGACGGCAGCCCGCGCAACATCGCCTTCATCGCCGAGCACCTTGGGACGCTCAAGAGCGAACGCCTCCTGGTCACAGAAGCGTTCGTGACGAAAGAAACCGTCAGACCGCTGGTAGCGCAGTTCCGCGAGCACCTCGACACCGCCGACATCGATTTCTTCTCGTTCGATCTCGATGGGAATGACCTTCACCTCATGCCCCTTGCGCTGGAGGAGATTGCACCCAAGATCATTTGCGTCGAATACAACGGCAAGTTCCCGCCACCGACAAGCCTGTCGATGGCCTACGTCGGCGATCACCAGTGGGCAGAGGACGACTACTACGGTGCAACGCTGCAAGCGTGGGTGGATCTATTCAGTGGCAGATATACGCTGGTGAGCTGCAACCTGAGTGGCGTGAACGCCTTCTTTGTCAGGGATGACCTGGTCGCTGCATTCAAAGTTTACCCAGTGGACCAGCTATACCAGCCATGCCGGTACTGGCTCGTTGGAAACAACGGCCATCGCGCGAGCATGAAGTGGCTCAAACAGATTCTGACACCGCAATGAGCAATCCCCAGCCCGAAGGCTAGGGGGATAGTTCGGCCGCAGCGATGGATGGCCCTAAGGCGGCGCGAGCAGCGCCCGGTCGTTCTTCACGGTGTCGAGCAGAAGCTGCACTTCGTTGTCTCGCCCTTCAACAACGAGTCGGCCTCCTTCAAGAAGCTCTCGACTTCGAGCAGCCATGGCTGCGAGGACTGCGGATCGATCTGCAACACGCTGGCAGGCAATGACGTCGGTTGCGGCTTGGTCCCGATCAAGGGCGGCGAAATCGGCATATTGCTTGCGCAGCCGGTCGCGCTCAGCAGCAACAGTGCGGCGGCGATCATCCAGCACCTTGAGGCGTTTCTCGAAAGCATTGACGTTCTCCTGTTGGGTCTTGGCGTGACTGGCCATCAGCGCCACAACGCGCTGAAGATCGACCAGTGCTGCCAGCGCACGCGCGGAGTTTTCCTTCGCACGGTCCGCCTTCTCTGAGGCCAGATCTGCGCGCGAACCAGCGGCGCGCGTGCGCTCGATGCCGGCTGTGGCCAGCGCCGCAACGAGCCCCAGGCCAAGGGCCCAGAGCAACGGCGTTTTGAGGTCGGGCAGCATCAGAGGCTCCCGCTGCAGGTCTGAGCCTCGTCGGCCCTTCGATTGGCTAGGCCCTGCACGAAGGTGCATTGCCGCTGCCCGCTCACCGTCTTGCAGGTGTACGACCAGACGAACGAACCATCGTCCCCGCGCGCGATGCGCTGGCAGCCCAGAGCCCATTGCCCGCGGTTCCATGCCACCATGGCCCCGCTGCCGCAAGTCGCGGCCGGCCCGAGATTCCAGGCATGCGATGTCGCCATGTCGAAGACAGCTTGCGACGGTGCCCGCTTGAAGCACGGTGCCAAGCGCTGCTGTACATCGACGACCGCGGCACGCTCTTCTGCTTCGCACTTCTCATCGCTCCAGCGCTCGCCGACGATGATCGGCGTCGAGGTGACATGGCGCGTGAGGCCGTTGCAGACAGTGGGCAAGCCCCCAGCCAGCTTGTCGGCGTAGACCACCAGAACTCGGGCCTTGCCGCTCTCCCACTTCTGCAGGAAGCCCATCAGATACGGGCTGCCGGCAACGAGAGTGGCACCGGCGACGACGATGGTGCTGATCAGTTTGGTTTTGGCGCTCATTTGACGGTCGTCCCGGCCTTGAAGGCGGTGTAGAGGCTCACCACTGCGGCCAGCGCGCCGGCGATGTAGCTGAGCGGTCGCGCGAACTTGCCGATCCAGTTGAGCACCTTGAACGCGCCTTTCAGGTTCGCAAACGCCTCCACCAGATCGGAAGTGTTCGCCTCGATTCGTTTCGTCGCCGCCGTGTTGTCGGCAAGTTCGGCCTTGAACGTGCCGAATCCTTCTTCGAGGTGACCCACGCGCTCGCTGAGGTGGCCGAAATCTGTTGCCGTCGGATCGCTGGTCGCGATGGCACTCGGGTCTTTCTTCATGGCGTTCATGTCGGCAACTCCAGCACTGGCAACATGACCAGCAGTTCTTCCCATGTCGGTTCGGCGATCGCGCCGGCCTGAAACTGCTCCAGCACCTCGTAGCACTTCGCGTTGACGGCATCCATCCATGTCGCGAACGCCATGCCCTCTTCGTGAAACGGGCCCGGGTAGCCCGCGCGCAACGCGGCGGTGTGGATGCTGTCGTAGCGCCGCGCACCGGCCGCAACGTTCATGTGCGCGTTCACGGCGATGTGCAGTGCCTCGATGCGCTGCTCGAGCGTCAGCTCGGGCGCATCGGGTTGGACGTCTTCTTCCATCGTGTGCCTCGCTTCTCGATCAGACGCTGACCATTGCGGACATGCCTGAACCCGAAAGGAACGAACCGATGCCCGAGTTCACCCAACCGAGGATCGACAGGCTGTGATTGCCCTCGGTCGCCACGTCAATCGGATAGGTCTGCGTCAGGCTCATGTAGCCGTTGTTCACCGCAGCCTGGCCATAGGAAGAGGGCGTGCTCGAAACCGTGTTCGAGTCCAAACCGATGCCAATGAAGTTCACAGCGTTGGCCGTGTTGTTCTGCATGCCGCCGGCCAAACTCACGCTGATCGTTTCGTTGCCCCACGAAAGGAATTCCACCGATCCAAGAAACTGCGGGCTCGTCGAGCTGGTAGTCAGCGTGCTGGGGAGCGCGGTTTTGGCAGACACCTTTCGACCACCATTTACCCAGTTGATGAGAAAGCGCTGCGACGAAGAGTTGACCCATGCCCCTGCGGAGACGGTGCGCGCCTTCGCCAGGAGGGTCCGGGTGGCGTCCGTCGATTTCACGCGAACGCCGTAGTTCGCATCGAGCGCATGGCTGGCCGTATCGCGCTCCAACGCCACCGCCGAGCCGGTCCAGTAGGCGTAGATGTTGTAGCTCGTGTTCGCGGCGGTCCCGGTGGCCGCCAGCGTGACGCCAGCGGCCGGGATCGGCCGGTTGTAGCCGTTGATGCAGATCAGGTTTCCGTCGCGCGGCAGCAGCACCAGGTTGCCACCAGACAGCACGACTTCGTATTGCAGCATCGAGGGGATGCCGAGCCCGGCGCGTGCCTCTGGTTGATTGCCGGTAGTGCCCAGAAAGCCACCGGTGCCGAACAGGCACTCCCACAGCGCGCCGAAGCCGGAGCGAGCCTGCGCGTTACTCGGGGTCGCCCCGCTGCCGGAGATGTCATTTTTTGCGGGTGGTGCTGGCATGGAAGCTCCTTTCGATGAACGAAAAAAAGCCCGCACGCGGCGGGCCGATTGAGATGGGAAAGCTCGGGCTAGTAGCCCTGGATCAGGATGTCGACAGTGGCGCCGGCCACAGAGGTGTGCGCCGCGTTGAAGGCGCGGATCTTTGGAGCAAGCGGTGCCGTCTTGTCGGTCTCGGTGGTGATTGCGCCGCTGGCGTTGGCCTGCAGCTGCACGTTCACCACCGCGATCTTCGTGAAGTTCTTGGTGTAGGGAATCACTGTGCCGCCCGCAGCGACAGGCAGATCGGCGATCCGCTCCTCCATGTCAGGCGCGTCCACGGTCACGATGAGTTGCTTCAGGATGCCGCGCGCCGCGCCGGCGCCGATGGTCACGCGGAACTGATAGACATCGTTGGTGACAGCGATCTGACCGGGCCAGGGCAGCCAATCGCCCGAAGCGCCATAGAACGAGTCGGCATCAGGCCCGTAGAACGAATCGCTGTCCGGCCCGTAGAAAGCGCCCGGCCCAGCGAACCGATACTCGATGCGCAGATCGATACCTTCCGTGTCGGCAGTCAGCGTCATGACCGACCCGGCCAGCGCCGAGTTGATCGGCAGATACGGCGTAACGTAGACCATCTCCGTATAGGACTCGGCCTTGTAGAACGGATCGGTGTCTCCGCCGTAGAACGCCTGGTTATCCGAACCGTAGAACGAGTCGAGCGGATCGGCCGTCGGATCGCCACTGACGAAAGACCAACCCGACGACTCGGCGGCGTCATAGGGCCAGCCCATCGCCTTGTAGTTCCACTGCTCGATCACGTTGGCAATCGGCGGATCGCCCAGGTTCATGACGATGCTGCCCGGAAGGAACGACTGGTTGCCGCTCGTGTCCTGGGCCTTGATCATGATGGTGACCACGCCCCCGGGTCGCATCTCCGGCTCCCAAGGGCTCTGCGTGACCAATCCGGTGTTCAGCGGCGCCGCGCTGTTCCAGTCGAGGTTCTGCCCATAGTGAAAACGGAAGACGAATCCGGCCAAGTCGGGCACGCGCCGTAGCAGGCTCCACGAGAGCACAGAGCCCGAGATCGAAAGGTTCTCGACGTTCGGCGGCGGTTCGGTCTTGCCGATCACGGTATGCGAGAGCTGCGTGCTCCAGTCGCTGCCCGCGATGGTGTTGGACGTGCGAGCGATGATCAGGATGACATCCAGGTCATTCACCCCCGTCAGCCTGGCCTCGGTGGCATCGCCCGGCACCGTGACGCTGCGCCAGCCGCCATCGGGCAGCACGCGGAACCGCACCTCGACCGTGCCGCCGTTGAGGATCGAAGCATCCTGAATCGGGGCCCACGTCACAAGCACGCTGTTCAGGATCGTGCCGTCGTTCTGCACGATGAGTTGTCCTTCGCCGCTGTCCACCGACAGGATCTGCGGCGGGTGGATGTCCCAAGGCTTCGGCAGGCCAGTATTGGGTGCATAGCCGCCGGGCAGGAAGGCGGCGCCCCATTGGAAGATCGCCGCAGACGTTTCCTTCAGCACCAGCATCACACCACTGCTCGGCGAGAACGTGCGGTCTTGAATCAGGAACTCTTTGTTGACCCACCCGAAGTGGGCGAGCGTGAGCCGCACCGTGTCGAAGATCTCTAGTGGGTAGGCGCGCAGCTTGAACGGAAGCGTGACGGTGAGCGGATCGCGGCTATCGCGCAGCAGGATGCCAGCGGCGTGGTAGGCCTGCCCGGCATAGAAAACTCCTGGCATGGTGACCTCTTGCGACAGTTCGGCACCGTCGTCGGCCACCAGCGCATCGGCCCGGAAAGGCGTGATCGGCGTCTCCACATAGTTCGCAGCCTGGTCCCAAATGCGGATTGCTACCGTGTTCACCTTCTCGTTGCGCGGCTGATGCGGATTGATCGAGATCGCGCTTTGAGAAACAGAGCCGCCAGTCTCGGTCTGCACGACGGCCAGATCCGCTTCGGTCAGATCCATGACCGGCATCTGGTACACACCAGCTCGGACGAACAACTCGCCAGAGGCGTAAGCCCACTTGCCGGCCATCGCCTGGGCAAGGTCGTCGAGCACGTCGCGCGCGGGCGAGCCCTCGAGGTAGACGCCAGCCGACCGGTACATCGCCACCTCTTCGGTGCCGGTGTAGTTGATGGCTGTCTCGCAAGCATTGGCAGCGGCGATGATCCTGGAGTCCTCGCTGGCGCTCATGCTCATGCGCTTGCCGAAGCGCGGATGCATCATGACGTGGCGCATCATCAGCGCCGGGTTCTCGCTGAAGCGTGTGACACCATCCCGCGGGTCGTACAGCTTCGCGCCGCGAATCCGCGCCGTCACGGTCGGGATGCCGGAAGGTAGCGCTCCATCGTTGTAGGCGAACTGGCAGACCAGGTAGGCGATGCCTCGTGCACGGTGGGCCGGTGTCCAGACCCCGGGCAGCATCGAGATCAGTTCGCCATCGGCCTCCTGATCCGGAGAGCCATAGTGCTGGAGGATGCGCACGAACGAATTGAAACCCGAGTACTGGTAGTAGACCGTGAAGTACCAGCCCGGTAGCGGGTTGATGATGGTCACCGTCCGACCGTTGACGCTGCACTCGACCTCGTGCTGGCCAAGCAATCCAGGGTATCGCTCCACCGCAGACACAGAACCCGCGATGGGGTCGAAATCGAGCTCGATGGTCGTGGAAGACGAAGTCTTCTCGACGCTGATGTTGGCCGGCCGGCCATAGGGCGCGGTGATGACTTGCCCGAGCCCGTTCACCTCGACCGGCTGGTTGTTCAGGTAGATCTGCTCGATGCCGTCGATCTCGTGCTCGGCCAGGGCCACGCACATGACGAACAGCTCCTTGTACTGGCCAACGCTGGTCTTGAAGAAGCAATGGCCGCCCACGCGCGTGCGCCCGAGCACCAGCTGGCGCGGGACGACGGTGCCCTGCAGATTGACCAGCCGATCGACCTGCGCGGCGTCGAACTGAGCCTTCGCTGCACGCTCGGCCTTGCGCTTCTGGTAGGCACTGAGCGCCATGGTGCCCACGAGCGTAATGGCGTAGGCAGCCACGGTGGCAGCGGCTGCGGTCCACCCCGCAACGTTGACCAGCACGTATCCAATTGCCTGCGGCATTAGATCCTCCAGGCTGCGACGGCAGCATCCATTGAGAGCGCGACCATGCCGCCTGCGCTGGGCGCCATGACGTTGACGCCATTGCAGACGCCCACCAGTTCGGCGCCGTCGTTCAACACCAGCACGATGTCGCCCACGGCAGCGGCGGCGGGCCGGATTTCATCGCCGAGGAACGACGACACCAACGCGCGAAGGCCGCCAGCGGCAGCAATCAGGCGCAGCGCACCGAACTCGCTGTCATAGCGATCTGCCGCGGCCATTGGGTTCTCGCCGGTGATCGCTTCAACTGCTGCGGCCGCGAAGGAGCAGCAGTC
This sequence comes from Variovorax sp. F042, assembly GCF_057814215.1. Classification (NCBI taxonomy): domain Bacteria; kingdom Pseudomonadati; phylum Pseudomonadota; class Betaproteobacteria; order Burkholderiales; family Comamonadaceae; genus Variovorax; species Variovorax sp. F042. The sequence goes on from NZ_JBVASX010000002.1 coordinate 55,156, forward strand.
GTTCGATCCCCAGCGGAAGGGCATGCTTGCGCGCGCCTGGCCGAACTCGGCGAGGCGCAATTGCCAGTCAGGAAGTCTCATCGGCTGTCTATGTAGTACTGTTTGGTCGGCCAAACGACGGGGACGCCGTCCTGCGACACGATGTATTCCATGGAGCGGTCGCCTGGGTACAGCGCCTGCTGATCGGCGTTGCTGTTGGTCATCGCATTGCCCCGCAACAGATCCACCGCGGAGCTTTCCGCCGTCGCGGTGATGGTGCAGGTCTGGCCGTCTGCAGAGATTGGCATCGTGTCCAGGTAGCCATCCCAGTCAACTGGCGCATCAATGACAGCACCATCCTCTCCGATCAGTGCCAGGCGGATCACGACACGAGTGCCCTGCACCACGGTGGCATCGGACAAGGCCAGGGCCAGGAGTTCTGACGCGACGCCAGACATGGCGAACTGCAGGCCCTGCACCTCGCTACCGGCTGAGTCCTTGATCGGGCTGATCTCACCTAAGCCGGCCGCGCCCCTGTAGGTAATACCGCCGAAGTCCAGATCCCGATTCATCGAGTTGAGCGCGACAACGCCCGAAGCGAAGTGCATTGAGACCAATTGCGCGACTTGCGGAGTCGGCCCGGCCAATGCAGCGACAAAGGCCGGCGAGAGCGACTTCACGAGATCGCCTCCACGAAGTCGATAGATACCCCCTCCGCGTAGCCGAAGAAGTGTTGAAACGAGGCATTCGACACCTTGCGAAACGGTGCAGTGGGCCTGTCCCAGATCACCGGCAGACCGGCGTTGATGTACTTGCGGAACTTGTTGACGAACGTGACGGTCATCACGCCGGAGCCATCCGCAACAGCGTCATCGCGCACCTGCAGCAGCAGGCCGGCCACGCCCAGCATGTCGCCCGCCAACAGCGTGGCGCCTGGCGTTGTGCCAATGATCATCGAGTCGGTGCCGGCGAAAGCCCCATTCGTCAAAGGTGCGCCGCGCATGGTGCCTAGCGGTACGCGCTGCTTCATGTGCCAGAGATAGCAGGTGTTGGTCTGGCCGCGCAGAGCATTCAGAAAGGCTTCGTTGCGCGCAGCGACCTCCGGTCTATCGCGAGGTAGGGTCAACGAGATCTTCCAGCGGTCATTCCCCATGTCGAGTACCTGTTCGCTGCCCTCGTAAGGCGAGGCGAACGCGCGCTCATTGGTCGCCAAGTACATCGAGAACGAATCGGGCTTGAAGGTGCTTGGGGCTGCAATGACGGTCATACACCTCCCCCGAAGTCGCGGCTCCGCGCATACCGCGCCATCTGCTGGTTCTGCACGGTCTTCATGGCTTCGATCACCATGCTTTTCGTCGCCACATCACCCACCGTGAGGTTGTAGACGGTGGTCCCGCCGCTCCCGCCCGCGCCGTTGAGCGCGTGGTTCGGGATGATGGTGCCGGGCACACTCGGCACGAACATCTCGACGCCGTTCTCGCCGACCAGGCTTGCCTTGCCAACCGGTGGAACGCCACCCTGTGCAAACTTCAAGCCACTGAACCATCCGCCGACGCTGCCGAAGAGCTTGCCCCAGTCCAGTCCGCCCCCTGTGATAGCGAGACCCGAAGTTCCGGAAAGACCGATCTGATTGAGGTAGCCGGCGTCTCCGCTGAGTGCCGATCCACCCCCCACCCCGTTCAGAGCACCGAGCAGCCCCTTTGCCAGTGGCCCAGTGATGGTCTGCTGAACCGCGATGCGCGCAAGATCGGCAACGACGGAATTCGCCAGGCTGCTGACGCTCAGCTTGCCAGTGGTCACGAACTGCACCAGCGCGTCCTCCGCCCCCTTGAACCCATCCGTGAATGCTCGCTCGGTCGTGGCAGCGACGTTGCGAATCGCGTCGGTGTAGTTGGCGAGCGCTGTCGTGGCGCCGTTCTGCCAATCCGTCTCTTTGGACTTCAGTGCATCGAAGTAGTTGTACTGCGCAGCCAGTGCGTCGTCGAGCGCCTTCTTGATGCGCGCGACTTCCTCCTGATATGCCGGCGAACCCAGTTGACCGGTCTTGCCGGCCTCCTTGTTGGCGCTGGTCAGATAGCGCTGAAACTCCGCCCGAATCGAGCGCTGCGCCTCAACTTCCTGCCGGGCCCGATCACCAAGGCCGAATGCAGCAAGACTGCGGTCACTCTGTTCATTCCGAGAATCCTGGCCACCTGCGATCGACACATTGATTGCATCCATTTGCTGGCGGAACTGCTTCGCGTCCTCGGCCGATTTCTTTGTGATCTCGGCGATCTTCTTTTCGAACTCGAGCTGATTGGACAGTGCGACGTTCTTCTTGAGTTGCTCTTCGATCGCATCCTTGTTCGCGAGCAGGCTCTGCTGCTCCGCCGTGAGGATCTTCTTGCCCTTGAGATCAGCGATTAGTTGCTGGAACTCGACCTGTTTCTTCTGCGTGTCGGTGATCTTGAGTTCGCCGTCGAGTTGGTCCTTCAGCGCCGCTTCCGTCTGCCGCAGGGTCTCCAGCATCTTGGTGGCCGCATCGTCCTGGAAGGCCTTCTCCTTCGGCCCCTTGCTGCCGGCGAACTCCTTCCGAATCGCCGCCTCGCCCGCCTTGATCGCATCGGGCGTCAGTAGTTCGCTGTTCGGGTTGACCTTGCGGATGGCCTCCAGCCCGTCGCGGTACTTCTTCAGTTCGCGCGTGACCGCATCGACGCCCTTGGCCTTGTCCTGCCACTTGTTGACATCGTCGGTCGCGTCGGCACCTGCTTGTTCCGCCTTGGCGCGCTCGGAGGCCATCTTCGCGAACCCGTTCTCGAAGCCGATGGCGGCCTGCATCACAGCCTGCTGTGTATTGAGGCGCTTCAGCAGCGGTTCGTAGAACGACGCAGTGACGCTGTTGCCGCTGGAGGCTTTCTGCGCCTCAGTGATCTTGCGCTGCACTTCCGCGAGCTGCACTTGCATCGTGGCGCTGCGCCCGACGCCGAGGATCGCGTCCCAGCCCTGGCTGGCGGCGAGCGTCACGGCTTTCCACGCGCGCTCGATGCTGCCGAGGTTCTCGGTCACCTGACCGGTACGCTGCTTCATCGCAGACGCATAGCTCGACTGAGCCAGAGCCGCGGCCTCTTCCTTTCGCCCCTGATCCTCCAGCGCCTTGATCCGCTCATAGGTCGATTGGGTCAGGTAGTGCATCGACTCGTTCAGCTTGGCCGACGCCTTCGTGGGCTCATCGCCGAGCTTGATGTACTGATCGACCGCGTCCTTGACCGAAGTCCCCAGAACGCGGTTCACCCCCACGACGGCCTCGGCTGCCTGCTTCAGGGCATCGCCCGTCACGCGACCAGTACTTGCAAGCGCTGCAAGCGCCTCGGCCGCCTTGCCCTGCGTGCTGGTGGTGCCGGCCACCTCCTTGGCCATCTCCTGCAACTGCCCTGCAGTCTGCCCCGCGTAGTTGCCCGTGAGGATCAGCGCCCTGTTGTACGCAATTGCCTCCTGGCTGCCCTGGTAGTAGGCCAGCGCCAATGCGCCGGCAGCCGCTGCAGCCACAGTGAACGGGTTGATGAGGCCGAGCACATAGCCGCCAAGAGCCTTGGCTGCGGGCCCGATGCCGCCGAACATGTCCTTCAGCTGGCCACCCTGCTGCAGGAACACCGTCAACGGCGCTTGACCGCCTTGCAGGCTGGTGACGATGTCGGTGAACTGTGCCGGCACGCCACGAAGCGCGGCGGCGGTTTGTGCGGCCGACACGCCTACCCTGCCGAGTGCCGGCGCCGTCGCGTTCAACGCCTCCTGGGCAGCCTTCTGCTTGGCGAGCGCCTGATCGAGTTGCGCCAGGTATGGCTTCAGCACCTCGGTGCTGACACCCCGCTGGTTGGCCAGCGCTGCGTAGAACTCTGAACCCGACTTCTTGCTAGCCTCGGCCGCGGCGGTCGCGCGTTGGATGGAGCTGATCAGGTTCCTGGTGTTGGTGTCGACCTTGGCCGCGGCCTGCTGGCTTCCTTCGCCGATGGCAGCAACGCCCTCGGCCGCCTTCTTGCCTTCCTTGGCAGCGGTCACGCCCAGATCGGCGAGCGAGCGCTTGGCCTGGCCAACACCAGCCTCAACGCCTGACGCGTCGGCCGTGAACACCATCTGTGCGGTTAGATCGGCCATCGGTATCCCAGAAAAAGAGAAGCCACCCGAAGGTGGCTATTGCGAGTTCTGCTCGCGCATGTAGTGAAGCGCTCCGCGCTCCATGACGCGGATGTCTTCGAAGAGAGCCGCCCAGTCCGCCCGAGGCACGCCAGCCAGCCGGAAGACCGCCGGCAGCGCCCCATAGTCCAGCCCGGTTGCACCAGCAAAGCCGGTGCGCCACTGGGTGGTCAGCTTGTAGAAAACCGAAAGGGCAGCCTGGTGCTCGGGCCAACATTCCACCGAAAAGCTGGCCTCCTCTACCGTCAGCCCGAGCTCGGCCGCTTCATACGGCGTTGCATCGGGCGTATAGATGGCCCTGGCCAGCTCGATCAGTTTTTTTCTTTGGCCTTGATGAGCTCGCTGATGTACTTGTCGCGGATCGCCATGGGCGCCGTGATGTAGTTCTGCGCGAGCAGCTTCACGTTCTCCAGGTTGAACGGATCGACCAGTTCCCAGCCAGTGGCCACGGCCATCACCTGGTCTTCGATCGACATCTCGGCCATCTGCTTGATGAACTCGTCCATTTCATCGCGGGTGCGATGCTTGAACGTGATTTCGACCTTCTCGGCTTCGAGGCCTGGCCGGCAGATCTCGACCATCGCCTTGAAGGTCGGGTTGGGGTTGAGACTGATTCGTGCCATATCAGTTCGCGTAGCGGATGAAGCGGCCTTGGCTGCGGAAGGTCGCAGTCACGGTCATGATCTGGTTGGCATCCAGCTTCGGCTCGGGGTCGAAACCGACGTTGACGTTGTAGTAGATCGAACCCCCGCTCGGCAGTTGGGCGCGCAGGATGCGGTTCTTGCCGTCCTGGTCGGCGGCCAGCAGCACGGCGTTCCAGGCCTGCGCGGCGTCGTCGGCGAGCGTGAGCGTCAGCACCTTGGCCTTCCTGAAGGTGTTCTTGCTGCGCTCGATGCCGTCTTCCAGGTAGACCCACTCGACCGACTGCTGTTCGCCGCCGGACGATGCGTTCTGCATCACCTGCGAGATCTGTTGCCAGGTCAGTACCTTGCGCACCGAACCAAGGCCACTGCCCGCAGGGAAGCGCGTCAGATCAGTGGAGTCGTGGCCTTCGAGGTTGAAGGTGTTCGCGGTCGAACCGGCGACGCGTGCGGGACGGTCATTCAGCAGTGGCCAGCCCGAGGTCACCTCCAGGATGTCGCCGTTGGTCAGGCCGTGGGCAGTTGCTGTCGCCTGCGGGGGCGCGGCATTGCTCAAGATGGTGAACGGAATCGCAGCGGCGTAGCTGGCGGCGAGCGAGAAGATCGTGCCGTTAGGGAGCGATGCACTCATGGTGATGGCCTTTCAGAGGAAATCCGGGCGATGCCGGTGGTTGCAGAGCCCGGAGCGGGCAGAAAAAAGCCCGCTGCGAGGCGGGCCGGGTTGGAAAAGGTTGCGGTCTATCGGTCGGACCAGATGCTGAAGTCCTGGCGCGAGCCGCGCAGCTTTGTCTCGGAGTCGTAGTCGGCGATCTGGCCGCCGACGACCTCGACCTGGAATTCGGTTGCGAGCAGCATCGCGTTCTCGATCTGCAAGCCGATTGCTGCAGCTTCCTTGCGCGTCGCGGCCCACACTGCGGCCTGAAAACGACCGTTCTTCTTCGAAGGCAAGGCGCGCTCGACGAATGCGATCGGTGTGCCGCCGACCTGCTGGTACACGATGTAGGGCGTCACGGCGTCTTCCGGCGCGACATCGGGATATGCATGGCCGTCAACCAGGGCGGCGAGCACGTTGTGAAGATCTGCCTCGACCGTCATATCGCCTTCTTCACTTCCTGGACCAGATAGGCCCGAGCCACTTCCATCGCGAAGTCACGACGCGCCGCGTAGGCCGGGCGCAGAAACGGGTGTGCCGGAGCCCGGCTCGTACCGAACTCGACCATGAAGCCATAAGGCACCTTCTGGTGATTCCACGCGATGTGATACGTCGCCCTCGCCTTTCCGCTGTTGTCCTTCGAATAGACCTGGTAGATCGCGTTGCGCAGGCTGCCGGGCTCGAAGTAGTAGCGGACTCCCGTTGACTTGCTGTTCTTGCCGTAGAAGTAATGCGGCTCCGCGGACTGCGGCACCCTCAGTCGGGCTTCAAGGTAGAGTTCTTCGGCCCCTGCTTGGGCAGCGGGGCGAATCGATTCCTCTGTGGCTCGCTGGATGCCGTCCAGCCATGCATCGGCGCCCGACATGTCGAAGCCGATGTGAAAAGCACTCCCGTCCGGGTTGCCTCGACCGTTAGCCATTGTTGGCACCCGTCTCGCAGACCAGGTCGATGTACTGGCGGCTTTGCTTGTTCGGCAGGACGGCCTTGATGTCGTAGATCCGGCCTTCGTCGTCCACGACACGCATGCTCGCGAGCACGTCCGTGCGCCGGCGGATGCGAATGCTGGCCTTGACGATGCTCACGGGCGAATCTGCGCGCGCGGATTCGAGCCCCGACAGAAAGCGTATGTCCGCCCACACCGAATCGAGCACAGGCCACCCAGGAATCGGCTGACCGAGCTCGTCCTGCACCGTGCCGGCCTGCTGGATGGCGATCCAGTCCTTGAGCGTGCCGGCTCTCACGGCATCATCACCCGGCGGTAGGGGCGAAGCAGCGCGCGAGCGCCGTGCGGGAGTTCAACCGCGGTCGCGGCGATCACCACGTCTTCCCGACTTTCGAACAGATGCCCCAGGATCAGCAGCACCGCCGAGATGATGCTCGGATTGACGACGATGCCATTGAGCGCCCGCGCCCTGCCCGCCCGGGCAGCACGAAGTAGCGACTCCGCGATGTCCACGGCGTCGCGGCGATCGCTGGCGTTCTCGATCAGCGCCGCCGCAGCGATGGCCTCTTCGTAGGCAACGCGTGCGGCGGTCAACGATGCGGGCAGCGCCTCGATTGCGGTGTTCATCGCATCGGAATCGGCGTAGATGACTCGGTTCAGATACTGCGAGGCATGGTCTTCCGCACCCGCCATGTACGGCCCGATCTGCTCCTGCGGGTACGTTGCACCCACGCGCAGGTGCGCACGAGCCTGATCGAGCGTAATGACGGGCATGGTCAGCCCTTGCCTTTCGCCTTGGGCTGCTTGTCGTCGCTCTGCTCCAAGGCGTCGAGCTCACGCGCACCAGCTTCGAGTTCCGGCGGACATTCGTCGCCCGCCTGGTACTCGACCGGGTAGATCTCCCCGTCGGGGACACCCTTGAACGGCTTGCTTAGCTTCATGGTGTCCCCCTGCTTACGCCGAGATCTTCAGCGCACGCATCGGCTCCGGGTTGTGAACGCCGCCACCAACACGCTTGGTCGTGTAGAACAGCACGTAGGGCTTCGCAGTGAACGGGTCGCGCAGGACGCGCACGCCGACACGGTCGTACACCGTATAGGTGCGCTTGAAGTCACCGAACAGGGCCGGCACCGAATTGGCGGCGATGTCGGGCATGTCCGGCACCTCGGTGATCGGAAAGCCGGCCAGGGTGGCGGGCTGGCCGGCCACATAGGACGGCTGCCAGAGGTAGTTGCCCTGACCGTCTTTCAGCTTGCGGATCGTGCCCTGCGACTTGCGATTCATCGCAAATCCAGCGTTCGCGGTGAATGCCGAAGGCAGGTCGTAGATGAGGTCAACGATCCCGTCCGAGGTGATCGCAGCCGCTGCGCCGCTGTTCACGGTCTTGATCGCGCCGAAGGGATGCTTCGCTGCGTTGGCGCCGCCGGTGACGTAGGTGAGGATGCCGAACGGCTTGTTCGTGCCGTCGCCGGAGAAGAATGCGGCGCCCTCCTGCTTGGAGAACTCAGTCTCCACCTCACCCGCGAGCCAGGCTTCGAGGTTGATGGCCGAGTCGTCGAGGATCTGCTGGGTGGCCGCCGGGTTCGCATAGATCTCGCCCCAGCCGAAGCCGAGCGAAGCGAAGGTGCCGGTAGCAGTCTGCGGACGCGCCGCGGTCTCGCCAACCCAACCCGATGCGGTGCCGCCCAGGTTGAACAGCTTGGTCAGGCCAGCCCCCGACACCGGCTGCACGGTGGCCAGCTGACGCATCGAAGAGACGAGCACGAGCTTGTCGGTGATGGTGCGATCCCACTCCACCGGGGCGAGGTAGCCGCCTTCGCCGTCCGCGCCCTTGTTGAGCGCCGCCTGGACATCACCCTTCTTGAAGTGCGCGCGGAACGCACCGGTGTACTCGGCATCCGCCACGGCCTTGCCGCCGGTCCCTGCGCCCATCTGGGCCGCTGCCAACTTCACATTGGTGTCGTCAACCTCCCTCTGCAAGCGGGCGATGTCCGCGTTGATGTTCTCGACTTTCAGGGCCTGCAGCGCATCGGCGTTGCCCTTCTTGATGTCTTCGAGCTGCTTGGTGTGCTCCTCCTTGAAGGTGGCGAAGGCCTTGTTGAGTGCTTCGACCGTGGCCTTGATGTCACCCGGAGGGCCACCGTCCGCGCGAACGGCAATGAGGCCGCGCGGGACGGGATTCGCGGAAGCCTTGGCAGCGACCGCATCGACGGCGGACGCATAGGCGGCACCGGCGGCCAGGACGGAGAGTGCGGCAACAGCCGCGAGAGAGATGAGAGTGCGTTTCATGGTTAGACCTTGAGGGAGTTGGTGAGAGAAAGCAGCAAAGCTGCGGTTTCGCCAGCGCCCGGCATGGCGGCTTCAGAGGCAGCGCCCGGCGTGCCAGTGAAAAGGGACTTGAAGGCATCACGGCGAGCGGTTCGGGAATGCCCCGCACGCGCCATCGACGCTTCGATCAGCGCGAGAGCCTTCTTGCCGCCCTGCGCCTTGGTGTCTTGGGTGATGTCGGAACGCTCGATCAGGCCAGTGGCAAAGCCGTCATCGACCGCTTGCGCCGCGCTGATCCAGGTTTCCTTGTCCATCAAAGTGGCGGTCTCAGCCTTCGACAGGCCGGTGCGCGAGGCATAGACCTGCGCCATCGCGTCGTCGAACGGTGCCAGCCGTGCGGCTGCGTCGGCCATGTCGTGGCGGTTGCCGATGGCGACGGCCCATGCGTTGTGAACCATCAGGAACGCGCCATCACCCATCAGGATCTCGTCGCCGGCCATCGCGATCACGGACGCCGCCGAAGCAGCAAGCCCCATCACGCGCACCGTGACCTTGGCCTTGTGCTCGCGCAGCATGTTGTAGATGGCGACACCCTCGAAGAAGTCGCCGCCAGGAGAGTTGACGTTGACCGTCACGTCTCGGGCGCCGATGCTGCGCAGTGCCGCGCTCATGCGCTTGGCCGTGAAGCCCTGCCCGTCCCACGACTCACCGATGGCGTCGTAGATGGAGATGGAGGCCTCGCCTTCCACTGCGGCGCGCACCTCCGGCTGCCAGCGCTCGAGCGCATCAGGGCGAACGTCGAACTGTGCGACGCCCAGGCGGTGATCGGCCCGGATCTCAGGCAGGTTCAGGAGGCTCATCGTTGTTCCTTGATGCCGGCTTGCCCGGCTGGGTCATCGGGTTGCGCAGTGCGTCGGTTTGTGGGTCGGCAGATTTCGGGAGGTCGGACAGCTCACGCACCTCGTTCTGCGACATCCAGGGCGCTTGGCCGCCGGCGCCGAGCGCCTTGGAGAAGAAGGCAGCCTGGTCAGCCAGCGTGCCGCGCAGCAGCGCGCCTTCGTTGAACTTGTATTGCAGGCGTCCGAGTTGCTCCTCGGGAAGAAGGCAGCGCGCGGCTGCCTGCTCCCAGGACACGAACCAATGCGATAGCCCGTACTGGATGAAGAAGATCGCCAACTGCTGAATGCCGCTGCCCCAGCTCGTGTCATCCATCATCAGAAGCGGCCTGGGCACGCCGTACATGCGCGCGGCTTCCTCGATCTGGTGGTTTCGGTTCTCGATCTGCTGCGACTCGGATGCCGTGCTGGCGAACTTGTTGGCCTTCGCGTTCTCCTCTAGCAACATCCAGCGGCCGGCGTTCTCCGCGCCCGTGTAGTCGGTGTCGAGCGACGACTTCATCCGGTTGTAGGCGTTCTCGGAAAGCTCCTTCGGAACTTCGATGGCACCGCCCGCCATGACACCGGTCTTGAACGTCCGCGACGCCGCGCGCTCCGCCTGCTCGGCCAGCTCCAACGCATCGCGACCCAGCTTGACACGCGAGATTCCGTTAATGCCGTCAAGCGACAGATCGCGCAGGTGAAACACTTCTTTCGCCGGCAGACTGATCTGATTGCCGTCGGGCGTCGTGTAGTCGTACTGCATCTGCCAAGCGCTATTCAGACGCGGCTTGGTCGAACCACGATCCATCGGGATCAAGCGGATCGGCCGGCTGCCCGACCAGATCACGCGCGCGAAGGACTGCCCGTCGAGCAGGGCCCGCAGTTGCAAGAGGCTCTTGAACTCGATGGGCGTCTGCCAGTCGTTGGGCTTGTATTTCAGCAGCCGGTGCGCCGGGTTGTCGCTTTGCACCTGCTTCTTGTCGTCGCTGCTCTGCAGATTCACCGGCAGCATGCCGATCGATTCGGAGATCAGCGTCACGCAACGCAGCACTGCCATGTTCCGAAGGCTGCGGTCACGGGCCGTATCCACGCCGGCCGTGGTTCCGCCGCGGATGTACTCCAACAGCGCCGGATCGTCGAGGCCGCTGAACTGATGCCCCTGCGAGGCCTCCGCGCGCGGACGCGACTGCACCTCCGACGCATTCGAGCGCCGGAAGAAGTCGAGAATCTTCATTCAGTCGGTCCTTACAGGAAGCGGATGCCCCGGGTTTCGTAGACTGAGTTACCTCGCGCCTCGGGGTTGAGCGACAGAAGCGTCACTGCGTTGAACGTGGCCATCAGCGGGTCGATCTTTGCGGTGCCGGAGGCCTGCTTCGTGATCACGATGGCGTTGCCCTTCGGCTCGACCTTCGCGTTGCCGACCGACCAAGCCATCAGGGGCTGACCGCCATGGATCAGCGCGCCCTCGGCGAGTTTTCGTTCGGTCGTCTTGATCGCGCCGGTCATCTTCCAGCCCTGGCTGATGCCAATCACCTTCTCTTCAGGCACCTCGGCCTCCACAAGGGCATCCAGGATGCCGCCCAGCCCCGCCGGGTCGCAGCCGATCTTGTCCAGCAGACCCGATGCCTCGCACTGAGCGGCGACATCAGCCGCTCCCGCCACGTCTTCACCGATCGCGCTCACCAGGATCAGGTCGCCGTCCTTGGCGAAGTCCTGCAGGCGCGGGGCAATCTCCTTGCGCCGTTCGAGTACCGAGGGATGTGCCCACGCGCGGGTCCACAAGAGCCAACGCTTGCGCAGAACAGTCTTCGCTGGGACAACGGCTTTCGTTTCTTCGTCGAAGTGCTCCGGGATGAGGAACTCTTCAGCCTTCCTGCGCCGGCCGGCCACCGCGGCGCCGAGCAAGTCGTCCAGACCACCGCCGTCGATTCCCATGTCCACCACTTCGCACTCGTCGAGCAGTTGCTCGAGGGTCAGACCAGGAACCTCGGCTCGTGGCACCCAGAAATCGGCACCCGCCCAACGGTCGGACCGCAGATTCATGCCGATCTCGACGTTCAGGTGCTTGGCCAGGAACTCCTTGAAGTCCTTCTCGCCGCCCTCCAGCGCCTGGCTGTGCAGCTGCGTGATACGCGCGATGTCCACCGACGCGCCCCAGTTCGGGTTCGTCACATAGGCATTCGCCAGATCCTTGTGCGCTCCCGCATCCAGCATGGACTGCGGGAACTCGTAGATCACGGGCAGGAACCGCGGATCCTTGATGAGCCCATCGCGCACCTTGCGCGCGTAGCTCAGTTTGTCCTTGAACACGCCGGCCGGCGGCTCGGCCGACTGCGTGGTGGCGTAGATCACGAACCCATCGGGCCGCGATGTCAGGCCACCCGTGGCCTCCAGCAGCATGTTCGAGGCCTTGGCCTGCTTGCCGAACTCGTGCAGTTCGTCAACGAAGACGAACGAGGCCTTCTTCCCCGAAACCGTGTCACTGTCTGCGGCCACCACCTTCAGCGTCGCCGCGTTGTCACGGTGGGTGATGGTGCGGAAGTAGTCCTGCACCTTCAGCATGGCCGCCAGGTCGTCGTCCGCCTTGATCATGTCGCGGATCGGCTTGTAGCTGTTGTCCGCAATCTCCTTGGTCGGCGACAGGATCAGCAGTTCCGCCGAAGGTCGCCAGTTCAACACCAGCGCCGTCAGCATGATCCCGGCCGCAGCGGTCGATTTCATGTTCTTCTTGCTGACCATGAAGAAGAACTCGTTGATCAGCCGGCGCCCTTGGTCGGCGTCATAGGATCCGAAGATCGCGCGTACCCAATCCTTCACCCAGGGCAGGCAGGCCTCGCGCATGGTCGGCTGACCAGCCACATCCACCAGGACCAGGCCGCCGAAAACATCCCACGCCTCATCCGCTTGCGCCTTGAAGAGCGGCGGCGAGGAGATGAGGCTCTCGCGCGCCACGATCCTGCGCTCCCAATCGACGCAGGCGGTGGACCACTCCACGAGTTACTTGCTCGCGACCAGGCGCGGGCCCTGCCGCACCGCGTACTTGCCGCCAGCGGGGCGCTCAGGCACCGCCGGCTTGGGCGCTTCAGTCTTCTTGGCATGCTGGACGCCCAGCAGCGCGATTGCGGCCTTCAACTGAGCCGGGCTCGGGTCCAAAAGCCCCTGCATGGCCATCGTCAGGAACTCTTTCGAGTCTTCGGTGGTTGCCGGGTCCACGGTTTTCGGCTTGCGGCCGGCGCCCGGACGGGCACCACCGCTGCGTCCTTTGACACCTGCCATTTGATTTTCCTTTGATTCCGGGGCGTGTTTTGCGCGTGAGGAACCTGGTGGTTTCCGGCACATCGGGTCGGCAGGCTTTCGACGCCCCCTCCCCCTCGTCGCCGCCCCTGCGCCGCATCAGGCGGGCCTTGGCTGCACGATCTCGACCTCAGTAGCCTCTTGCCCTTGCTCTCGCCTCTGCGTCTGTCTTGGCCTTGTGGCATGGGACATCGCATAGGGGCTGCAGGTTGCTGTCGTCGTTCGTCCCGCCATCGGCCAACTCGACGATGTGGTCGATGTGGTCCCGACTCGATACCCAGACAGCGCCGCACTTGGCGCAGCGGTAGCCGTGACGCTGGGCCACGCGCTCCCGGGTTGCCATCCATGCTCTACCGCGCTGCCGCTCCACCGTGCCGGCCTTGGTCTGCAGCACAGGAGTGCGGGTCAGGCTGGACGCACTGAGTCTGGGCTTCAGGGTTGCGAGTGCCATGAGGTTCGTCCTCCGTTGGACACAGCCCTCCGTCCTTGAGACGCCTCGGACGGTCAAGAAACCCATGTTTATGGGATACCCGAGATAGCTCAACCGGTCACGATCACTAGCGCCAACTACTGGAGGAAAGAATGAAACCGAATATCCGGCGCAATGCCGTCGTCCTGGCGGCAATCGCACTGACTGTGTCACAGGCATTCGCTGCGCCTCAGACCACCCGGGTGAAGGGAGGAGACGGCCAGACGGTCACGATAACCACGTCTGGGGGGGCAACGAAAGTCACTCGCGGAGGCGTCTCCGACACCAGCAACGAGTCGCACAAAGAAGCAGTCCGCCGCGTTAAACGCGAAATTGCGGATCGCGAACGCTAGTCAGATGGTTCGGTCCGCTGAGGGCAATTCGACCGCCGAAGTATTCGTGCCCCACAGCATTACAAGAGTCCGGTCCTCCCGCCGGCAGTCACCTCAGCCTTCGGCGAACTGAAAAAGCCGAATCGCGACTATCAATCTTGCTATGACACCAGCCGAACTTCTCAATGCGCTCACCCCACTTGCCGCTCGCATAGCCTCGTTTATTTCTACGGGCGCGCAATACGAGGTCTCTGCCCAGTCGGACATGGCCCTTCAAATCCTGGCCCACTTCAATGTCATGGGTCGGGAACTGCCCTACCCTGGCTCACGAAAGACCTGTGATCTTGTCTATGGACATGAAGGAGAACAGTACTGGGTAGAGCTCAAAGTCGAAAGCGCCCACCACGCAGGTACGTATGCAGGCAAGCCGAGTATGGATGCCGCGATCATGAGTGACATCACCAAACTACGGACGCTAGCCCCCGCAGGTTCAAATCGCTGGATGATTGTTGTTGCTTACAGTGTGGAAGGACGCGCAAGACTCGATTGGCTGAACATGACCTATGGGCTGACTTGCATGTGGAGAGGTGATCACATATCCATCGCAATCTTCAATGCCATGGGTGACGACACCACTTGGATTCCATAGAGTCAACGCCGATGTCAGCTAGCACCCTTTTCGTTGTCTGAACGTGGGGTTTGCACTCTCGACTGGTGCATCGCCGCAAATCCTAAGATGTCGCTGGCAGGACAGCTGAAGGCGGGCCGGTCCGCGCGCAAGATTTCGCAATCTCCGTTTGGCAAAACTGCGAACGTTGTCTCGTCAATCGTCAAAACAATATCGTGAGGAGAGTCCATGAGCGTCCCTTACTTTTACGTCTACAAAGACGTGGCATCGCAATGGCGATGGAGATTTGTTGCATCCAATAGCAAAACCATCGCGGACAGCGGCGAAGGCTACGTAAATCTTCAAGACTGCGAGCACGGAATCGCGCTCCTGAAAAAGGAATGCCCGGGCGCAGTCACGATCGGGGACGACAACTACAAGAGAAATCGGCCCTAGAAATTCACCCTTCAGTGAAAAGAAAACCGGCCCGGCTTTCGCTAGGTGGGTCTTTTTTTGGACGGCACTTGAAGAGCCGCTGTCCGACCAGGCTGAGCCATACCGCGAAAATGCGGCCGCAGTATTGCGACCATGAAGAAAAATGGCAGCCGATCACTACAAGGGCCTTATGCCACTCGACTACCTGCGCAGAATCGAAAACGCTGACTTCCCTCTGCGCGTCGAAGACCAGAACGAGATCAATTGCGTTGCGGTGCTCGAGGCTGCCGGGCTGATAGAAGCCACGATCACGTCGCCCCCTAAGTCCCCGCAGACCTATGAGCAGAGGGAGTTCGCCATCGTGAAGCGAATAACGCCATTGGGCCGAGCTGAGCTCTTGCGAAAACGCTGAAGAACCAGAGCCCGAAACAGAAAACCCGCCGGGCTTTCGCAGGGCGGGTCATCAACCTGAAGAGAAAGCTCCGCCATCAAGGGTTGAGCTGCTCTTATTGTTCCCGGCTCACCCGGGATTTGTACAGGCCACGCCATTTTAAAGCGGAAACGGCAGCCGTGTAAATTGTTTTTACTTTGCAGCCTTGGCTGCAGCGATCTTCAGATCCAGATAGCCCGCAATCTGCTTCATCGCCTCAGGCCCTGCCATCGCCTGGTGCTTCTCCATGTGAGCCACGAGCCAGTCAGCGATCTCAGCTTGCTCCTTGAAGACCTTGCTCAGCGATGTACGTCCGGTGCCCTTGCAGGGCTTGCACTTCACGCCCAGTGTGGTGCTGCCCGGAATGACCGTCGCACCGTGACCGCCGCAGTTGTCGCAGGTCGGATTGCGGTGCCAGGCGACGCAGCCCTGCGCCAAGTCATAGGCCTGCACGCGGTTGAGCTTCACATTCATCGCCCTAGCCTGCCGCCATGCGTCGTCGGCCAGGATCTCGACCAGCTCACGCGCCGCGGTGCTGTCACCCAGGAACAGCCGCTGCAGCGCCACGGCCAAGGGGAACTCACGGGCAGCGAGCCCCATCGCTCCCAGCACATCCGAGTCCGAGCGGGTCGTGCGCTCATTGATCTCCAAGTTCGTCGAACGAACTGCGCTGGCGTAGCGCTCGATCACGTTCATGCACGGCCTTTCAAGCTATCGCCGATCCGTGCCGCCAGGTTGCGCCTGCTGCTGTCAATCGACGGTCGTCCTGTCGCGTCCTCCATGCGGCGCAGCAACTCCTTCATCTCGGTGTCGGTGAGCTGGCCTCGTTTTTTGAGCAGTCCGGCGAAACCTGCGATCACCTCGGCTGTGGCCGCTCGATGCGCGTTCATCGTGTCGGCGAAGAAATCTGAAGCTTTGAGGTACTGCTCGAACTCACGCATGCTCATGGGGCATCTCCTGGTCTTGGATTGAGAACTCCACGAAGCGCAGCGGGTAGCGCCTCGGGCTGGTGCGGTATTGCTGGGTTGGCTTGTCGAACCACAGGCGCAGCGTGTAGTCCTGTACTCCGTCCTCGCGCTGCTTCTTGAGGATCAACTTGGCGTCGATGCCTTCCTGTTCCTCTTTCCACTTAGCCAGCGCTTCGGGGTCGTTTGGGTTGGCGGGTGCTTCATCCTTCTGGGCGCGCCAGATCGAGAACACGTTGTCAGCACCGTTGACGATGCCCCCTGCCCCGGCGACTTCCATCTTTCCGGGCGCCTCGGTTTCGTCGCGCAGCTTGCGCGGATGCGCCACCAGATGGACGTGGACGTTGTGCGTCTTCTTGAACGACACGAGTTTCTGCACGGCCTCGTTCTGCTTGGTGATCGCGCCGGGACCGTCCTGGGGAACGTCGATCATCATCAGGCTGTCGATGACGAAGTGGCGCACGCCATACCGGCGCGCGGCATAGGCGAACACTTCGAGCAAGCGATCCAGCTTCGCCACGCCCACCAGGTCGAAGAGCCACAAGCGCTCGCGGAACCAGGCGCCGATGGCGCGGATGTATTCCCGGCTCGGGCGATCCAACCCGCTAGCCTGCTTGTGCAGGCGCTTCAGGTGGCGGGCTGCGCCCATCTCGCCAGAGAAGATCACCACGCGCTCGCCCTGCAACATCAGCCCGAGCAGGATCTGATCGAGCATCAAGCTCTTGCCATGCCCGTTGATGCCGGTCCAGCAGGTGTACTCGGCCAGCCGGAAGCGGAACCAGTCGAGCTCCTTGTCGATGTACAGCGCCGGATCCAGCGGGGTTCCTGGCGGCGGATAGAACAGCGCCTCCACCGCCGCGGTGTAGTCGTTGGCGTTGCGCAGTTCGTCGGGGTCGAGGGGCCGCGCATCTTCCATCGCCTGCTGAAAATCGACGGCCTCCGCGCCGTCCTGCAGCCACTGGTTCGCATCTTTCGCGCCCAGTCGCACACGGCGGCAGCGCTCCACGCCAAGGCGGTTGATGACCTCGGCCGCGCCCTTGTCGCCGGCCTCGTCGTTGTCGAAGCAGATCAGGATGTCGTCGAAGCGCTCGAGTTTTTCCCAGTCGTGTTCGATCCACTGGTGATTGCCGGCCCCCTGGTTCACCGACAGCGCCGGCACGCGCATCTGGTGCAACGTCATGGCGTCAATCTCGCCCTCGGTGATCGTGACCGTGCGCGCCTTCGGGTCGATCAGGTGCCAGCCGAAGAGGCACGGCGCCGCGTCCTTTTCCTGCCGCATGTCCCTCTTTTCATCGGGATTGCGGTACTTGATGTTGATGAGTTCGCCGTACTCATCGATGAACGGGAAGACGGCGTAGGTCTTGCCGTGTTGCACCTGCTCGGCGACCTTGAACGCGCGGATCGTTTCCTCGGTCAGCCCGCGTCCGATCAGCCACTCGGCGGCACGAGCTTTCGCTGCTGGTGCGCGCGGGCTCTCGGGCCGACGGAAGGTCCGCTCAGGCGGACGCGGGAAGTCGTCGCGGATGCCGAAGTGGCGCTTGATGTCCTTCATCGCCTCGGCCATCGACTGGTTGCGGCACGCCATCCACAGGTCGATCAGGTCGCCCGCTTGGCCGCTTGCGAAGTCGGACCACACGCCTGCCTTGTGCCCGCGGATGCACACCGAAAGGCTGTCGCCAGGCTCGCCATTGGTGTTGCCGGCCTTCCACTCGCCCCCCTTCGCCCTGCCCTGCGGCAGCAGCAATCGCGCGATCTCGGCGGCTTGGCTGGCCAGCATCTGCTTCACCTCGGCGGCGTTCAAGCGGTCGCCTCCTGCGGCACGCGCTTGCCGTCCCGGAACTCGCGGTAGTTGCCGAGGTGGCAGCGTTCGTTTTGCGCTTCCGCGATGTGCGTGAACCCCGCGACTTCCCACCACACACGGCCATCCGAATCGACCGGTGCAGGCTTTTCGCCCGGAATTTCATCCTCCCATCGGGCTTGGTTGAGCCAGGTCGCGGCGTGGGGGATGTACCGCCCCTTCTCCCGCCTGTCGAGGTGCGGCTTCTGTGCTGCCAAAGCACCTAGGATCGTGGCCTGCAGTGCTTCGTCCGGCGCCAGCTTGATCCAGGCCTTCAACGCGGCCTCCCTACCGATCTTGCGGGGATAAGCTGCGTAAAACCCCGCGAATCCCGGCAGGCTTTCGATGCCTGCAGTCGAGGACTTGCGCAGCCGCCTCCCCCCTTGGGGGGTAAGGGGGGTATTTCCGGAATCAGGAATCAGGGATCGGGAATCAGGAATCAGCCCGATTGCCACGGTGTCGCCGCCACCTGTGCATGGTGCGGGCACCGTGCTTGCACCATGCAAACCTTGTGCATTGACGGTTTCGGCATCGTCGTCGCACGGTCCAGGAACGCTACTTGCCTTCTCGTCCTTGTGCGGGTTCTGGTGCTTCTCGAAATTCACCACCTGCAGGTATCGCGCATCGCCGTGCTGATAGCGTGCCACCACGCCGATCTTCGCGAGTTGATCCAAGAGCGCATCGCAGTCCATGTTGTCTGCGGGGAATAGCTCCATCTTGATCTGCTTCGGCCGGTCTTCAAGGCGCCCTTTGCGATCGGCGATCGTCCACAGCCCGATGAACAGCAAACGGGCCTCGTAGGGAAGCTCAACCAAGTCCGCGTTGCGGAAGAAACCTGGTTTGATATTGCGTGCGCGGGCCATTTACTGTGATCTCCAAGCTCTGCCCTCATGGGCCATGCACCACAGCGCGCTCGACCAGGAGCGATGGATGCGCAGGTAGTAGAGAAAGTGCGCGACGTAGATCACGCGATTGATCGGCGCGCGCATCAGTCCCACTCCAAAGTGCGAACGGTCTGCACGGCGCTCAGATGCTGCTTGGCCATCAGCAGCAGCGCATCGACGTAGTCGGGTGGGAAGCACCGCATGTCCTGGCCGACTACGCGCAGGCCGGCATGTGCCATCACCAGAGCCAGCTTGTCCAGGTGATCGCTGAGCAGCCTCGAGACAGTGGATTCGCTCACGCCCATCGCCGCGGCAATAGCGGTCTGGGAGGCGTCGCGCTGGGTCGCCTTGAGGATGCTCGACACGATCTTGCGGGCACGATCTTCGGGAGGCTCGACGGTCACGTTCCAGCTCCCTGCAGCGACATGCACCAGGTTCCAGCACCGTGCATCCGGTTGCGGCCGGTGCAAGAACCTGCAGCCCGTCTTGCTGGCGCTTCCAGGTGCGTGTACCGAGACTGCCTACCCATGAACACACCCCAAGCCATGTCAGCCGCCACCAACGACCCGGACTTCATCCACAACAGCACGCGGACAACGCTGAGCACCAACGCGGATCCCACGGGCCGAGCACCGGCGCGCGTGATGCTGCGCACCAGCAGACTGGTCATACGGTGGCTAGACGGAGATGTCGAGGTGCGATTTGCAGCGCAGCAGGTCGATTTGACCCGTTCGTCCAGCCCGCGAAGGGTGAAGTGATGAGCGCCCACGTTATTCCTCTGCGAGGCTTGCAGCCAGCGCAGCCTCGGCCGCTGCCACCGATGCAGCGATCTGGCGCTTCCGGCGGGCATACGCGCCCTCGACACGATCGGAGATGCGACGGGGCAGCTCTTCAGGCCACTTGTGGACCGCTGCGTATGACACCCCGAGGGTCTTCGCCGCTGCAGACACAGTGCCGCCCAAGAGTTCGATGGCGAGTTGCTTCTTCATGGCCGTCATTTAACCATGAGTCATTTTTGCTTTCAACAATTATTTCCACAACTGTCCGGCGCTCGGGCACAATATCAACCATGGTTAATACCCCCACCTACAGCGACCGCCTCCGTCTGGCTCTATCCGAGCGAAAGATGTCACCTAGCGCTCTTGCGGCAGCACTTGGAATCTCCGCAGCAGCGATCAGCAAGGTGATGCTGGGCACCAGCAAGACGCTGAGCGTCGAGAACCACGTCAAGGCCGCCCGCGTCCTGGGCATCAGCTCCGAATGGCTCGCGGAGGGAGACGGGGAAATGGCGGTCAGCACGTCATCGGTTCCAGCCCAGGCGGTGACCGGTCCAGAAGAGGCTGAACTCGTGCAGATCTACCGCTCGCTAGGCCCGGAGCACCAACTGGCGATGCTGGCCATGGCTCGCGGGCTCAAGAGCGCGATCCAGAAGCGGTAGCAACTCCCCATGACCATCGGCAGTCGCATCAAAGAATCCAGGTGCGCGATTGGTTGGAGTCAGGTCCAACTGGCGGACGAAGCCGGCGTCACCCAGAGCGCCATCGGGAACATCGAGTCCGGGCTGAGGCAGCGCCCGCGGGAGCTCGTGTCCATCGCAAAAGCGCTACGTGTCTCGCCTGAGTGGCTGGAGACGGGCAAGGGCCCCAGGACCGAACGCGCCTCGCTCAAGCTCGTAGGTGCCGATGCCGAGCCGTCAGTACGGGCGCTGGTGGAGTACTTGGCCGAGATCGCCGCTCAGCAGCGGCCGACTCTTCGAAAGAATTTGGCGAACCTGCTGGTCGATCTGATCGAGCACCCGAAAGACACGGCGCTCATCGAGCAGACCATCGCGGACATCGAGCGGTTTTTCCCTGTGCCCACGAAGTAGTGGAGCACCTCAAGCCCAGCGGCGCGAAGCGTGCTTTAGAGGGCGTAGGGGCACGCCGAGCGTGCGCTGGACAGTCACCTCGCTTAAGGGCCACGACATTGGCTACTGCAGCAGCAGACTGGCACAGCAAGCAAGTTGCTGAGATCAAAGACAGTGATGCTGGTTTACGACTAGAAAGCTCTTGTAACCGCTTGCCTATGATTGCGCAATGGAGGCACGCAGGCGCAGATGGACAAACGTAAGAGGAAGCATGCCAAAGATAGCAAGGAGAAATCTATCCACCCGACTCCGGAGCGGTGGACTTCTTCGAGTCAATGGAATTTTCACGAGCGACTCGACCGAGGGAAGGGCGTGATCTCGGAATGGATCGATTCGTCTCATTGGTCTGTCAAGACAAGGGCAAATTTGGACCGCGCATTGGACCAGGTGCGCTTCCTTCCCAAGCAGAAATGGTCGAAGCCCAGCCCAGCAAGCAAGATTGGCGATCACACATATGTGATACGATTCAAGGAAGTTTCCTCAACACAATTGAGGATTTTTGGGCATTTTTTCGACGGCCACCAATCGTTTGCAATGACCCTGGAAGGCTTTGAGAAAGACGATGTCTACTACCCCGAAGACTACGAAAACTTGGCGCAGAATCACAGAACCCACTGCGACAAGGACTTCGAAGGCACTACCATTCCATTCGAAGATTTTTGCAACATCTGTGGGGCAAACTGCAATCGCAGTTGAGGTCAAACAGTACCAAAAGTCCCCAGTCCAGAACGCCCTCGTGAGGCGGCCAAAATGGCGCGACCGAGAATATCGAGAAGCCTATATGGAGGCTGCGATTGAGCAGGGTGTTGCATGGCAGATCAAGCTAAACCGAGAGCTTCGAGGCCTTACGCAACGCGAGTTCGCTGACATGCTATGCACCCATCAATCTGCGGTGTCTCGACTGGAAGACCCTAGCTACGGATCCCACAGTCTTGAAACCTTGGTCAACGTAGCCAAGGCACTAGATTGCGCGCTCTCAGTGAAGTTCATTTCATATTCTCAACTCGCGTACGAAAGCGAGCGGCTCGGCGAAGCCGAGCAGTGCGCGGCCCCCTACTCCTTAGAACTGGAAGACCTCAATGAGCAACAAGAAGTCGCAGTCGTCCACACCGTTACCCAAGAGCGAGCCGCCGATCATTTACGCGGACCAGCCAGCGGAAGTTCAGGTAGGCCCATACGTAAGCAAGTTCACCTTGGGCGTCAGTGATGACGATGAATCGGACTTTCCACGTCATGTAGTCACTATCGCGATGCCGACAGTCAATTTGATCAGGATGGTAGAAGACTTACAGGAGCTTTTCGCGGACCCAGGGTTCAAGAAGAGGAGTAAGGATCTGCTTGATCGCGACGCGAAAATGTACTTCGGCGCCACCAAGCTCGCCTTGCCCGATCCTCATCGGCCTGCAGCCAAAAGAGTCGCCAAAGCAATAGCCGGAAAATAGATGTGAGTCGATCAAGAAAGCCGCCCTCGAGGCGGCTTTCTTTATGGGCGCTACCGCCCCGATAATCGCCGCGATGCCATCAAAGCAAACCCCGAAGTCCTGCTCTTGCAAAGTCTGCCGGATGCTTCGTGGCGCTCCGGACACTCAGATCCAGATGAAGCTTGAGGAGCGCGCCTTCCGTCACGAGCAAAACCGTCGCGCGAAGCGAGGCGAGGAGGATGTCTTGCCTGCCGGAGTTCGCACCTTCCAAGGTTAGCCCCTCGCCCTATAGCCGCTTACTGCTGTCGACGGTCGCTGGCATCGCTTTGAACGAAGTCAGGGCCTCGATCTTCAGTTCGAGCCGTTTGATCGTCTCTTCGAGCGCAACTCGCTTGGCGTTTCGAACTTCAAGAGCCTTCTCCAGTTCCGACATGAAGATGATGAAGACTGCCGAGCACAGGTTAAACGCGTGTACCACGAGCATAAGGATCTCGCCCCTTCCGGGTGCTGCCTTGAGCCACCAGAACTGAGTGATACCAAGGACAGAGTTCACGATCATCACGACGATGAACGCCCTTCCCGTCCAGCGCTTCCAAAAGCCAAACAACCAGGCACGCTTTGCTTCATCCAGTGCTGCGATCGAGATAGATATGCCAACGATGGCGAGGACTGAACTGATGACGAGAGTCGAGACAGAGAGATCCATGGTGGCGCCTGAAAAGTGATTCGACGTCACTATATCGGCAGCTCTCTCAGCCGCTATCGCTACCTACCACCGCCCATCCAGCACGATCTTCGATACCTGCACCCGCTGCAGCTCCGAGCTGATCCCCAACGCAAGCGCAACGTAGTCAGCACACTTGGCCAGCAGCGCCTCGCCGCTCGTGCTGTAGAGGTCGGCGCAGACCGTGATCTTGAGCGGAGCGACGAAGCCGGCGGGCCAGTGAGTCGTGGCCTCCACCTGATCAACGTGTCGCTTGGTGGCGCAAGCGATGGCGGTCGCTGCTAACTCACCCCAGCCGCGCCGCCGGAACGCAGGAGCCATCCAGGCCTGGTCAAGCTCAACCTCCAACTCGACCTCGTCATCCATGCCATCGAAGGCATCGGCGATCCACTTCAGGCCGAACGAGACGAAGCCAACAGCGCCACCGCCGCCGCGATCAGTCACGACCGCCAGCAGATCGGTGGCCACGTATGCACGCACCGCAGACCTCGCAGCGAGGACTTCACCGCCATGTTCTGCATACAGATCGAGGCTGGTTCCAAGCCCACGGAGTTTCGTTTCCCGCAATGGCGCACCGCTGAGCCGGCTGAGCCCCTCCTCCGTCCTGTAGGTCTCGTCGGCTCCGTGCAGCTTGCGTAGCTGCTGCGCCCAGGCTCGCATCCGAGCGCACTGCCGAGTGACGATGTAGACCACGCCCCTCACGTTCTCGTAGAACTCCTCATCGTCCCAGGCGACAGGCGTCACAGCATCCGGGTAGACAGGATCGATCGGCTTGGTCAGCCGGAGGAACAGAGGGTGGCGACGGCCGCGAGGTTCAGGCATGCGCTTTTCTAGCGCGGATCCTCGGAAAGCTTGAACACGGGCTTTTCGGTCGTGATTCCCCCAGGAGTTTACCACGTTCAGAACCAACCTGGCAGCGGCGAATTAGCCTAATGACTAGGCGGTCATAAATATTAGCACTCTCAGCAAGGGAGTGCTAAACCGCTGTATAGAACTTCAGTATAAGATGAGCGGGCAAAAAAATACCGACCCCAAGGTCGGCAATTTTTGCTTCGTGTGAAACCCCGTCCGCCAAGACTAAGTGGGATTCACGTTTTATTTAGCGCGATCTGGAGTATACGAAACTATTGACGACACCGTCAACAGCCAAAGTAATACCGAAGGCGCGAAGTTGTCGAAGGTTTACCCTATGACTTTGCAGAAGAAACCAGCCGGTCGAGCACCAGCAAAAACCGTTTCAAATCAACTAGTTAGCTCGATTTACCTCCCTTCTGAGCACCAGCCTCAGTTGGCTCTGTTTCCCATCGCCGAAGTCGAACGCGACGGTGTTGTTATGGGCGTCCTCAGCGACGGTACGCCATACCTGCATCTCCGTGGACTCGCGCGATTTTGTGGCGTGGACCACTCAGTACTTCAGCGACTAATTTCAAACTGGTCGGAGGAAAAAACCAAACCGCGAGGCGTGCGTGTTCAAGAGTTGCTCAACGCGCAGGGCTACAAGTCCGATGCCTTGTTCCTTCGAACCAATGGGGTCTATGGGGAGACATTGGCAATTACGGATGCCGTGTGCATGGCTGTGCTCGAGTATTACGCGTTTGACGCGAAGCAGGCAGCCTCGGAAGTAGCACTCAAGAATTTCCGCCTGCTCGCACGGTCGTCGTTCCGGACATTCATTTACCAAGGCTGCGGATACGACCCAGACAAGCACATCCCGGAATCCTGGCGCACCTTCGCCGAGCGGGTGATGATGAACGACCAGGTGCCGCTCGGCTACTTTTCCATTTTCCGCGAGATGGCAGACCTAGTAGTGCATCTGATTCGCGGCGGCTGCCCAATCGACAACCACACGGTGCCAGACATCAGCGTCGGGCTGGCTTGGTCCAAGCACTGGAACGAAGCTGGCCTCGAATCAATTCATGGCCCACGCATGAAGCATCCGCACAGCTATCCGTCATGGTTCCCGCAAGCCGCAGCCAACCCTGTCGCGGCATGGATTTATCCTGTGCAGGCGATGGGTGACTTCAAGATGTGGATGTACCAAGAGTACGCACAGGAGTCGTTACCGAAGTACATCAAGAGCAAGGTCAACCAAGGCGTGTTCCTGCCGAATAGCGGCCAGTCGATCTTGGCAGCGGTGCAAAAACCCGCGCTCGCGGCGCCATAACGTCACCCCACTTTGTCGAAGCCGCCCTAGAGGCGGCTTTTTCATTCCCGGACCGGAATCAAGCCGGCACATCTTCTCGACGTAGGGCTACGCTCTACAGCCTGCAGCATCAACACATCGCTACCACATGTACCTCGCCGAACTTCGACATCAAGGCTTCCATCAGGCTGATGACCAGCCCGACTCCGAGGGCCGCGTGGAGTTCAACTCCGATCTCTTCCGTGGAACGGCCAACGAGGTGACGGTTCAGGTGTATGCCGTCGATCAAGCAGAGCTTGAACGCGAGGTCATGCCAACGCTGGAGGCCGTACTCCCGCATATCGACGAGATGGTCGATGCACTCGGGGAGATCAACGCCGATCTGGCGCAGATCATCCTGTATCGCGGACGGCTTGGCCTGCACTTTTGGTCTCGTGGCGTCAACAACGAATTCACGGCCGTCTATGCGCGCAGCAATGATGGTTGGGTCTTCCAGGGATTTGGCGAGATCTTCGCTGAGGACTAGCCGAAGAAGGCGCACTCACCCACGAGTGCGATCTTCGCTGATCATCAAACCGCAAGCCAACAGAGCCCGCACTGAGCGGGCCCTGTTTCGGCTACTGCATTCGAGCCGACGAGGACTGCTCGGCCGATGATTTCGAGGAATCCCGGTGCCTGGTGATGAACCGCGGCATCCGCTTGCGCCATAGCGGTGCTCGGGCTTCCGGATAGTTGAACTCCGCGAGCACTTCTCGCCCCTTCTGGGTAACCGAGAGTACCTGTGCGGCTGAGCTGCCCCCTGACAGGATGAGCGGTTCAGATGGCGCTGGGACCAGCGCGACCACCAGTCCTGCAGCCCGAAGGATTCGGACCTGGTCGATGTCTTCAGTCCGATAGAACGAGATGGGCAAGCGAGAAGTCGCTATCTGCCGCAACAAGTTCATGGTCATTTCAAGCCTCCTTTTCGGTTGACCAAAACCTCAACGACGCTTAATTTAGACGCCGTCCACAAAGTTTTCAAGAGGCCAAGGTAACGAGCCGATCGCCACCTACTTGCCACAAAAAAAGAGCCCGGCGCTTGGCCGGGCTGAGAGTTACAGCAAAGCGCCACGGTTGAGCGCCGTGGCGTCAGGAATGTAGGACTACCTAGGCCTCGGCCATGTCAGACAAATTTGATTCTTGGCAACCAGCCCGGGGCCGGCATCGAACCGGCATGCTTGACAGCACCGTCTGCACTGCTGTCGCAATCGCCGTCTGAACTAGCCGTCGCGAAGATAGTACAGATGGTAGCTGTGCTGCCCGAGATTCAGGAGGGCTGCAGCTGCTGGGCGATCAAATTCGCCAACCACGCACGCCACCGCCTCCGCCGCCTCCTCCGAATGCGGATACAAGGACTGAAGCAACTCCGGCAGGACAGACCCAGTTGGACTCGCCCTGGAGTACGAAGCAATCGATATCTACGAGTTGGTCGTTCGCGTCGTACATCATGATCATCAATGCACCATCAGCCCCTGCCCCACCGGAGCTTCCTCGCGGACCGCTTCCGCCGCCGCCGCCACCGCCAGCAGGCCAACCACCCGTGCCGCCTACGCCGCCAGACTCGTCGAGAGATGTTTTGACGACCTCATCAAGGCTGACGAGATCTACAACCACCGGCTCCACCATCTGAGAGAGTTGCAGCGCCATCCACTTCGAATGCGAAGAAGGGCTGCTCTGCAAAGCGAACTCAATGGTGCGCAGTACGCAGCCCATTGCGATTGCTGTGTCCTGCGGTCTTTCCGACAAATGCTGCGGCAACAGCAGTCCAAGAAGGGCCAGTGTTCGGCCAAAGACTATGTCTATAGAACAGGATATCTCTCGCGACCCGTCAACGGAGACGGTGAGCGAATAGCTCATGCGCTTTCGGGGCGGTCACCGAAGTTGCTCGCGCGCCCACCGGCACCTCCGTCACCACCTGGGGCACCACCACCACCGCCGCCTCCGCCAAATAAGCCGCCTGCGCCCCCCGCCCCGCCAGAGTTTTGGACATTGAGCACTAGAGAAATGCTCGCAGGCTTTGGCGAGGAAACATACTCGCCGCTAGTCCAGCGGCGCTCCAGTTCAGCTATCAACTGTTCACGGTAAGTCACCAGCTCAGTGTGTGTGAAATTCTTCGACTGACGAGTTGTGGAGTCGTAGATATCGTGGTGGTCAAAGCAAAGAAAAATAAGATTCTCTGGCTTGTTGTTGCTTGGCTCCTGGTCAAGATGCGCTATCTGTCCGCGCTTCTCCTCCAAGTCGCCCTTCATCGCATAGCAAACCGCGCACCTACGTCTGCTTTCGGCCAGCAGCTTGGCTTGTACTTCTGCAGGCACGGCCTTGCGATTCATTACGTTATCCAGTCAATGTTCAGTGCTTCAATTTGGCAGCGTCACACTCGAAATGAATGGGCTAAGAGCTGCAGCGGGGCTTGAACGATGGTCGTTCAGTAATTCGCCTCGTAGCGTACATTCATGTTGACCCGAGTTCGATATGGCTTTCCGCGCTGGCCGAGGTGCTCGGCCATAGGTTCCTAAATCGTTGGCCTTGATTAGTATCGCCAAGCTGCCGCGCCTGCAGCGCTAGGATAAACGAGCACCATCAACCCCCTCCCTTCGTGTTGATGGCAATATCACGGGTGTGATCAAGAACCGTCATCCGTAGCCCCAATCCGCGCCATGCACTTCGACCTGAAGGAAGCGCGTCGGCTGCTGTACGACTACCGCACTCTGAACGGCATCAAGGTCGACGACGACTCGATTGCGTCGTACTTCGAGATGTACCGTGACACGTTCTTTGATTGCCTGGACCGCCTCGGATTTGGTTCGGACGAGCCGCTCGCCAAGCTCCTCGAGGTTGTTATTCAATACAACTACGTGGGCGACTTTTTGGATGAGCCCTCGGAATGCCTTCCCGAGCTCTCAGCCTATGGGCTTGTGCTCTTGGGCCGCATGGCCGAACTCGACTGGGGAAGAGCCGGCGCTGTGGAGTGCTTTGTTCTGCATGAGCAACTGTTCGAGTGCTTTGAGTACGTGCGCGATGCTGAAAAGCGGCGCGCATCCGCAAGGAAATCGGCCAATCGTCGGCACATCAAAACCAAGGATGCAAAGGAGTTCGTGATCGCGGAATGGCATGCGCACCGACCGGCCTATGACCACAACAAATCTGCGTTCGCCCGTGACTACGTTCGCCGCCTCAAGAACGAATTTGGAGTTGCGGTCACCGAGAAGCAACTGCGCGAGGTATGGCTGAAAGATACCCCGCTTACTAGCAAACCGGACGGTCAGCCAGCAAGCAGGGAGTGACTTGCGCCACCTTGCACGGCACAGTCGCCCCATACCGCAGCACGTCGGATGCACCGCGGACAAACTTCCGCGAGGCGATCACAGTGACGGTCTACGGCGTTTCTCACTGCGTAAGCACGGCTACCAGATCGGTATCGACAAGTCCACCACCGAAATCCGCGTCGAAGAGATGCAGATGCTTCGCAGCCGGTGGGCAATCGGTGGCAGAAGCTTTCAGCTGCGGCCAAGCTTCTATTCGACGACATGGACGACGACGTTCCGTTTCACAAGCCCAACGGACGCGCCGCCACTGCAGAGCGGAGGGTGCAATTCGATCCATTTCGTAGTTATTCACGGCCTCGTCGCCACGCCCGACTCCGGCACAGGAGTAGCATTTGCGATACCTACTTGGACCAACTCAACTGTTTTTACCTACACCGATTGTCCAAAAGGCAAGGGCCGCAAGCGATCAACGCAAGCGGCCCTCTTGAGCACCCGAACCCGAAAGAACTGGCACCCGTCTGGGGAGACGAGGAAAAGTTTAACCGGGTCCGGGGAATGTTTGGCCGCTTACTTGAAAGCACCTATGACCCGCGAACCTGATTCCGCACCGCCAGCCGACAGGCTGCTGCGCCTCCCTGAAGTCCTCACCAAAGTACCGGTTGGCCGGGCTTCCTGGTGGAAGGGCATCAAGGACGGCCGCTACCCCGCCGCCATCAAGCTCGGCCCGCGCACAAGTGCCTGGCGCGCATCCGACATCGACAAGTTGATCGCTTCCCTCTAAGCGGGGAACCAATCATGAACACGATCATGACGGGACACCGTCGGCGGAGCGCTGGGCGTCGTCCCGAAGATGTGGCTGGGCATGCCACATCTCGCGAGGAATTGCGAGTTACTGAAAAGCGACTTTTCAGTGGGTCGCAATGTTTGGCGGCTCGTCATACGCTGCAAACCATGCGCTCACCATTGAAAACTAACGACAAGGCACCGATACCAGGGACCGAACGCTCAGTTTTTCAGCGAGACGCGGGCATTCTTTCGCGGCTTTGCTTGATTGGCGGCCCTTTGCTTCATGACCTTGATTACGCGCTCTTGTTTCAGCGTTTTTGCTGGCGTGGGTCTAAGTGCTTTTTGGGCAGACATCATACGTTTCTCTGCCGCCAGTATTCCGTCCAAAAGCGTCCTCGCGTCCACCTCGCCGGCATCGCTCATTTCTTCGTATGCCTGCTCGGCGATTTCTTTGAAATCGGCTACTTCCTGTTCGGATATGGCGTCTTCGATGCCCAGTTCTTTCAGCACGTCGAGCAATTCATCCATCGAGTAGCAGACGAGCACCAAGTCAAGCAAACGCGTGTAGGCGACGAGCGTCAGCCCGGCCACCTCGTGCTCTGCAGCAGCAAGTGTCACAGCCATAGCTCGGATCGCAGCGTCGTCGTCTTTGGGGTTAAGACCCGCCTCAATCAGCGCGATCAACTGCGCGTTGTACGAGCGCCCCGACTCTTCTGCCGCGTCATGCACTGCCGCATGCAAAGCAGGCGGCAGCCGAAGAGCCGTTTTCACGAATTCGCTTTGGTCGAGTCGAGTTGCCATGCCTCCATGATAGTCCCTTCGCTATTGTCGGATATTGCCTCCATGACGGAAGCACTGTACATTCCGCAAAACGCCTCCATGATGGAAACACCAAATGAGCCAAAAGACCTTTGTGAAGACTGCGCTACGCCTCCCGGCAGAGCTTCATGCATCGCTGCATGCCGCAGCAAAAGAGGAGGGGCGCTCATACAACGCCGAAATCCTGCATCGCCTTCGGGTGACCTTCAAGGACAAACGCGCTCCGCATTCCCCTAATCCGAAAGGACAGCAATGAGCAACATCGTTCCCTACACCTTCGAAGGCGCAAACATCCGGGCGCTCGAGATCGACGGCGAGCCCTACTTTGTCGGCAAAGATGTCGCCGAGGCCCTGGGCTACGCTCGTCCAAACGACGCGATTCAGCAGCACTGCAAGGGAGCGGTGAATCGCCGCCCCCTTCAAACAGGCGGCGGGGTGCAAGATCTGCGGGTCATCTCCGAACCCGACATGCTGCGCTTAATCGTGAACAGCTCCCTGCCCGCGGCTGAGCGTTTCGAGCGTTGGGTGTTCGAGGAGGTGCTGCCCTCGATCCGCAAGACCGGCAGCTACACGGCACCGAAGGTAGCGCCATCGCCTGTCCGGCTGGCCTACGACGCCGCCAAAGCATTCCCGCCGCTGTTCCGTGTGGCCCGTCTGCTCGGCTGCGACAAGAACGCCGCGGCGATCAGCGCCAACCAGATGGTGCGCAAGCTCACCGACGTGAACCTGCTTGAAGGTCTCGGTCAAGTACATCTCGAAGCCGAAAAGCAGGACACCCAGTTCTTCACGCCGACCGAGTTGGGCAAGCGCATCGGTGCCAGTGCTCGCGGCGTGAACCTGCTGCTCGCCGAGGCCGGCATGCAGATGAAGCGCGGCGATGTCTGGGAGGTCACCGATGCCGGCCGCGAGTTCGCGCGCATCCTGGACACCGGCAAGAAGCATGGCAGCGGCGTTCCGATTCAGCAAGTGAAGTGGAGCCCCAACGTGCTGCCGCTACTCGGCCCCGAGAAGGAGGCCGCTTGAAATCAGAAATATTCGCCAGCAACCTAGACGAACTCTCTGCGCTCTCTGTATCTTTGGTCGAGAGCTCCCCAAAAGGCGAAGTCGCCATGCGCTTGGACCCGCATGACGACTTCTGTGACCCGAAACCCCTCTAACAAGGAAACGAATCATGTCGAATGATGCCACGCCCCCGCTGGCAGGTGCAACCCTGCCACCTTACCCCCCCGTGGGTCCATATCTGGCCGCGATGCCTGAGGGTGACAACGACCATCTGGTTGATCTCCTGCAACAGGCAGAGATGATCTCCGGACTTCTCTCCCACAACTTCGGCGGAGACGGATCGTTCGACGAGCCGAGCGATGCGCCCGGCATCGCAGGGATGGTCCAGTGCGTCGCAAGTCTGCTCGCTGCGGCCAACGTGCACGCCGTCATGGCTGGTGCCACGGACGGCGCGCGGACAGTAATCCAGCACGCCAATTCTCTTGCTAGCCATCTCGACGCGCAGTCCCGCGACGAGCTCTTCAACGGAAAGCGTGGATTCCGATTGGGAGATCGCTACCTCTCGATGTGCTACTGGACTGTCGAGAAACTCACCAAGTGCGCGATCGGCGAACTGACGAACGGCGAGGTGATGCAATGAGCGCCGTCCTCGACAAGCCCCGCGCCAAGGTCGCGCCGAAGGCAACGAAGAGTGCACTGCAGACGCGACTGGATGCGATCTTCTCCAACCTCAAGCTCGGCCAGGAAAAACTGCAGCTCGCACACCAGTCGGTTGAGATGACGGACCCTGGTGATGCTGCAGATGTACTTCTGCGCGCAGTCATCGAAGACATGCTGCCACCGGCCATCGCCCCCATGTACCGACAGCCCCTGACGCGCAACGACACCGACGCGGCCTACACTGGCATGTTCACATCGCTTGCAGCAATCGACGGCGTGATCGCCCTGTCTCGCGGGCAGGTCATCGAGGACACGCTGCGCGAAGCATGGGTGCTGCTCGACGAAGCGAACACCCTGATGGACTTCACCGGCATGGGTGACGTACTGCCGCACCGCGCGGACATCGCCGAAGCCGACCGGGGCGACAGCGATCTTGCAGCACGTTCACCGGCAGCCGCGACGACCGAAGACGCAGCGGGCCGCATTTTCGATGCCTACGAGAGGACCATCGAAGCATTCGCGATCCTCGACTCTCGCGTATCGGAAATGAACACCGGAGCCGCTTACGGCGCACGCTCGCTGGTGAAGGTCGCGGTCGATGCCACTAGCGCCGCGGACGAAACCAACACGCGCGACAACTGCGAGTACGCGAGTTGCGCGCTTCACGAGGCAATCGAAGTCCTGACGCTCGTAACCGACGAAGCGCCGGACCTTGCGGCCCAAGGCGCGCTCGCCCTGCTGGTGTTGGCCAAGGAACTGCTCGACGACAACGTGGGGAGCCTGCCGTGAGCACCGCCACCACCCGCAAGCCAGCGCTGCGCCTGGTGCCCAAGCCCCAAGGCACGATCGATGCCGACATGGTGGCCTTCACCGTGATGGAGCACATCGACACCGAGCACCCGACTCTCTGGGAGACGCTGCCCAGAACCGCGCGGGTGGGCCTGCGCAATGCCATCGTGCGCGCCGTCATGGCGGAGGATGGGAAGCGATGAAGTACCCAGCCTGCACCAGCACAAAGCAGCAAGTGTTGACGAGCTGGATAGGTAACTCAAAGGCTGTCGGGATCCGCAACGGTGGCCTCGTGAACCTGACAGCGGCCAGCGGGCCAAGTCCCAAGGTCTCCGATCAAGGAGGGCCCATCGACAATGTGCACCAGATGGGTCTGCATGTGCCGCTTCAACCGTGCGACCGTCTCCGGAATGCGCCAAGTTGCATGCACGACAGTTCGTCCGGCGAAGGGATTGTTGACGTGCAAGATTTCGCTCATCTGGTCGTAGAGTTGTGCCCAGACCTTTCGATTAAAGCCGGAAGCGGTGGGCGTCACGCCCGCCTGCGTCTTTCCATCACCGATCGTTGTGATCGTGACGTGCTCTGGAAACCAGCGGGGGTGGATAGCATCGAGCCTGCGAGCGATCTTCGTGACGAACATATGGGTCAGAAAATCTTCGTGCGCCTGTTCGTATTTCGACTTGTGCGCAAGCAAGCCGCTGAACGCGATCAGTTCCAGAATCTTTCGAAGCTGGAGACAAACGCTCTCGAGCGCATACCAGTCCGCCTGGGGTACTGCGTCCGCACCAAGGCCAGGGTTCGCTTGAAGCACTGCCTCCACGGCGACAAAGCGCTTCTTGAGTTCGCCCATGCGATTCACGTACATCTGCACCGGATCCGCTGCCGTCATAGTTCCCCTAGGTATATGCCTGATCGTGAAAGCAGCATAGCGCCGCTCGGAGTGGTCGCATGACAAACGTCGTCGCCCTCGAATGGGTCCCTATGAGCCGCTACTGCGAGCTCTTCGGCGAGACGGCCGATGCTGTCGATAAGCGCGTGCGCAGCGGGCACTGGCTGCGCGATGTGCATGTGCGCCACCCCGATGGCAGCAAGCAGTCGTGGGTCAACGTGCGCGCAGTGAACGACTGGGCCGCGGGCCGCAAGCCCGACGTGTCGAGCAAGCGCAAGGCCAAGGCGTGAGCCAGGGGATCACGGTCCTCAAGCGCAAACGCAAAGAGGTTATCCGCATCGCCTTCAGCTTCCAGGGGGTGCAGTGTCGCGAGACGCTGGACCTGCCCGGCACGCGCGAAAACCTGCGCTACGCCGAACGACTGCGCGGCGAGATCCTGCGCAAGATAGAACACGGGACGTTCCGGTACAACGACTACTTCCCGTCTTCGGCGAAATGCCGGGTGTTCGGCCACGGCTCGGCGAAGGGCAAGGACGCGACCATCAAGCAGCTGCTGGAGGGATACCGCGAACGCTCGAAGGCATCGCTGCAGCCCAGCACCTGGCGCGGCTACCGAATGGCCATCGACAACATCCTGATCCCGCAGTTCGGGCACCTGCAGGTCCAAGCCTTGAGCACGGGCACATTGCGAGAGTGGATCGCACTGCAGAAGGTCACGCGCAAGCGCATGAGCAACCTGCTTCTTCCGCTGCGCAACGCCTTGTCGGAAGCACTGGCCGACGAAGTGATCGACTTCAACCCGCTCGACCGGCTAAAGCTGTCGCGGATCCTGCCGCGGGACACGCTCCACACGGACTACGAGCCGCAGCCGTACAGCGTGGAAGAGCTAGTGCCGCTGCTGGTCAGCATGACCGGCGCCGAGCGGGCGGCATTTCAGTTCTGGGCATACACGGGTGTCAGAACGAGCGAGTTGATCGCGCTGACCTGGGCCGACATCGATCTGCAGGCCGGGACTGTGCGCGTCCACAGGGCTGTCGTCGAGGGCGAGGAAAAAGGCACGAAGACGCGTGCCGGCGTGCGCACCATCCCGCTGCTTCTTGCCGCCCGCCAGGCGCTTGAGGATCAACGGCAACGCACCGAGAAAGCTGGTGGTCGGGTCTTCATGAACCCGCGCAACGACAAGGAATGGACGGACCAGTCGCTGCTGCGGCTGTGGCAGCGCACCTGCAAGAAGGCCATGGCCAGCTATCGCAATCCGTACCAGATGCGGCACACGTTCGCGAGCCAACTGCTGAGCCAGGGCGAGAACCCGGCGTACATTGCCAAGCTGCTCGGCCACAAGACGACGGAGATGGTGATCAGGAACTACGGCCGGTGGGTCGAGCAAGGCGCCACTCTGGGCTTCGACCGACCGCAGGTAAAGTACGGTCGGGAGCATCTGCCTGGTCTGCCGGAGGTCGGCGACGCGAGCGATTCAGGTGCGAATCGCGTGTGAGAAGTGTGTGAATCCCGAGACGGTGAGTGACGGTCCGAGACGGAGAGCCTTTTCGTAAGTCCTTGATTTAATTGGACTTGGCTCTAGAAATTTGGTGGAGCTGGGGGGATTTGAACCCCCGTCCGCAAGCCTTCATCGCGCAGTTCTACATGTTTAGTGATCTGATTTAAGTCTCGCTTCCGGAGTCGCGCAGTCACACGCTAAACCGGACGCCAGCACCCTATTTTCTCGCCCCGACCCAAGGTACCCGGATCGGAGCCAGCCCATGTAATTATCCTTGCAGCCGGGAGGTCAGGATTGCTCCAGACCCCCTTGCCCAGCCCATCGGCCAACTGTTGCAAGGCTCACTGGCAATTAAGCAGCGAGTGCGAAACGTTCGTCGTTTGCAGTTAGTTTGTTTGAATCTGTTTTACGAGCGCATTCAGCTCGACATGCCCCGCTGCGACTCCGAACCCACGTCGAAACCAGTGCAGCCCCAAGCGACTCATTTTAGGCGCTATTGAGTAACTTCAAGAGTTCAAGGGGCGAAGAGATTGAAGCATCGGCCTGCCAGAGCTCCGAATCGGCCTGTGTCCCCATGTAGCCGTAGGTGGCTGCGACCGTGCGCATGCCTGCAGCGCGGCCCGCGATGATGTCGCGCTCGTCGTCGCCGACGTAGATGCATGCCCGCGATGCCACGCCAAGCCGGCGCGCAGCTTCATGCAAGGGCTCGGGATGCGGCTTGGCAAACGGCGTGGTGTCGCCGCTCACAACCGCGCCCGCACTCGCGAAAAGCGGAATGGCGCGCGTCAGCGGATCGGTGAAGCGCATCGACTTGTTGGTGACGACACCCCACAAGAGGCCGCGCTCGCGCAGCGCCTCGATGAGCGCTTGGACGCCATCGAACACCTGCGTGTTGAGCAGCATGCGGCGCTCGTAGGTCACGAAGAACTCTTCGCGCAGCTCAGGAAACTCCGGCGATTCTGGCGTGATGCCGAACGCCACGCCGAGCATGCCGCGCGCGCCCGCACCAGCCATGGGACGGTAACGCTCCAGCGGGTACGAATCGAGGCCGCGCTCAGTGCGCATCTTGTCGGCTGCGGCGCCCAGATCGGGCGCGCTGTCGATCAGCGTGCCGTCGAGGTCGAACAGCACGGCTTTCGTCTCGATGCCCATCATCCTTGCGATTCCGACTTCAGTTCGGCCGGCTTCTGCGTGGCGAACATATAGTTGACGCTGGTGTCGCCGCTGAGCCAATAGCGCCGGGTCAGGGGGTTGTGCTCCATGCCGCGGGTGTGCCGCAGGTCCAGACCCGCTGCGCGGCAGTATCCAGCCAACTCGCTGGGCCGGATCAGCTTCGCATATTCATGAGTCCCACGCGGCAGCATGCCGAGAACATACTCGGCGCCCACGATCGCCAGCATGAAGGACTTCAAGCTGCGGTTTATCGTCGAGAAGAACACCCAGCCACCCGGCTTGACCAGCGTAGCGCAGGCCTGGATCACCGAGGCTGGCTGCGGCACATGCTCGAGCATCTCCATGCAGGTGACGACGTCGAAGCTGCCCGGCTGCTCGGCTGCCAGCGCCTCCGCGCTGATCTCACGGTACTTCACGCCGCGGGTACCGGCCTCGAGCGCATGCAGCTGCGCGACCTTGAGCGCCTTGCCCGCGAGGTCGATACCCAGCACGTCGGCCCCCTTGCGCGCCATCGAATCAGCCAGGATGCCGCCGCCGCAGCCGATATCGAGTACGCGGCGCTGCGAAATAGGTGCAATACCGTCAATCCATTCCAGGCGCAATGGATTGATTTCATGCAGCGGGCGGAATTCGCTTTCCAAATCCCACCAGCGATGCGCGAGCTCTGAAAACTTGGCCAGTTCGGCCGGATCCGCATTCACGTTTTCTGTCATGCAGCGATTATGAAACGAGCAATGTCCAATAAACACCGCGCGGGCTTTGCCAAAGATCAATCACGAATTCGACAGCCATAAAAAAACCCCGCCGAGGCGGGGTTTTCATGATCGATGGAATCGATTGATTAGTTGGCGCGGGTGCCGACCACTTCGATTTCCACGCGACGGTTCTTGGCGCGGCCTTCCTTGGTGCGGTTGTCAGCCACAGGCTGCTTCTCGCCCTTGCCTTCGGTGTAGACGCGGTTGCGTTCGATGCCCTTCGAGACCAGGAAGGCCTTGACGGCTTCGGCGCGACGCACCGACAGACGCTGGTTGTAGGCGTCCGTACCGATCGAGTCGGTGTGGCCCACAGCGATGATGACTTCGAGGTTGACGCCACGGATCTTCTCGACCAGATCGGTCAGCTTGGCGCGACCTTCAGGCTTCAGAACCGACTTGTCGAAGTCGAAGAATGCGTCGGCAGCGAAGGTCACCTTGTTGGCAGCGACTTGCGGTGCGGCCGGGGCAGCCGGGGCAGCAGCAGCCGGAGCAGCAGCAGCCGGAGCAGCAGGAACCAGAGCACCGTCGCAACCAGCGGCAGCCGTAGCCGGCGTCCAGTTGGCATCGCGCCAGCACAGTTCATTCGTGCCGTTCTTCCAGACCAGTTCGCCGGTGCCGTTTTGCCAGTTGTCGATCGTAGGACCGCCGTCCGCAGCGGTGACACGGGTCTGCGCGCCGGCGGCAGTGGCGAGCGCAGCGACTGCAAACATCATCGCCACTTTATTCAGTTTCTTCATGGTTCTCCTCTTGGGGAAAAAGCCGCAGCCGCGCTGCGAATCAAGGACGCTTTAAGTGACCACCACCCAAAACGTTGAGGCGATTGTGCCATAGGGTCTTTGGCAAACAGGCCGCTGGACGGCCCCGAAGCGTAGGACGGAGGCGGAATAGGCGCCTTGTGTTGCGGCGGTGCGACACCCCTCACAGCGTAAAATTTCGCCTTCCTGCCGCCAGCCCCTCGCTCATGACCTCCTTCGCAAAAGAAACCCTGCCCATCAGTCTCGAAGAGGAAATGCGCAGCAGCTATCTCGACTACGCCATGAGCGTGATCGTGGGCCGAGCGCTTCCCGATGCCCGCGACGGCCTCAAGCCTGTGCACCGCCGCGTGCTGTACGCGATGCACGAACTCAACAACGACTGGAACCGGCCATACAAGAAGTCGGCCCGTATCGTCGGCGACGTCATCGGTAAGTACCACCCGCACGGAGACCAGTCGGTCTACGACACCATCGTGCGCCTGGCCCAGGACTTCTCGATGCGCCATATGCTGGTCGACGGCCAGGGCAACTTCGGGTCGGTCGATGGAGACAACGCGGCCGCAATGCGGTATACGGAAATCCGGCTGGCCAAAATTGCGCACGAAATGCTGGCCGATATCGACAAGGAAACTGTCGACTTTCAGGACAATTACGACGGCTCCGAAAAAGAGCCGAAGGTGCTGCCGAGCCAGCTGCCGAATTTGCTGGTCAATGGCTCCGGCGGTATTGCGGTCGGCATGGCCACCAATATTCCGCCGCACAACCTGAATGAGGTTGTCGACGCCTGCCTGCACCTGCTGCGCAACCCCGAAGCCAGCATCGACGAGCTGATGGAAATCGTGCCGGCGCCCGACTTCCCCACCGCCGGCATCATCTACGGCATCAACGGCGTGAAGGACGGCTACCGCACCGGCCGCGGCAAGGTCGTGATGCGCGCCAAGTGCCACTTCGAGGACATCGACCGCGGCCAGCGCCAGGCGATCATCGTCGACGAGCTTCCCTACCAGGTCAACAAGAAGACGCTGCAGGAGCGCATGGCCGAGCTGGTGCACGAGAAGAAGATCGAAGGCATCAGCCACATCCAGGACGAGTCCGACAAGTCGGGCATGCGCCTGGTGATCGAGCTCAAGCGCGGCGAAGTGCCCGAGGTGGTGCTCAACAACCTCTACAAGCAGACGCAGCTGCAGGACACCTTCGGCATCAACATGGTGGCGCTGGTCGACGGCCAGCCCAAGCTGTGCAACCTGAAGGACCTGATCCAGGTCTTCCTGCAGCACCGCCGCGAAGTGGTCACGCGCCGCACCGTCTTCACGCTGCGCAAGGCCCGCGAACGCGGCCACGTGCTCGAAGGCCTCGCAGTGGCGCTGGCCAACATCGACGAGTTCATCCGCATCATCCGTGAATCGCCGACACCGCCCGTCGCCAAGGCCGAGCTGATGACCCGCAGCTGGGACAGCAAGCTGGTGCGCGAAATGCTCACGCGCACGCGCGCCGACGGCGGTGTGATCAACGCCGACGACTACCGCCCCGAAGGCCTCGAGCGCAATTTCGGCATGGGCGGCGACGGCCTCTATCGCCTGTCGGAAACGCAAGCCCAGGAAATCCTGCAGATGCGCTTGCAGCGCCTGACCGGCCTCGAGCAGGACAAGATCGTGGCCGAGTACAAGGACGTGATGGCCGAGATCGACGACCTGCTCGACATCCTGGCCAAGCCTGAGCGCGTCTCCACCATCATTGGCGACGAGCTCGGCACCATCAAGCAGGAGTTCGGCCAGTCGAAGGTCGGCGCGCGCCGCAGCCTGGTCGAGCACAGCGCCTACGACCTATCGACCGAAGACCTGATCACGCCGACCGACATGGTCGTGACGCTCTCGCACAGCGGCTACATCAAGAGCCAGCCGCTGGGCGAATACCGCGCGCAGAAACGCGGCGGC
The DNA here is from genome assembly GCF_057814215.1 of Variovorax sp. F042. Classification (NCBI taxonomy): domain Bacteria; kingdom Pseudomonadati; phylum Pseudomonadota; class Betaproteobacteria; order Burkholderiales; family Comamonadaceae; genus Variovorax; species Variovorax sp. F042. The sequence continues at coordinate 94,499 of NZ_JBVASX010000002.1, forward strand.
CGCGGCAAGCAGGCCACCGCCACCAAGGACGACGACTGGATCGACCAGCTCTTCATCGCCAACACGCACGACTACATCCTGTGCTTCTCCAACCGCGGCCGGCTGTACTGGCTCAAGGTGTGGGAAGTGCCGGCGGGTTCGCGCGGCTCGCGCGGGCGTCCCATCGTCAACATGTTCCCGCTGCAGGAAGGCGAAAAGATCAACGTCGCGCTCGCGCTGACGGGTGAAAAGCGCAACTTCCCGGCCGACCAGTACGTGTTCATGGCGACCTCGATGGGCACGGTCAAGAAGACGGCGCTCGACGAGTTCAACAACCCGCGCAAGGGCGGCATCATTGCCGTGAACCTCGATGAGGGCGACTACCTGATCGGCGCGGCACTGACCGACGGCAAGCACGACGTCATGCTCTTCAGCGACGGTGGCAAGGCCGTGCGCTTCGACGAGGAAGACGTCCGCCCGCTGGGCCGCAATGCCCGTGGCGTGCGCGGCATGTCGCTCGACCCCGGACAGGGCGTGATTGCCATGCTGGTTGCCGAAGATGAGCAGCAAAGCGTGCTCACGGCCACGGAAAATGGTTACGGAAAGCGAACAAGCATTACGGAATACACCCGCCACGGCCGGGGAACCAAAGGCATGATCGCCATTCAACAGAGTGAGCGCAACGGCAAGGTCGTTGCTGCCACTCTCGTGCATGCGGATGATGAGATCATGCTCATCACCGACAAGGGCGTGCTGGTGCGCACCCGGGTTGCCGAAATTCGTGAACTTGGTCGCGCGACGCAAGGCGTTACGCTGATCGGACTCGACGAAGGCGCCAAACTCAGCGGGCTACAACGTATCGTCGAAAACGACGCGAACGGCGAAAGCGAGCCTGACGCGGACGATACTTCCTCATCTTCAACGGAGAATCCTCAGTGAAAAAAATCAAACTCGCACTTCTGACGGTCGCCCTGGCAAGCAGTTCGATGGCCGCCATGGCCCAGGACAAGGCCACGCTCATCAAGCAGTTCATCGACATCCAGCGCCCCGGTATCGAATCGCTGGCACGCGGCCTTGTCGAGCAATCGAGCGCTCCGATCGCACAAGCGGGTTCGCAATACCTGCAGACGCAAGTGCCTGAAGCCAAGCGCGAAGCTGCCGCCAAGGCTGCCGACGCCGAGCTGAAGAAGTACTTCGACGAAACCTACCCCATCGTTCGCGACAAGGCCGTTCAACTGGCCCCGGGCGCCCTCACCCCGCTGATGGAGCAGAACTTCAACGAAGACGAACTCAAGCAGCTGCTGGCCTGGATCAACTCGCCCCTGAGCAAAAAGTACCAGGACCTGAACCCGAAGATGCAGACCGCACTGACGGAAAAGCTCGTGGCCGACACGCGCACCACGGTCGAACCCAAGATGCGCGCGCTCGACACCGCAGTCGCCAAGGCACTCGGCGCACCGACCGATGGCGCTGCCCAAGGCTCCGCTCCCGCCAAGGCACCTGCCAAGGCCCCAGCCAAGAAGTAAAAGCAACGTGACCCAGCAGCAGATGCCGGCCGGCAAGCGCCCCCACAACTTCTCGGCCGGTCCGGCTGCCATGCCGGAGGCGGTGCTGCAACGCGCCGCCGCCGAAATGCTCGACTGGCAGGGCAGCGGCATGAGCGTGATGGAAATGAGCCATCGCGGCAAGGAATTCGGTGCGATCTGCACCCAGGCCGAAGCCGACATCCGCACGCTGCTGGCCATTCCCTCGCACTTCCAGGTCCTGTTCATGCAGGGCGGCGGACTGGGCGAGAACGCCATCGTGCCGTTGAACCTGTCGCGCGGCAAAACCGCCGACTTCGTCATCACCGGCAGCTGGAGCATCAAGTCGCACAAGGAAGCGCAGCGCTACTGTACAGCGCGCGTTGTCGCGAGCAACGCCGACGACCAGCACACGAAGCTGCCCGACCCTACGACCTGGCAGCTCTCCAAGGATGCTTCGTACGTGCACGTGTGCTCGAACGAGACCATCAACGGCATCGAGTTCCAGCAGTTGCCCGATCTGGCCGCGCTCGGCAGCAACGCCCCGCTGGTCATCGATTTCTCCTCGCACGTTGCCTCGCGCAGCGTCGACTGGAGCCGCGTGGGCCTGGCCTTCGGCGGCGCACAAAAGAACCTCGGCCCTGCCGGCCTGACCATCGTGGTCGTGCGCGACGACCTGCTGGGCCACGCGCTCGAGATCTGCCCGAGCGCGTTCAACTACAAGACCGTGGCTGACAACCACTCCATGTACAACACCCCGCCGACCTGGGGCATCTACATGGCGGGGCTCACATTCCAATGGCTGTTGCAGCAGACCGAAGGCGCGCACACCGGCGTGGCCGCCATGGAGCAGCGCAACATCGCGAAGGCGAAGCTGCTGTACGACTTCATCGACGGCTCCGACTTCTACGCCAACCGGATCGATCCGGGCTGCCGCTCGCGCATGAACGTGCCGTTCTTCCTGGCCGACGAAGGCCGCAACGAGGCTTTCCTGGCCGGCGCGCGCGAAGCCGGGCTGCTGCAGCTCAAGGGCCATAAGTCGGTCGGCGGCATGCGCGCGAGCATTTACAACGCCATGCCGCTGGCAGGGGTGCAGGCACTTGTGGCCTACATGCGAGAATTCGAGCGATCGCATGCCTAGGCGCATGCCCAGCTGCTCGCACCGATGACCGCCTCCGCACCCACACCGCCCTCTTCTCCCTCCGACAACTCCGAAAGCCTGGCCGATCTGCGCGTGCAGATCGACTCGCTCGACCAGCGACTGCTCAGCCTGCTCAACGAGCGGGCCCATGTGGCCGAGCTGGTCGGCGAGGTCAAGAAGCGCGAGGGCACCCCGTTCTTCCGCCCCGACCGCGTGGCGCAGGTCATCGACAAGATGCAGAAGAGCAATGGCGGCCCGCTCAAGGACCTCCATGTGGCGGCCATCTGGCGCGAGATCATGTCGGCCTGCCTGGCACTCGAGTCGCCACAACGGGTGGCCGTGCTTGGCCCCGAAGGCACCTTCTGCGAGCAAGCCGCCATCGAATACTTCGGCGGCGCCGCCGACCTGATCTATTGCGCCAGCTTCGACGAGGTGTTCCACGCCACCGCCGCTGGCAGCGCCCAGTACGGCGTGGTCGGCGTCGAGAACTCGACCGAAGGCGTAGTCACTCGCTCGCTCGACCTGTTCCTGCACTCGCCGACCCATGTCGTCGGCGAAGTCAGCCTGCTGGTACGTCATCACCTCCTGCGCAGCAGCAATTCGCTCGAAGGCGTGGAGGCCGTGCTGGCCCATCCGCAGGCGCTGGCACAGTGCCAGACTTGGCTGTCCAAGCACTTGCCGAACGCCGAGCGCCGTGCCGTATCGAGCAATGCCGAAGGCGCACGCCTCGCGGCCACCAACCCGGCCTGGGCCGCATTGGCCGGCGAACGCGCCGCCACCCGCTTCGGCCTGCACATCGTGGCGCACGCCATCCAGGACGACTCGTACAACCGCACCCGCTTCTCGGTGATCTGCCTGCCGCAGACGCTGGCCATGCCGCCAGCCTCGGGCCGCGACTGCACGAGCCTGATCGTCTCGGTGCCAAACCGGCCCGGCGCGGTGCACGACCTGTTAGTGCCGCTGAAGGCCAACAACGTATCGATGACCCGCTTCGAGTCGCGCCCCGCTCGCACCGGCCAGTGGGAGTACTACTTCTACATCGACCTCGACGGCCATCCCTCGCAGCCCAACGTGGCCGCGGCGCTGGCCGAGCTGCGCGGTCTCTGCGCGTTCTACAAGGTGCTGGGCGCCTACCCCGTCAAGGCCTGAGCGGCAGGCAGCCCCACAACATGTTCGAACAACTGGGACTGATCGGCTGCGGCCTGATGGGCGGCTCTTTCGCGCTCGCACTCAAGCGCGCGAAGCTGGTGAAACGCGTGGTCGGCTACAGCAAGTCGCCCTCCACCACCGAGCGGGCTCGCCAGCTTGGCGTGATCGACGTGGTAGCGCCTTCGGCGCTGCTGGCGGTGTCAGGCTCCGACATCGTGCTGCTGGCGGTGCCGGTGGCCGCATCGGAAGCCACATTCAAGGCCATCCGCCACGGCATCTCGAACGAGACGCTGGTGATGGACGTCGGCTCGACCAAGGGCGACGTGATCGAAGCCGCGCGCAACGGCCTGCAGCGCCAGTTTGCGAACTTCGTGCCGGCACACCCGATCGCCGGCAAGGAGCTCTCGGGTATCGAGCACGCAGAGGCTTCGCTGTTCACCGGCCGGCAGGTCGTGCTGACGCCCGTGAAGACCACGCTGCGCTCGAACGTGCAGCGGGCCTCGCAGGTGTGGAGCGGCATCGGCGCGCACGTCGTCACCATGACGCACGAAGAGCACGACGCCGCCTTCGCCGCCGTGAGCCACCTGCCGCACCTGCTGGCCTTCGCGTACACCAACGCCATCGCCAGCCAGCCGCAGGGCGACCGCTTCCTGAGTCTCGGGGGACCGGGCTTTCGCGATTTCTCGCGCATCGCCGCGAGCGACCCGGTCATGTGGCGCGACGTGCTGCTGGCCAACCGCGAACAAGTGCTGCAACAGTCACAGGCCTTTCGCAAGGCCCTGGACGACCTCGAAGCGCTGATGGCCGCTGGCGATCTGCAGGCGCTGGAGCAATCCATTGCCGCCGCCAGCAAGGCCCGCGCGGCCTGGAAACCGGCCACCGACACCTCGTCGCAGCAGCAGGACAACTGAGATGTTCTCTACGACCTTCCTCGATCTCCCGCCCCTCGCGGGCGCGGCCGGTACGGTCCGGCTGCCGGGCTCCAAGAGCATCTCCAACCGCGTGCTGCTGCTCGCCGCGCTCGCGAGCGGCACCACCACCATCCACGACCTGCTCGATTCGGACGACACGCGCGTGATGCTCGACGCCCTGCGCGCGCTCGGCTGCGGCATCGACCCGGACGGAAACACACTGCGCATCACCGGCCTCGGCGGCCAGCTGAAGCCCAGCGAAACGCTGCTGCCGCTGTTCCTCGGCAACGCCGGCACCGCGATGCGCCCGCTCACCGCGGCGCTGTCGCTGCTGGGCGGTGAGTTCGAGCTGAGCGGCGTTCCGCGCATGCACGAGCGCCCCATCGGCGATCTCGTCGACGCGCTGACCCAGCTCGGCTGCCGAATCGACTACCTCGGCAACCCCGGCTATCCACCGCTGCGCATCCATCCGGTGCCACACGGTGATTTGGCGCTCGACGCGCCGATCCGCGTGCGCGGCGACGTGTCGAGCCAGTTCCTCACCGCCCTGCTGCTGGCGTTGCCGCTCGCGGCGGCCGGCGACATCGTGATCGAAGTGGTCGGCGAACTGATCTCCAAGCCCTACATCGAGATCACGCTGAACCTGCTCGCGCGCTTCGGCATCCAGGTGCGGCGCGACGGCTGGGAGCGTTTCACCATTCCGGCGGGCAGCAGCTACAGCTCTCCCGGCGACATTCACGTCGAGGCCGATGCCTCGTCTGCTAGCTATTTCATAGCATTGGGCGCGATAGCGACGGGTGTTTCCGGCAAGGACGGCATCCGCATCGAAGGCGTGGGCGCCGATTCGATCCAGGGCGACATCCGCTTCATCGACGCCGCCCGCCAGATGGGCGCGCAGGTCGACAGCGGTCCGAACTGGCTCGAAGTGCGCCGCGGCGCCTGGCCGCTCAAGGCCATCGACCTCGACGCCAATCACATTCCCGACGCCGCGATGACGCTGGCTGTGATGGCGCTGTACGCCGACGGTCCGAGCACGCTGCGCAACATCGCGAGCTGGCGCGTGAAGGAAACCGACCGCATCGACGCCATGGCCAACGAGCTGAAGAAGCTCGGCGCCGCCGTCGAGGCCGGCCCGGACTTCATCCGCGTGCACCCGCTGGCGCAGGCCGGCTGGCGCCCGGCGAGCATCCACACCTACGACGACCACCGCGTGGCCATGTGCTTCTCGCTCGCGGCATTCAACCCGGCGGGGGTGCCGGTGCGCATTCTCGATCCGCACTGCGTCGCCAAGACCTTTCCCGATTACTTCGAGACCCTGTTCTCGGTGGCAGAGGCCGCCGAGGTGCCGGTGATCTGCATCGACGGCCCGACCGCTTCCGGCAAGGGCACGCTCGCGGCCGAAGTAGCGCGCCTGCTCGGCTACCACTACCTCGATTCGGGCTCCCTCTACCGCGTGACCGGCCTGGCCATGCGCCGCGCAGGCCTGAGCGCTGACGCCCAGCACGAAACGCAGATCGCTGCACTCGCGGCCGCCCTGCCCCTGCAGTTCACCGAAGGAAAGGTGCTGCTGGCCGGCGAAGACGTCAGCGACGACATCCGCACCGAAGCCGCCGGCATGGACGCCTCCCGCGTCTCCACGCTGCCGGCCGTGCGCGAGGCGCTGCTGGCCCTGCAGCAGCGCTTTCGCCAACTGCCCGGCCTGGTGGCCGACGGGCGCGACATGGGCACCGTGATCTTTCCCGACGCGGCGCTCAAGGTCTTCCTCACGGCCAGTGCCGCCCAGCGCGCCGAGCGGCGTCATAAGCAGTTGATTTCAAAGGGTATTTCGGCTACACTCGACAGTCTTCGCTCCGACTTGGAAGCACGTGATGCCCGGGACTCATCCCGCAGTGTCGCCCCTCTGAAGCCGGCGCAGGACGCTCGCCACCTCGACAACTCCCAGCTGTCCATCGAGCAATCGATCGATCAGGTCTTGGACTGGTGGCAACAAGTACAGCCTTTCAAGCCCGCTTGAAAAGCTGGCGCCCGACGGAATATCCCGAAATATTCATAAGGCGCATACCGCTCCAGCAGGCTCCTTCCGCGCGACAGCGCACTGGCCTGCTGGTTGTTCAACCAACCCGGGTTTATATCCAAAAAGCCCACAAAACCGCCGTCTACAGACCCACAGCAGCCGCACGCAATTTCGCAAGAGCGCCTGCCAACCCTGCCTGACGGAAGGAACCATAAATGTCTGAATCTTTTGCCGACCTATTCGAAGAGTCCCTGAAGCGTTCCGAAATGCGCACCGGCGAGGTCATCACGGCCGAAGTCGTGCGTGTCGAACACAACCACGTCGTCGTCAACGCCGGTCTGAAGTCCGAAGCGTATGTGCCGATCGAAGAGTTCAAGAACGACAAGGGCGAACTCGAAGTTCAGGCCGGCGATTTCGTTTCCGTTGCCATCGGCAGCGTTGAAAACGGCTACGGCGACACCATCCTCTCGCGCGACACCGCCAAGCGTCTGGCTTCGTGGCTCGCCCTCGAGAAGGCACTGGAATCGGGCGACTTCGTCACCGGCACCACCAGCGGCAAGGTCAAGGGCGGCCTCACGGTCCTGGTCAACGGCATCCGCGCGTTCCTGCCGGGCTCGCTGATCGACACGCGTCCGATCAAGGACCTGACCCCGTACGAGAACAAGACCCTCGAATTCAAGGTCATCAAGCTTGACCGCAAGCGCAACAACGTCGTGCTGTCGCGCCGTGCCGTGGTCGAAGCCAGCATGGGCGAAGAACGCGCCAAGCTGATGGAAACGCTGAAGGAAGGCGCAGTCGTGCGCGGCGTGGTCAAGAACATCACCGAATACGGTGCGTTCGTGGACCTCGGCGGCATCGACGGCCTGCTGCACATCACCGACATGGCATGGCGCCGTGTTCGCCACCCGAGCGAAGTCGTTCAGGCCGGCCAGGAAATCACCGCCAAGATCCTCAAGTTCGACACCGAAAAGAACCGTGTCTCGCTGGGTCTCAAGCAAATGGGTGACGACCCGTGGATGGGCGTTTCGCGCCGCTACCCGCAATCGACCCGCCTGTTCGGCAAGGTCACGAACATTGCCGACTACGGTGCGTTCGTCGAACTCGAACCCGGCATCGAAGGCCTGGTGCACGTCTCCGAAATGGACTGGACCAACAAGAACATCGCTCCGAACAAGATCGTCTCGCTGGGCGACGAAGTCGAAGTCATGGTCCTGGAAATCGACGAAGACAAGCGCCGCATCAGCCTGGGCATGAAGCAGTGCAAGGCCAACCCGTGGCAAGAGTTCGCGCAAAACACCAAGCGCGGCGACCGCGTCAAGGGCCCGATCAAGTCGATCACCGATTTCGGCGTGTTCGTGGGTCTGGCTGCCGGCATCGACGGCCTGGTTCACCTCTCGGACCTCTCGTGGAACGAAGCCGGCGAAACCGCCGTTCGCAACTACAAGAAGGGCCAGGAAGTCGAAGCGATCGTGCTGGCTGTGGACGTCGACCGCGAGCGCATCAGCCTCGGCATCAAGCAGCTCGACAGCGACCCGTTCACCACGTTCACCACCGTGAACGACAAGGGCCAGATCGTGACCGGCAAGGTCAAGACCGTGGACGCCCGCGGCGCTGAAATCGACCTCGGCGAAGACATCATCGGCTACCTCCGTGCTTCGGAAATCTCGCGCGACCGCGTTGAAGATGCCCGCAACGTGCTGAAGGAAGGCGACGAAGTCACCGCCATCGTCGTGAATGTGGATCGCAAGACCCGCAACATCCAGCTGTCGATCAAGCAGAAGGACATGGTCGACGAACAAGGCGCCATGGCCAGCCTGAGCCAGCAGTCGGCACGCGAAAACGCGGGCACGACCAGCCTGGGCGCCCTGCTGCGCGCCAAGCTCGACAACAACGACAGCAAGTAAGCTGAGTCGGAAGACAGAGCAGGCCCTGGGGCCGCTCTGTCTTTTTTTTCGTCCACGTTTTTCGTTTATGTTCGGCCTATGACCCGCTCAGACCTCGTCGAAGAACTCGCAGCGCGCTTTGCACAGCTCACGCACCGCGATGCCGAATACGCCGTCAAGACCATCCTCGATGCCATGAGCGACGCGCTGGTGCGCGGACACCGCATCGAGATCCGTGGCTTCGGCAGCTTCTCGGTCAACCGTCGTCCGCCGCGCATCGGCCGCAACCCGCGTTCGGGCGAGAGCGTGCAGATTCCCGAGAAGCGGGTGCCGCACTTCAAGCCCGGCAAGGCGCTGCGCGAAGCCGTCGATGCACGCACCGCGGAGCTCGACGCCGGCGGCAAGGAAGCCAAGGGCCGCAAGGCCTGACGCACGTGGATGCAAACGTAGAATGCTCCCGGCAACGGGAACGGCTATGAAATACCTCCTGTGGCTGCTCAAGGCAGCCATTTTTTTTACGCTCTTCGCTTTCGCGCTGAACAACCAGCACGACGCGACCGTCTATTTCTTCTTCGGCACCTACTGGCGTGCGCCGCTGGTGCTCGTCGTGCTCGCGGCCTTTGCCGGCGGGCTCGTGGTGGGTGCACTGGGCATGCTGCCGGGCTGGTGGAAGCACCGCACCGCCGCGGCGCAAGTGCCTGCCGCTGCCGAAACCCAGGCTTCCGCACCATCGACCGCCACGACCGCGCCCGCAGCGGCTCCGACCATCTCCGCCACCGACCTCCCCGCCGTACGTCAACATGGACTTTGATCCCAGCTGGCTGCTGATCAGCCTGCCCGTCGCCTTCGTGCTCGGGTGGCTCGCATCGCGCTTCGACATCCGGCAACTCAAGCTCGAGAACCGCCAAGCCCCCAAGGCCTACTTTCGCGGCCTCAACTTCCTGCTCAACGAGCAGCAGGACCAGGCCATCGACGCCTTCATCGAAGCCGTACAGAACGACCCCGACACGCAAGAGCTTCATTTCGCACTCGGCAATCTCTTCCGCCGTCGCGGCGAGTACCAGCGCGCAGTGCGCGTGCACGAGCACCTGCTGGGCCGCGGCGACCTGAGCCGCAGCGACCGCGAACGCGCACAGCACGCACTGGCGCAAGACTTCCTGCGCGCCGGCCTGCTCGATCGTGCCGAAGCCGCGCTGCAGAAGCTCGAAGGCACGCGCTACGAGAACGAGGCGCGGCTGTCGCTGCTGGCCATCTACGAGCGCTCGCGCGAATGGGCACAGGCCGCCGACGTGGCGCAGAAGCTCGACGAATCAGACCAGGCCAGCTACAGCACGCGCCGCGCGCATCACCTCTGCGAGCAGGCGACCGAACGCGTTGCGGCGGGCGACCTGCCCGACGCCGCAAAGCTGCTCGCGCAGGCCGTCGAACTCGCGCCGCAGGCACCGCGCCCCGCCATCGACACAGCCAACCTGCAGTTGCGCAACGGCGAGGCGGCCGCGGCCTTCGACACGCTCGTGGCCCTGAGCGAGACCGCACCGCTGGCGCTGCCGCTCTACGCAGCCGCGCTGCAGCAGGCTGCCGTGGCCGCGCACCGCGAAGGCGAAGCGCTCGCACTGCTGCAACGCCGCTATGTGGAGTCGCCGTCGATCGACGTGCTCGAGGCGCTGATGGCGCTCGGCGGCACGCCGACCGCCACCGCAGAAGAACCCAACCCCACGCCGCGCGACGGCTACATCGCGCATCTTGCACAGCAGCCCTCGCTGGTTGCGGCCTCGCGCTGGCTCGCGGGCGAACACTTCGAGCACCAGCAGTTCCATCCGCAGGTGCAGCGCGCGCTCGACCAGGCCACCCGGCCGCTCATGCGCTACCGCTGCGCAGCCTGCGGTTTCGAGGCGCACCAGTACTTCTGGCACTGCCCCGGCTGCCAGGCGTGGGACAGCTATCCGCCGCGCCGCGTCGAAGAACTCTGATCACATTTCTGAACAATGGTCACGTAGAAGCCGGCACGGCTTTTACGCGTCAACGCCGTTCTTTCCCTCCTCGTTGAGCCTGGGCCGACGCTTCTGTCGGCTGTCACTCATCAACAAAAAAGAGGGAGTTTTTCATCATGTTCAAGAAGATCCTGGCCATCACGGCCATGCTGTTCGCGGCCGTTTCGTTCGCCGCCGTTGACGTCAACAAAGGCACCGAGGCCGACCTCGATGGCGTCAAGGGCGTTGGCCCGTCGATGTCCAAGCGCATTCTCGAAGCACGCAAGGAAGGCGAGTTCAAGGACTGGCCCGACCTCATGCAGCGCGTCAAGGGCGTGAAGGAGAAGAAGGCGGCCAAGCTGTCGGCCGAGGGCCTGACGGTCAATGGCAAGAGCTTCGGTGGCGCGGCGCCATCCGCATCGAAGGAAGCGAAAGCTCCCAAGGCCGCCAAGCCCTGATTCCGCTCCGGTAGAAATATGCAAAGCCGCCTTCGGGCGGCTTTTTCATGCGCGCCATGGCAGGGAAATGCCTCAGGAAGTGGTCCGGAATTTGCACGTAAGCTTCCTTTCGTTTTGCTTTCAATCCATTCCGGAGCGCGTACATGAATCACAAGTTCGGCATTGCCCTCGCGGGCCTCACCCTCGGCGCCGCAGCCTTCGCGCAGACCAAGTGGGACCTCCCCACGGCCTACCCCGCCACCAACTACCACACGGAAAACATCACGCAGTTCGCGAAGGACGTCGACGCCGCCACGGGCGGCAAGGTGAAGATCACGGTGCATGCCAACGCCTCGCTGTTCAAGGCGCCCGAGATCAAGCGCGCCGTGCAAAGCGGCCAGGCGCAAGCCGGCGAGATCCTGCTGGCCAACTACGCGAACGAGAACCCGATCTACGCGCTCGACGGCGTGCCCTTCCTCGCCACCACCTACCCCGAGGCAAGGAAGCTCTACGACGCATCGAAGCCCGCCATGGACAAGTTGCTCGCGGCCCAGGGCATCAAGGTGCTGTTCATGGTGCCGTGGGCGCCGCAGGGCATCTACACAAAGAAGGAAATCGGCTCGGTGGCCGACCTGCGCGGCATCAAGTGGCGCGCCTACAGCCCGGCCACCGCCAAGATCGCCGAACTCATCGGCGCGCAGCCCGTGCAGATCCAGCAGGCCGAGCTCAGCGCGGCCATGGCCACGGGCGTGATCGAGAGCTACATGAGCTCGGGCTCCACCGGCTACGACACCAAGACCTACGAGCACATCAAGAACTTCTACGACACGCAGGCCTGGATCCCGAAGAACGCGATCCTCGTGAACGCCAAGGCCTTCGACGCGCTCGACGCCACCACCAAGGCCGCCGTCACCAAGGCCGCAGCCGATGCCGAGGTGCGCGGCTGGAAGGTCGCGCAGGAGAAGAACGACGAATACAAGCGCCTGCTCGCCGAGCGCGGCATGAAGGTGCACAAGCCCTCGCCCAAGCTCGACGCCGACATGCGCCAGGTCGGCGGCATCATGCAGACCGACTGGCTCAAGGCAGCCGGGGCCGATGGCGCCGCCATCGTCGACGCTTATAAAAAGAAGTAAGCCGTGCGCCGCTTCCTCGACCGCCTGTACGACGGTGCAGGCGCGCTCGGCGCGTTCTGCGTGTTCCTGATCTTCGTGCTGATGATCCTGGCCGGCGTGGGCCGGCAGATGAACTGGCACGTGAGCGGGCTCAACGACGTGGTGGCCTGGCTGTGCGCCGCCGCCGCGTTCTTCGCGATGGCGCATGCATTCCGTCACGGCGATTTCGTGCGCGTGACGCTGCTGCTCGAAGCCGTGCCGCCGAAAGTGCGGCGCATCCTCGACGTGACATGCCTGCTGATCGCGTCGGTGTCCGTGGCCTACCTGACCTACTGGGCCACCAGCTTCACCTACGAGAGCTACGAATTCGCCGAGATGGCGACCGGCCTCGTCGTCATTCCGATCTGGATTCCGCAATCGACCTTCGTCATCGGCTGCTGGCTGCTGCTGATTGCCATGGTCGACGAGCTGGTGGGCGTGGTGCGCGGCGAGAAGCCCAGCTACCAGCGCGCCATCGAAGAGCGGCATGCTGCCGGCGATTTCTCCTCCGACGTCTGACGCCCATGCTTGAAACCCTGCTCATGGGCGCGCTGCTGCTCGCCATCATGCTGCTTCTGCTCGCGGGCGGCGTCTGGATCGCGATGACTCTGGCCATCGTCGGCTGGGTCGGCCAGGCCTTCTTCACCAACACGCTGCCGGGCAAGAACCTGTTCTCGGCCTTCTGGGAAAGTAACGCCAGCTGGGAGCTCGCGGCGCTGCCGCTGTTCATCTGGATGGGCGAGATCCTCTTCAGAACCAAGCTGAGCGAGGAGATGTTCGAGGGCCTGCGCCCCTGGCTCAACCGCGTGCCCGGCCGGTTGATGCACACCACCATCCTCGGCTGCGGCGTGTTCGGATCGGTCTCGGGCTCGTCGGCGGCCACCTGCGCGACCATCGCCAAGGTGGCGCTGCCCGAGCTCAAGCGCCGCGGCTACAACGAGAAGCTGGCCATCGGCTCGCTCGCCACCGCGGGCACGCTGGGCATCCTGATCCCGCCGTCGATCACGATGGTGGTGTACGCCGTGGCCGCCGACGCGTCGATCATCCGCATCTTCCTGGCAGGCTTTCTTCCGGGCTTTCTGCTGATGCTGCTGTTCTCGGGCTACATCGGCTGGTGGAGCCTGCGCAATCCCGACCAGGTGCCGCCGGCCGATCCGCCGACCACTTTCATGGAGAAGATCCGGCTCTCGGGCAACCTGATTCCCTGCGCGCTGCTGATCGTCTTCATCGTCTGGGTGCTGGTGGCGGGCTGGGCCACGGCCACCGAGTGCGCGGCCTTCGGCGTGCTGGGCTCGCTGGCCATCGCGGCCTGGGGCCGCAGCCTGACCTGGAAGAACTTCAAGGACGGCATCATGGGCGCCACCCGCACCAGCTGCATGATCATGTTCATCCTGGCTGGTGCCGCCTTCCTCACCAAGACCATGGCCTTCACCGGCATTCCGCGCGAGCTGGCCGAGTGGGTCGACAGCATGCACCTGTCGCCCTATGCACTGATCGGCGCGCTGGTCGTCGTGTACCTGGTGCTGGGCACGGCGCTCGACGGCATCTCGATGATCGTGCTGACCAGCGCGGTGGTGCTGCCGATGATCCAGAAGGCGGGCTTCGACCTGATCTGGTTCGGCATCTTCATCGTGCTGCTGGTCGAGATCGCCGAGGTCACGCCGCCGGTGGGCTTCAACCTCTTCGTGCTGCAGAACATGACCGGGAAAGACAGCAACGTGATCGCCAAGGCTGCCATTCCGTTCTTCTTCTGCCTGGTGCTGTGCATCGTGCTGATCACGCTGTTCCCGAGCATCGTGACGATCCTGCCCGATGTGGTGATGGGCAAGGAGAAGTAGAAAGAGCAAGGCCGTCCGGCAGCTTGCGGATAATCGCCGGCATGCTGCTGAACGTCCTCGTCATCTGCCTCGCCGCGTGTGTCGGCGCCCTCATGCGCTGGGGCTTTGCCCTGTGGCTCAACCCCGGCGGCATCCTGCCCTGGGGCACGCTGGCGGTGAACCTCATCGGCGGCTACCTGATCGGCGTGGCCATCGGTGTGTTCAGCGGCCTGCCGGACATCAACCCCGCGTGGCGGCTCATGGTCATCACCGGCTTCCTGGGCACGCTCACCACCTTCTCCAGCTTCTCCGCGGAAGTGGTCGGCATGCTCATGGGCGGCAGGCTCGGCCTCGCGATGGGCACGATCGCGTTGCACCTTGGCGGTTCGCTGTGCATGACCTGGCTCGGGTTGCGCACGGTGCAGGCTTTCTCCTCCTGAATCGAGCGAAAAACTGCCTTATGTCTTGCGGTTATAGATAGGGCCTTCCATAGGGTCGGTCGATAGAATTGCCCGCAATGCCCCTGGTCTTTCTCATCGCCCTCCCCTTCATTGCCAGCGTGCTGGCCGCGTTGATGCCTTCCAACGCACGCAACAGGGAGTCGACGCTGGCGGGGCTGGTCGCGCTGGGCTGCGCCATCCAGGTCGCATGGTTCTTCCCGCAGATCGCGCACGGCAACGTGCTGCGGCAAGAAATCGAATGGCTGCCGGCCCTCGGCCTGAACCTCGTGTTCCGCCTGGATGGCTTCGCATGGCTGTTCTGCATGCTGGTGCTGGGCATCGGCGCGCTGGTGGTGCTCTATGCGCGCTACTACATGTCGGCCTCCGATCCGGTGCCGCGCTTCTTCTCGTTCTTCCTCGCGTTCATGGGCGCGATGATGGGCGTGGTGCTCTCGGGCAACCTCATTCAGATGGTGCTGTTCTGGGAGCTCACCAGCCTCTTCTCCTTCCTGCTCATCGGCTACTGGCACCACCGCCGCGACGCGCGGCGCGGTGCGCGCATGGCGCTCACCGTCACCGGCGCTGGCGGGCTGTGCCTGCTGGCCGGCGTGCTGGTGCTCGGCCGCATCGTCGGCAGCTACGAGCTCGACGTGGTGCTGGCCTCGGGCGACCTCATCCGAGCGCACGCGCTGTACCCGGTCGCACTGGTGCTGGTGCTGCTCGGCGCCTTCACCAAGAGCGCGCAGTTCCCGTTCCACTTCTGGCTGCCGCGCGCCATGGCCGCGCCCACGCCGGTGTCGGCCTACCTGCACTCGGCCACGATGGTGAAGCTCGGCGTGTTCCTGATGGCGCGGCTGTGGCCCGTGCTCTCGGGCACCGAGCAGTGGTTCTGGATGGTGGGCGGCGCGGGCGCCGTCACGCTGCTGCTCGGCGGCTTCATCGCCATGTTCCAGCGCGACCTGAAGGCGCTGCTGGCCTACTCGACCATCTCGCACCTCGGGCTCATCACGCTGCTGCTGGGCCTGAACAGCCCGCTCGCGGCCGTGGCGGCGGTGTTCCATGTAATGAACCACGCGACCTTCAAGGCGTCGCTGTTCATGGCGGCCGGCATCATCGACCACGAGACCGGCACGCGCGACATCCGCAAGCTCAGCGGGCTGATGCGGCTCATGCCCATCACGGG
This sequence comes from Variovorax sp. F042, assembly GCF_057814215.1. NCBI lineage: Bacteria > Pseudomonadati > Pseudomonadota > Betaproteobacteria > Burkholderiales > Comamonadaceae > Variovorax > Variovorax sp. F042. Next base: position 110,097 of record NZ_JBVASX010000002.1, read on the forward strand.
CACGCTGGCCATCATCGCCAGCGCTTCGATGGCCGGCGTGCCGCTGCTCAACGGCTTTCTCTCGAAGGAAATGTTCTTCGCCGAGACGGTGTTCATCCAGTCGACGCCGTGGGTCGACTTCAGCCTGCCGGTCATCGCCACCATCGCGGGCATCTTCAGCGTGGCGTATTCGGCGCGCTTCGTGTTCGACGTGTTCTTCGGCCCGCCCTGCGGCGACGAGGTGCCCAAGCACCCGCACGAGCCGCCGCACTGGATGCGCGTGCCGGTCGAACTGCTGGTGCTTCTGTGCCTGGTGGTGGGTGTGGTGCCAGCGTGGTCGGTCGGCCCGATGCTGGCGGCGGCCGCCACGCCGGTCGTCGGCGGCGCGCTGCCCGAATACAGCCTGGCGGTGTGGCATGGCTTCAACCTGCCGCTGCTGATGAGCTTCGTCGCGCTGGTGGGCGGCGCCGCGCTGTACCTGCTGCAGCGCCGTCGTCGCGCGAGCGGCGGCCTCGAGCACACGCCGCTGCTGCATCGCTTCGACGGCCAGGTCATCTTCGAGCACCTGCTCGCGCTGCTGAGCGAAGCGGGCCGGCGCAGCCGCCGCCTGTTCGGCACGCGCCGGCTGCAGTGGCAGTTGCTGCTGCTGGTAGTCGCGGCCGTGGCGGGCGCCGCGGCTTCCCTGTGGGCCACGCCCGCCGCACCCGGCACGCGCGAGCTTTTGCCCTTCTCGCCGATGTTCGCCATGACCTGGATCATCGGCGGTACCTGCGCGCTGGCCGCCGCATGGCAGGCCAAGTTCCACCGGCTCGCGGCACTGATGCTGGCCTCGGGCGCGGGGCTGGTCTCTTGCGTGACCTACATCTGGTTCTCGGCACCCGACCTCGCGTTGACCCAACTGGTGGTCGAGGCCGTGACCACGGTGCTGATCCTGCTCGGCCTGCGCTGGCTGCCGATGCGCAGCAAGGACGTCATTCAACCTGCACGCGCGCGGCTGCGACCGTGGGGCCGGCGCGGGCGCGACCTGCTGGTGGCCACCGTCGCCGGCGGCGGCATGGCGGCGCTGGCGTGGGCCATGATGACGCGCAACTTCCCGCAGAGCATCTCGCCCTTCTTCCTCGAACACGCGCTCACCGAGGGTGGCGGCACCAACGTGGTCAACGTGATGCTGGTCGACTTCCGCGGCTTCGACACCTTCGGCGAGATCACCGTGCTCGGCGTGGTCGCGCTCACGGTGTATGCGCTGCTGCGGCGCTTCCGCCCCGCGATCGAATCGATGGCCCTGCCGGTCCAGCAGCGCCTGCAGGTCGACGACGGCAGCAGCGACCTGCTGAACCCGCGCCGCGCCAAGGACACCGCTGTGGGCTACCTCATGGTGCCGGCCGTGCTGGTGCGGCTGGTGCTGCCGCTGGCGGCGCTGGTGTCGGTCTACTTCTTCATGCGCGGCCACAACGCGCCGGGCGGCGGCTTCGTCGCGGGGCTGGTGATGTCGGTCGCGCTGGTGCTGCAGTTCATCGTCTCGGGCACCGAATGGGTGGAAGAGCATCTGCGCATCTACCCGCGCCGCTGGATCGCCATCGGCCTGCTGCTGGCGCTGGCCACCGGCGGCGGCGCGGTGTTCTTCGGCTATCCCTTCCTGACCACGCACACCGCACACCTGCATCTGCCGCTGCTGGGCGAGGTGCACGTGCCCAGCGCCCTCTTCTTCGACATCGGCGTGTTCGCGCTGGTGCTCGGCGCCACCATGCTGATCCTCACCGCGCTGGCCCACCAGTCGATACGAAGCCACCGCTGGGCCGACGAGCAGGCCGAAAAAGAAGCCGAAGCCGCCGCAGCTGCTGTCGCCGCCGGGGGAGCCAGCTGATGGAAATCGTGCTCGCACTCGCCATCGGCGTGCTCACCGGCTCTGGCGTGTACATGCTGCTGCGCCCTCGCACCTTCCAGGTCATCATGGGCCTAACGCTGATCTCTTACGCGGTCAACCTCTTCATCTTCAGCATGGGCCGGCTCAAGGTCGACAGCGAGCCGGTGCTCATCAAAGGCCTCACCTCCACGCTGGCCAATACGGCCGACCCGATGCCTCAAGCCCTCGTGCTGACTGCCATCGTGATCGGCTTTGCGATGACGGCGCTGTTCCTCGTTGTGATGCTCGCCTCGCGCGGCCTCACCGGCACCGACCACGTGGACGGTGAAGAGCGGCAGGAGGCGGAGTGAAAGAAATCTTCCACCTGCTCGACGAACTGCTCGAGTTCAGCATGCCGCACCTGGTGGCGGTGCCGATCCTCGTGCCCATGCTCACGGCCGCGCTCATGCTGCTGCTGGGCGAGAACCGGCGGCGCACCAAGTCGGCCCTGAGCGTGGTCTCGGGTCTCGTCGGCCTGCTTGCCGCGCTCGCGCTGCTGCGCTGGGTGAACGCTGCCGACACCGGCGGCGGCCCCGGCTCCATCGGCGTCTACCTGCCGGGCAACTGGCGTGCACCCTTCGGCATCGTGCTGGTGGCCGACCGGCTCTCGACCATGATGGTCGCGCTCACGGGCGTGATCGCCTTCGCCGCATCGATCTATTCCACCTCGCGCTGGGACCGCGCGGGCGTGCATTTCCATCCGCTGCTGCAACTGCAGCTCATGGGCCTGAACGGAGCCTTCCTCACGGGCGACCTGTTCAACCTGTTCGTCTTCTTCGAGGTGATGCTCGCGGCCTCCTACGGCCTGCTGCTGCACGGCTCGGGCCGGCCGCGCGTGCAGGCGGGGCTGCACTACATCGCGATCAACCTCGCTGCGTCGTCGCTGTTCCTGATCGGCGCGGCCATCCTGTACGGCGTGACCGGCACGCTCAACATGGCCGATCTCGGCGTGCGCATCGCCGAACTCGCGCCGGGCGACCGCGGCCTGGTGCACGCGGCGGCGGCCATCCTCGCGACTGCCTTCTTCGCCAAGGCCGGCGCGTGGCCGCTCAACTTCTGGCTGGTACCGGCCTACAGCGCATCGGTGTCGCCGGTGGGCGCGGTGTTTGCGCTGCTGACCAAGCTCGGCGTCTACACGATCCTGCGGCTGTGGACCGTGCTGTTCGCGCCCGACACCGGCGACTCGGCCGCCTTCGGACAGGCGGCGCTGGTTGGCGTGGGCCTTGCCACGCTGTTCGGGGGGGCGCTCGGCATCGTCGGCACGCAGCGGCTGTCGAACCTCGCGGGCTTCAGCGTGCTGGTGTCTGCGGGCACCCTGCTCGCGGCGGTCGGGCTCGGCCAGCCGGCCGTGTGGGCCGGCGCGCTGTACTACCTGCTGAGTTCCACGCTCGCGGTCAGCGCCTTCTTCCTGCTGACCGACATGATCGAGCGCTGGCGCAACGCGGGCATGAGCGTGGCGCCGCACGAGGCGGCCGGCAACGCGCCCTTTCTTGCCGAAGACCTGCGCGCACTCAACGACGTGAACCTCGACGACGAGGCGCAGGCACTCTACGGCCGCGCGATTCCCGCCGGCGTGGCCTTCCTGGGCCTGAGCTTCATGGGCTGCACATTGCTGCTCGCGGGCCTGCCGCCGCTGTCGGGCTTCATCGGCAAGTTCGCGATGCTCTCGGGCATGCTCGGCGCCAAGGCGATCGGCACCGCCGGCTGGATCTTTCTTGCGCTGCTGATCGCCTCGGGCTTTCTCTCGCTGATTGCATTGAGCCGCACCGGCATCCGCCACTTCTGGACGCAACTCCACCCCACCATGCCCTCGCTGCCCGCACTCGAAGTGCTGCCGGTGGCCGGGCTGCTCGCGGCCAGCGTGGCGCTGACTGTGTGGGCCGGGCCTGTCATGCAGCACGCCAGGGCCACCGCTGAAGGACTGAAGACACCCACGCCCTATCGCAACGCGGTGCTGGGCGCGCGGCAGATTCCGAATCCGGTGAAAAAGGAAGAAGCAAAGGAAGGCACGGCCCCATGAAGCGCCTGATTCCTTCTCCGTCGCTGTCCTTCGCGCTGTTCATCGTCTGGCTGCTGCTCAACCAGTCGCTCGACGCCGCCACGCTGCTGGCGGCCCTGATCCTCGCCATCGCGGTGCCGCTGCTCACCGAGGGCCTGCGCCCGGCGGCGGTACGCATGCGCAGGCCCGGCGTCGCGCTGCGGCTGTCCTTCGTCGTGACCTTCGACATGCTGAAGTCGGCGTACGACGTGGCCCGGCTGCTGCTCACGCGACGCACCTCGCGGATCGCCTCGAAGTTCGTGCAGATTCCGCTCGACATGCGCGACCCCAACGGGCTCGCGGTGCTGGCCATGGTGATGTGCCTCACGCCCGGCACCGCCTGGGGCGAAGTGTCGTTCGACCGCAGCACGCTGCTGATCCACGTGTTCGACGTGGACGACGAGGCCGCCTTCGTCGCACTGATCAAGCAGCGCTACGAGCGCCCCCTGATGGAGATCTTCGAGTCATGACACCCATCCTCTTCTGGGCCCTGAAGTTCGCGCTCTTCCTGCTGGCCGTGGCCATGCTGTGCGCGCTCTCGCGGTTGCTGATCGGCCCGAGCGCACAAGACCGCGTGATGGCGCTCGACTGCCTCTACATCAACGGCATGCTGATGATGCTGGTGCTCGGCATCATCTACGCGAGCAACGTCTACTTCGAGGCGGCGCTGCTGATCGCGCTGTTCGGCTTCGTCGGCTCCACGGCCATGGCCAAGTTCCTGCTGCGCGGGGAGGTGATCGAATGACGGACTTCATCGTGGGCCCACTGCCGCTGTGGGCCGAGATCATCACCGCCGTGTTCGCGGTACTGGGCGCGGCCTTCGCGGCCATAGGTTCTTTCGGCCTGGTTCGGCTGCCCACCTTCTTCCGCCGCATCCATGCGCCCACGCTGGGCGCGACGGTCGGCGTGTGGTGCATGACGGTCGCCACCATCGTCTATTTTTCGGTGCAGGGCTTCAGCCTGTTCCTGCATGCGGTGCTGATCGTGCTGTTCATTGCGCTCACGGCGCCGATCACCACTATCTTTTTGATGCGCGCGGCGCTGTTTCGTGAGCGGCAGAAGGGGGGCGACGTGCCGCCCGAGGCGAAGTCGGGCTGATTCACTGGTGGAAGGGAGCACCCTGTGCCATTCGCACGCACCCCGAAAAAAGCAAATCAGCTCGGCTGCAACTGCTGCATTTCCTTGGCCCGCGCCACCTCGACCTCACGCGGCAGCGTCACAGCGTTCTTCACAGCCAGTATCTCGGCCATCACGCTCACCGCGATCTCCGGCGGCGTCTTGCTGCCGATGTAGATGCCGATAGGCCCGCGCAGCCGCGCGAGCGATTCTTCGGTCTGGTCGAAGTGCTCGATCATGCGGTCGCGCCGCGCGTCGGCATTGCGACGCGAGCCGATGGCGCCGACGTAGAAGGCTTCGCTCTGCAGTGCTTCGAGCAGCGCGAGGTCGTCGAGCTTGGGATCGTGCGTGAGCGCGACCACGCAGCTGCGGCGGTCGGGCTTGAAGGCCAACACCGCGTCGTCGGGCATCTCGGTCGTGATGTGCACGCCGGGCAGCGACCACGCGGTGCGGTACTCGGCGCGCGGGTCGCACAGCGTCACGGCAAAGCCGCTGAACTTGGCCATCGTCGCGAGGTACTCGGCCAGCTGGCCGGCGCCGATCAGCAGCATGCGGTACTCGGGGCCGAAGGTGTTGGTGAGCTCGGTGTCGTTCACGGTGAGCTCGTCGGGGGCTTTCGCCTCGGCGAGCCGCACCGCGCCGGTGGCGAGCGTCACCGTGCGCTGCATGAGCTTGCCTTGTTCCAGCTGCTCGACCAGCAGGTCGAGCGAGCTGGCATCGGGCGCGTATTCGAGCAGCAGCTCCAGCGTGCCGCCGCAGGGCAGTCCGAAACGATGCGCCTCGTCGGCGGTAATGCCGTACTTCACGAGCGCGGGTGGCGCACCCAGCGGCACGTCTTCGCCCTTGCCATGCGCGTGGCTGTAGCGCGCGATCAGGTCGTCCTCGATGCAGCCGCCCGAGACCGAGCCGACCACCGCGCCGTCTTCGGCCAGGGCCATGATCGAACCCACGGGCCGGGGCGACGAGCCCCAGGTGCGCACAACGGTCGTCAGCAGCGCGCGCTTGCCGGCACGCCGCCAGTCGCGCAGCGTGCGCAGCACCATGACGTCGAGGTTTTCCATGGCGCGGCCGGTTCCTAGCTGCTGGCGTCGCCCGGTACGGCGGGCGCGTCCTTGTTGTCGCTGTTGTCGTCCTTCTTGCCGAGGCCGATCTTCTTCATGAGGCCGGACATCATGCCGGCCTTCTCTGCAGGCGCTTCGGCGGTGGCTTCCACGACGGGCGCGGGCGGCGGGCCGTAGCGGCTCTGCATCTCGGCCTCGAAGCGCTTGAAGAAATCGTCGGCGGTCGACTTGGCTGCGCCGTCGATCAGACGCTGGCCGAGCTGGGCGATCTTGCCGCCGACCTGGGCCTGCACGGTGTAGTCGAGCTCGCAGCCGGGGACGGCAGGAGACGATGCGGCCTCGGCTTCATGCGAGACGGCAGCCTCGGCCGGTGCAGCTTCGGCCGTCACCGGCTTGAGCGAGACACTCGACGAGCCCTTGGCGAACCCTGCCACGCCGCCCTGCCCTTCGAAGCTCAGCTTGTAGCCATCGGGCGCCACGATGTCCGACAGCATCACCTTGCCGTTGAACTTGGCCGACACCGGGCCGATCTTGACGGCGAGCGCGACGCTGTACTGGTTGTCACCCGTGAGCTCGAACTTGTCGCAACCGGGAATGCACTTCTTCAGTGTCTCGGGGTCGTTGAGCGCTTCCCAGGCCTGTTGTTGGGTGATGCCGAGGCGGCGGTTTCCGAGCATTTCCATGGTGGGTTTCCTTTGTCTTCCTTCCCGGGCAACGCTAGCGGCCGGACCGCATCAGGGCGGCCAGGCTCGCTGCGAGCTGTTCGAGTGCGCTGAGATTGTGAACTGCCAGCATCGCGTCTGCTTGCCGGTGCAGAACACTGGCCCCACGCGCCAGAGGGGCGTAGCCCTCGAAGCGCAGCAAGGGGTTGAGCCACAGCAGGCGGCGCGAATGGCGCTTGAGCCACAGCAGCTCCTGCTCCAGCAGCGACGGTTCGCCGGTGTCGAGGCCATCACTGATCACCAGCACCAGGGTGCGGCGGCCGGTCAGGCGGCGGGTGTGGGCGCGGCGCAATTCGGTCAGGGAGCTGCCGAGCCGCGTGCCGCCCGCGAAGTCGTCGATGGCGAGGCTGGCGGCGCCGAGCATGGCGTCGGTGTCGGCGAGCCGGAAGGCGGGGGTCAGGTCGGTCAGGCGGGTGCCGAAGGCGAACACGTCGCGCCGGCCCGCGCGGCGAGTGGCGGCGTGCAGGAAAGCCAGCAGCAAGCGCGCATAGCGCTCCATCGAGCCCGACACATCGACCAGCACCAGCAGCGGCAAGGGCTGCTGGCGCCGGGCCAGTTTGGGCAGCCGCAGGATCTCGCCGCCCGTGCGCGCCGCCTCGTGCAGCACGCCTGGCCAGTGCATGCGCGCGTGCTGCCGGCCCGCGTCGCCAGCCACGCGCAGACGGCGCGACGGCAGCTCGGGAATCGGCAGCCTGATGTCGCGCGCAAGCCGCTCGACCAGGCGGTACTCAGAAGCGCCGAGCGCGTTGAAGTCCGCATGCTGCAGGCGCTGGCGGTCGCTCGACGTCATGGCAGCGTCGAACTCGATCTCGCGGTCGGGCTTGGCCAGCTCGGCTGGCTTGGCAGGGTTGCGCGGTGCGGTGAGCGCCTCGCGCACGCGCGGCCGGCGCTTCGATGGCTCCGCCTTGCCTTCGGCGCTCGGCAGCATCTGTGCGAGCAGCTTGTTGGCCAGCTCCGGATCGCGGAACCAAGCGTCGAAGAGTTCGCGGAACACCATGCGGTCCTGCTCGCGGCTCACCATCACGGCTTCCATCGCGGCGCTCAGGTCGAGCCTGTCTTCCACGCCTACCAGCGTGGCCGCTTCGGCAGCCAGCGCGATGCGCATGGCGTCGGTGCGCACGCCGGCACGGCGCAGCGCACGGCCGAAGGCGGTGATGTTGCCGGCGAGCTTGCCGCTGCGAACGTCGCCGAGTTGCTGGATACCGGTGGTCGTCATGCCTCGGGCTTGAGCAGGTCCGACGCCAGCTCCCGCGTCAGCGCGGCCACGTCGTCGCGCTGCTTGAACAGGATGCCGGCGGTGTCGACCACCACCTCGGGGTCGAGTTCGACGGTGTCGAGCGCAATCAGCGCCCTCGCCCATTCGACGCTCTCGGCGATGCCGGGTGCACGTTGGAAGGCGTTGACGAAAGGCGCCTCGCGCAGCCGCGCGACGAATGCCGACACCTGCGCCGACAGCTTCTCGCCGGCCTGCGGCACCTGTGCGCGCACGATGGCCAGTTCGCGCTCTCGCTCGGGATAGTCGAGCCAGTGATAGAGACAGCGGCGCTTGACCGCATCGTTGAGTTCGCGCGTGCGGTTGCTCGTGAGGATGGTGACGGGCGGCACCACGGCGCGCACCGTGCCCAGCTCGGGAATGCTCACCTGGTACTCGCCCAGGTATTCGAGCAGGAAGGCCTCGAAGGGCTCGTCGGCGCGGTCCACCTCGTCGATCAGCAGCACGGCGCCGGGCAGCGGCGTCTGCAGCGCCTGCAGCAGCGGGCGGCGGATCAGGTAGTGCGGCTGGTAGACCTCGGCTTCCACGTCGCGCGCCGCGCCCGTGGCTTCAGCCGCGCGCATGTGCAGCAACTGCGCCGCGTAGTTCCATTCGTAGAGCGCTTCGCGCTGCTCCAGGCCGTCGTAACACTGCAGGCGCAGCAGCTCGCGGTTCAGCGCGGTCGACAGCGCTTTGGCCAGCTCAGTCTTGCCGACGCCGGGCTCGCCTTCGAGCAGCAGCGGGCGCTGCAGCTTGAGCGCAAGAAACACAGCCGTCGCCAGCCGCCGGTCGGCGAAGTAGCCGGCCTGCACCAAAGCTTCGGAAAGGGAATCGATGGTCGGAAAGATCATGGCAAAGCGTAGCGGAAGACGCGAGAGTGTCGCGCCTTCCGGTGGGCAATCGGCAGCCCCGGCCTCTTCAGCCCAGGGCCTTGGTGACGGCGCGTTGGGTCAGCACGCTGATCAGGTTCGCGCGGTACGCAGCCGAGGCATGCAAGTCGCTGTTGAGATCGCTCGCGTCGATCTTCACCGCTGCAGCGGCGGCTGCGGTGAAGCTCTTGTTGAGCGCGTCTTCCAGCCCGGCATGGCGGAACACGCCGTTGCCCGCGCCGGTGATCGCCACGCGCACGCCGCTGTCGTATTGCGCAAGGAACACGCCGACCAGCGGAAAGTTGGATGCCTTCTGGCGCAGCTTTTCGTAGACGGCGCGCTTCGGAATGGGAAAGCGGATCGCGGTGATCAGCTCGTCTTCTTCCAGCGCCGTGGTGAACAGGCCCAGGAAGAAATCGTCCGCCGCAATCTCGCGCTTCGACGTGACCACGGTCGCGCCCGAAGCAAGCACCGCGCTGGGATAGCACGCCGCCGGATCGTTGTTGGCCACCGAGCCGCCGATGGTGCCCATCGCGCGCACCTGCCGGTCGCCGATGCGCGAAGCCAGGTCGGCCAGCGCCGGGTAGGCGGCCTTCACGTCGGCGTTGTTCGCCACGTCGAGATGGCGCGACATGGCGCCGATGGTGATGGCGTTGCCGTTTTTCGTGATGCCGGTGAGTTCCTTGATGCCGCTGAGGTCCACCAACTGTTCGGGGGCCGAGAGCCGCAGCTTCATCGAAGCCAGCAGGGTCTGCCCGCCCGCCAGCGGCTTGGCGCCGGCGGCAACGAGTTTGGCCGCATCGGCCACGGTGGCAGGCCGTTCGAGTGTGAAGGCATACATGGTGTGATTCCTTCTTTGTTTTAGTGTTGAGCCACGGCCTGCATCGCTTCCCAGACGCGGCTGGGGGAGGCAGGCATATCGAAATCCTTGACGCCCAATGGCGCCAGCGCGTCGAGCACCGCATTGATCACGGCCGGCGGCGAGCCGATGGCCCCCGCCTCGCCGCAGCCCTTGGTGCCGAGCGGGTTGTGTGTGCACGGGGTGCACACGGTGTCGAGCTTGAATTGCGGAAAGTCGCCTGCTCGCGGCATGGCGTAGTCCATGAAGCTGCCGGTGAGCAGCTGGCCTGTCTCGTTGTCGTAGACGCAGTTTTCGAGAAGCGCCTGGCCGATGCCCTGCACCAGCCCGCCGTGCACCTGGCCCTCGACGATCATCGGGTTGATGATGGTGCCGAAGTCGTCCACTGCAGTGAAGCGGTCGACCTTGACTTCGCCGGTCTGCTTGTCGACTTCGACCTCGCAGATGTAGGTGCCGCCCGGGAAGGTGAAGTTGGTCGGGTCGTAGAAGGCGGTTTCGTTCAGGCCCGGCTCCAGCTTGTCGAGCGGGTAGTTGTGCGGCACGTAGGCCGTGAGCGCCACCTGGCCGAAGGGGATCTTCTTGTCGGTGCCCTTGACCGTGAACTCGCCGTTGGCGAACTCGATGTCGGCGTCGCTCGCCTCCATCAGGTGCGCGGCGATTTTCTTGGCCTTGGTCTCGATCTTGTCGAGCGCCTTCATGATGGCCGCGCCGCCCACCGAGATGGAGCGCGAACCGTAGGTGCCCATGCCGAAGGGCACGCGGCCGGTGTCGCCATGCACCACGTCGACGTTCTCGACCGGAATGCCCAGCCGCGCCGCGACGACCTGTGCGAAGGTGGTTTCGTGGCCCTGCCCGTGGCTGTGCGAGCCGGTGAACACGGTCACGCTGCCGGTCGGGTGCACGCGGATCTCGCCGCATTCGAACAGGCCCGCCCGCGCACCGAGTGCGCCGGCAATGTTCGACGGCGCGATGCCGCAAGCCTCGATATAGCTCGAGTAGCCGATGCCGCGCAGCTTGCCCTTGGCCTCGGTGGCCGACTTGCGCGCCGCGAAGCCATCGACCTCGGCCAGCACGCGGGCCTTGTCCATGCAGGCGTGGAAGTCGCCCGTGTCGTACTGCAACGCCACCGGCGTCTGGTACGGGAAGGTGCTGATGAAGTTGCGCTTGCGGATCTCGTCCTGCCCCAGCTTCATTTCCCAGGCGCAGCGCGACACCAGCCGCTCCAGCAGGTAGGTAGCCTCGGGCCGCCCCGCTCCGCGGTAGGCATCGACCGGCGCGGTGTTGGTGAACCAGGCGTCGACCTCCACGTAGATCTGCGGCGTGGTGTACTGGCCCGCCAGCAGCGTGGCGTAGAGGATGGTGGGCACCGCGGTCGAGAAGGTCGACAGGTAGGCGCCGAGGTTGGCGTCTGTATGCACGCGCAGCGCGAGGAACTTGCCGTCTTTGTCCATCGCCATTTCGGCGTGGCTCACATGGTCGCGGCCATGCGCGTCAGACAGGAAGCACTCCGAGCGTTCCGCCGTCCACTTGATGTTGCGGTTGAGCTGCTTGGCGGCCCAGGTCAGGCACACGTCTTCTGCATACAGGAAGATCTTGGAGCCGAAGCCGCCGCCCACGTCGGGCGCTATCACCCGCACCTTGTGCTCTGGCAGGCCCAGCACGAAGGCCGTCATCAGCAGGCGCTCGACGTGCGGGTTCTGGTTGGACACGTAGAGCGTGTAGTCGTCGGTGCCCCGGCTGTAGCTGCCGATGGCCACGCGCGGCTCGATGGGGTTGGGAATCAACCGGTTGTTGACCAGGTCGAGCTTGGTGACGTGCGCGGCATTGGCGAACACCGCATCGACCGCCGCCTTGTCGCCCAGCGCCCACTTGTAGCACTGGTTGTCGGGCGCCTCGTCGTGCAGCACCGCGCCGCCGGCCTTTTTCGCCGCGTCGGCCACGCTCACGAGCGCGGGCAGCACGTCGTAATCGACCACCACCGCCTCGGCCGCGTTCTTGGCCTGCTCGACCGTCTCGGCCACGACCATCGCGACATGGTCGCCCACGTAGCGCACCTTCTTGATCGCGAGGATCGGGTGCATCGGCTCCTTCATGGGGGTGCCGTCGGGGTTGTTGATGAGCCAGCCGCAAGGCAGGCCGCCCATCTTTCCTTCGATGTCCTTGCCGCTGAAGATACCGATCACACCGGGCATCTTCAGTGCCTCGGCAATGTCGATCGACTTGATGGCGGCGTGGGCGTGCGGCGAGCGCACGAAGACCGCATGGCTCTGGTTGGCCAGCGTGATGTCGTCGGTGTAGTTGCCGGCGCCGGTCAGGAAGCGGTAGTCTTCCTTGCGCCGTAGCGCCTCGCCGATGTGCGGCAGGTTCGAGAAGTCGGAAGCACCCATGATGTCGCTCCCTTCATGCCGTTACGGTTGTCTTGACGGGAGTGCCCGAGGCCATTGCCTCGCCGCCCATCTTCACTGCCTTCACGATGTTCTGATAGCCCGTGCAGCGGCACAGGTTGCCGTCGAGCAGTTCGCGGATTTCCGACTCGCTCGACTTGGGGTGGTGGGTGCACAGGTCGATTGCGCTCATGACCATGCCGGGAGTGCAGAAACCGCACTGCAGGCCGTGGCATTCCTTGAAGGCCGCCTGCATGGGGTGCATGGTGCCGTCAGCCTCGGCAATGCCCTCGATGGTGGTGATGTCCGCGCCGGCAGCCTGGGCTACCAGCACATTGCAAGATTTGACGGCCCGGCCATTCACGTGGACGGTGCAGGCACCGCACTGGGCGGTGTCGCAGCCAACGTGGGTACCGGTGAGATGGAGGTGCTCCCGGATGGCGTAGACGAGGAAGGTGTTGGGAGGAGCGTCGACCGTGACCTGACGGCCGTTGACCTTGAAAGCGACCTGCATTTGGCTGTCTCCGTTAAAGGTGATGGCTGTTTCAGCAAAAGCATCTTGGATGCCGACCTTTCGCACTATCCTAGGCAAAACCCTTGACACTTGCACAGACCGCGCGAAATTCTCAAAATGAAACAGCTTGCCGTCCGGCGAGCCAGGAAAAGCCGCCCCACACGCGCGAAAAACCACGATGCCCGTCTCTATCGTTTCGCCATCGCCTGAGCGTTCCCTGGCCATTGCCCAAGCCCGCCGCGAAGTGATCGAGGGCGAGTCGGCCGCCCGGGCGCGCGGCGCCGCCTGCGTCGATTCGTGGATCACCCGCTCCTGGCAGCGCTGCATCGAGGCCGGTCGCCGGCCCCAGCAGCGAGTCAGCTTCGACCCGGTGAGCCGCTCGGCCAGCCGCGACGTCGCCGAGCGCAACCGGGCGCTGGTCTCGGCGGCCCGTCCGGTGATAGAGCGGCTGTCGCGCGCCATTGCCGACACCCGTTATTTCGCCGTACTGACCGATGCCGACGGCATCGTCATCGACGTGGGCAACCTGCCTGACGGCGCCGACGCCGCCAGCCGGTATGCACGCGACATCGGACGCGTCGGCGTCGACCTGTCTGAGCGCGCCATCGGCACCAGCGCCATCGGCACCGCACTGGCCGAGCAGGAATCGGTGTGGCTGCACCGTGGCGAGCATTTCTTCGACGACACCGGCGTCTACAGCTGCGCCGGCGCCCCGCTGTTCGGCCCCCGTGGCGACTGCATCGGCATGCTCGACCTGACCGGCGTGCAGGTGGTCGAACGACCCGAGCTGCGCCACCTGGCCACCCTGTCGGCGCGCAGCATCGAGAACATGCTGGTGATGCGCGAACCCTGCGAACTGCTGCTGCACCTGGCGTGGCCCGGCAGCACGAACAGCGAGGCCACCGAGGGTCTGCTGTGCATCGACGCCACCGGCAGCGTCACGGGCGCCAACGCGGCGGCCCGGCAGATGCTGCACCAGCCGCTGCCGCGCAGCGAGCATGCATTGCACTTCAACGACCTGTTCGCGCTGCCGCTGCACATGATGTTCGACGCGGCCCGACGCGCCGACGCGGTGCTCGAAGTGCCGCTCTGGTCGGGCCTTCGGGTGCAGGTGCGACCCCAGCGCAGCAGCACCAGCGGCACGGCGGGCGCGCCTGCTTCCGACACCCGCCCGCGGCTGCGCGATGTGGAAACCGCGCTGATCCGCAAGGCAGTGGCCGATGCGCGCGGCAATGTGGCGGAAGCGGCACGGGCCCTGGGCATCAGCCGGGCGACCGTCTACCGCAAGCTGTGGCGTGGACGGCCGGCCGGCGCGCCGGATTGAGCGCCGGCGTTCAGTTTTCGTTCAGGCTCAGGCGCCGACCGGCACCTTGTCCAGAAAGCCCGTCACCGAACTGAGCTTGCCTGCATCGAGCCGCACGAAGTCGGTGCCCTGAATCAGGTCTTCCGCTCCGCTCGGCCCCAGCGTCCATGAAAAACGCAAGTGGTCGCCGTGCGCATCGGCCTTGCCCAGCAGGTTGAAGCGAAAGCCCGGGTAGCGCTGGTGCACCACGCCGACCAGCGCACTGATCTGCTCGTGCCCGCTGGCCTGCGCCATCGGGTCCACGTAGCGGGCGTTGGCCGTCCACCCGGCTTCGATCAGCGCGGCGCGGCGCGCGGCATCGGTTTCGTTCCAGACGGCGATGTAGCGTTGGGCGATCGCGGTGGCATCGTGTGCGGCGGTGTTCATGATGACGATTCCTTTCGAGGGTTTCGACCCGCAACATCGCGGGGTGAAGGAATGGTCGCGTCGCACGCGATTCGCGTCGATGACGTCTCAGGTCATGCTGCAGCGTCCATCGAGGCGTTCGCATCCAGCGGAAACACCGGCCGGCGCACCTTGCTGAACGGGAACAGGCTGTAGTCCGAGCTCGTGACGCCCGGGCTGTCGCACTCCACCAGCGCGGCCGACAGCGGCTCGAACACCGGCCGGCAATACATGCGCGACTTGAGCAGCAGAAAGCGCTCCTTGCGCGGATCGAGCCCCGCGCATTCGAAGACGCCGATATCCCAAGGCTCCTGCGTGCGCTCGGTCACCACGATGCGCGCCGTGCCGATGTCGAACAGCACCGTGCGCCCCATGCTGCTGCGCTGGCCGGTATAGGTGGGACCGGTAATGACGTACTCGCCGTCGCTGATGGTTCGCACGGTGCCCGTCAGGCGCACCGGCGTCTTCGAGAGGCCGATGCCTTCGAGCGAGACCTTGTTGCCGAGCGCCACCGTCACCTGCGCGCCCTCGCCCGCCTCGACCAGTTGCGCCACCGCTTCGGGGTCGCACAGCGGCCCGACGCCGATGCCGTGCAGCCCCTGCGCCAGCGCCTCCTGCAGAACGTCCATGGTGTCGCAGCTGCCGCCGGACATGCAGTTGTCGCCATGGTCGAGCAGCAGCACCGGGCGCGTCGCGCCCTCGGCAATCAGCTTCGCGCGCCCGATCGACTGCGCCAGCGGTTCGCTGCGGTAGATGAAGGCCTCGCGCTCGCTCCACATCTGCGCGGCGATGCGGTCGGCCGTGGCCTGCGCGCGCTCGGGCGACTGCGCATCGACGACGATCACGCTCATGCACGGCGACTCGATGTCCGACAGCGAAAAACCCGCCAGGATCGACACCGCGAGCGACTCCGACTTCTCGGCCTCGCGCGCCGCCTCGATGGCGCGCTGCATCGCGCCTGTGAACGACGCACTGCGCAGCGTGTGCGCCATCAGCGGCAGCCGGTGCCAGCGCATCGCCGGCTTGCTGCGCCCGGCCAGCAGGTCGAGCAGCAGGCGGCCGGCGTGCTCGCCGGTCTCGTACATGTCGATGTGCGGGTAGGTCTTGAAGCCGACGATCACGTCCGCGTTTTCCACCATCTCGGGCGTGACGTTGGCATGCAGGTCGAGCGCCACTCCAATGGGCACGCCCGGTGCCGCCGCGCGCAGGCGCACCAGCAGGTCACCTTCGCCGTCGGCGCTGTTCTGCGCCACCATCGCGCCGTGCAGGTCGAGCAGGATGGCATCGCAACCCGCAGCCGCATCGACGATGCATTGCGTCAGCAGCGTGTAGGCCTGCGCGTCGACCGGCCCGCTCGGGTTGGCCGAGGCCGACACCGGCGTGACGAGTTCGGCGCCGGCCGCTTCGGCCAGGTCGATGAAGGCCGACATCGCCGTGCGCATGCTCTTGTTGTCGCGGTAAGCCTGCTCGCCGAAGGTCGGCCCGTCGGGCCCGAAGGCCGCGAGCGGCGTGGGCACGGGCGAGAAGGTGTTGGTCTCGTGGTTGAGGCGCGCTATCAAGACTTTCATTGAGCAAACTTCCCGCCGCTTGCCAGCATCGTGATGTCGCCGAAATTCGAACCGTTGCGGTTGTCGGCCTTGAACGTCAGCATGTAGCCACCCAGGTTCATGGGCGGCGAGGTCTCGATGGTTCGCCTGAGCGATTCGGTGGTGATCGGCCCCTTGACACGCTGCAGCGCTTCCGCAAACGCCTTGGCCGTGATGTAGCCCTCCAGGCCCAGGTAGGAGCCCTCGCCCTCGCTGCCCGCGCTCTTGCGCGCGCGCTGGTACTCGTCGACGATCGGGAAGCGGGTCTTCCAGAACGGCGGCATCACCTGCGACAGCACGATGCCGCGGCTCTTCTCGCCGAGCTCCTTGTAGAGCAGGAAAGAACTGGCCACCGAGTTCGTGTAGATCTGCGGATGAATCGGCGCGGCGACCAGCGCCCGGATCATGTTGATCGCCGGCATGCCGGCCGCAATGACGTACACGGCCTGCGCGCCGCTGGCAATGATCTGCTGCGCGGCGCGCGTCGGTTCCTTTTCCTGCGGGTCGAAGCGCAGCGCCAGCACCTGGGACAGCCCGTTCTTCTGGAGCGCGTCTATCGCGTCCTTCTCGATGCCCTTGCCGTAGGCGTCGTCGCTGGAGACGATGGCGATGCGCGTCAGGCCCACCGTCGCCAGATGGGTCATCACGCGGCGCACTTCGTCGGCGTACGACTCGCGCACGTGATAGATCGGCACCTTCGGCCCGCGCAGCACCGCGGCACCGGTCAGCCCGCCGAAGATGAAGCTGTCGTATTTCGCCGCCACGGGCGCCATGGCCGCACCGATGCCCGTGCCCATGGTTCCGAAGAGGCAGACCACGCGGTCGGTGCCCAGCAGCTTCTCGGCGTTGGCCGCGGCCTTGTCGGCCGCATAGACATCGTCGTACGTGATCATCTTGACGGGCCGCCCGCCGATGCCACCGGCCTTGTTCAGCTGGTCGAACAACAGCGTCTGGCCTTCCATGAACGCGAGGCTGTTAGGTGCCAGCGGCCCCGTCAGTACCGCGGACTGGCCCACCAGGATGGGTTCGGCAGCGCTTGCCGGCACCACGGACCACGCGAGGGCAAGCGCCATCAGGGCGCGGCTCCACGCCTTCACGACACGACTCCCGCGCTTTGCAGCATGGCTTGCAGCAGCACGTTGCAGCCGGCTTCGAGATGGTCGGGCTGTGCGTCCTCGATCTCGTTGTGGCTGATGCCGTCGAGACAAGGCACGAAGATCATGGCCGTGGGGCACACGCGTGCGAGGTACACCGCGTCGTGGCCCGCGCCGCTGATCACGTTCATCCAGGTCATGCCCTGCGCCTGCGCAGCTTCGCGCACGGCAGACACGAGCTTGGGAGTGAAGGGCTGCGGCTGGAAGTACACGACCTGCTCCACCGACATCTCGACCTTGCCCTTCGTGGCAATGCGCTGCACGGCTTCTTTCAGTTCGGCGTCCATGGCCGACAGCACCACGTCGTCGGCCGCGCGCAGGTCGACGCTGAGCTTCACGCGGCCCGGGATCACGTTGCGCGAGTTCGGGTAGTTGTCGATCCAGCCGACCGTGCCGCGCCCATGCGGCGCGTGGGCGAGCGCGATGCGGTTGACCTCGATCACGAGTTCGGAGGCGGCCAGCAGCGCGTCCTTGCGCAGCTCCATCGGCGTGGGGCCGGCATGGGCTTCCATGCCTTGCACCACCACGTCGTACCAGCGCTGGCCGAGAGCGCCTTCGACCACGCCGATCACGCGCTCGTTGGCTTCGAGCACCGGGCCCTGCTCGATGTGCGCCTCGAAGTACGCGCCCACCGGCGATGTTGTTGCCGACGCGGGCGTGCTGCCCGCGTAGCCAATGGAGGCAAGCGCGTCGGACACGCTGACGCCGTCGTTGTCGCACTGCGCCAGTGCATGCTCGAGCGTGAACGCACCGGCGAACACGCCGGAGCCCATCATCACGGGCACGAAGCGCGAGCCTTCCTCGTTGGTCCACACCGCCACTTCGAGCGGCGCCTCGGTTTCGATCTTCGCGTCGTTCAGGCTTCGGATCACCTCCAGCCCCGCGAGCACGCCGTAGTTGCCATCGAACTTGCCACCGGTGGGTTGCGTGTCGATGTGGCTGCCGGTGGTAACGGGCGGCAGCGCGTTATTGCGGCCGGCGCGGCGCGCGAAGATGTTGCCGATGGCGTCCACGCGGACTTCGCAGCCCGCCTCGCGCACCCAGCGCACGAACAGGTCGCGGCCCTGGCGGTCGAGGTCGGTCAGCGCGATGCGGCAGACGCCGCCTTTCTCGGTGGCGCCGAGTTGCGCCAGTTCCATCAGCGAGTTCCAGAGCCGCTGGCCGTCGATGCGGAGTTCAGTGTGTGAGTTCATGGCTTTGCGATAGGGATGAGTGTTGCGGGAAGCCTCAAGCAAGGCCCACGCCCAGATAGCGGTCTTTCACTTCATGGTCGGCCATGAAGGCTGCGTTGCCGGCCTCGTGCACGATCACGCCCTGCTCCACGATGTAGTGGCGATCGGCCAGCTGCACGCAGACTTCGAGGTTCTGCTCGACCAGCAGGATGGCCACGCCGGCCGCCTTGATGGTCTTCAGCTGCGCGACGATCTCCTCGACGATCACCGGCGCCAGGCCCTCGACGGGCTCGTCGAGGATCAGCAGGCGCGGGTGGTTCATGAGCGCGCGGCCAATGGCCAGCATCTGCTGCTCGCCACCCGAGAGCTGCCCACCGCCGTTGCGCCGCCGCTCCTTCAGGCGCGGAAAGATGCGGTAGATGTCGGCCAGCTGCCAGGGCGATTCGCGCCGCAGGCCGAGCAGCAGGTTTTCTTCTACCGTCAGCAGCTTGAAGACGCCTCGGTGCTCCGGCACCAGGCACACGCCGCGCGTGGCGATGCGGTGCGGCGGCATGCCCGCGATGTCGGCGCCCTGGAAGCGCACGCGCCCGCTCGTGGGGGTGACCGCACCAGCAATGCTCTTGAGCGTGGTCGACTTGCCCGCGCCGTTGCGGCCCAGCAGCGTGACGAGCTCGGCCTCGCCCACGCGCATCGAGATTCCCTGCAGCACGTGGCTCTTGCCGTAGTGCGCATGGAGTTTTTCGACTTCGAGGATGTTCTGGCCGCTCATGCCTTGCCTCCGGTGATCATGTTGCCCAGATAGGCCGTGCGCACGCGCGCATCGGCACGGATGTCGCCCGGCAGTCCCTCGGCGAGCACGCGGCCCAGTTGCATCACGGTCACGGTGTCGGAAATGTCCATCACGATGTTCATGTTGTGCTCGATCAGCACCACGGTGTGCCGGTCACGCAGGCTGCGAATGAGCTGCTTCATGTCGTCGAGGTCGTCGATGCCCATGCCCGAGGTCGGCTCGTCGAGGAAGATGGCCTTCGGCCTGGCGGCCAGCGCCATGCCCACTTCGAGGCGGCGCTGCTGGCCATGCGAAAGCTCGCTGGCCGGCGTGTTCGCCAGCCGTTCGAGCCCGACGCGCTGCAGCACCTCGTCCACCGTCTGCGTGCAGGCCAGTTCGCCGACTGGCGCGCGCCAGCAGTTCATGGCCTGGCGCGGCGAAACGCCCTGCGCCGCCACGCGCAGGTTCTCGCGCACCGACAGGCTGAGGAACAGCGCCGTGACCTGGAACGAGCGCGCCATGCCGCGCTGCACGCGCCGGTGGTCGGGCTCGCGCGTGACGTCGTGGCCGTCGAACAGGATGCGGCCGCCAGTGGTCGTGCCGGTGCCCGTGAGCATGTGGAACAGCGTGGTCTTGCCCGCGCCGTTGGGACCGATCACCGAATGCACGGTGTTGCGCCTGATCTTCAGGTCGACCCCGCCGAGCGCGGCGAACTTGCCGTAGTGCTTGGTGACGCCAATGGCTTCGATGAGAACGTCGCTCATGCCTTCTCCCCTTGCGCGGCAGGCGCGTTTGGAGCCGGTGGCGTCCGCCGGAAGATGCGTTTCCAGATGCCCTCGCCCAGCCCCCAGAGCCCGCGCTGCATGCCGATGCTCACGCCGATCAGCAGCAGCCCAAGCAGCAGCAGCCAGCGCGGCCACAGCGTGGAGAGCCAGTCGGCCAGCAGCACATAGAAGGCCGAGCCCAGCACCGAGGCGAACAGGTTGCCGGTGCCGCCGATCACGGTGATGACCAGGATCATTTCGCTCGTGTGGTACTCGGCGTTCGACAGCGGCGCGATGCCGGTCATCATGGCGTGCAGCCCGCCCGCCAGACCGGTGACGGCACCCGAGATCATGAAGGCCAGCAGCTTGAAGCGCTTGAGGTCGTAGCCCACGGCGGCGGCCCGATCCTCGTTGTCGCGGATGGCGAGCAGCGTGCGGCCGAAGATCGAATCGGTCACGCGCAGCAGCAGGCCGAAGGCGATCAGGAAGATCACCGCGACGAAGGCGTAGTACTTCCACGGCGTGTCCATGAAGCCGGGGCGCGGCACGTCGAGCAGGCCGTTGTCGCCGCCCGTGAGGTCGGTCGCGGTGTAGGCAATGAAATAGAACATCTGCGCGAAGGCCAGCGTGAGCATCACGAAGTAGGTGCCGCGCTGGCGGATGGCAACCCAGCCGACCACCGCCGCGCCGATCGCACCCATGGCCATGGCCGCGAGCAATGCGAGCGGCATGGGCAGGTGCAGGCGCGTGAGCAGAATCGCGATGGTGTAGCTGCCCAGCCCGAAGAAGATGCCCTGCCCGAAGGACAGCAGCCCCGTGTAGCCCAGCAGCAGGTTGCAGCCCAGCGCTGCCAGCGCGTAGATGAGCACTTCGCTCGCGAGCGAGCCCGAGCTCAGCACCAGCGGCAGGCCCAGCGCGGCGATCAGCGCCAGGAGGAATGTGATTTTTCTCGGCATGACGTCGTTCATCCTTTGCGGCCGAGCAGGCCATGCGGGCGCAGCAGCAGCACGGCTGCCATCGCGATGTAGATCATCAGACTCGCCCCCGGCGGCCAGATGGTGCTCATGAGGCTTTGAACGATGCCGATCACCAGCCCGCCCACGAGCGCGCCGCCAAAGCTGCCGAGCCCGCCGATCACCACCACCACGAAGGCCACGCTCAGCGCCTCGACGCCCATGAAAGGCTCCGCACCCCGAATCGGCGCGGCCAGCACCCCGGCCAGCGCAGCAGTGGCCGCGCCAAGCGCAAACACCAGGCTGAACACGCGGAACACGTTGATGCCGAGCAGCGACACCATCTCGGTCGATTCGCTGCCCGCGCGCACCGCGCTGCCCAGGCGCGTGCCTTCGAGCACCCCCCACAGCAGCACCGCGAGCACGGCGGTGAAGCCGATCACGAACAGCCGGTACTTGGGATAGACGAAGGCGCCCCACATGACCACGCCCTGCAGCAGGTCGGGCGTGGCCACGCTGTTGCCCAGCGGGCCCCAGAACACGATCACGATCTCCTGCACCGCGAGCGCGAGGCCCACCGTCACGAGGATGTGGAATTCGTGCGCCTTGGCATACACGCGGCGCAGCAGCAGCTTCTCGGCCAGCCAGCCCAGCGCGCCGACGGCTAGCGGCACCACGAGCAGTGCGACCCAGAAGTTCAGGCCCCACTGCATGGCCTGGTAGCACAGGTAGGCACCCAGCAGATAGAAAGCCCCGTGCGCGAAGTTCACGAAGCGCAGCAGGCCGAACACGATGGACAAGCCAACGGCCAGCAGGAAATACAGCATGCCGATGCCGATTCCGTTGATGGTCTGGAGCAGGTAGACGGACATGGGCGCGTCGGTGTCCTTGCGTGCTCAGGCCAGCTTGCAGCCGGTCTTGTCGACGGGCAGGAACGACTTGCCCGAGCTCACCACGTCGACGTAGTCGGCAGCGTCCTTCATCTTCGACTTCGCCTTGCCCTTGAGCAGGTAGTAGTCCTTGATGACCTGGTGGTCGGCCTTGCGGATTTCCTCGGTGCCGGTGAGGCCGTCGAACTTCATGCCTTCGAGCGCGGCAATCACCGCCTTCTGGTCCACGGTGCCGGCCTTCACGATGCCATCGATCAGGATCTTGGTGCAGACGTACGAGCCCGCGAGGCTGTAGTTGGGCACGATCTTGAGCTTGTCGGCGGTGCGCTTCACCAGGTCCTTGTTGAGGGAGGTGTCGGCCGTGTGCCAGTACTGCGCGCCAAAGTAGACGCCGTCGCACAGGTCGGCGCCCAGCTCGTCGAACTGCTCCAGCCCCGAGGCCCAGGCCATGAGGATCGTCATGTTCTTGTGCATGCCGAAGCTCACCGCCTGGCGCAGCGCGGCCGAAGACTGCGCACCGAAGTTCAGCAGCAGCAGCACGTCGGGCTTGGCGGCCATGGCGTTGGTGAGGTAGCCGCTGAATTCCTTCTCGTTGAGCGAGTGGTAGCTGTTGCCCACGTGCTCGATGCCCTTCTCCTGGAAGATGTTCTTGGCCGCGCTCAGCAGGCCGTCGCCGAACACGTACTGCGGCGTGATCGTGTACCAGCGCTTGGCCTTGGGCATCGAGGCGATCAGCGGACGCACCGTCTGCTCGATGGCGCCGAAGGTGGGCACCGACCAGCGGAAGGTGGCGGGGTTGCAGTCCTTGCCGGTGATTTCATCGGCGCCGGCGGTGGTGATGAACAGGCCGCCGGCCTTCTCGGCCTCCTTGCCCATGGCCAGCGCTTCCGACGAGAGGATGCCGCCCGCGAAGAACTTCGCGCCCTGCTGCTGCGAGGCTTCCTGCACTTTGCGCACCGCGGTGGCCGGCTTGCCTTCGGTGTCGAGCACCGTGTAGGCCAGCGGACGCTTCAGCACGCTGCCGTACTGCTCGATGGCCAGCTTCATGCCCAGGTCGGCGAACTTGCCATTGGCTGCGAAGGCACCCGACATCGGGACCGGGCAGCCGAAGCGGATCGCGTCCGCCGACTGGGCAAAGGCGGCGCGGCCGCCCAGGAGCGAAGCGGGGGCAGCCGACAGGGCGGCCAGCTGAAGAAGATGTCTGCGTTGCATGAGTTCTCCGGTCGTGGTGGGAAGTAAGGGAAAGGTGGTGCCTGCGATCGCTGGCGAATTTAAGCGGATAAATCGGATTAATATGCTGGTAAAAACCCGCTAGCAATCCTTGTGCCCAAAACCAGACCGCCCCGTCGCACGACGCCGTTTAAGATCGCCCGCTGTTGCGCATCCCGCGCATCTCCCGATGGGCATGGAGCGTGTGAATGAGAGTGGGGCAGAACCGCCCGAAGCGGCAAAAGCTCTCGGACGTCATCGTCGAAGACGTCAAGCGCTGGATCGTGGCGGAGCGCAAGCAGCCCGGCGACCGGCTGCCGAACGAGAAAGAACTGATCGAGCTTTTCGGCTATTCGAAGAGCACGGTGCGCGAGGCCTTGAAGGCGCTGGAGGTGCGCGGCCTAGTCTCCATCCGCACCGGCCCCGGCGGCGGGGCGTATCTGCAGCAGGTGTCGGTGGACCATGCATCGGAGCCGCTGCGCAACTTCCTGCACTTTCACCATCTCGACGGCCATCACATCTACCAGTTGCGCAAGGCACTGGAGCCCGAGCTGGCCGTGAGCGTGGTGGGCCGACTGACACCCGAGCAGTTCGAGCAGCTGGAAGAAAACGTCCGGCTGTGCACGATCGAGCCGACCAACGAAGACGAACTGCGCACGCAGCGCGAGGCCGAACTCGGCTTTCACACGATGCTGGCCGAGAGCTGCCCCAATCCGGTGCTCTCCTTCATGTGCCGTTTTCTCAACGACCTGCTGCGCGACCTCGTGGTCTACAAGAAGGCGCTGGACCACCACCACTTCGGCGAAGCCAACGTCGACTATCACACGCAGCTGCTGGCCGCCTACCGCAAGGAAGACGCCGAAGAAGTGCGCCGGCTGATGTCCGAGCACATGATCGATGCCGAGCAGCACATGCACGAGATGGAGGCGCATATCGGCGCCAAGCATCTGTTGCTGCCGAGCGGGCAGCGCTGACCTGCTTTACCGGTGCGCCTTCTCCAGGCATTCCTGAAACGCCAGCACCGCACGTGACGGCTTCGGCGAACGCCGCAACAGGCTGACGAAGCGGCACGCATAGTTGAAGCGCGCCGGCAGTACCGCTTTCATCAGCCCGCGCTGCTCGAACACCTGCGCGTAGTGGTCGGGCAGAAAGCCCAGGAAGCGCCCCGAAAGAATCAAGGTTGCAATCGCCTCCTGGTCGAAGCCCGTGGCCTTGCGCGACAGCTTCGCGCGGTGACTCAACTCCATGTTCGGCGAGTGGTAGCCGAGCCCCGCGAAATGGTGCTCGCGCAGCTTGGCCCAGGTGAGCCTGGCGTGATCGGCGCCGAACAGCGGGTGCTTCGCGCCGCAATACAACAGCATCGTCTCGTCGAACAAGTCGGCGTACACAAGGCTCTTGGAGCTGCGATGCGCCGGGATGATGCCGATCTGGAAATTGCCCTCCAGCACGCCCTGCTCTATGGCGTTGATCGAGCCCACGTGCAGCGCCAGAGTCACCTCGGGTGCGATCTCGGTGAAACGCGCGATCGCCTCGCCGATGCGCGCCTTCGGGTTGGTCGCCGTCTTGTCGAACAGCGCCACGTCCAGCTGCCCGCCCATGCGGTTGTGGATGTCGTCGATGCTGCCGCGGAAGGCGTCGACCGAGGCCAGCAGGCGCAGCGTCTCGTCGTATACGCGCTGCCCCTCGGCGGTGAGCGCAAAGCCGGCCCTCCCGCGCCGGCACAGCACGAGGCCCAGCCGCGTCTCCAGGTCTTTCACATGGCGGCTCACGGTGGAGGTGCCGATGTTCAGCTCCAGCTCGGCGGCCGCCATGCCGCCGCAGTCGACCACGCTCTTGAACACCTTGAGCAGGCGCAGGTCCATGTCGCTGAGCTGCCCCAATACGGCGCGGTTGCGGGCACTGTTTTGGGCACCGCTTCGGGCTTTGGCCTTTACTTGCATGAAGTGTCAAGTGAACATTGATATTGCGCCATTCTCCACACTGAAGGCTCTGCCAACAATCGGCACATCCCATCACCCCCGGAGCCCGCCCCGTGCGGGAAGCGCCATGACCCTCGCAACGCCCGCCATCGAACCGACGCCCACCGCGCGCACCGACGCCGCCTGGCTCGACGCGCACTGGATGCCCTACACCGGCAACCGCAACTTCAAGGCCGATCCGCGGATCATCGTGGAGGCCAAGGGCGCCTACTTCACCGACATCGACGGGCGCAAGATCTTCGACGGCCTCTCGGGCCTGTGGTGCTCGGGCCTGGGCCACGGCCGCCCCGAAATCACCGAGGCGGTGAGCCGCCAGATCGCCAAGCTCGACTACTCGCCCGCCTTCCAGTTCGGCCACCCGCTCTCCTTCGAGCTGGCCAACAAGATCAAGGAAATGACGCCCGCGGGCCTCGACTACGTGTTCTTCACCGGCTCGGGCTCCGAAGCCGCCGACACCTCGCTGAAGATGGCGCGCGCCTACTGGCGCACCAAGGGCCAGGCGAGCAAGACGCGCCTGATCGGCCGCGAGAAGGGCTACCACGGCGTCAACTACGGCGGCATCTCGGTCGGCGGCATCGCGGCCAACCGCAAGCTCTTCGGCCAGGGCGTCGAAGCCGACCACCTGCCGCACACGCAGCTCGCATCGAATGCCTTCACGCGCGGCATGGCCGAGAACGGCGCCGAGCTGGCCGACCGCCTGCTCGACCTGATCGCGCTGCACGACGCATCGAACATCGCGGCCGTCATCGTCGAACCCTTCGCGGGTTCGGCCGGCGTGGTGATTCCGCCCAAGGGCTACCTGAAGCGCCTGCGCGACATCTGCACGGCCAACAACATCCTGCTGATCTTCGACGAAGTGATCACCGGTTTCGGCCGCTGCGGCGCACTCACCGGCGCGGAAGCCTTCGGCGTGACGCCCGACATCATGAACATCGCCAAGCAGGTGACCAACGGCGCGCAGCCGATGGGCGCAGTAGTCGCCAGCAAGGAGATCTACGACACCTTCATGGCAGCAGGCGGCCCCGACTACATGCTCGAGTTCCCGCACGGCTACACCTACGGCGCACACCCGGTGGCCTGTGCCGCCGGCATCGCCGCACTCGACGTGCTGCAGAAGGAAGACATGATCGGCCGCGTGCAGGCGCTGGCGCCGCATTTCGAGAACGCCGTGCACAGCCTGAAGGGCAGCAAGCACGTGGCCGACATCCGCAACTACGGCCTCGCAGCCGGCATCACGATCGCCGCGCTGCCGGGCGAGCCCGCACGCCGTCCGTACGAGATCGCGATGAACTGCTGGAAGAAGGGCTTCTACGTGCGCTACGGCGGCGACACCATCCAGCTCGCTCCACCCTTCATCGCGGAGAAGGCCGAGATCGACCGCATGGTCAACGCACTGGCGGACGCGCTGGCCGAGACGGCCTGATCGGGGGCCGACACGATCCGACGGGGCAACCCGTCAGATCCGGCCCGACCTGATCTTGATGCTGGAGGTACGCACGGCGTACACGCCGTCGAAGGTCCTGAACCACACCAGGTCTTCCGACCTTGCAATAAAGCGCCCACGCATCTCGATTTCGAAGCGTGGCGTCAGCAGGTCCGAGATATAGGTGAATTCTTTTTCCGGCGCCACCTTTCCCGATCCATCCTTGGGTTGCCCCTCCTTCGCAATAAAGGCCGCGAGTTCCGAAAAGCCCCGTGCGGCTTCCGCGCTCAGTCGGCGCTGGATTTCCTCGGTGGGCTGGGCCAGATCATCCAGCGTGTAGGAAGATGGCAACTGGTACATGTAGAGACCGGACCACTGGTCGGCACCTGCGCCCTGCTCCAGCCGGACCGCCGCGGCCGTCAGCAGCCGCTCGTTGCTCGCCTTGCTCACATGCAAATAGGGTGTTGCACCCGTTTGCCCCGCCGCACCGGCGCCGGCGACATCCAGCCCCTGGCGGATCGCGGCATCGAGGAACAGCTGCCGAGGTTCCAGCGTGAGCTTGCCCTTCAGGCGCTGGGCATCGAGCCCCGTCCTGCTGTCGATCATGCCGGCATTGGCCGCCGCGCCCAGAGGGCCGAACAGCAATCCAACTGCCAGGCCACCTCCACCTTCCAACTGCGTGTAGACAATGCTCCTGGCATCGTCCAGGTGCCGCATCGCATGCCGCGGCTCTTCCACCGCCTTGGCATGCGCGAGTGCGAAAGTCCCGGGCGAACTGCCGGAGACAGGACGATTCTTGTAAGTGGGCGGCGTGCCGCAGCCCGTCAAGCCGGCAATAGCCAAAAGCGTGCAAAGCCAGAACGCGCGGCGATGCGCGCCATCGAGACAGATCATGTTTCCCCTCGCTCCATTGGTGTAGTCGCCGCTCCCACGCGGCGCGCGGATCATAGACCGGCACGGTCCTACAGCGGACGCTGCGACCGACTCCCAGAATCGCAGGCATGACGGTACTGAGCAGCGACATCCCCGCCCGCCTGGACCGCCTGCCGTGGTCGCGCTGGCACTGGCGCGTGGTGATCGCGCTGGGCGTGGCCTGGGTGCTCGACGGGCTCGAAGTCACTCTGGTCGGCTCCATCGGCGCGGTGCTGGAGCGGCCCGACACGCTGGGGCTCACGGCCGGCGAGATCGGGCTGTCGGGCTCGGTGTACGTGGCGGGCGCGGTGCTCGGCGCGCTGCTCTTCGGCCGGCTCACCGACCGGCTCGGGCGCAAGAAGCTCTTTCTCATCACGCTGGTGGTCTACACGGTCGGCACGCTGGCCACGGCGTTTTCTCCCAACTTTGCTTTCTTCGCGCTGTGCCGCTTCGTCACGGGGCTTGGCATCGGCGGCGAGTACGCGGCCATCAACTCGGCCATCGACGAACTGATCCCGGCGCGCGTGCGCGGGCGCGTCAACCTCGCGATCAACGGCAGCTTCTGGATCGGCGCGGCGCTGGGCGCGGCGCTCAGCCTGGTGCTGCTCAACGCTCGCGTGATCGGCCCGGTATGGGGCTGGCGCGCGGGCTTTGCGCTGGGCGCGGTGCTGGCGGTGGCTATCCTGCTGGTGCGGCGCGACGTGCCCGAGAGCCCGCGCTGGCTCATTGCACACGGACGCGCCGACGAGGCCAAACGCATCGTCGACCAGATCGAAGCGGAGATCGAGACCCAGCACGGTCCGCTGCCCGCGCCGCAAGGCTCTGTCGTGAACTACACGGCCGCGCGCGCCAACAGCCCGTCGATGCGCGAAGTGGCGCGCGTGCTGCTCAGGCGCTACCCGCAGCGCAGCATGGTCGCGCTGGCGCTGATGATCTCGCAGGCCTTCTTCTACAACGCGATCTTCTTCACCTATGCGCTGGTGCTCACGCGCTTCTACGGCGTGCCCGAAGGCGACGTGGCGCTCTACATCTTTCCGTTCGCGCTGGGCAATGTGCTCGGGCCGCTGCTGCTGGGCCCGCTGTTCGACAGCGTGGGCCGGCGCCGGATGATCGCGCTGACGTACGTACTCGCGGGCGTTGGCCTCGCGCTCACGGGCTGGGCCTTCATGATGGGCTGGCTCGATGCGCGCGGTCAGGCGCTGTGCTGGTCGGCGGTGTTCTTCCTGGCGTCGGCAGCGGCGAGTTCGGCGTACCTCACGGTGAGCGAGGTGTTTCCGCTCGAGATGCGTGCCATGGCCATCGCGATCTTCTACGCGGTCGGCATGGGCGCGGGCGGCTTCGCTGCGCCGCTGCTGTTCGGCCTGCTGATCGAAACCGGCAGCCGGGGCGCGGTGATGGTGGGCTACGGCATCGGCGCGGCGCTGGTCATCGTCGCGGGGCTGCTGGCCTTGCGCTATGCGGCCGATGCTGAGCGCAAGCCGCTGGAGGAAGTGGCGCCGCCGCTGTCTTCGGAAGCCGGCGGCGAGCGCTGACTGTCTCTACAGCGCGCAGGTTCTGAAGCCGAAGAAGCCGTCGTCACGCTCGGGCAGCGCAAAGCCACGGCGGCGCGGAGAACGCAGGCGCGCACGCGTCGCGAACGAAGCCCCGCGCAGCACGCGCGCCCGGCCGAAAGCAGCCGCGGGATCGAACTCTCCCCCTGCGCTCCACGGGTCGGCCCGATACCCCGGCCACGGCTGCAGCGTGCCCGACGTCCACTCGTGAACGTCGGCCCACCGGAAGCCACGCCGCCCGGCCGTGTGCGCAGCAATCTCCCATTCGACTTCGGTCGCGATGCGCCGCCCGGCCCAGCGCGCCCAGGCGTCGGCCTCCCACCAGCTCAGGTGCACGGCGCTGTGGTGGCCTGCCGCACGCACTGTCACGCCAAAGCGCTGCTGCAGCACCGAACCGCCCGTGCCGTTGCGCGCCGCGCCGATCTGCTCGACGTGGCGCGGCCCGCGCCGGCCCTCGATCTGCGCCCCGAGCCAGCGCCAGCCTTCGCCATGCCACAGCTCCTCGCGGTCGTAGCCGCCGTCGTCAACGAATTCGATGTACTGGTTCCAGGTGACGGGCTGCGCGTCGATCTCGAACTCGGGCACGTCGACCCGATGCGCGCTGCGCTCCTGTGCGAAGGCAAAGCCACTCTCGGACGAACCCAATTCCCATCGCGTGGCAGGCAGCAGCAGCGGCTCGCGCGTGACGGCGATGGGCGCCTGCTCGACGCCCAGGGGCAGCCCCAGTGTCTGCGCCATCACCACGAACTGCTCGCCGCGCAGGTCTTCGTGGAACAGCGCGAGGCGGTAGAAGTACAGGCCGGCATCGGTCTCGGCCGCGTTCTCGAGCAGCTCGAGCGTGCTCTCCAGCGTTTCGAGCAGGTAGGCCTTGGTCTGGGCGAGGTCGGGCAGGTCGGGCGACCAGCGGCGGCCCGGCGTGCTCTGCGACGGGTTCCACCAGTCGTCGGCGCCGGGGTCGATGGGCGCCAGGCGCGTGGGCCGCACCGGGCAGTCGACGCCGAAGGCGCGCTGGGTGTTGCGCCCGATCCACCATTCGGCGAACCAGCCGATGTGGCCGGCCAGCCAGACCGGCGGCACCACGCCCTCTTCCTCGGGCACGGGCGGCACGGCAAGCGCTTCGGCGCCCAGGGCCTCCTCGTAGAGCGACAGCAGGTGCAGCGTGTGGTTGCGCGCGTCGATCAGCGCCAGGGACAACAGCTCGCGGCCCGCGCGGCACATGTCGGGCGAATCGATCGAATGGGGCAGGCCCATGGCGCCCGAAGGCGTCGAAGGCGGAAGGCGCGAAGACATGGACGATTATGGCGACCAGGGCCGCCTCCCACGCCCCGGACAAGACCCGGATTCCGGGTAAACCCCGCCCCTCATGCCAAGTAGATACAAAGGTTCAACGGGGTAACATCTCGGGCTTTGCGCAGCTCCCACCAGGGGCCGGCGTTTCACCTTGGGCTTCGCGGGAGACACCCCCTTGTCTGCATTCCTCAAATTCGCGACCGGCATGGACTGGATCAGCGAAAAACTCGGCAAGATCGCCGGCTACGCCGTCCTGGCGGCCTCGCTCATCTCGGCGGCCAACGCCCTCGTCCGCTACGGCTTCGACTTCAGCAACAACGCGTTCCTCGAAATCCAGTGGTACCTGTTCGCCGCCACCGTGATGCTCGGCGCGCCCGTGGTGCTCCGCTTCAACGAGCATGTGCGCGTGGACATCATCTACGGCAAGCTCAAGGGCTATGGGCCGGTGTACGTCGACCTGTTCGGCCTGATCTTCTTCCTGCTGCCGGTGATGGCCCTCTTCACCTACGTCACCTGGCCCATGTTCTGGAACATGTGGGTCACGGGCGAGATGTCCGGCAACATCGGCGGCCTGATCCGCTGGCCCGCCGCGCTGCTGATGCCCGTGGGCTTCGCCGCGATGTTCCTGCAGGGCGTTTCGGAAATCATCAAGCGCATTGCCTACCTGCGCGGCCTGATCGAGATGGACACGCACTACGAGAAGCCGGTGCAGTGACGGGCGCTTTTCGCATCCCCGCGCCCCTTCTGGCCTAGCCCTCTCCCGCACCGCAGGATAAGTAGAAATGCACATGGAAAATTTCGCCCCGATCATGTTCGCGGGGCTCGTGGTGATCATGCTGATCGGCTTCCCGGTCGCGTTCTCGCTCTCCGCCCTCGGCCTGATCTGCGGCTTCTTCGCCATCGAGATGGGCTGGTTCCCGGCCGGCTTCATGGCCAACCTGCCGCTGAACGTGTTCGGCATCCTGTCGAACGAGACGCTGCTCGCGATCCCGTTCTTCACGTTGATGGGAGCCGTACTGGAGAAATGCGGATTGGCGGAGGACATGCTCGACTCGATGGGCCAGCTCTTCGGTCCCATCCGCGGCGGCCTCGGCTACTCGGTGATCATCGTGGGCTTCATCCTCGGCGCCATCACCGGCACGGTGGCCGGCCAGGTGATCGCAATGGCGATGATCTCGCTGCCGATCATGATGCGCTACGGCTACGACATGCGCTATTCGACCGGCGTGCTCGCCGCGTCGGGCACCATCACGCAGCTGGTGCCGCCTTCGCTGGTGCTGATCGTCATGGCCGACCAGCTCGGCACCGACGTGGGCCAGATGTACAAGGGCGCCTGGGGTCCGTCGATCCTGCAGGTCATCATCTTCGCGATCTACACCTTCATGGTCGGGCGGCTGCGCCCGCACTACGTGCCGGGCCTGCCGGCCAGCGCACGTACGCTGAACGGCTGGGCGCTGTGGGGCAAGTGCCTGCGCGGCATCATCCCCTCGGCCATCCTGATCTTCGCGGTGCTCGGCTCGATGGGCGGCCTGCCCTTCATGGACAAGGCCATCGCCACGCCGACCGAAGCCGGTGCGATGGGCGCGGTGGGCTCGCTCATCCTCGCGCTGATCCATCGCCGCCTGAACTGGCAGCTGATGAAGGACGCGATGGAAGGCACCATGCGCCTCACTGCGATGGTGGTGTTCATCCTCATCGGCTCGCGCGTGTTCTCGCTGGTGTTCCAGGGCGTCGACGGCGCCAAGTGGATCGAGCACATGCTCTCGGGCCTGCCGGGCGGCCAGGTGGGCTTCCTGATCGCGGTGAACATCTTTGTGTTCTTCCTCGCGTTCTTCCTCGACTTCTTCGAGATCGCGTTCATCATCCTGCCGCTGCTGGGCCCCGTGGCCCACAAGCTGGGCATCGACATGGTGTGGTTCGGCGTGCTGCTGTGCGTGAACATGCAGACCTCGTTCATGCACCCGCCCTTCGGCTTCGCGCTGTTCTACTTGCGAGGCATTGCGGACACCCTCTTCAAGAACGGGGCGCTACCCAAGAAGGTGGAGTCGCGCGACATCTACCTCGGCGCCGTGCCGTGGGTGCTGATGCAGCTGCTGCTGGTGGCCATCGTGATCTTCTTCCCGCAGACGGTCACCGTGTTCCTCGAGAAGGAAAAGGTCGTCGACATCGACAAGGTCAACCTCGACATGCCTGCCGACGCAGAGCCGCCGCCCGCGCCCGACAGCAACGGCGTGAACATGGAAGACCCGTTCGGCAACGAGAAGAAGACACCGGAAGAAACACCGGCGACGCCGCCGGCTTCCGGCGAAGCCACCAAGCCGTGAGCGACGACGGCGGCAGCACCCCCTCGCTCGAAAGCCCCGCCTTCCCTGCGCTGCTGCGCACGCTGGCGGTGGTGCTGGTGGTCGATCTCTTCGCCTTCGCGATCTGGAGCCTGCCCTCGCTGCGCAGCACCGCGTGGTCCACGAGCGCCCTCGTGGTGTTCGGCATCGCGGCGCTGTGCGTGGTGTGGGTCGGCTACTGGATCGTCTACAGCCGCACGCGGCTCGAAGGCGACGTGCTGATCCAGACCTGGCTCTGGAACAAGCGCGTGAGCGCGCAGGAAGTGGCGCAGCTCAAGCTCGTGCACATCCGCATGCTCGAACGCGTGATCGCGCCGCGGCTGCTGGTGCGACGGCGCTACGGCGGCATGACGTGGTTCCACTCGGCCGATGCGAGCGTGCTCGTGGCCTTCGGCGAACAGGTGGCGAAGCGCTCCATTCCACCGAAGCCGGATACCCCCGAACCCGATACCGGGTCGACGAAATAAAAAAAGCCCCGCTGGTTCCAGCGGGGCTTTTTTGCATGCAGCGCGCGAGGCGCCTGCTTACAGCTTCTGCTGCTGCATGAAGCGGTCGAAGGTGCCTTCCGTGTAGCGGAACCAGGCGTTCTGGTCGGCCAGGAATTTCGACCAGTCGCCGTAGATCTTCTTCCACTCGGGGTTGGTGTTGTTCAGGTCCGAGTAGATCTGCTGGGCCGACTTGAAGGCCGCGTTCATCACGTCCTGCGAGAACGGACGCAGCTTGGTGCCCGAACCCACGAGCTGCTTCAGCGCGATCGGGTTCTTGGAGTCGTACTTGGCCGTCATCGTGATGTTGGCGTGTGCGGCAGCCGCCTCGACGATGGCCTTGTACTCGGCCGACAGGCCTTCCCATGCCTTGGTGTTGATGTAGAAGTCGAGCTCGGGGCCGCCTTCCCACCAGCCGGGGTAGTAGTAGAACGGCGCGATCTTGTTGAAGCCCAGCTTCTGGTCGTCGTACGGGCCGACCCATTCGAGACCGTCCAGCGTGCCCTTTTCGAGCGCCGGGTACAGGTCGGCACCGGGAATCGATTGCGGGATCACGCCGAAAGGCTCGAGCACCTTGCCCGCGAACGGGTTGGTGCGGAACTTCAGGCCCTTCAGGTCGGCGACCGACTTGATTTCCTTGCGGAACCAGCCGCCCATCTGCGCGCCCGTGTTGCCGCCCGGCAGGTTGATGATGTTGTACTTGGCGTAGAACGCGCGCATCAGCTTCAGGCCGTTGCCTTCGTACATCCAGGCGTTCTGCTGGCGGGTGTTCATGCCGAAGGGCACTGCGCAGCCCAGGCAGAAGGTCGGGTCCTTGCCGTAGAAGTAGTACGGCGCCGTGTGGGCCATTTCGACCGAGGCGTTCTGCACGCCGTCGACCACGCCGAATGCGGGCATCAGCTCGCCGCCGGCATGCACGGAAATCTGGAACTTGCCGCCCGTCATGTCGCTGACGCTCTTCGAGAACACCTCGGCGGTGCCGAAGATGGTGTCCAGCGACTTGGGAAAACTCGACGCCAGGCGCCAGCGAACGGTGGCTTGGGCGTGAACCGCGGGTGCGATGCCGGCAGCCAGAACGCCCGCGATGCCGGCGTTTTTGATGAGGGAACGACGATCCATTGATAGCTCTCCGAGTTCTTGGAAAAACAAAACGCGGCTTGTGACCGCGTTGGGGACTTTTGTCTAAGTCCGGACGATTGTAAAAACGCGCTTACAGCCGCCGGCAGGGGTTTACCCTGCGCTCGAAACGAAGCGCTCGCGGATCGATGCCTCGATGCCGATGGCATCCAGTCCGATCGACGCCAGCAGCTTGGCCGGATCGCCGTGTTCGATGAAGCGATCGGGCAAGCCGAGTTGCAGCACCGGCTTCTGCACGTTGGCAGCCTGCAGTGCTTCGAGCACCGCACTGCCCGCGCCGCCCATGATGGCGCCCTCTTCCAGCGTGACGATGGCATCGTGCGTGCCTGCGACCTTCAGCAGCAGCTCGACGTCGAGCGGCTTGGCCCAGCGCATGTTGACCACCGTGGCGTCGAGCGACTCGGCGGCGGTGAGCGCAGGGTACAGCAGCGTGCCGAACGCGAGGATGGCAATGCGCTTGCCTTCGCAGCGAATCTCGCCCTTGCCGAAGGGCAGTGATTCGAGCGTGAGGTGCGGCGTGACGCCTGCGCCGGAACCGCGCGGATAGCGCACGGCCACCGGGTGGTTCTGCTCGTAGGCACTCGACAGCAGTTGGCGGCACTCGCGCTCGTCGGCCGGGCAGGCCACGCTCATGTTCGGAATGCAGCGCAGGAACGGAATGTCGTACGCGCCCGCATGCGTGGCGCCGTCTGCGCCCACGAGGCCCGCGCGGTCGAGCGCAAACACCACCGGCAGGTTCTGGATCGCCACGTCGTGGATCAGCTGGTCGTACGCGCGCTGCAGGAAGGTCGAGTAGATCGCGACCACCGGCTTCAGCCCCTCGCATGCCAGGCCGGCCGCGAAGGTCACGGCGTGCTGCTCGGCAATGCCGACGTCGTAGTAGCGATCGGGAAAGCGCTTCTCGAATTCAACGAGGCCCGAGCCTTCGCGCATCGCGGGCGTGATGCCCACGAGGCGGCCGTCGTGCGCGGCCGTGTCGCACAGCCACTGGCCGAATACCTGCGTGAAGGTCTGCTTGGCCACCGCGGCGGACTTGACCAGCCCCACCTGCGGATCGAACTTGCCGGGGCCGTGATAGGCCACCGGATCGGCCTCGGCCAGCTTGTAGCCCTGCCCCTTCTTCGTGACCACGTGCAGGAACTGCGGGCCTTCGAGGTGCTTGAGGTTCTCGAGCGTGGGCACCAGCGAGTCGATGTCGTGGCCGTCGATCGGGCCCACGTAGTTGAAGCCGAACTGCTCGAACAGCGTGGCCGGCACGACCATGCCCTTGGCATGCTGCTCCAGGCGCTTGGCCAGCTCGAACAGCGGCGGTGCGTTGCGCAGCATGCTCTTGCCGACGTTCTTGGCGGCGGCGTAGAAGTTGCCGCTCATCAGTTGCGCGAGGTAGCGGTTGAGCGCACCCACCGGCGGGCTGATCGACATGTCGTTGTCGTTCAGGATCACGAGCAGCTTGCAGTCGCACACGCCCGCATTGTTCAGCGCCTCGAAGGCCATGCCCGCCGTGAGCGCGCCGTCGCCGATGATGGCCACGGTGTGGCGGTCTTCGCCCTTCTGCTTGGCAGCCATGGCCATGCCGAGCGCGGCCGAGATGCTGGTCGACGAGTGGGCAGTGCCGAAGGTGTCGTACTCGCTCTCGCTGCGCTGCGGAAAGCCCGAGATGCCGCCGATCTGCCGCAGCGTGGGCATGCGCTCGCGCCGGCCCGTGAGGATCTTGTGCGGGTAGGTCTGATGGCCCACGTCCCACACCAGCCGGTCGTGCGGCGTGTTGAACACGTGGTGCAGCGCGACCGTAAGTTCGACCGTGCCGAGGTTGGAGCTCAGGTGGCCGCCGGTGCGCGAGACGTTGTCGAGCACGCTGGCGCGCACCTCGTCGGACAGCTGGCGCAGTTGCGCCCGGTCGTATTTGCGGATCGGCGAGGGGTCGTGAAGTGTGGGAAGCAGCGGAGCCATGTGGGGGTTGTTCTTTTCTCTCAGCGGTCGCGGTCGACCACCATGTGGGCCAACGCTCGCAAAGCGGCGGTGTCGGCCAGGCCGCTGCGCTCCAGGGCGGCGAGCGCATCGGCCAGCAGCTGGCGCGCCTGGGCGCGCGCGCCGTCGAGGCCGAGCAGAGACACGTAGGTGGGCTTGTCGGCCGCGGCGTCCTTGCCGGCGGTCTTGCCCAGGGTCTGCGAGTCGGCCGTGACGTCGAGGATGTCATCGACCACCTGGAACGCGAGGCCGATGGCGGCGCCGTAGTCGCGCAGCGCGGCCAGCGCCGCGGGAGTGACCGAACCGCAGGCGGCGCCCATCTCGACGCTGCCCTGAAGCAGCGCGCCGGTCTTCAGGCGATGCATTTCGCGCAGCTGCGTTTCGTCGAGCGCAATGCCGACGCTGGCCAGGTCGATGGCCTGGCCGCCGGCCATGCCCTGGCTGCCCGCGGCGCGCGCGAGCAGGCGGCACAGCAGGGCCTGGGTGGAGGCGGGAATCTCGTCGCCATCGGGCGTGAGCAGTTCGAAGGCCAGGGCCTGCAGCGCGTCGCCAGCCAACAGGGCATCGGCCTCGCCGAATTTCACGTGCACGGTGGGCTTGCCGCGGCGCAGGACGTCGTTGTCCATGCACGGCAGGTCGTCGTGCACCAGCGAATAGGCGTGAATCAGTTCGGTGGCGCAGGCCGCGCGCAGGGCAGCGGCCCGGTTGCCGCCGACGGCCTCGCTGGCGGCCAGCACCAGCAGGGGCCGCAGTCGCTTGCCGCCGTCGAGCACGGCATAGCGCATGGCGTCGCCCAGCAGCACGGGGGCGTCGACGCCGACCCAGCGCGACAGCGCCGCTTCAACATTCGCCAGGTGGGGGTCGCTCCAGCCGGCTAGCGTGCGGGCGTCCCAATGGCTGGAATTCAGCGCGGCGGCGCTCATTCAGGCGTCCAGACCTTCAGGCTGCCCGAATCGAGCACCTTGATCTGGTCTTCGACCGCCTGCAGCTTGTCGCGGCAGAAGGCGAGCAGCGCCGCGCCGCGCTGGTAGCTGACTAGCAGCTGGTCGAGGGGCAACTGGCCCGATTCGAGTTCCGCCACCAGTTGCTCCAGTTCCTGGAGCCCGGCTTCGTAACTGGCAGGCAGCGGGCCCGTATCGGGCGTTGCCGCCGGGCTGGACGAGGAAGGGGGGGGCACCTTGGGCATGCAAGCGAAACGTGGGTGAAATCGGGCATTTTAGGACTGGGATCGAAACAACTGGCGACCGCCGCCGGACCGGGTGAAAAGCCGGGGGCACAAAAATGCCCCCCGGGTACAATGCGAACTTCTCTCGTTGACGACGTCAACACATTCTTCGGGCCGCCGACCCTTCCTGGCGGCGCCTTCCGTTCTTTTCTCTTTTTCTCCCTGTGGGGAGCTTGGTCAGGTCCTCCATGTCTGATTTAAGTCTTCAACTGCAGCAGGCCGCGAGCCAACTTCCAGTTTCCGCGTATTTCGATGAGGCGCTCTACGCCCGCGAAATGCAAAACCTTTTCGCGCGAGGGCCCCGCTATGTCGGCCATCGCCTGGCCGTACCCGAAATGGGCGACTTCCACACCCTGCCGCAGGAGCATCAGGGCCGGGCGCTGGTCCATACGCCCAAGGGCGTAGAGCTGATTTCCAACGTCTGCCGCCACCGCCAGGCACTGATCCTCCAGGGCCGGGGCCAGCTCGACAACCAGGCCGGCGGCAACATCGTGTGCCCGCTGCACCGCTGGACCTACGCCGCGAGCGATTCGCGCACCACCGGCACGCTGATCGGCGCCCCGCATTTCGAGCAGGACCCCTGCCTGAACCTGCACAACTACCCGCTCACCGAGTGGAACGGCCTTCTTTTCGAGAAGAACGCAGACGGCTCCGGCCCCGACGTGGCGGCCGACATGGCCGGCCTCGGCCCGCAGGCCGACCTGGATTTCAGCGGCTACGCGCTCGACCGCGTCGAGCTGCACGAGTGCAACTACAACTGGAAGACCTTCATCGAGGTCTACCTCGAGGACTACCACGTCGGCCCGTTCCACCCGGGCCTGGGCAGCTTCGTCACCTGCGATGACCTGCGCTGGGAGTTCAAGCCCCGCTACTCGGTGCAGACGGTGGGCGTGGCCAACCGCCTGGGCCGCGCAGGCAGCCCGGTCTACCAGAAGTGGCAGGAGCAGCTGCTCAAGTACCGCGACGGCAAGCCGCCGAAGTACGGCGCCATCTGGCTCACCTACTACCCGCACGTGATGGTCGAGTGGTATCCGCACGTGCTCACGGTGTCGACCCTGCACCCCGTGAGCCCGACGAAGACGCTCAACATGGTCGAGTTCTTCTACCCCGAGGAAATCGTCGCCTTCGAGCGCGAGTTCGTCGAAGCCCAGCAGGCTGCCTACATGGAAACCTGCGTGGAAGACGACGAGATCGCCGAGCGCATGGACGCCGGACGCCGCGCGCTGATGCTGCGCGGCGACAACGAGACCGGCCCCTACCAGAGCCCGATGGAAGACGGCATGCAGCAGTTCCACGAGTGGTACAAGGCCGCGATGCAGAAACCAGCCTGAGACCGGCCCGCCCCGCACTCGGCGGGGCACTCTTTTTCCTTACCTTAGAGTCGAAACGATGCAAGCGCTGTGGATGGTGCTGGGGGCCTTTTTGTTCGCCACGATGAGCGTGGTCGTGAAAGTCGCCTCGGAGTGGTTCAACAGCGGTGAGATGGTCCTGGGCCGCGGCCTCATCGGCATCGTGTTTCTCTGGCTGCTGGCCCGCAATCGCGGCGTCTCGCTGGCCACCCGATACCCCGGCATGCACGCCTGGCGCAGCACCATCGGCGTGCTGTCGCTGGGCGCCTGGTTCTATGCCATCGCCCACCTGCCGCTGGCCACGGCCGTCACCCTCAACTACATGAGCAGCGTGTGGGTCGCAGCCTTCCTGGTCGGCGGCTCGCTGCTGGCCTGGGTGCCGGTGCCCGGGCGCGACGGCCGCGTGGAGCGCCCGCCGCTGCAGGGCACGCTGGTGCTGACCGTGCTCGCCGGCTTCGTGGGCGTGGTGCTGATGCTCAAGCCCAGCGTCAACGGCAGCGAGGGCTTCGCGGGCATGCTGGGTTTGCTGTCGGGCCTGACGGCCGCGTTTGCCTACATGCAGGTGATGGCGCTGTCGCGCATCGGCGAACCCGAGCTGCGCACGGTGTTCTATTTCGCGGTCGGCTCGGCAGTGGCCGGAGCCTTCGCCACGGCGGCCACCGGGTTTTCGGGCGGTGGCGCCTGGACCTGGCAGCATGCGCTGTGGCTGCTGCCCATCGGATTGCTGGCCGCCCTCGGACAACTCTGCATGACCCGCGCCTACGCCACCGCCAAGACCCAGGCCGGCACACTGGTGGTGGCCAACCTGCAGTATTCGGGCATCGTCTTCGCGGCGTTCTACAGCGTGGTGCTGTTCAACGACCGTATCGATGCCACCGGCTGGGCGGGCATGGCCCTTATCATCGCCAGCGGCATTGCTGCAACCGTGTTGCGACAACGGGCGGTGCCCAAGGCGCCGGCCGAGGAACATTGACTCTTTCTGCATTGACCTGACCAGAGAAGGACACACACCATGTACACCACCCTCATCAGCGTCGAACAACTCCGCAAGCTGCAATCGACGGACACGCCTCTCATGGTGTTCGACTGCACCTTCGACCTCATGAAGCCCGAGAGCGGCGCGCAGCAATACGCGGCCGCGCGCATTCCGGGCGCGCTGTACGCAAACCTCGACACCGACCTCAGCGCGAAGCACGGCGCCCCCGGCGCGCACGGCGAGGTGGTCGTGGCGCAGGAAGACGGCCTGCCCGCCTCGGGTGGACGCCATCCGCTGCCCAGCCGCGAGAAGTTCGCGGCCTGGCTCTCGAGCATCGGCTTCGCCAACGGCATGCAGGCCGTGGTGTACGACCGCAACGGCGCCAATTACTGCGGCCGCCTGTGGTGGATGCTCAAGTGGATGGGCCACGACGCAGTGGCCGTGCTCGACGGCGGCCTGCAGGCCTGGCAGGCCTCGGGCGGCGAAGTCACGAGCAGCGAGGAGCCCGCGCGCTTCCAGTCGAACTTCGTCATGGGCGAGCCGATTGCGAAGCTCGTCACCACCGACACCGTGGTGCGCCGGCTCGGCCAGCCTGACCAGAACCTGATCGACGCACGCGCCGGTGCACGTTACCGCGGCGAGGTGGAACCTCTGGACCCGATTGCCGGTCACATCCCCGGGGCCCTCAACCGGCCTTTCGCCGACAACCTCGGCCCCGACGGCAAATTCAAGCCGGCATCGCAATTGCGTGCCGAGTTCGAAGCGCTGCTCGCGGGACGCGATGCGGCGACAGTCGTCCACCAGTGCGGCAGCGGCGTGAGCGCCGTGCCGAATCTGCTCGCCATGCAGATCGCGGGATTCGGGACGACCGCGCTCTATGCCGGCAGCTGGAGCGAATGGAGCAACACGCCGGGGCTGCCGACCCGGCAAGGCGCTGAACCATGACATTGACGACGACGAATCGACGTTCCCGAAGCCTTGGCCGCACCACCGGCCTCGCCATCGCCGCCGCCCTCCTCGCGGCCGCCCCGTTCCTCACCGCACAGGCCCAGCAGCAGCACGCCCACGTGCACGGCCAGCTCAAGCTCGACGTGGCCGTCGACGGCCCCACGGTGGTGATCGACATGGAGTCACCGCTCGACAACATCGTCGGCTTCGAACGCGCACCCAAGACCGACGCCGAGAAGAAGCTCGTCGAGGAAGCAGTTGCGCAGCTGCGCGCGGCCGACAAGCTCTTCATCGTCGATCCCGCCGCCAACTGCAAGCTCGGCCCGGTCGACCTGCGCTCCGGCGCACTGGGCCTGGGCAACCCCGATCCGAGCGAGCCCGTCGGCCATGCCGACCTCGACGCCACCTTCTCCTTCAATTGCACCAACGCGGCCGCCGCGAAGTTCATCGACCTGAACCTGTTCAGCGTGTTCAAGGGCCTGCGCCAGATCGACTCGCAGATTGCCACGGCGCAAGGCCAGTTCAAGCGCCAGCTCAAGCGCCCGGCCGGCGCGCAGGCAAGCCAGCCCGCCCGGCTCAGCTGGGGCAAGTAACGCTGTGAGTACCCATCCCGAGGCAGAGTCGTCGCCCTTGCGCGTCGTGCTCGCCGCCGAAGCGCTGCGCTTCGCATGGCCCGGCGTGAAAACGCCGTGCATCGACATCGAGGCCTTTCGTATCACCGCAGGTGAATCGGTGTTCCTGCATGGCCCGAGCGGCTGTGGCAAGAGCACGCTGCTGTCATTGCTGGCCGGCGTGCTGGTGGCAGACGAAGGCCGCGTCACGCTGCTGGGACACGACTGGTCCAAGCTCTCGGGCGCAGCGCGCGACCGCAGCCGCGTGGCGCACGTGGGCTACATCTTCCAGCAGTTCAACCTGCTGCCGTACCTGAGCGTGATCGACAACGTACTGCTGCCCTGCCGCTTCTCGCAGCGGCGCGAAGCAAATGCCGCACGCAACGGCAGCTCGCGCGACGAAGCCGAGCACCTGCTTCACCAGATGGGCCTCGACCGCAACCTGTGGAAGCGCCAGGCGCTGCAGTTGTCGGTCGGCCAGCAGCAGCGCGTGGCCGCTGCACGAGCGCTCATTGGCCAGCCCGAAGTAGTGATTGCCGACGAGCCCACTTCGGCACTCGACGAAGACCGGCGCGAAGCCTTTCTCGACGTGTTGCTGACAGCCTGCGCCGAGAACCACAGCGCGCTCGTGTTCGTGAGCCATGACCAGCGCATCGCGCAGCGCTTTGTGCGACACGTGCTGCTGCCCGAGATCAACCGCGCCGCCACCAGCGCAATGGCGGTGGACGCATGAAAGCACTTTTCTCGATTGCCTGGCGCAGCGCCTGGAACCGCCGCTTCACGCTGGCACTCACGGTGTTCTCGATCGCGCTGTCGACCTTTCTTCTTCTGGGTGTCGAACGCATCCGCACCGAGCTGCGCGAGAACTTCGCATCCTCCGTCTCGGGCACCGACCTGATCGTGGGCGCGCGCACCGGCTCCACGCAGCTGCTGCTGTACTCGGTGTTCCGCATCGGCGCGGCCACCAACAACATCTCGTGGAAGAGCGTGCAGGCGCTGTCGGAGCACCCGGGCGTCGACTGGGTGGTGCCGCTGTCGCTCGGCGATTCGCATCGCGGCTTCGCAGTGCTGGCCACTTCCACCGACTACTTCACGCACTTCCGCTACGGCGACAAACAGACGCTGAAGCTGCGCGAGGGCAAGCCCTTCAGCGAACTGTTCGATGCTGTAGTTGGCGCCGAAGTGGCCGACAAGCTCGGCTACCACGTGGGCCAGAAGATCACGCTCGCGCACGGCAGCGGCGAGCTCAACGTGGCCGAGCATGCGGACAAGCCTTTCACCGTGGTCGGCGTGCTCGCGCGCACCGGCACGCCGGTCGACCGCACGGTGCACATCGGCCTCGCGGCCATGGAAGCCATCCACCTCGAATGGGTGGGCGGCGCGCCGATGCCGGGCGTGCACATTCCGGCCGAGCAGGTGCGCAAGTTCGACCTCACGCCCAAGAACGTGACAGCCGCGCTGGTGGGCCTGAAGAACCGCGCCGCCGTGTTCGGCGTGCAGCGCTGGATCTCGACCTACACCGGCGAGCCGCTGATGGCCATCCTGCCCGGCGTGGCGCTCGACGAACTGTGGAGCGTGATCGGCATCGGCGAGAACGCGCTGCTGCTGATGTCGGCGCTGGTCGCGCTGGTAAGCCTTGCGGGGCTGGTGTCTGTGGTGATGGCCGGCCTCAACGAACGCCGCCGCGAACTCGCCGTGCTGCGCGCCGTGGGCGCGGGCCTGCGCCACGTGCTGGCGCTGCTCG
This sequence comes from Variovorax sp. F042, assembly GCF_057814215.1. Taxonomy (NCBI): domain Bacteria; kingdom Pseudomonadati; phylum Pseudomonadota; class Betaproteobacteria; order Burkholderiales; family Comamonadaceae; genus Variovorax; species Variovorax sp. F042. The sequence continues at coordinate 152,977 of NZ_JBVASX010000002.1, forward strand.
CACTCGAAGGCGCGATGGTCACCGTGCTGGGCGTGGCCTTCGGCGTGGTGATGGCGGTGCTCGGCATCGCCCTGCTCTCGCCATGGCTGCAGGCACAGTTCGGGCTGACATTGAGCCTTTCAGAACCTACACTGAACGAATGGTTGCTCATGGCAAGCCTGCTGGTCGCTGGATGGCTGGCAAGCCTCTTGCCTGGCATCCGCGCCTACCGACTCTCCCTTGCCGACGGCCTCTCACCGAGGATTTGAACCATGCCCATTGCACACACGACGTCCAAGAGCAAAGCTTTCATCCGGCTTTCAATGCTGATCGCCGGTGCCGGCCTCACGGCCGCCGCCTGGGCCGCCGAGCCCGCGCCCAAGGACACCACCGCCAACAACCCATTGGGTGGCAAGGCCGCGGCACCCGCAGCCGCCAAGGCCGCACCGGGCCAGCCTCGCCAGATCACCTGGGAAGAACTGGTGCCCAAGGACTGGGACCCGGCCAAGGAGTTCAAGGGCATGGACCTGAGCGCACTCGACGATGGCGACCCGCGCGCCAACGAGCTGCTCATGAAGATGCAGGAGGTGTCGAACAACGCGCCGACCAACCCCGCGATGAACGGCACCGAAGTCAAGATTCCGGGCTTTATCGTGCCGCTCGAAGAGGCCAAGGGCGAGGTCACCGAGTTCCTGCTGGTGCCCTACTTCGGCGCCTGCATCCACACGCCGCCGCCGCCCGCCAACCAGATCCTGCACGTGGTGCCGCAGAAGGGCGCCAAGTTCCGCGCCATGGACACCGTGTGGGTCACCGGCAAGCTGCAGACCCTGCGCAACGACTCGATGATGGGCGTGAGCGGCTACCACGTGAGCGCCGCCAGCGTCACCAAGTACACGGGCGGCGCCAAGTAGCAGCAACGCAGCAGCGCGGGAGGCAGCGGCCTCCCTGCCGTGTGGTTCTGCGCCGACAGGTTTGACGGCGCACCACCGACACAGACCGTTGCATCCACGGCGCAGGCTTTGTCATCGCCTGCTGCCGCGCACCGTTGAAAGAGTTCCGGGCACGACGCCGGCGTCCTCATGGAACTCCAGATGACAAAAAATCTCCCCCTCGCTCCGCGACTGCTGACGATCTCGCTGTGCATCGGCGCCCTCGTCCTCGCAGGCTGCGACAAGACCCCCAGTACGCCAGCTGCCGCGCCCACTGCCGCCGCCACCGACCCGGCAACCACCATGCCCGCGCCCTCGGTGCCGCAAACACCGGCCCCTGCCGCAGCCCCGGTGCAGGCTGCCTACACGCCGCCCGCCGCCGAGCAGCTCTACCAGATGGTCGCGCCCATCGCGCTCTACCCCGACAAGCTGGTGGCCCAGATCCTGGCCGGTGCCACCTACCCCGAGCAGATCACCGCCGCGCACGAATGGCTTGCGCAGAACCGCAACCTCAAGGCCGGCCCGCTGTCCGATGCAGCCAACCAGCAGCCCTGGGACCCGAGCGTGAAGTCGCTCACCGCATTCCGCCCCGTCATCGACCAGATGGCCGGCAACATCCCGTGGACCGAGGCGCTCGGGCAGGCCTACTACAACGACCCGGCCGATGTGATGAACGCGATCCAGGTCATGCGCCAGCGCGCATCGAAGGCGGGCCGCCTCAAGAACAACGACAAGCTGCGCGTGGCCAGCGCCGCGCCGCCGCAGAACTACGCGCCCTCGCCGGACATGCAGCCCATGTACGCAGGCCCCGCGGTAATCGAGCCGCCGCCGCAGTACATCACCATCGAGCCCGTGCAGCCTGACGTGGTGTACGTGCCGGCCTATGACCCGCAGGTCATCTACGGCGATCCGCAGCCGATCTATCCCGGCTATGCCTATGCACCGCCGGTCGAGGTGGTGTCGCGGGGCTACAGCGGCGGCCAGGTGGCGGCTGCGGGTGCGCTCGCGTTCGGAGCCGGCGTGATCGTGGGCGCCGCGCTGGAGCGGCACGACTGGGGCTGGCACTCGTGGAACATGAACTGGGGCGCGCCGCGCGGGCGTGACCGCGATCGTGGCCTCGCCGTGCAGCCAGCCTTCGCCCGGCCGGCCGTGGTCTACAACAACAGCACCTACATCTCGCGCTCGACCACGGTGGTCAACAACAACGTGCGCAATGTCTACAACAACAATGGCGGACCGCGCGGCGCGCTGCCGCCGGGGGCACCGCCACCCAACTTCGCGGCCGGCCCGGGCCCTGCGCAACAGCAGCAGGCACTGTTCGCGCAGCAGCAACAACAACGCCAGCAGCAACAGCAGCAGGCGGCGCTTGCGCAACAACAGCAGCAACAACAAGTCCGCCAGCAGCAAGCCCTGATGCATCAACAGCAGGCGCAGCAACAAGCCCAGCAACGTTCGCAGCAGCAGACCCAGCAGTTGCAGGCACAACAGCAACAACAGCAAGCGCGCGAGCAACAGCAGCAGGCACGCCAGGCCCGGCTCCAGCAGCAGCAAGACCCTGCGCGCCGCCAGCAAGCCCAACCAGCGCAACAACAACAGCAGGCGCAGCAACAGCAGCGCCAACAGCAACAGGCGGTGCAGGAACAGCAACGCCAGCAACAACAGCGCCAGCAACAGGCCCAGCAAGAGCAGTCGCGCCGCCAGCAGATGCAGCAGCAACAGCAGGCGCAGCAACAGGCCCGCGCGCAACAGCAGGCCCAACAACAGCAACAGCAGGTCCAGCGCCAACAAGCGCAACAGCAGCAGGCCCAGAACCAGGCCCGGCAGCAGCAGCAAGCCCAGCAGGAGCAGCTACGCCGCCAGCAGCAGGCGCAACAACAGGCACAGCAGCAAGCCGCGCGCGCTCAACAGCAACAGGCGATGCAGCAACAGCAGCAGCAACAGCAGCAACGTCAGCAGCAGATGCAGCAGCAGCAGGCCCGTGCCCAGCAACAGGCGCAGCAGCAACAACAGCAGATCCAGCGCCAGCAGCAACAGCAGCAGCACCAACAACAGCAGGCCCAGCAGCAGCAACAGCGCGCGGCCGCCGCGGCTGCAGTCGCGGCGCGGCGCCCACCGGGACGGCCCGGCGAGCCCGGACAGCAACAGCAGTAGCGCGCCTGCGCCGCCAGGCGGCGTCTATCAGTTCTTGCCGATCTCGGTCAGCAGCCGCGTGACGAGGTAGAGGCGCGGCACGATCGAGTCGACTTCGATGTACTCGTCGCGCGCGTGGTAGCCGAAGCCCGCGAGACCGAAGCTCTCGACCACCGTCGCCTTGCCCGAACGACCCGCATAGCCCGCGTCGGTGCCGCCGCCGGTCATCGGCGTCAGCGCGAGGTCGCGATCGATTTCCTTGTAGATGGCCTGCGCCTTCTCGGCCAGCGCGCGGCCCTTGTCGCCCGCGATGAAGGCCGGGCGGCCCACTTCCACCTTCACCGTGGTCTCGGTGTCGGGAATCAGCTTGCCGGCCGCGATCTTCGCCTGCAGCGCCTCGTTGAGCTTCTTCTCGGCGCCGGGCTGCGTGATGCGGATGTCGCCCAGCGCCTGCGCCTTCTCGGTGATCTGGTTGATCGGGCCCGTGGCGCGCGCCACGGTCCAGTTGAGCGTAACGCCGGGGATGTCCTTGGCGAGATCCTTGGTCTGCAGCATCTGGTACGACAGCTCGTACAGCGCGTTGCGGCCCAGTTCGGGCGCCGCGCCGGCGTGTGCCGCGCGGCCTTTCACTTCCATCGTGGCCTGCGCGATGCCGGCCGCGCCCAGCAGCAGCGACTCGCCCTTGACCACCGACTTCGCCACCGTCGGCTCGAACGACAGCACCGTGTCGTGCTGGTCGGCCATCGTGGCGATCAGCTCGCCGGAGCCGACCGAGCCCACTTCCTCGTCGGGGTTCATCACCACAGTGAGCGTGTCGTAGTCGCGCCAGCCGGCATCGGCCAGGATCTTGAGCGAGGCCATCATCACGGCCAGGCCGCCCTTGTCGTCGGCTATGCCGGGGCCGTAGATGCGGTTGCCGTCGACCTTGTAGGGCTGGCTGCTCAGGATGCCCGGCGCATACACCGTGTCCATATGGCCCTGCAGCATGATCTTGCGCTTGCCCGTGCCCTTGATCGTGCCGATCACGAGGTCGGCGCCCGCGCCGGCCGTGGCCTTGCGGCGCTCGGTCTTGAAGCCGGCGGCCTTCAGGCGCCCTTCCACCACGTCGGCCATCTTGAGCAGGCCGTCGACGTTGAGGCTGCCCGATTCGATCAGCACCATCTCCTTGAGGTTGTCGATCACCGCGGGCTGCGCCTTCTCGGCGGCGGCGAGCAGCTTCGCATCGGGCGCGGCGTGCGCGCCGGCGACAGCGCCGAGTGCGAGGCCGCAGGCCAGGGCCATGGAGCGAAGCGGGAAGGAGGACAAACGCAAGGACATGGTGTTTTTCTCGGGAGTGAATGACGGCACACAGCATAGCCACGCGCTCGTGCCGGGCGAGCAAATCGGAGACACGGCAACGACAGGGTTTGCCCGACTGGTCCGCCGCAGGGCTCCATACGCAAAAGCTACCGCAATGCATTCCGGAAAATGTATTTGTGGATATGCATGGCGGCTCCTAGCATCGGCCGCATCAGCGCCAAAGAGCAGCTGCATCCATCAGGAGACAAAAACATGTCATCGCTTCCACTCGCCGGGGCCAGCCGCCCGCCACGCGCCCTCCCCTACGCCAGCCGCTTCTCGATCGTCGTCTGCTTCCTGATCGCATTGATCGACGGCTACGACACGCTGATGCTGTCCTTCGTCGCACCGCTCATCTCCAGGGAATGGGGCATGCCGCCCGGCGCCTTCGGCAAGGTGTTCGCCGTGAGCTTCGCGGGCGCTGTGGTGGGCGCACTCACCGTGGGTGCGGCGGCCGACCGCTTCGGCAGGCGCCGGCTGCTGCTTGCTTCGATCCTGGTGGCAGGCGGCTTCATCCTGCTGAGCGCGACATCGGCCAGCCCGGAGCAGCTGATGCTGTGGCGCTTTCTCTCGGGAATCGGCCTCGGCGGCGCGATTCCCACCATCTCGGCGCTGGCGGCCGAGCATGCGCATCCAGACCAACGCAGCGCGACGGTCTCGCGCATGTTCCTGGGCTTTCCCATCGGGGCCGTGGCCGGGGGCGCCATCACGGCAGCGCTGATGCAGTCGGTGGGCTGGCGCGGCATCTTCATCGGCGGCGGCACACTGGCGCTGGCGCTGCTGCCGCTGGTGTTCGCAATATCCGAGTCGGGACGCACGAGCACCACGGCAGCGGACGCAAGCCCCGCCCATGCCAGGCGCCCACTGGCCGAACTCGTCGCCGAAGGACGCGGCCCCGGCACGGTGCTGATCGCCACCGCCGCCTTCATGATCCTGCTGGTCAGCTACTTCCTGCTGAGCTGGACGCCCAGCGTGCTCGCCATGAACGGCATGAGCCCGCAGCGCTCCGCGCTCGCCGGCGTGATGCTCAACGTGGGCGGCGTGGCCGGGGCTTTCGCCATGTCCTTCGCGGTGGCGCGGCGCAGCCCCTTCGGACCGGTGGCGCTGTGCCTGGCGCTGGGTGCAGCGCTCGTGCCTTTCTTCGGCTTTCACATCGTCGGCAGCGAGGTCGCCTCCTTCTGCCTGGTGTTCGCCATCGGCCTACTGGTGATCGGCGGACAGATGAACATCCCCGCGTTGTGCGTGCACTACTACCCGGCGAGCGTGCGCGCGACCGGGGTGGGGCTGTCGATGTCCGTCGGCCGCATCGGCTCCATCGTGGGGCCGCTGGTCGGCGGCCTTCTGGTGGGTGCGAAGTTGCCGTGGGGGCAGCTGTTCTTGCTCGCCGCGATCCCGGCCTTCATCGCGGCGGCGGCCCTGGGCTGGATCGCGTACCGCAAGCCGCGCGGCTGACAGATCGTCATCAGCGCTTGCGGCTCGACGCGACCTGCGTGCCGCGCAACAGCCGCAACAGGCTGTCGAGGTGCGGATTGGCGTCTGCATCGCGGTAGCCCAGATACAGGCTCGACACCGCGTCCTTGTCGAGGATGCGGCTGTACAGCACCCCTTCGAGCTGGATGCACTGCGTGTCGGCCGGCACGATGGCCACGCCGAAGCCCGCAGCCACCAGCCCGACCATGGTCGAGGCCTCCCGCGTCTCGTGCATCACCGCCGGGCGGAAGCCCGCCTTGGCGCACAGCTCTTGCACCTTCCAGTACAGGCCGATGCCCGCGTCGCGCGGATAGACGATCAGCGGCACGTCCTTCAGTTCGCGGATGTGGATGCCCTTGCCACGCGTGAGCACGTGCTGCTGCGGCATCGCCGCGACCAGCGGCGCCGAGTACCACTCCTCGATGGTCACGCCCACCGGAATGCTCACGTTGGGCTTGCGCAGCACGCCAAGGTCTAGCTCGCGGGCATTGATGGCGTCGAGCTGATGCATCGACGCCATTTCCCGCAACTGCAGCTCGACCGCCGGAAAGCTCGCGCGGTACTGGCGAATGCCCGATGGCAGCGCCGTCGTGAGCATCGACGAAGCGGTGAAGCCCACGTTGAGCTTGCCGACCTCGCCCGCTGCGGCGCTCTGCACTTCGTCTTTCGCGCTCTGCACCGAGGCAAGGATGGTGCGCGCCCGGTCGAGAAAGTGCCGCCCGGCCTGCGTGAGATACACGCGGCGCTTGTCGCGCTCGAAAAGCTGCACCCCCAGCTCTTCTTCGAGCCCCCGAATCTGCGTGCTCAGGGGCGGCTGTGCCATGTAGAGGCGTTCCGCGGCGCGGGTGAAGTTGAGTTCTTCCGCCACGGCAACGAAGTAGCGCAGGTGTCGAAGTTCCACGATATCTCCAGCGTATCGAATGCAATCCGAATCCGGTATTTCCGGATATGACGCCCATTCTCTAGCATCCCTTCACACCTTTACAACCACAGAGACAAAGGAAGAACCCGCATGGTGCAAGACAGCGCAACGGCGTCCGCCGACGCCGCATCGACCAACCTCGTCGTGAGCCGCCTGCGCCAGCGCCTGCCGGTGGCGGCACTGGGCATCCGCGCTTCGCGCACGCCCGACATGGCACGCATCGCCAAGGCCAGCGGCCACCACGCGATCTGGGTGGACCTGGAGCACAGCAGCATCGCCATCGACGCGGCCGTGCAGATCTGTGCCGCCGCAATGGACATCGGCCTCATGCCCTTCGTGCGTGTGCCGGAGCGCGAGTACGGCGTGATCGGCCGGCTGCTCGACGGCGGCGCGGGCGGCATCATCGCGCCGCGCATCGAGACCGTGGCACAGGCCGAAGACCTCGTGGCCGCCTGCCGCTTTCCGCCGCTGGGCCACCGCTCGGCCATCGGCACGCTGCCGCACGTGGGCTACCGCAAGATGGCCGCGGCGGATTTCAACGTCGCCATGAACCGGGCCACCGCGCTGAAGGTGCTGATCGAAAGCCCGCTGGGCATCGAGAACATCGAGCGCATCGCCGCGGTGCCGGGCATCGACATCGTGGGCATCGGCACCAACGACCTGAGCGCCGAGCTGGGCGTGGCCGGTGACTTCAAGCACCCGCTGGTACGCGCCGCGCACGAGACTGCGCTGGCCGCCTGCCTGCGCGTGGGAAAGCCGCTCGCCATCGGCGGCATCGCCGACGCGGCCTACTCGGCCGAGCTGGTACACCGTGGTGCAGCGCCTTTCCTCATGACCGGCATCGACACCGACATGCTGCTGGCCGCCGCGCACGAGCGCGTCGCGAAGGCGTTGAGTTCGGTCGGTGTGGAGAGCGGCGATGCGGTCGTGCGCTGAAGCAGTCCTGCGCCGCACAGGCGCCGTGCTCGCGCTGCTGCTCGGAACGCTGGCCTTGCCCGGCCCTGTGCTCGCCCAGGTTGCACAAGGAGCGACGACCCTCGTCGTGCCGACGCCGCCGGGTGGACCCATCGACCGCGTCGCCCGCATCGTGGCGCAGGGCCTGTCTTCCGTGCTGGGGGAACCGGTCGTGGTCGAGAACAAGGGCGGGGCCGCCGGCAAGATCGGCGTGCAGGCGGCTCTGCGGGCCGCACGCGACGGCCACACGCTGATTGCGGTCTCGCCTTCCATCGCATCGGTCAATCCGGTGGTCGACAAGGCGGCGGGCTATGACCCGCTCAAGGACTTCGATCCGCTCGGCATCGTCGCCTTCAACGACGGCGTGCTGGCGGTGCGCGCCGACCTGCCCGTGACCGACATGCCCGGGCTCGTGGCCTATGCGAAAGCACACCCCGGCGCGCTGACATACGGCTCCTTCGGTGTCGGCACCAGCCTGCACCTGCAGACCGAGGAGTTGCTGCACACGCTCGGCATCACGGCGCGGCACGTGCCCTACAAGGGCGAGGCGCAGGCGATGAATGCGCTGATCGCAGGCGAGGTCGACATGATGGCTTACGTCACCTCGCCCATCGTGCCCTTCGTGGCAAACGGCCGCGCGCGGGCGCTCGCCGCCACGGCATCGACCCGCTGGGCTGCGCTGCCCGCGGTGCCGAGCTTTGCGGAGACCGGCATCGACGCGCTGCGCAACTACACCTACCGCTCGTGGGTCGGAATCGTGCTGCCGGCAGGCGTGCCGGCGGCTGCGCGGCAGCGTGCCACTGCGGCGCTGCGCGAGGTGCTGGCCCGGCCCGAGACGCTCAAGGCACTCGAGGCGCAGGGCTTCGCGCCGGTCACGCCCGACGCCGAGACGATGCGCCGCACCGTCGCCGCCGAACTCGAGCGCAACCGCCGGCTGATTGCCGCCGGCGGCATCTCGCTCGAATGAGCCTTCATCGATTTTTTCCTCTCATCTTTTTTCCTTCGACATCATGAGTTCCCAGATCCTCACTTCCACGCCCATGCGCGCGCCCGAAACGCTGGCGTGCCCCGCCTTCACCGTGCCTGCCGGCGCCTGCGACTCGCACGTGCACGTGTTCGAAAGCGAAGACCGCTACCCGCACGTCGACCAGCCGCACTACACACTGCCCGACGGCCCGCTCACCAAGCTCGACGCCATGTGCGAGTCGCTGGACCTGGCGCGCTATGTGATCGTGCAGCCCAGCTTCTACGGCACCGACAACCGTTGCATGCTCGACGCCCTGGAGATCGCCGGCGAACGCGCGCGCGGCGTGGCCATGGTGGCCGACAGCGTCACCGAAGAGACGCTGCACGACATGCACCGCCGCGGCGTGCGCGCGCTGCGACTCGACCTGTTCCTGCGCTCGGGCCTGCCGACCGCCGAGCTGGTGCAGTACATCCAGCGCAGCGTGCGCATGACGAAGGCTCTGGGCTGGCACCTGCAGTTCTACACGCCGGGCTGGGTGGTGCGCGACCTCATTCCGTACCTGGGCGACATCGATGCCGACTTCGTCATCGACCACATGGGCTACATGCTCGAGAGCGACGGCCTCACGCGGCAGGACTTCGACCGCCTGCTGCGGGTGCTGGCCGACGGGCGCGGCTGGATGAAGCTCTCCGGCCCCTACCGCGTGGCCAAGGACGGCAACTTCGAGAAGCTGCGCCCGCTGGCGCACGCCATCGTCGACGCCCTGCCCGAGCGCACCATCTGGGGCAGCGACTGGCCGCACATTCCCGACGGCGCGCGCGACACCGGCGAGCTGCTGAACCTGCTCGCGCCGTGGGCGCCCGACGCACCGGCGCGCCAGCGCATCCTGGTGGACAACCCGGCGCGGCTGTTCGGCTTTGCGCCGATTCCGCAGTAAGGTGCGCATGCCGAACGAAAGAACGACCGTGATGAAAAACATCCAGGACCTCGACACCTCCGGCGCGCGCGCAGCGGAGACCTTCATTCACGGCGGCACGCGCTACCTCGTGGTGCCGCAGCTCGCAGTCGACGTGCCGGGGCAGCCCGCGATGATCACCGTGGGCAACAGCGATATCGATGCGCTGGTGTACCGCTGGCAGGACGAAACCTTCGTGCCGCACACGCGACTGCCCGTGCCAGGTGGAGAAGACGCGGAGTTCTTCGAGATCGGCGGCCGCGCCTTCCTGGCCACCGCCAGCCTGAAGTCGGGCGCCGGTCCGTACGAGCTCAACGTCGACTCGGTCATCTTCGAACTGAAGGACGGCGCGTTCACCGAGTTCCAGCGCGTGCCCACTTTCGCGGCCAAGCAATGGACGCACTTCACCATCGGCGAACGCCACTTTCTGGCGCTCGCACAAGGCGTGGCGATGGAAGGCACCGAGGCCCGGAATCCGTCGAAGTCGGCCATCTACGAATGGAACGGCAAGTGCTTCGCCGAGTTCCAGGTCATCGACTCGACCTGGGGCTACAACTTCGCGTTCTTCGAGATTGGCGGGCAGCGCTTCCTGGCCTATGCCGACCACGTGGCGCGCTCGCGCGTCATGCTGTGGAGCGGCAAGCGCTTCGAAGACTTCCAGCTGCTCGACGGCAAGACCGGCCGCGCCTTCCAGTTCTTCGAGGCACAGGGCGAAGCCTGGCTGGCCTTCGCCTGCCTGCACGACGACACCGTGCTTCTGCGCTGGAACGGCACCGGCTTCGTCGCGCACCAGACGCTGAGCGGCCCCGGCGGGCGCGAGTTCGTCTGGCGCGAAGATGCGCAGGGTGGCGAGCTGGTTCAGATCAACTTCCTGCTCGGCAGCCGCGAGGCGCCCGTTACCTCGCTGACCTCGGTCGGCTACCGCTTCGCCGACGGCAAGCTGGTGCCGCAGCGGGAGTTTCCGACCTCCGGCGGCACCGACGCCTGCGCCTTCGAGGTCAACGGCCACGCCTACCTGGTGGTGACCAACAGCCTCGGCGCCGACATCCGCTTTCGCACGCCGAGCAAGGTGTACCGGCTCGGCGCATAGACAGGAGCCACCATGACGGCAAACCCGAATTTCCAGAGCCCCGAATTCCTGCGCCTCTTCGAGACCTACACCGCGTGCGCCGACAGCATCGGCACGAAGATGACGCACGCCACCGCCGAGGCCGCGCCCGACGCGGCACTGATCGTTGCCACGGCGGCCGACTTCATCCTGTTTCCCGGCAGGGGCAGGCCACCCGAGGTCGAGGGCTACCGGCTCACGACGCGCGGCTTCAAGGAACTGGCGGCGGTGTCGCACCTCGGCCCAGCGCTGGCCTCGCTGGTGCGACTGCGCGAGCTCGACCCCGAAGGCACGCTGTGGCGCAGCGAAACCGAACGCCTGCTCGCCGCCACCGTGGCCGCGCGCGAAGCGAACAGTGTGGCGCTCTGGCGCGACGACATTGCGGTGCCCGCCTATCGGGGCCGCGAGACGGCCATCGCGAACATGGTGCACTACGCCTGCGAAGTCACAGAGCGCTACATCGCGCGTGCCCTCGCCCACCCAGAGACCCTCACCGCCGCCGACCTGCGCACGCACTACCTCGAAGCCACGGGCGATGCCATCGGCGCGAGCGTGCCGATGAACAAGGTGATGATCGCCACCTTCTTCCTTGTCGGCCTGGACACCGGGCACCGCGTGATCGCATGGTTCGAGCGCCACCGCATCGACTGGGCGAACGCAATGGTGCTGATCGTGGGCAGGCAGGGCCGCCCCACCGCGGGCGTTACCTGGAGCACCAACGCCGTGTGCTCGATGATCCTCGCCTCGTCGCACCATGCGCTGCCGCTGGAGCGCGTGTACATCGCACCGCATGCACCGGCGCCCACCTTCACCTACCCCGTCGACCTGCCGGCCGTGTCTGCCCACGAGGCGCCGATGCGCAAGCTCTGGTGGGCCACGCGGGCCATGAGCGACCTGGGGCCGATGATGTACGAGGGATACCCGCGCTTCGCCCCCGGGCGCGGCGGCCGGCCGGTGCTGCAGCCCGACACCACCGAAGTCAGCGAGATGCCCGCCATCGGCGGACCGGAGGACTGGCATGCGCTCAACACCCGCATGCGCGTGATCCTCGAAGACCCGCGGCAGTTGCTGGCGGGTTGCGTTACCGACTATGCGGCGGACCAGCTGCAGGGCAATGGCAACGACCCGCTGAAGGCGGTAGTGCCGGGCCTGGACGGCACGGACTACCCCGCGTATTTCTCCTGAGGGGCTAGGCGCCCTTTCTGCTTGCTGGCGCCTTGGCCTTCACGGTCTTGGGTGCCGCAGGCTTGGCCGGCACCGGCGCCTTGCGCGCCTCTCCCTCGCGCGCGGACTGCATGTGCCGGCTCTCGCCAATGGTCATGCCCACGATCCGCGCGAGCTGCCGGCTCACGCTGATGTACGCATGGCCGAGGCGGCTGTCGAAGTACAGCGAATCGCCGCGCGCCATGTGCAGCACTTCGCCGTTGTCGAAGTGCACCTCGATCTCGCCCGACAGCACATAGGCGAACTCTTCGCCCGCGTGCCGCACGAAGTCTTCCGGCCCGTGGATGCGCCGCGCATGCACCGTGCCGACGATGGGGCTCATCTGCTTGCCCGCCGCCGTGGTGCCGAGGAACTCGTAGGCAATCGACAGCCCCCGGTACACCACGCCCTTGCCTGCGCGCGTGACCACCGGCCCGTCGAGCTGCGCGGGCTTGACGCCTGCGCCCGCGAACATCGCGTTCATGTCCATCTCGAGCGCACGGCCCAGCGCGGTGAAGTTTTCATAACCCAACGCGAGCTGCCCGCGCTCGGCGCGCGAGATGGTGGTGATCGACACGCCCGAGCGCTCGGCCAGCTGTGCCAGCGTCCAGCCGAAACGCTTGCGCGCGCTGCGCAGGCGATGACCGAAAGTGGTGCGGTCCAGCGTGGGCGGCTCGTCCTTCGGCTTCGTTGCCGTCCTGGTCCCTGTGTGTGGATTCACGCTTGGCTTTCTCTTGTGATGCAAGTGGATTCTGCCAGCCGGGCAGTGCGCCATCCATGCCAACCCGCGTGACGCGGGCGCGGAAGTTGCGTATACGCAAATTGCGTTGACGCAAATTTCACCGAAGCGGTGCACCATGGTTTCCCCTTGGTGCCACCAAATCAATTTGCGTATCCGCAAATTTCTACCTACACTTTTTGCCGATGACTTCCAGCACCCCAACGCCCGTCGTGGCAGATTTCCTCGTGATCGGCGGCGGCATCGCCGGGGCTTCGGTGGCCCATTGGCTCGCACCGCATGCCAGCGTGATCCTTCTCGAACGCGAGTCGCAGCCGGGCTACCACTCCACCGGCCGCTCCGCCGCCCTCTTCATGGAAAGCTACGGCACGCCGCAGGTGCGCGCCCTCACCATGGCGAGCCGCGCCTTCCTCGAACATCCGCCCGAAGGCTTCTCGGAGCACCCGCTGCTCACGCCGCGCGGCGCGATGATGGTCGCGAGTGCCGATCACATGGCCGAGCTCGAAGCCCACTGGGAGGTGCTGCGCGCCATGGACACCGGCGCCTCGCGCCTGAGCGGCGAGCAGGCCCGCGAGATGGTGCCGGCGCTGCGCCCCGAGCAGGTGATGGGCGCGGTATACGAACCCGATGCGTCCGACATGGACGTGCACGCCATCCACCAGGGCTACCTGCGCGGCATGCGGCGCGCCGGCGGCAAGCTGGTGTGCGATGCCGGCGTGACGGCCATCGAACGCGTGGGCGAGCGCTGGCGCGTGGAGGCCGGCGGCGCCGTGTACGAGGCGCCCGTGGTGCTCAACGCGGCGGGCGCATGGGTCGACACCGTCGCACGCATGGCGGGCGTGCCTCCGCTGGGCATCGAGCCGCGCCGGCGCTCGGCCTTCATCTTCGCGCCGCCCGAAGGCCAGAGCGTCGCGCACTGGCCCATGGTGTTCGGCGCAGACGAGGGCTGGTACATCAAGCCCGACGCCGGCATGCTGCTCGGCTCGCCGGCCAATGCCGACCCGGTCGAGCCGCAGGACATACAGCCCGAGGAGATGGACATCGCCATCGCCATGCACCGCATCGAGGAAGCGACCACGCTCGCCATCCGCCGCCCCACGCGCACCTGGGCCGGCCTGCGCTCCTTCGTGGCCGACGGCGACCTCGTAGGCGGCTTCGAGCCCGGCGTGCCCGGCTTCTTCTGGGTGGCGGCGCAAGGCGGCTACGGCATCCAGACCTCGGCGGCCATGGGCGAGGCCTGCGCCGCGCTGGCACGTGGACTGCCGCTGCCCGAGCGCATCGCCTCCTTCGGGCTTACGGCCGAGATGCTGGGCCCGCAGCGGCTGCGCACAGCCACGGCCTGAGCGCAGCCACACACAGAAAAACATCCCACTCCACGAGACATCACCATGCGCGTTTTCAGTGCCTCCCTCGCCACCGAAACCAACACCTTCGGCCCGATGCCGACCGGCCTCGCCTCCTTCAAGGACCGCGGCTACTTCCCCGCCGGCAAGCACCCCGAAGCGATGACGCTGTTCTCGGGCCCGCTGTGGGCCGCACGCATGCGCGGCGCCGACAAGGGCTGGACGCTCTTCGAAGGCATGGTGGCCGGCGCACAGCCCAGCGGCACCACCACGCGCCACGCCTACGAGACGCTGCGCGACGAACTGCTGGCCGACCTGCGCGCGGTGCTGCCGGTCGACATGGTGCTGCTCGGCCTGCATGGCGCGATGGTGGCCGACGGCTACGACGACTGCGAAGGTGACCTGCTGGCGCGCGTGCGGCAGATCGTCGGGCCCGGCGTGGTGATCGGCGCGGAGCTCGACCCGCACAACCACCTCACGCCCGCGATGGTGAAGAACTCCGACCTGATGATCTCGTTCAAGGAGTACCCGCACACCGACGTGCTCGAACGCGGGCTGGAGCTGGTGGACATCTGCGCCGCCATGGTCGAAGGCAAGGTCAAGCCGGTGGCCGCGGTGGTCGACTGCGACATGATCGTCACGGTCCACACCTCGCGCCAGCCGGCGCGCGGCTTCGTCGAGCGCATGCAGTCGCTCGAGGGCAAGAACGGCGTGCTGTCGGTCTCGCTCACGCACGGCTTCTCTTGGGGCGACGTGCCCGAGATGGGCACCAAGGTGCTGGTCTACACAGACGGCAACCAGGCCCAGGCCGACGCTCTTGCGCGCCAGCTCGCCGACGAAGTCATCGCCATGCGCGACGGCCTCACGGTGAACTACCCGAGCATCGATGCCTCGCTCGACGAAGCACTGGCCTTCGACGGCGGCCCGGTGGTGCTGTCCGACGGTGCGGACAACCCCGGCGGCGGCGCGGCAAGCGACTCCACCTTCATCCTGCGCCGCATGGTCGAGCGCGGCATCAACAACGCGGCGCTGGGCCCGCTGTGGGACCCGATCGCGGTGCGCATCGCATTCGACGCAGGAGTGGGCGCCAGGCTGCAGATGCGCATCGGCGGCAAGATCAGCCCGCTCTCTGGCGATCCGCTGGACCTCGACTGCACCGTGAAGGCGCTGAAGCACGACCTGGTGATGACGGGCCTGGCAGGCACGCCCACGCTGATGGGCGACAGCGCGCTGATCGAGGCGAACGGCATCGAGATCGTGCTGATCACGCTGCGCAACCAGGCAATGGGCACCGACCTGTTCACGCAGCTGGGCTGCGACCTCGCCGCGAAGAAGATCATCGTCGTGAAGTCGTCGCAGCACTTCTATGCGTCGTACTCCAAGGTGGCGAAGCACGTCATCTACGCGGGCGCACCGGGCGCCGTGACGCTCGACCTGAACACGCTGCCGTACCGCAAGGCCCGCCTGCCCAAGTGGCCGATCGGTGTCGCCGCCTGACCTCCTCTTTTTCTTTCCTTCGCCCCCGACCGGAGAACCGACGATGAAACGACGAACGCTTGCCGCCCTCGCTGCCCTGGTGCTTTCTCTCCCGGCGTTCGCCCAGACGCCGCCTCCCAAGACGCTGAAGGTGGTGGCGCACGCCGACCTGAAGATCCTCGACCCGACCTTCACCACGGCGTACATCTCTCGCAACTTCGGCTACATGGTCTACGACACGCTGTTCGCGCAGGATGCGAGCGGCAAGCCCCAGCCGCAGATGGTCGACAAGTACACGACCTCGAAGGACGGCAAGCAGTGGAGCTTCACGCTGCGCCCGGGCCTCAAGTTCTCCGACGGCAGCGCCGTCACCTCGGCCGACGCCATCGCCTCGCTGCAGCGCTGGGCCGCGCGCGACAGCCTGGGCCGCGCGATGGTGGCGAGCGGCGCCGAGTGGAAGGCAACCGATGCGCGCAGCTTCACGCTCACGCTCAACGAGCCCTTCGGCATGGTGCTCGAGGCACTGGCCAAGCCCTCGGGCTTTCCGCCGGTGATCCTGCCCGAGCGGCTGGCCAAGATGCCGGCCACCGCGCCGCTGACCGAGGTGCTTGGTTCAGGCCCCTTCATCTTCAAGCGCGACGAGTGGGTGCCGGGCAACAAGACGGTGTTCGTGCGCAACCCCAACTACGTGGCGCGCAGCGAGCCGCCGAGCGGCCTGTCGGGCAGCAAGAAGAGCAGCTTCGATCGCGTCGAATGGCTCTACCTGCCCGACGCCAACAGCGCAGTGGCCGCCCTGAAGCGCGGCGAAGTCGACCTCATCGAACAACTGCCTCCCGACTACATCGCGCCGCTGCGCACCGACACCAGTGTGAAGATCGGCGCCTTCGGCACCTACCAGGGCTTCCTGGTGATGAACCAGCTGCATCCGCCCTTCGACAACCCGAAGGTGCGCCAGGCACTGCTGCAGGCCGTGAGCCAGGAACGCTTCGTGGCGGCCATGGGCTTCCCGCTGGACATGCGCATGGCCTACTGCGCCACCTACTTCATCTGCGGCAGCCCCAACGACACGGCCGCCGGCGCCGACCCCTACCGCAAGGCCGACGTGGCCAAGGCCAAGCAGCTGCTCGCAGCCTCCGGCTACAAGGGCGAGAAGGTGGTGCTGATGGTGCCCAGCGACGTGCCCTATCTCAACGCAGAGGCACTTATGGCCGCGCAGACCATGAAAAGCATCGGCCTGAACGTCGACGCGCAGAGCATGGACTGGGCCTCCATCGGCGCGCGCCGTGCCAAGCGCGACGCGGCCGACGCGGGCGGCTGGAACATGTACGTCACCGTGGCCGGCGAATTCGACGCCAACTCGCCAATCGCCAACGCCTACCTGGGCGCGGCGTGCGGCAACACGCTGCCCGGCTGGCCCTGCGACAAGCCGCTCGACGAGCTGCGCACCGCGTGGCTGAAAGAGACTGTGCCGGCCAAGCGCAAGGAGCTGCTCGACGCCTTCCAGCGCCGCGCCTACGAAGCCGTGCCGTACATCAACGCGGGCCAGTATTCGGCCGCGTTCGCCGCGCGCGCCAGCCTCAAGGGGCTGGACAAACTCTGGGCCGGCCTGCCGACGGTCTGGGTACTCGACAAGTAAGACGAAGCGCCAGCACAAGGCATCGCCATGGGCTACATCGTTCGACGCTTTCTCTCGACGCTCCCCGTCATGGCGGTGGTGGCCGTGGTGGTGTTCCTGCTGATCCACCTGTCGCCGGGCGACCCGGCCGCGCTCATCGCGGGCGACCTTGCAACCACCGAGGACATCGAGAAGCTGCGCGCCGCGCTCGGCCTGAACCTGCCGCTGTGGCAGCAGTTCGCGCTGTGGGTCGGCAAGCTGTTCACCGGCGACCTCGGCACCTCGATATTCACGCAGATGCCGGTGGCGCAGCTGCTGGGGCAGCGGCTGGAGCCGACGGTGTCGATCGCCGCGCTGACCATGCTCATCACGCTGGTGGTGTCGGTGCCGCTGGGCACGCTCGCGGCGCATCGCGCGGGCAGCTGGATCGACCGGCTGGTGATGCTGTTCGCGGTGCTGGCCTTCTCGGTGCCGGTGTTCCTGGTGGGCTACCTGCTGGTCTACAGCTTCGCGGTCCAGCTGCCGTGGTTTCCGGTGCAGGGCTATGTGCACTTTGCCGAGGGTCCGGGCGAGTGGCTGCGGTCGCTGGTGCTGCCCTGCGTGAACCTGGCGCTGGTGTACATCGCTCTGGTGACGCGCATGACGCGCGCCACCGTGCTCGAAGTGCTGCACGAGGACTACATCCGCACCGCGCGCGCCAAGGGCCTGGGCGTGCTGCCGGTGCTGGGGCATGCGCTGCGCAACGCGGCCATTCCCATCGCCACCACCGTCGGCGCGGGCATCGCGCTGCTGATCGGCGGCGTGGTCGTCACCGAAACGGTGTTCGCCATTCCGGGCGTGGGCCGGCTCGTGATCGATTCAGTGCAGCGACACGACTACCCGGTGATCCAGAGCGTGCTGCTGCTCTCGGCGGGGGTGTATGTGCTGATCAACCTGCTGATCGACCTGAGCTACCGCCTGTTCGACCCGCGCATCCAGTACTGATGAAGAAGAACCCCACGCAATGTCCACGGTCCTTCCCTTGAACACCATCCAGACACCCGACGCCGCGGCCGACGACGAAGCCCCTTTCGTGCCGCCGCGCTGGCGCTGGGTGCGCAAGCACCCGACGCTGATCATCGGTGCGCTGCTGCTGATTGCGGTGGCCATTCTCTCCATCGCCGCGCCGTGGATCGCCACGCACGATCCGCAGGACATCGACCCGCTCGCGCGCATGCAGCCGCCCTCCGGCGAGCACTGGTTCGGCACCGATGCGCTGGGCCGCGACGTATTCAGCCGCGCCGTGTGGGGCGGGCGCGTGTCGATGATCGTGGGCGCCGCGGTCGCGGTGCTGGCCACCTTCTTCGGCATTGCGCTCGGACTGGTGTCGGGCTTCGTGCGCTGGGCGGACGGGCCGATCATGCGGGTGATGGACGGGCTCATGGCCATTCCCGGCATCCTGCTGGCCATCGCGCTCATGGCGGTGACGCGCGCCAGCCTGACGACGGTGATCATCGCCATCACGGTGCCCGAGATTCCGCGCGTGGTGCGGCTGGTGCGATCGCTCGCGCTCACGCTGCGCGAGCAGTTGTTCGTGGAGGCAGCACACGCGGTAGGCACGCGGCTGCCGGTGATCCTGGTGCGCCACGTGCTGCCGAACATCGTGGCGCCGTTGGTGGTGCAGGCCACCTTCGTGGCGGCGGCCGCCGTGCTGACCGAGGCCGCGCTCTCATTCCTCGGCGTGGGCGTGCCTTCGCAGACGCCGAGCTGGGGCAACATGATGGCCGAGGGGCGCAACTTCGTGACGGTGGCGTTCCACATCATCCTGTACCCGGGGCTGCTGCTGGCGGCGACGGTGCTGGCGATCAACCTGCTGGGCGACGGTCTGCGCGATGCGCTGGACCCGCGCCTGGCACGGCAGCTGTGAAGGACATGTCATGACGATCACCATGTCCCACACCGCCCTCGCCCCCGGCGAGCCTCTGCTCGAAGTCGACAACCTGCGCACGCATTTCCACACGCTGGCCGGCGTGGTGCGCTCGGTCGACGGGGTTTCGTACACGGTGCGCGCGGGCCGCACGCTCGGCGTGGTCGGCGAATCGGGCTGCGGCAAGAGCGTGACGGCGCTGTCGATCCTGCGGCTGGTGCCGACACCGCCCGGACGCCACATGGGCGCGGTGCGGCTGCGCGGCACCGACCTGATGCAGCTCAGCGAACGCGAGATGCGGCAGATTCGCGGCAACCGCATCTCGATGATCTTCCAGGAGCCGATGACATCGCTGAACCCGGTGCTCACCGTGGGCCGGCAGATCGCCGAGACCGTGCAGCTGCACCAGAAGGCCAGCCGTGCAGACGCGATGAAGCGCGCGGTCGAGATGCTGCGCGTGGTGCAGATCCCCGAGCCCGAGCGGCGCGTGAACGAGTACCCGCATCAGCTCTCGGGCGGCATGCGCCAGCGCGTGATGATCGCGCTGGCCCTGGCCTGCAACCCCGAGGTGCTGATCGCCGACGAGCCGACGACGGCGCTCGACGTGACGATCCAGGCGCAGATCCTCGACCTCATCAAGCGCCTGCAGAAGGAGCTGGGCATGGGCGTGGTGATGATCACGCACGACCTGGGCGTGGTGGCCGAAAGCTGCGACCGCGTGGTCGTGATGTATGCCGGCAAGAAGGTGGAAGAGGCAGACGTGATCGACCTGTTCGACCGCCCGCTGCACCCCTACACGCGTGCTCTGATGGCCTCGATGCCCGCGATGAACACTGCGAGCACGCGGCTCACCGAGATTCCGGGGCTGGTGCCGGCCGCACACGAACTGGGGCGCGGCTGCGCCTTTGCGGCGCGCTGCAGCCATGCGCGCGAACGCTGCCGCGCCGAGACGCCGCAGCTCGTGCAGCAAGGCGGCGACCATGTGGTGGCGTGCTTTGCAGTCGAAGAACACTGGGCAGGTACCGAGGAGATGGCTGCATGACGACGACCGCTGCAACGCCACTGCTGCAGGTGCGCAACCTGCGCAAGCACTACATCTCGCCCAAGCGCTGGCTGCGGCCGGCCAGGCCTTCGATCCAGGCGGTCGATGGCGTGTCGTTCTCTGTTGCACGCGGCGAAACGCTGTCGCTGGTCGGCGAATCGGGCTGCGGCAAGACGACCACGGCCAAGTCGGTCATGCGGCTGGTCGAGCCGACCTCGGGCTCGGTGGAGCTCGAAGGCGAGGAGCTGCTGACGCTGTCCGCCGAGGACATGCGCATGCGCCGGCGGCAGCTGCAGATTATTTTTCAGGACCCGTATGCCTCGCTGAACCCGCGCCTCACAGCCGGAGACATCGTGGCCGAGCCGCTGCGAAACTTCGGCATGGGCATGGCAGCGGAACGGCGCGAGCGCGTGCAGTGGCTGTTCTCGCGCGTTGGGCTGCGGCCCGAGGCGGCAAAGAAGTTTCCGCACGAGTTCTCGGGCGGACAGCGACAACGGCTGGGCATTGCGCGTGCATTGGCACTGAACCCGAAGCTGATCGTGTGCGACGAGCCGGTGTCGGCGCTCGACGTGTCGGTGCAGGCGCAGGTGGTCAACCTGCTGATGGACCTGCAGGCCGAGTTCGGTATCGCGTATCTCTTCGTGGCGCACGACCTTGCGGTGGTGCGGCACATCAGCCATCGCGTGGCAGTGATGTACCTCGGGCACATCGTGGAGATTGCCGACCGCGACACGCTGTTCTCTTCGCCGCTGCATCCGTACACCGAGATTCTTCTGTCGGCCGTGCCCGTGCCCAACCCACGCACGCCCGCACGCCGCATGCTGCTGCAGGGCGATCCGCCGAGCCCCGCCAACCCGCCTTCGGGCTGCCGCTTCCACACGCGTTGCCCGATGGCGCAGGCCGTGTGCAAGGAGAAGACGCCCGAGCTGAGCGAGCGGCCGTCGTCCGCGAACGGCAGCCACTGGGTTGCCTGCCATTTCCGCTGAAGAAGAAAGAAAGGATCTTTCCGTGTCCGAAAAACCTCCCCACTACGACCTGCTGATCCGCGGCGGCACCGTCATCGACGGCACCAAGGCGCCGCGCTTCGACGCCGACGTCGGCATCGTGAACGGCCGCATCGCCGCCATCGGCAAGCTCGCGGGCCACACGGCCGAACAGACGCTCGACGCCACCGGCCGCATCGTCGCGCCCGGCTTCATCGACTCGCACACGCACGACGACCAGGCCGTGCTGTCGCAGGCGCAGATGCCGTTCAAGGTGTCGCAGGGCGTGACCACGGTGGTGGCAGGCAACTGCGGCATCAGCGCCGCACCGCTGCGCGCCGACATGGACCTGCCGATGCCGCTGAGCCTGCTCGACTCGCCGGCGGAAGGCCGCTTCACCACCTTCGCTACGTACCTCGATGCGCTGCGCGCCATGCCCTCATCGGTGAACGTGGCGGCGATGGTGGGCCATTCGACCTTGCGCGCCGTGGTCATGGCCGACCTCGACCGGCCCGCGAACGACATCGAGATCGCGGCCATGCAAGCGCTGGTCGAAGAGGCGATGCAGGCCGGCGCCATCGGTCTGTCGACCGGCACTTTCTATCCGCCGGCCGTGAAGGCGACGACCGAGGAGATCATCGAAGTCGGCCGCCCGCTCACATCGCGCAAGGCGCTGTACGTGACCCACATGCGCGACGAGAGCGACCGCGTGATGGAGTCGCTGGAAGAAACCTTCCACATCGGCCGCGCGCTCGACATTCCGGTCGTGGTGTCGCACCACAAGGTGCAGAACACGCAGAACTTCGGCAAGACGAAAGTCACGCTGCCTTTCATCAAGGAAGCGATGCGGCACCAGTGCATCGGGCTCGACTGCTACCCCTACACGGCCGGCTCCACCATGATCCGCACCGACCGCGGAATGATGGAAGGCCGCGTGCTCATCGCATCGAGCGTGCCGCACCCTGAATGCGCAGGCCGCGACCTGAAAGACATTGCAGCCGAATGGGGCGTGTCAGGCGAAGAGGCGGCCAGGCGGCTGCAGCCCGGCAGCGCGATCTATTTCATGATGGACGAGGACGACGTGCAGCGCATCCTCGCGTTCGACGAGACCATGATCGGCTCGGACGGCATTCCGCTGGGCGAGAAGCCGCATCCGCGCCTGTGGGGCACCTTTCCGCGAGTGCTGGGCCACTACAGCCGCGACATCGGCCTGTTCCCTCTGGAGACGGCGGTGTGGAAGATGACGGGGCTCACGGCGCGCAACTTCGGCCTGCACGAGCGCGGCACGCTGAAGCCGGGCCACCATGCCGACGTGGTGATCTTCAACGCCGCGACGGTGCGCGACACCGCGAACTACGAAACGCCGATGCAGCCGGCAGAGGGCATCGATGCGGTGATCGTGAATGGCGCCGTGACCTGGCGCGATGGGTCGCACTGCGGGGTGCGCAACGGACAGGTGATCACGCGGCGCGAGACTGCCTGAATGGCTTGAGCAGGCTCAGTCCGGAGCGTTCATCACGCGGTCGAACTCTTCGTCGGCCGGCACGTTGTCGGCATCGAGTTCGCTCGCATCGGTGAGATCGATGCCCGTTTCCTCCGACAGGTCGTCGGACACGTCGCTGTCCTGCTCCTCGAAGTCATCGGCGGGCGTGTCGTCCTCATCGTCTTCGGCGGGCGAGGCGGATCGCGCGGTGGCGTCGATGGTGTTCATGATCGGTTCCTCGGCTGATTTCTGACAGACCCCCTATGGTGCGCCTGTTTCGGCCGTTCCGGTTCATCCGGCGCGCAGCGTCGGTGTCGGAAAGTTTCCCGCGGGATTCGCTAACCGGCTGACCGACCGTCAGTCCTTGTGCACGTGGCCGTGCTCCCCGTGGCCCGGGTCGTCGTGGCCGTGGTCGTGCCCATGCTCGCCATGCGCCAGCCGGCTCACTAGCGTGACCAGCACGATGCCCGCGGCCAGCCACAGGATCTGCGCGGCGGTCTGGCGTGCCGGCAGGCGCTTCTGCAGCTGCGGAATCAGGTCGGCCAACGCCACGTAGACAAAACTGCTGCCGGCCAGCACCAGGAAGTACGGCAGCCAGCTGTGCAGCTGGTCGACCAGCCACCAGCCCGCGATGCCGCCCAGCGCGGTCATGGTGCCGGCGAGCGACACCTTCACCAGCGCCGCGCGCTGGTTGGCGGAGCTCTGGCGCAGCACGACGAGGTCGCCGATGTGGTGCGGAATTTCGTGCGCCAGCACCGCGATGGCGGCAACCAGGCCCAGGCGCAGGTCGGCGGTGAAGGCCGAGGCGATCAGGATGCCGTCGCCGAAGCAGTGCACGCTGTCGCCTGTGAGCACGGCCCAGCCACCGGTTCGGGGGCCGTGGTCGTGCGTGTGGCCATGCGAGTGCCCGTGGTCATGGTCGTGCCCCTCGTGCCCGTCTTTCTCGTCGCCATGGTGATGTTCGTGCCCGTGGTGCCACAGCTCGGCCTTGTCGAGCAGGAAGAAGAACACCAGCCCGAACAACAGCACCGCGAACAGCAGCGCGGGCTCGATGCGGCTCTCGAAGGCTTCGGGCAGCAGATGCATGAACGCCGTGGCAAGCAGCGCGCCAGCTGCCAGGCTCAGCAGATGCTGCGGGTTCACGCCGCCCGAGCCGCTGCGCACGCCCACCTTCAGCAGGAGGGCCGCGAGCCAGACGCTTCCGATACCGGCAACCAGGGTCGCCGCGATGATGACTATCAAATTCATAGCTGCTTGCGCAAGAGGAGCGGCCGCTGAAACTGTTTCAACAAGGCCGTTGTCCGTTCATAAAAAGAGAAAAGGCCGTCATTCGACGGCCTTCGGCGGGGGTGGCTACAGGGCGCCGCGTTCAGGCGACGCCATTGGCTTTGAACCAGGCCGTGGCACGTTGCCAGCCGTCGTCCGCCGCGCTCTTGACATAGCTGGGGCGGTAGTCGGCATGGAATGCGTGGCCTGCTTCGGGGTACACGACGAAGCTCGACGCCTTGGCCGCCGGGGTTCCAGTGGCCAGAGCTGCTTTCATCTTATCAACCGTGTCAAGGGGGATCCCCTGGTCTTTTCCGCCGTACAGGCCAAGCACCGGCGCCTGCAGGCTGGCGGCGATGTCGATGGGGTGCTTCGGCGTCAGTTCGCTGGGCTGCCCGACCAGCCGGCCGTACCACGCCACGCCCGCCTTGACCTTGCCGGTGGCGGCATACAGCCACACGATGCGCCCGCCCCAGCAGAAGCCGGTGATGCCGGCCTTGCTGGTGTCGCCGCCGTTGGCCTTGGCATAGGCCAGCGCGCCGTCGAGGTCGGCCAGCACCTGTGCGTCGGGCACCTTGCTGACGATGTCGGCCTGCAGTTTGGGAATGTCGGTGTAGCCGCGCGGGTCACCCTGGCGCGCATACAGCTCCGGCGCGATGGCCAGGTAGCCGAGCTGGGCGAAGCGGCGGCAGGTGTCGGCGATGTACTCGTGCACGCCGAAGATTTCCTGGATCACAAGAATCACCGGCAGGCCGGTCTTTCCGGCGGGTGCCGCAGCGTAGGCGGGCACATCGAAGCCGTTGACGGTGTACTTGATCGGGCCGGCCTTCAGGCCTTCGGCCGAGGTGCTGATGGCAGTCTGCGCGGCCACCGGCAGCACGGCGGCGGCATAGCCCACGCCGATGGCGGCCTTGAGTGCAGTGCGGCGCGTGGCGCCCTGCTCGGTGCTCTCGCCGGGGCGAAGCGAATCGAAGTCTGAACGGCTGTCGTCGAGGGGCATGGGAAGGGCTCCAGTTGGATCGTCGGACAAGGGGCGTTGCGCTATCAAAAAACGCACGCCGCAATGTAGGCGAAATCGACTCCCGCCTCTATGTCCCCTGGTTTCAGTGGGGTTGGTAGGCCCGCCGGGCCAGCGCCGCGGCCAGCACCTGCGCGGGGTCGACGAGGTCGAGGCCCGCCACCGCGGCCGAACCCTGCAGACCCAGCGGCACTTCGGTACAGCCCATGATGATGGTGACGGGGCCATGGCGCTCGGCCAGCCGCAGTGCCACATCGGAAAAGCATTGCTCGGCGAGCTGCATGTTGCCGGCCTTCACGCCGTCGAAGATGCCGCGCGTGATGGTGTGGCGCTCCGCCGGCGTCGGCACGTGGCAGCCCAGGCCCGCTTCGGCCAGCGCCTGTTCGTAGAGGCGCACGCGGTAGGTGCCTTCGGTAGCCATCAGCGCGACGCTGGTCGTGCCCTGCCCGGCCAGCTGTTGCGCGGTTTCGCGCGCCATGTGCAGCAGTTCGACCTGCGGAAAGCGCTCCTGCAGGTTGGCGTGCCATGCATGCGCGGTATTGCAGGCGATGGCCACGGCCCGGCTGCCGAGCGCGGCCAGCCGGCCCAGCGCCTGCAGCATCGGCTCCAGCGGCTGGTGTGCGCCCTGTTCCGCCGAAGCCAGCGCGTCGGTACGGTCGGGCACCGGCACCTGCGCGAGCCAGTGTTCAGGAAAGGACTGGTCGCGCACCGGCTCGCCGCGCGCACGCATCTGCTGCGCGCAGGCCAGCACGAAGAGCCGTACGAAGTCGGCGCCCGCCGCGGGGCCCATGCCTCCAAGAATGCCGACCACCTGCGTCACTGCCATGTCCTTTTCTTATCTTCTCGTCGCGCCTGGATCAGGTCGCGGGCTTGTCGCTGAGAGCTTTCAGGTTCTCTTTCAGCTGCGGGCTCATCGGCAGGTTCAGCGGCACGTTCTTCGGCGGGATCGGCTGCATGAACCACTTGTTGTAGAGCTTCTCGAACTCGCCGCTCTTCATCAGGCCGGCGAAGGTGTCGTCGACCAGCTTCTTGAAGGCCGGGTCGTCCTTGGGCAGCATGCAGGCATAGGGCTCGACCTGCAGGGAATCGCCCACCACCTCGAAGTCGGCCGGCGTCTTGGCGTTGGCGATCAGGCCGAACAGCAGGATGTCGTCCATGGCGAAGGCCACGGCGCGGTCGCTCTCGACCAGCAGGAACGAATCGGCGTGGTCCTTGCCGAGCACGATGTCCATGCCGAGATTCTTCTCGGTGTTGTACTTGCGCATTACCAATGCATTGGTGGTGCCGGTGGTGCTGGCCACGGTCTTCTTCGCGAGGTCGGCGTAGTTCTTGATCTTCGAAGACTTCTTCACCAGCAAGCGCGTGCCGGTGTAGAAGTGGTTGATGGCAAAGGCCACGTCCTTGCCGCGCGCGGTGTTGTTGGTGGTGGAGCCGCACTCCAGGTCAACCGTGCCGTTGGTGATCAGCGGAATACGGTTCTGCGAGGTGACGGGCATGAGCGCGACCTGCAGGTTGGGCTTGTTCAGTTTTTTCTTCACCGCCTCGACCACGGCGTTGGAGAGTTCGACCGAGAACCCGATCGGCTTGTTGGGGCCGTCGAGATAGCTGAAAGGCACCGACGACTCGCGATACGAGAGCGTGATCTTGCCGGACTCGGCGATCTTGGCCAGCGTGTCGGCAGCCTGCGCGCCAGTGGCGCTGAAGAGCACCGTTGCGGCCATGGAAGCCATGAGGACGGGGAGTTTCATGCGAGCCTTCATTCGGTTGAACTGAACATGCGGCCAGTTTAAGAAGCAGCGAAACAAAACAACAATTCCAATTGAAAGCCGGCCCATGCCCAAAGGTTATGGGCGGGGGTTCTTTTGGCATTTCCGGCCGGAGCCGCGCGCGCCTACAGTCACGGCTCAAGTTCTCAATCTCCGGAAAGTTGCCTCCATGCATGTGTGTGTGCTCGGTGCCGGCATCGTGGGCCTGGCCACCGCCTGGCAGCTCGAACGCCAGGGCCATCAGGTCACCGTGATCGACCGCGCCGCCCCTGGCGCGGGCGCAAGCGGCGGCAATGGCGCGCAGCTCAGCTACTCGTACGTGCAGCCGCTGGCCGACCCGTCGATCTGGAAGCAGTTGCCCAAGCTGTTGCTGTCGCCCACATCGCCGCTCAAGCTGCGCCCGCAACTCGACCCGCTGCAATGGCGCTGGGGCATGGCCTTTCTCGCAGCCTGCAACGCACAGATTTCGCGCGACACGACGGCGAAGCTGCTGGCGCTGGCCGCATCGAGTCGTACAGAGTTCGAGGCGATGCGCGCCGATATCGCACCCGATTGCGATTTCTCGGCCACCGGCAAGCTGGTGCTGTATGCCAGCTCGGCTTCGCTCGAAGGTGCGCGCGCGCAGCTCGAACTGCAGCGCGCCATGGGTAGCGAACAGCGCCTGGTAACGCCTGACGAATGCATCGCCATCGAGCCCGCGCTTGCCAGCTACCGCGGCCAGATGGCGGGCGCCGTGCACACGCCGAGCGAATGCGCGGCCGATTGCCTCAAGGTGTGCACCGAGCTCATGCGGGCATTGAGCGCGCGCGGCGTGCGCTTCATGCTCGGCGCCGACGTGCATGGCTTTGCGCGCAGCGAGAACCGCATCGCGGCCGTGCACACCAGCGAAGGCGACGTGGAAGCCGATGCCTTCGTGATGGCGCTGGGCTCTGCCTCGCACAAGCTGGGCCGTGCGCTGGGGGCCTATCTACCGGTGTATCCGCTCAAGGGCTACAGCATTACCGTGGAGGTCGATCCGTCACCCGGCGCCGCGCCGCACGTGAACGTGACCGACAGCGCACGCAAGGTGGTGTTCGCGCGCATCGGCTCGCGCCTGCGCGTGGCGGGCATGGCCGAGCTGGTGGGGCACGATGCAAGCATTCCTGCGACGCGCATCGAGACGCTGGCAACGGCGACGCGTGCCCTCTTCCCGCATGCAAGCCGGCTCGAGGAACTGCACCCGTGGACAGGCATGCGGCCCGCCACGCCGAAAGGATTGCCGATCATCGGCCGTCTGGAGAGCGCGCCGTCGAACATGCTGTTCAACACGGGCCACGGCGCACTGGGCTTCACGCTGGCCTTCGGCTCGGCGCTAAAGATCGGGCAGGCCTTGCAGGCCTGAGCGCAATCTGCTTCCTTCTCAGCTGGTGGTGACCAGCTTGAGCCCGATCAAGCCGGCCAGGATGAGCGCAATGCACAACAGCCGCATCGGCGCGGCCGAATCGCCCAGCACCACCATGCCCACGATCGCGGTGCCCGCGGCGCCGATGCCGGTCCACACCGCGTAGCCCGTCCCCATCGGCAATGTCCGCAGCGAGAGCGAGAGAAGCACCACGCTCGACAGGCCGGCAGCGACCGTGAAGAGCGCGGGCACCAGCCGCGTGAAACCCTCGGACGACTTCATCGCAAAGGCGAAGACGATTTCAAGAACGCCGGCAACGCCGAGTAATGCCCATGCCATGGCGTTCAGGCCTTGGCAGCGGCGGCAGTGGCAGCGGGCGTCGAGCGGAACGTGATGCCGAAGCGGTTGAAGGCGTTCATCAGGCCGATCGCGTAGGTGAGGTCGGCCAGTTCCTTGTCGCTGAACTCGGCGGCAGCGGCTTCGTAGTCCGCATCGGGAACGCCGGTTTCAGCGACGCGCGTCACGGTTTCTGCCCAGGCGAGCGCGACCTGTTCGCGGCGGCTGAAGACTTCGCCCGCGTCGTGCCACACCGGAACCAGCACGAGCTTGTCGACCGCCAGGCCGGACTTGAGCAGGTCGCGCGAATGCATGTCGATGCAATAGGCGCAGCCGTTGATCTGCGAAACCCGTAGGTAGACGAGATCGACCAGTTGCTTGGGCAGGCCGCTTTTCTGGACGGCCATGTACACCCCTCCGAAAGCCTTGTAGACCTCGGGCGAAATCTTTGCGTAGTCGATGCGATTGCTCATGAAGAGTCCTTGTGTGTGCTGGTTGGAAAGGACTCCATGGTGTCGAATCTTGGTCTAGCCCAGAAGATCCATGAATGGCATTCGATACTGGGCCATGATCTTCCAGATCACATCAGGCTCAGGATGCGCTTTCCGAGCTTCTCGGCGGTGCGCCGGGAATCGATGTTCGTGAAGTTGACGAGCAGGGCCGAAGCGCCCTGGCCCTCCTTCGTCCAGTCTGACAATGCCTCCGCGTACAGGCCCTCTTCCCGCATGCGCGCCACGAGCTCGCGATCCGATTGCCGGCCTTGCAACCGCAAGATGAGATGCATGCCACCGGGTTGCGCGTCGATTCGCACGTGCTGCCCGAGCACGCTCTGCAAGCCCGCGCTGGTCGCCTCGCGACGCTCGGCATAGAGCCTGCGCATCCGCTGGATATGCCGCGCGAAGTGCCCCTCCGTGATGAAGGCGGTGACGATGGCTTGCGTCAGTTCGGGGCTGCCCCCGGCGAAGGTCTGGATGATCTGCTCGAAGCGCTCGACCTGCGACTCCGGCACGACGAGATAGGCCAGCCGGATGCTCGGGAAAAGCACCTTGCTGAAGGTGCCCGCATAGAGCACGCGTCCGTCGCGGTCCAGGCTCTTCAGCGCAGGCAAAGGGCGGCTGACATAGCGGTATTCGCCGTCGTAGTCGTCCTCGACGATCCACGCGTTGTGCCGTCCGGCCCAGTCGAGCAGCGCCTGGCGCCGGGGCAAGGACAGGGAAACGCCCAGCGGGCTCTGGTGCGCCGGCGTAACCACGGCTGCACACGCGCGCGGCGCCGACTTGATGCCCTCGGAAACGACCATGCCCTCCTGGTCTACATGCACCGGGACAGCCGCGATTTGCATGTGCGCGAGCAGCTCCCGCGTGGGCGGGTAGCCCGGGTCTTCGAGCCAGACGCGGTCTCCCGCCTTCAGCAAGGCGAGGCCGATCAGCTCGATGGTGTGGCGGTATCCCGAGGTCACGAACACCTGCGATGCAGCGCAGTTGATGCCACGCGACACCTGCAGATACGCGGCGATTTCGGCACGCAGCTTTGGCAGCCCGTAGATGGAGGGATGCGCCATGTCGGATGGCTGCATGGCACGCACGCAGCGCGCACCCAGGCGGGCCCATATCTTTCGGGGGAATTCGTCGAGGGCGGGCAGCCCCATTTGAAACGGAAGAATCGAATCCGGCCGGAAACCGATCGAAGAAATTCTCTTGTCGAGCGGAGGCTCCGGAATTGCCACGGGCGTTTGCGGCTTGAGGCCCGGCGCCACGATGGTCCCGGCCTGGCCACGTGCCTGGATGTATCCCTCGGCGACCAGCAAGGAGTACGCGGCTTCGATCGTTCCTCTTGCCAGGCCCAATTCCTTGGCCAGTGCGCGGGCGGCGGGTATCCGGTCGCCGGGCTTGAGCAATCCGCTGGAGATGGCATTGCGAAACCGCTCGTAGATCTGCCTGTAGTAGGGCTCGGCCGCTGCGGGGTCCAGGGGCGATACGGGGCTGGTCTTCTTGGCGATCATGGATCAATCACTAGCTCCATTCTTGGCTCTGGAGTGTAGGCCATGCAAATTCTAGGATTGACGCTTCTCCCTTGCGGCCATATCAATCATGAAAATCCTGCACGTCAATTGCAGCTCCCGCGGGCAAGCCTCCGAGAGCTTCAGGCTTTCCCGAAAAATCGTCGATCTTCTGCTGAAGAAGTCGCCCGATGCCGTATTGGTCAAACGAGAAATTGGCGGCGGCGCCCTGAGGCATATCGACGCGAATTACGCGCTCGCCCAGCATTCGTCCACGGCAGAAATAAATCAGGAAGGTTCGATTTCCGCATCCGAAGAATTGATCCGGGAACTGGAGAACTCGGACGTCGTGGTCATCGGAACGCCCATGCACAACCTGAGCGTGCCCTCTGCGCTGAAGGCCTGGATCGATCATGTCGTTCGAGCACGCCGTACGTTCAATGTGGGCGCCGCGGGCAAGGTGGGCACGCTGCGCGACCGCCCGGTCTTCATCGCCGTGGCTTCGGGCGGGAGATTTTCCGGGGAACATGCACGGCAGCCGGATTTCCTGACGCCGTACCTGACGACCATCCTGGGCACCATCGGGCTGAAGGACCTGAACTTCTTCTCAATCCAGGGCACGGGCCTCGGCCCGGATGTCGTCGCGCACGCCAGGGCCACGACCGACCTGGCGCTGCAGGCGTATTTCTCTTAGAGCGCCTCTTGGATCGCCTGCTGCATGCAGCGCGTGATGCCGCGCACCGCCACCGAATCGGGCCGCGCCGCAAAACGCAGCGCGCGAATCGGCACCGGAATGTGCGGCTCCAACGTCAGCACCTCGACCTTCGCGCGGTCCGCCGATCGCGCCGTGCAACCGTCGACCAGCGCCACGCCGATGCCGTGGTGCGCCATGGCCAGTGCCGCGTGATAGGTCTGCACCGTGACCACCGCCTGCTGGAAGCCCACGCCCGCCTGCCGGCAGGCCTGGCTCAGGCTGGTGCCGACGGGGTCGCGGCTGTCGAGGCCGATCACCGGACGGTTGACGAGATCGTGCAGCGCCACCGAACCGTTGCGCACCAGCGCGCGCGGCAGCATGCCCTTGGGCGCAATGCACACCATGCGGCTGTCGGCCAGCGTCTCCTGCGTGAGCGAGGGATGCACCGCGGGGCTGAAGGCAAAGCCCACGTCGGCTTCCTGCAGCAGCAGCGCCGACATGATCTGCGGCGAGTGCAGCGACTCGACGGTAATTGCATAGCCCGGATGCTTTTCGCGAAAGGCCTTGAGCGCGCGCGGCAGGATGTCGTAGCTCAACGCCAGCACGCTGAGGATGCGCAGCTCGCCCGTGTCGCCCGCGGTGCGCAGGTTGGAAGCAAGCCGCTGCACCTCGTCGAGCTGCGCGAACAGCCGCTCGATGTGCGGATACAGCGTGAGCGCTTCTGTGGTCGGTGTGAGCCGGCCCTTGGCGCGCTGGAACAGCGGAAAGCCCAGCTGCAGCTCGGCATGCTGCAGCGTGCGGCTCACCGCCGGCTGCGTGATGTTGATGAGCCGCGCCGCCGCGCTCACGCTTCCAGTGAGCATGATCGCGTTGAAGACCTCGATGTGGCGAAGGCGCATCGCGAACGGCGGGTCAGTTGCCCGAAGCGGTCTTGCCTCGTGCGATGTCCATGACCATGCGGGTGCCGAGGTACAGCCGCGGTTCGATGGAGTTGACCAGCACGTACTCGGCATCGGCCGAGTGCGCGCCGAAGCCCTGCAGGCCGAAGCGTTCGATGACGGGCGCCTTGGTCTTCAGTGCCGCGAAGGCCGCGTCGGTACCGCCGCCGGCGGCCTTGTCGTCAGCGCCCAGCGGCAGGCCGAGCTCGTCCTTGTAGATCTGCTGCGCGTGGCGGGCCATGGCGCGCGAAGCGTCGGTGGCTTCCAGCGGCGGACGGCGGCGCTCGAAGTTCATCTCGACCTTGGCCTCGGGAATCAGCTGTTTCTTCACGCGCTCGTTCACCTGCTGCTCGATGCGGTCGTAGTCGCTGACCTTCAGCACGCGCACGTCGGCGCCCGCGGTGGCGCTGGCCGGAATCACGTTGCGGTTGCTGCCCGACTTGGAGATGGTCCAGTTCATCTTCAGGCCGGTGGCCGGGTCGGACAGGTCGCGCATCTGCAGGATCTGGTGCGAAAGCTCGTACAGCGCGTTCACGCCCAGCTCGGGCGCCGATCCCGCATGCGAGGCCTTGCCCGTGACATGCAGCGTGACCGATGCAATGCCCGCCGTGGCGAGCGAGAGCTTGTCTTCCTTGACGTAGGCGCCTTCGAAGGACAGCACCGCATCGTGCTCGCTGCCCATGCGCGTGATGAGCGCGCGTGCGCCGGGCGAGCTGATTTCCTCGTCGCCGTTGATCAGCACGGTGAGCGTGCCGTATTCCTTGAACTTCATTGCCTGCAGCATCGACACGATGTGCGTGATGACGGCCACGCCCTGCTTGTCGTCGGCAATGCCCAGGCCGTAGGCCTTGTCGCCGTCGATGCGGAACGGCTGCTTGTTGAGCATGCCTACGGTGTAGACCGTGTCCATGTGCGCGATCAGCAAGATCTTCTTCTTGCCCGTGCCCTTGAAGGTGGCGCGCACCACGCGGCCCATTTTCTCGGGCGTGTCTTCCATGCGGTAGGCCTCGGCGCTCGGGTCGATCAGCTCGACCTGGCCGCCCAGCGCCTTGAACTTCGCGGCGATGAGGTCGGAGATTTTCTCGAGTCCGTCGAGGTCGCGGCTGCCCGACTCGATGGAGACCAGCTCCTTCAGCGTGTCGAGCAGCGCGGGCTTTTCCTTGGCGGCGAGCGAAGCGACTTGCGCGTCGGGTGCGGCGAAGGCGGTGCCGAAGCAGGCCGCGCAGACAGCGGCGAGCAGAAGTTTGCGGTGCGGAAATTGAGTCATGTTCGTGCGTTCTTCTCGGTTGGTTGTCTCGTCTTTTTATTTATCAATGCGCCTTGTCCCAATTGGGACCGACACCGATCTCGGCCAGCAGCGGCACTTTCAGCGCGGCCACGCCGGCCATGAGACGAGGGATTTCGGTGCGCACCCATTCGATCTCGGCCTCGGGCACTTCGAACACCAGTTCGTCGTGCACCTGCATGATCATCCGGGTGCCGCGCTTCTCCTCGTCAAGCACGTTCTGTACCTTGACCATGCTGAGCTTGATCAGGTCGGCGGCCGTGCCCTGCATCGGCGCGTTGATGGCCGCGCGCTCGGCGCCGCCGCGTCGCGGGCCGTTGGGCGAATTGATCTCGGGCAGATAGAGGCGGCGGCCGAACACGGTCTCGACGTAGCCCTGCTCCTTGGCGAGCGCCTTGGTCTCGTCCATGTAGGCCTTCACGCCCGGGTAGCGCGCAAAGTAGCGCTCGATGTACGAGGCCGCGGCCTTGGTCTCGATGCCGAGGTTGCGCGCAAGGCCGAAGCTGCTCATGCCGTAGATCAGGCCGAAGTTGATGACCTTGGCATAGCGGCGCTGCTCGCTCGACACCTGGTCGGGCGTGGAGCCGAACACCTCGGCGGCCGTCGCGCGGTGCACGTCGATGCCTTCGGTGAACGCACGCAGCAGCGATTCGTCGCCGCTAATGTGGGCCATGATGCGCAGTTCGATCTGCGAGTAGTCGGCACTGGCAATCACGCTGCCCGCCGGTGCCACGAAGGCCTCGCGCACGCGGCGGCCTTCGGGCGTTCGGATCGGAATGTTCTGCAGGTTGGGGTCGTTGCTGCTGAGGCGGCCCGTGACGGCCACGGCCTGCGCATAGTGCGTGTGCACGCGGCCGGTGCGCGGGTTGGCGAGCTGGCCGAGCTTGTCGGTGTAGGTGCCCTTGAGCTTCGACAGGCCGCGGTGTTCGAGGATCTTGGCCGGCAGCGGATAGTCTTCGGCCAGTTTCTCGAGCACCTCTTCGTCGGTGCTGGGTGCACCGCTCGGCGTTTTCTTGACCACGGGCAGGCCCAGCTTGGTGAAGAAGATTTCGCCGATCTGCTTGGGCGAACCGAGGTTGAAGGGCTGGCCGGCGATGTCGTAGGCCTCCTGCTCCAGCTCCATGATGCGCTTGCCGAGCTCATGGCTTTGCGTGGCAAGCGTAGGGGCGTCGATCAGCACGCCGTTGCGCTCGACGCGGTAGAGCGCCTCGCTCGAATCCATTTCGAGCTGGTAGATGAAGCGCAGTTTTTCGTCGGCTTCGAGGCGCGGCCACAGCGTGTTGTGCACGTCGAGCGTCTGGTCGCTGTCCTCGCACGAATACTCCGCCGCCTTGGCGATGTCGACCTGGCTGAACGGGATCTGGTGCGCGCCCTTGCCGCACAGGTCTTCGTACGAGATGCCGCTGCGTCCCAGATGGCGCTCGGCCAGGCTGGAAAGACCGTGTGGCTTGTGCACTTCGAGCACGTAGCTCTGCAGCATGGTGTCGTGCGCGTAGCCCTGCACCTCGATGCCATGGTTGGCGAACACATGGCGGTCGTACTTGATGTGCTGGCCGAGCTTTTTCTTGGCACCGTTCTCCAGCCAGGGCTTGAGCTTCGCGAGCACCTCGTCGATGGGCAACTGCTCGGGCGCATCGGGGTAGTTGT
This sequence comes from Variovorax sp. F042, assembly GCF_057814215.1. Taxonomy (NCBI): domain Bacteria; kingdom Pseudomonadati; phylum Pseudomonadota; class Betaproteobacteria; order Burkholderiales; family Comamonadaceae; genus Variovorax; species Variovorax sp. F042. The sequence goes on from NZ_JBVASX010000002.1 coordinate 187,849, forward strand.
GCGTGAGCGGGATGTAGGCCGCTTCGCCGGGCGTGACGCTGAAGCTCACGCCGACGATCTGCGCGACCATCTCGTCGAGCGAGGTGGTCTCGGTGTCGATGGCTGCGAGGTCGGCAGCTTCGAGCTTTGCGAGCCAGGCGTCGAACTGCGCCCAGTTCGTGATCGTGTCGTACTTGAGATTGCTCGCGGGCGCGGCGGCCTCCTGCGCTTCGAGCTCGGAGGGCTCGTCGAACAGGCCGCCCTGGTCGCTGTCGGCCTTGGAGGCAGCCTTCTTCTTGATGCTCTCTTCGATCAGCTCGGGCGGCACTTCCTGCGCTTCGAGCGACTTGACCAGGCTCTTGAAGCCGAACTTTTCGTAGAAGGGTTTCAGTTCGGCCGTCTGCGGCGCGCCGACGGGCAGCCCTTCGAGCGACGGCAGGCCGGTAACGTGGCCGTCGAGGTCGCAGTCGGTGCGAATGGTGACGAGGCGTTTGCTCAGCGGCAGCTTGTCGATGGCCTGGCGCAGGTTCTCGCCCGCGGCGCCCTTCACTTCGGCGGCGCGTTCGATCAATGCATCGAGCGAGCCATATTCGAGCAGCCATTTGGCGGCAGTCTTGGGGCCGACCTTCGGGACGCCTGGCACGTTGTCGACCGTGTCGCCGACCAGCGTCTGGTAGTCGATCATCAGGTTCGGCGGTACGCCGAACTCGGACGTCACACCCGCCACGTCGCGCTTCTTGCCGTTCATCGTGTCGATGATGGTGATGTGCTCGTCGACCAGCTGGCTCAGGTCCTTGTCGCCGCTGGACACGATCACCTCGACGCCCTGAGCGGCGGCGACCTTTGCGAGCGTGCCGATGACGTCGTCGGCTTCCACGTCGGGCACGCTGAGCACGGGCCAGCCGAGCAGCTTCACCACTTCGTGGATGGGGTCGATCTGGCTGCGCAGGTCGTCAGGCATCGGCGAGCGGTTGGCCTTGTACTCGGGGTACCAGTCGTCGCGGAAGGTCTTGCCGGGAGCGTCGAAGATGCAGGCTGCGTAGTCGGCGCGCACCTCGCGCCGCAGCGCAGTCATCATGTTGATCATTCCCCGGATGGCGCCGGTCGCCGGGCTCTTGGGATCGCCGGGCACGGCCCGCAGATCGGGCATCGCGTGGAAGGCGCGGTAGAGATAGCTCGAGCCATCGACGAGCAGCAGCGTTTTCTTGTCGGTCATCGGGCCATTTTGCCGTGCCCGCGACGGCGTCCGAAGCCACGACGGCACGAGGTGTCAACCGACGCCCCGGAACCGGGGGCGAGCCTACAATCAAGGCATGCCTAGCTCCACACTCCTGGTCGCCCGCCGCATCCTGCTGGCGCTGGCTTTCGCAGCCCCCTTTGCCGCCGTACAGGCGCAGCAGCCCGCAGCCGCCCCCGCGGCGGCCCCGGCCGCATCGCTACCAAATCAGGAGCAGGACAAAGCCGAAGGCCGACGCAACCAGAAGGTCGAGAACATCCATACCGAGGACAGCGGTGCCTCGGTCGACGAAGTCCGCTACGGCGGCCGCACGCAGAGCATCAACGTCACGCCCAAGGCCAACGTGCCGGGCTACGAAGTGCTGCCCGCCGACGCGTACACGGGACGCCAGGGTTCGTCCGAAACGGGCGCCAACGGCCCCCGCGTCTGGAACGTGATGAAGTTCTGACCGTGCGTTCTTTCGTCCTAGTTTTTGCAGCGGCAACGCGGCGCTGAGTACCGCGATGGCAGTTTTCACCGAAGTCAGTTTCGGCGAGGCAGACGCGCTCGTCCAACGCCTGGGCCTGGGCCCGCTGCGCGAACTGCGCGGCATCGAGGGCGGCATCGAGAACACCAACTACTTCGCGACCACCGAGTCCGGCGAGTTCGTGTTGACGCTGTTCGAGCGCCTGAGTGCCGAGCAGCTCCCGTACTACCTTTGTCTGATGAAGCACCTGGCGGCTGCCGGCCTGCCTGTTCCCGCGCCCGTGGCGGCAGCCGAGCCCGCCGCCGCCGAGAAGCCCAGGAAGAACCAGCCCCCCGTGCCCGCCGAAGCCGCGTGCGACCTGTTGCACATCGTGGCCGGCAAGCCTGCTGCGGTGGTGCAGAAGCTCTCGGGCCACAGCGAACTGGCCCCCGGCACGGCACATTGCGCCGAACTGGGCGCGATGCTGGCACGCATGCACCTCGCGGGGCGCGACTACCCCCGCATCCAGCCGAACCTGCGCGGCCTGCACTGGTGGAACGAGACGGTGCCGGTGGTGCTGCCGTACATCGAGGAATCGCAAGCCGCCCTGCTTCGTGCCGAACTGGCCTACCAGAACCACGTCGCCGAGTCTTCGGCCTATACGGCCCTGCCGCGCGGCCCGGTGCATGCCGACATGTTCCGCGACAACGTGATGTTCGCGACCGGTGGCGACGCCGGCGCCGCACCGCGCCTGACCGGCGTGTTCGACTTCTACTTCGCCGGCACCGACACCTGGCTGTTCGATCTGGCCGTGTGCCTGAACGACTGGGCCATCGACCTGCCGACCGGCCGGCACGATGCCGAACGCGCCGATGCGCTGCTGTCGGCCTACGAAACCGTGCGAAAGCTGAACGCCGCCGAGCGCGCCCTGCTGCCCGCGATGCTGCGCGCCGCGGCGCTGCGCTTCTGGATTTCCCGGCTCTGGGACTTCCATCTGCCGCGCGAGGCGAGCATGCTCAAGCCCCATGACCCCACGCACTTCGAACGCGTGCTGCGCGACCGCGCCACCCACCCGCACGCCATGGCACAGGCCCTCGAGCCGCTGCTGGCTGCCTGACCTCTACACATGAAACTCAACCTCGTGCCGGCGCGAACCGGCGTCGAATGGGTCCGCCTCGGACTCAAGAACTTCTGGCGGCAGCCGCTGGCCTTTGTCTCGCTGTTCCTGATGTTCATGGCGCTGATCACGAGCATTTCGCAGCTGCCGCTGATCGGCAGATTCATTCCGTTCGTGCTGCTGCCGTTCTCCACGCTGGGCTTCATGGTCGCGGCGTCGGTGGCCGACGCCTCGGCGACCAACACCGATCTTCCTGGGGAAGCGGGTGGCGTGAAGAAGCCGACCGGCGCGCTCATGTTCCTGTCGGTGGCCCGTGCCATGCGAACGGAATGGCGCGCTCTGGCTGTACTTGGCGTGATCTCGGCGGTGTATTGCTTCCTGACCGTGTTCCTGACGGCACTGGTCGATGGCGGCCAGTTCATGCGCAGCTACCTGCTAGGCGAAACCCCGACCAAGGAAGTGCTGGAAAGCAGCCGCTTCCAGATGGCGAATCTGCTTCAGATGTGCCTCGCGCTGCCGCTGGTCGCGGCGATGTGGCATGCCCCCGCGCTGGTTCATTGGCACCGGGTGGAGCCGGTGAAGAGCATTTTCTTCAGCCTGGTGGCGATGTTCCGAAATTTCGGCGCCTATGCGCTGTACTGGCTCGCGTGGTGCGGCGTGCTGGTGCTTGGCCTGCTGGCGGCGGCGCTGGTTGGCACCATCGTGATCGGCGTGGGCTCTCTGGGCTCGGACACCGGCGCAATGGCCATCGGCAACATCCTGATGGTCGGCACGGTGCTGACGCTCGCCGCCATGGCGCAGGCGTCGAACTGGTTCACCTTCCGCGACACTTTCAATCCGGACTGAGCGCCGCCGCTGCAAGCGGCGCCGCAAAGCTCAGATCGGCGTGAGCTTGGCCACCGACAACGCCAGCCACTTCACGCCATGCCGCGCGAACTTGACCTGTGCGCGTGCGTCGTCGCCCGTACCTTCGAGCGCGGTCACCGTGCCTTCGCCGAACTTGTTGTGGAACACCTGCATGCCCGAGCGCAGGCCGTGTGAAGGCGCTGTCTTCTGCGGCGGCACGGGTGGGCTGGCGAAGGTGTCCTTGTCGCGGCTGCTGCCGCCGCCTCCATAGCCACCACCGCTGTAGCCGCCTCCACCGCCGCGCGTGCTCGCGTAGCCTCCGCCATAGCCGAAGGCCGATGGAGTGAAGCCCTGGTTCTTGGGCGTGAGCCACTTCAGCGCGCCTTCGGGCAACTCGTCGAAGAAGCGACTCTTGACGTTGTAGCGCGTCTGGCCGTGCAGCATGCGCGTCTGCGAATGGCTCAGGTACAGGCGCTTGCGGGCGCGCGTGATCGCCACGTACATCAGGCGGCGTTCTTCCTCGAGGCTCTCGAAATCGCTCATCGAGTTCTCGTGCGGGAACAGGCCCTCTTCCATGCCGGTGATGAATACGCAGTCGAACTCCAGGCCCTTGGCGGCGTGCACGGTCATCAGTTGCACCGCGTCCTGCCCGGCCTGCGCCTGGTTGTCGCCCGATTCGAGCGCGGCGTGCGTGAGGAAAGCGGCCAGCGGGCTCAGCGTTTCGCCGGTCTCGGCGTCGGGCGCGAGCGGCTCGTCGAGCACCGGACGGCTCGGGTCGATGCCCTGGCTCGCGGGCGACTGGCGCAGCTCGTCGACCGGCAGCGCCACGGCGTCGCGGCCGAAGCCTTCCTGCGTGACGAAGCTCTCGGCCGCGTTCACGAGTTCGTCCAAGTTCTCGAGGCGGTCGACGCCTTCCCGGTCGGCCTTGTAGTGCTCGACGAGGCCGCTGTGGTCGAGCACCAGCTCGATGATCTCGCGCAGGCTCACGCCTTGGGTCTGCTCGCGCAGCACGTCGATCTTGGCAACGAAACCCGTGAGGTTGGCGCCGGCCTTGCCGCCGACGACGCTCACCGCATCGTGCAGCGAGCGCCCGGCCGCGCGCGCCGCGTCCTGCAGGGTTTCGAGCGTGCGTGCGCCAATGCCGCGCGGCGGGAAGTTGACGACGCGCAGGAAGCTGGTGTCGTCGTCCTTGTTCTCCAGCAGGCGCAGATAGGCCAGCGCGTGCTTGATTTCGGCGCGCTCGAAGAAGCGCAGGCCACCGTACACGCGGTACGGCACCGAGGCATTGAAGAGCGCCGTTTCGATCACCCGGCTCTGCGCGTTGCTACGGTAGAGCACGGCCATTTCCTTGCGCTCGTAGCCGTCGCGCGCGAGCTGGCGCATTTCCTCGACCATCCACTGGGCTTCGGCGAGGTCGGTGGGCGACTCGTACACGCGCACCGGCTCGCCCGGGCCCTGGTCGGTGCGCAGGTTCTTGCCCAGGCGCTTCTTGTTGTGGCTGATGAGCTCGTTGGCCGAGTCGAGGATGTTGCTGTAGCTGCGGTAGTTCTGCTCCAGCTTGATCTGGTGGCGCACGTCGAACTCGCGCACGAAGTCGGTCATGTTGCCCACGCGCGCGCCGCGGAAGGCGTAGATGCTCTGGTCGTCGTCGCCCACGGCGATCACGCTGCTGTTCTCGCTCGGTGTGAACTGGCCCGCGACGGTGTTGCCGGTGAGCATCTTGATCCACGCGTACTGCAGGCGGTTGGTGTCCTGGAACTCGTCGATCAGGATGTGGCGGAAGCGCCGCTGGTAGTGCTCGCGCACCGGGTCGTTGTCGCGCAGCAGTTCGTAGCTGCGCAGCATGAGCTCGCCGAAGTCGACCACGCCTTCGCGCTGGCATTGTTCTTCGTAGAGGCGATAGAGCTCTACCTTCTTGCGGTCGTCGTCGCTGCGCACTTCTACGTCGCCGGGGCGCAGGCCGTCTTCCTTGGCACCGGCGATGAACCACTGCGTCTGCTTGGCAGGGAAGCGCTCGTCGTCGACGTTGAACTGCTTCATCAGGCGCTTGATGGCCGAGAGCTGGTCTTGCGTGTCGAGGATCTGGAAGGTCGACGGCAGGTTGGCCAGCTTCCAGTGCGCGCGCAGCAGGCGGTTGCACAGGCCGTGGAAGGTGCCGATCCACATGCCGCGCACGTTGACGGGCAGCATCGCCGTCAGCCGCGTCATCATTTCTTTCGCGGCCTTGTTGGTGAAGGTCACGGCGAGGATGCCGCCGGCGGAGACCTGGCCCGTCTGCAGCAGCCAGGCGATGCGGGTGGTGAGCACGCGCGTCTTGCCGGAACCGGCGCCGGCCAGGATCAGCGCGTTGCCCTCTGGCAGCGTGACCGCGGCGAGTTGCTCCGCGTTCAGGTTCTGGAGCAGCGGCAGCGCTGGGGGGTGGGCGTCAGCCGCAGGATCGTTAAACAACATCATGCGATTGTAGAAACCACGGCGTATGCGGGTTATATGAAGAACCGGAAGACCTGCCTTTGCGAGACCGCGTAAAATCAATCACCGGGCCCAAGTTTCTTGCGCCCGGTTTTTTGTGGGCGTTTTCCTTGCAGAACGCACCGCGAAAGCCGGCCGGACCAAGCGCTCATTCGTTTCTTTCAACGATTCCTTTCAGGAGCCTGGTCATGCAAATTTTCGATTACGACAACATCCTTCTGCTCCCGCGCAAGTGCCGCGTGGAGAGCCGTTCCGAGTGCGACACCAGCGTCACGCTGGGCGAGCGCAGCTTCCGCCTGCCGGTGGTGCCCGCCAACATGAAGACGGTGGTCGACGAGTCGATCTGCCTGTGGCTGGCGCAGAACGGCTACTTCTACGTGATGCACCGCTTCGACCTCGACAACGTCAAGTTCGTCAAGGAGATGCAGGGCAAGGGCGTGTTCGCTTCCATCTCGTTGGGTGTGAAGAAGGCCGACTACGACACCGTCGACCAACTCGTGGCACAGGGCCTCGTGCCCGAGTACGTCACGATCGACATCGCACACGGCCACGCCGACAGTGTGAAGAACATGATCGGCTACCTGAAGGAAAAGCTGCCCAAGACCTTCGTGATTGCCGGCAATGTCGGCACGCCCGAAGCGGTGATCGACCTCGAGAACTGGGGAGCTGATGCGACCAAGGTCGGCATCGGCCCGGGCAAGGTCTGCATCACCAAGCTCAAGACCGGCTTCGGCACCGGCGGCTGGCAGCTGTCGGCGCTCAAGTGGTGCGCGCGCGTGGCGACCAAGCCGATCATTGCCGACGGCGGCATCCGCGACCACGGAGACATTGCCAAGAGCGTGCGCTTCGGCGCGTCGATGGTGATGATCGGCTCGCTGTTCGCGGGGCACGAGGAGTCGCCGGGCAAGACGGTCGAGGTCGACGGCGTGCTGTTCAAGGAGTACTACGGCTCCGCCAGCGACTTCAACAAGGGCGAGTACAAGCACGTCGAGGGCAAGCGCATCCTCGAACCCATCAAGGGCAAGCTGGCCGAAACGCTGGTCGAAATGGAGCAGGACGTGCAGAGCTCGATCAGCTACGCGGGCGGCCGCGCGCTGATGGACATCCGCAAGGTCAACTACGTCACGCTGGGTGGCGACAACGCGGGCGAGCACCTGCTGATGTAAGCCCCCGCCCCCGGGGCACCGGTCAGGCTTCCAGCAACTGCACCGCGTGCCGGTGCAGGGTGTGAGCCGGATCGGCGAGCGCGTCGACCACATCGAAGTGGTTGAGCCCCGGTAGCACCTCGCACACCGGCACGGTGTTGCGACCCCACGCCTCGCGGATCATCGCGTTGTGGCGGATGAACTCTTCGCTCTCCCCGCCGCCAGCAACGGCGTAGAGCTGGCCGCGTTTGGGCGCACGCCACAGTGCCGGGCTGGCACGCAGGGCGTCTGCATCGGTCAGCTTCAGCACATTCTCGAGAAATGGCGTGCGCTGCAGCGGGCGAAGGTCGTAAAGGCCCGAGATCGACAGCGCGTTGCGCACGAGCTGCGTGGGCAGATCGGGTGCGACCGCCTTCCAGTCGCAAGCCAACAGCGCCGCCGCCATGTGACCACCGGCCGAATGGCCTGCTACGGTGATCCGCGAAGGATCGCCGCCATGGGCCGCGATGTGGCGCCAGGTCCATTCGAGCGCACGCACCATCTGCAGCAGGATGCCGGGCACCGTGACGGGCTGCTCCGGCGTACCGGGGCACAGCGCGTAGTTGGGCTGGACCACGCAGATGCCGCGGTCATTGAACGCAGGCGCAATGAAGGAGTGGTCTTTCTTGTCCATGGCGCGCCAGTAGCCGCCGTGGATGAAGACCAGCACGGGCGCGTCGGGCACCGGTGCGGGAAAGATGTCGAGCGTTTCGTTCACGCCCTGGCCGTAGGGAAGATCGATCCGTGCCGGCAAGGCCTCGCGCACCGCGGCCGATTCGCGCGCCCATCGCTCGAAGTACGCGGGGTGATATTTCACCCGTGCAAGGTTGTTGTACATGCCTTCCAGCCAGGCGGGGTCGAACGAGGCCATGCGGTCTTTGCTCCGTGTTTCGCGAGGCGCGCATCTTGGCACGGCAGGGTGCGCCAAAACAGGAGTTCCGGTTAAAATTAGCCTTGCGTTGGGGGGGTAGCTCAGCTGGGAGAGCGCCGCGTTCGCAATGCGGAGGTCGTGAGTTCGATCCTCATCCTCTCCACCAACCAATACAGAAAAGGCCTTGGCATCCGCCAGGGCCTTTTCTTTTTTCCGGCTCAGGTATCGAGCGTCAGATGCTGGCCGTGCAGCGCCGCGGCGCCCGGCGATGCAAGGAAGCCGATCGTCTGCGCCGCGACCGAGGTCGACACCCAGTCAGCCGGATTCGCGCCAGGCATCGCCTGCCGATTGGCCGGCGTGTCGAGCACGCTCGGAGCCACGCTGTTGATGTTGACGCCATGCGGTGCCGCCTCGGCGGCCATGGCTTCCACCAGGCGCTGCAGCGCACTCTTCGAAGCGATGTACGCGGCCATGGCCGGAACGCCGCGCGCTGCGACCTTCGCCGTCACGGCGATGACGCTGCCTGCGCGTCGCTCGATCATCGAGGGCAGCACGGCCTGCGTCACCGCCACGAACGACCATGCGTTGAGATTCATCATCCGGTCCCAGCTCGCGCGCGTGAGCGCATGCGTCGCCTCACCCATCTCGAAGCCGCCTGCGATGTGGACCAGCGTATCGATGCGACCGAAAGACTTGAGCGCCTGCTCCGCGAGGGCTGCCATCTCGGACGCGGAAGTCACGTCGCCCGCCAACAAAAGATGCTGCGAGTTGTCGAGGCCCGGGAAGACCTCCGCAAGACGACCTGCATGATGGTCGACCAGCGCAAGGCGCGCGCCCTGGTCGATGAAGTGCTGAGCCACGGCACGGCCCAGTGCGCCTGCAGCGCCGGTGATCAAGACATGGGGCGTGGTGTTGGCGTCGCTCATCGAAGTTCTCCTGGTTGAGAGGGCCGTGCCCCCGTCGTCGGTAGAGGCGAATCCTAACGCCGCGACCTACAAATTTTTTGGACGGGCAGAAATTCTGGGATATACTCGTGGTCTTGCCAGAAAACACCAAACGTTTTCAACGCAAGGGCTCTTAGCTCAGTTGGTAGAGCAGCGGACTCTTAATCCGTAGGTCGAGTGTTCGAGTCACTCAGGGCCCACCAACCAACATCGCGTCATCGCTGGAACGCCCGCTACTCACAAGGTAGCGGGCGTTTTTCATTGTGGCTGCTACCGCATGTACTGAGTGGGAGTGGCACCAAACGTGCGCTTGAACAAGGCAATGAACGCACTGATGCCCGCTTCGGCCGACTTGACGTCGTCGCCAGCAATGCCGGCTATGCGTTGTTCGGCACCATCGAGGAAAGCAGCGAACCGCAGGCGCGTGCGCAGTTCGAGACCAACCTCTTCGGAACTCTCTGGGTCATTCAGGCAGCGCTTCCCCATCTGAGGGCGCAAGGCGGAGGGCACATCCTGGTGACCTCGAGCGTGGCGGGAGTCATCACCTTCCCCACTGCCGGGGTCTACAACGCAACCAAATGGGCTGTCGAGGGACTCGTGGAGACGCTCGCATCGGAAGTCGGGGCCTTCGGCATCAAGGTGACGCTCGTCGAGCCCGGCGGCTACGACACGGACTGGCGAGGAGCCTCGGCCATCAGCGCTGAGCCGATGCAGGTCTACGAGGGGCTGCGCCAGAAGATCAAGGCCCTCAGCGCCACCCGAGCGCTGGGCAATCCGGTTGCCACGACTGCGGCGATCCTCGCTGTAGTCGACGCAGAGGAACCGCCGCTGCGACTCTTTCTCGGAAAGGCCTGCTTGCCTGCCGCGAAGCAGGCCTATTCGCAACGCATGTCGACCTGGGAAGCCTGGGCTGCCGTGTCCGAGGGAGCACAAGGCTGACCTGCGGACCGCCGGTGAGCCGGACTATCAGGAAGCGGCTCCCTGCCGCGCGATCCAGTCGTCGACACAGCGCTCGAGCAGATCGCGCCGCTCACCCACCTCGGCCATCAGATACTGGCGTGCGTGTGTCTGCGCCAGTTCGCTCGACAGGAACCATTGCTCGCGCTCCGGGCTTCCTTGTGCCGGCGGCGCGCCCCATGCCGAACTACCGAGAAAAGCCTCGGTGACGGGCAGTCGCCCATCTGTCTTGCCGATGTCCGACAAGGCGTCTCGCGCGCCGCCGAGGACGATGCGCACCTGCACGACCTCCTCGTCCGCCTCGATGGAGGCTGCGAGGCCGCCCGCTTGATGCACGTGCCAGAGTTGCGCTGCAGAAGCATTGCGAACCCAGCTCTCCAGCGCGCGCGTCAAACTTTCAAGAATGATTTCTTTGTTCATACGGGAATATTTCACGGTTTTGCCTATCACTTGCAACCTGCTTTGGCCCCGACCTGCAAAAGACACCCATTGGGCATGGCATCTTGTACCTGCTGTCACGCATCACAACAACAAGAGACACAGGGATATCAACTTCGAAGCCAAAAAGCTCGTTCGGCCCGCTCATGCGGGTATTTTTTTGCCCGGCCGCGGCCAGGGCCAGTGACGATGTTCGGAGGCCACAGAATGTGACCTGCCTCGGACCACGCTTCGGGCGTGAGCTATATTTCCTCCCATGGAAAAGGCGTCCGACATAGGCAAACCCACCGTCCCCATCGACCTGATCGGGCCAGATCACTGGCCGCGCTCGAAGCGCGGTTCCGGTCGTGCCACCAAGGTGATCCTCGCGGTCGTGGGTGGATTGGCGGCCGCAGGCCTGATCGCCTACCGCTTCTTCGGGCGCTGACCACCGATCCCCCGCACAAACAAAAGCCCGCCGTCCGGAAGACAGCGGGCTTTTTTCATGGGCATGGATCAAGGTCACAGCCCTGCCCTTACTGAAGCCGCGAGCCCTTGGGCAGCCGCTTGGCCAGCCACTCGTGCACGTCCGCTCGAATGTTGCGGCCTTCAAGCAGAAAGTTCTCATAGCGGCTCGGCACATAAGGCAGATAGACCAGCGGCATGCCTGCTTCCTCCGGCGTGCGCGCAGCCTTGCGGTTGTTGCAGACCGCGCATGCGCTCACAAGGTTGGTCCAGGTCCACGGGCCTCCGCGCGATTCGGGCAGCACGTGCTCGCATTGCAGGTCGCGCTCGTGGAACACGCCCGCGCAGTAGGCGCAGGTGTGACGGTCACGGCGCAGCAGCTTGCTCTTGGTGACGCTCGGAATCACGTCGAAGAGGTTGATCTTCGACGCACCGCGTAGCGCGATGATCGGCGCCACTTCGACGCGCGACTGCACACCGCGCGCCACGTTGAAGCCGCCACGCAGCGTGGCCAGCGGCAGCTCGCCGTCTTCCCATGCGACCGAGCCGGTCGCGTAGTGCAACACCGCCTGCTCCAGCGAAATCCAGGCTTGCGGCGTGCCCTGAATATCGAGTTGCAGGACGTGAGGGTGCATGACTCGCCTCCTTTTGCGGCGATGGTTGTGGGGTTGAATGAAATGAAACCATGGGGTGCACGAACGGAATCGAACCGTCGTCAGCGGGACCACAACCCGCGGCTCTGCCGTTGAGCTACGTACACCATGAGAAAAAGACGAGCAGCCGACTCACCACTCGCCGACCGCGCGCACGCGCTGGTCGAGATCGAGGCCTTCGAGTGGTGCCTCTCGGCCCGGCGACGTCGGCGCGCGTTCGTTCGCGCGACGTGCATCGGTCACGATGCCGAAGCGTTGGGCCAGGGCCAGCACCATGCGCTTGCGCGGTTGTGCCGGGCGCACGGTGATCATCCGGATCGGGGTGTTGCGCTTGCGCATGATGGCTCCTTGGTTGTGTGACAGCTGAACAGAGAAAGAAATGGCCCCACGTGCACGACTCGAACGTGCAACCCCTTGCTTCGTAGGCAAGTGCTCTGATCCATTGAGCTAACGCGGGTCGAAAACAAAAAAGTGTCCGGTTACGAGTTCCGGCGCCGCCCAATCTTTGCGGCCGGTTTCCGCGGGAGGGCCATCTGCAATGGCCCGGTCCCGCTCGGGTTCGGTGTTGTTCAAAAAAGCGGTGGCCCGCTTTCCATTTCGGTTGTGTCCTCACGCGACGGACAGCGCGCTGGGCGCTGCCCCGTACGACGTCGCTGCACAGGAGTGATCAATTCCTGCACATCCCGCCAGACCGTCTACGCGGTGGGCTCTGGCGGTGTGGTGAAGGCACACCCGAAATGGCAAACAAGAAGCCAAAAACAAAAAGGCCCGGAACCTTGCGGTGTCCGGGCCTCTGCATGAGAGAGCTTGGAAGGTGTGCGCCTATGCGCAACCTCCACCCGGTAGCACCTGATCCTCGACTTTTCCAACGCGCAGGCTGGCTGCAGCTTTTGTGGAATACACGTGGCTCTGGTGCTGATTCAGTCGGAACGACGGCATGCCATCGAAACCACCACACGCCCAGACGCGCACGAGCGATCGGCCCGAGGCGGGTCGAATGCTGGTGAGGTTCAATGCGGTGTTCACGATGGTTCCTGAGTCAAAAATTGCCGCTGTCGGCTGTAAAGGGTTGGAAAAAAGGTACGGCTTTGGGCCGCGATTGAGGCCAACTGTAAATAGTGTTTACGACTGCGTCAACAACCGGGACAATCTTTTTTTGTCTTGTTGTTGTTTTTGAACAGTGCCCAATATCACCGTCGCGCGCCGCCGCAATGCTCTCGCGCTGCACCGCCGCTTTCTCGAAGAGGCCGTTGCCGCGGGCCTGCCTGCCAAGGGGCTGGACCAGGCGTTTGCGAAGAAGATCGAAATCTCCCCCAGCATGTGGAGCCAGATCAAGAGTTCCCGGCCCATCGGCGACAACCTGGCACGGCAGATCGAACGGCACTGCAACGTGGAGCTGGGCTGGCTCGACAAGGAAGATCGCCCCTCCGAGGTGCCCGATGCAGCAGAAGAACGCTTCATTGCCGCCGCGCGCGAGGCATGGCGCACGGCCAATGCCAAGGGCAAGAAAGAGCTCAGCGGCTGGCTGAAGAAGCGCGCGCAGGACGCTGCCGGCAACGAGCCCGCGCCCTGAACAAGGATCAGCCCAGTTCGGGCGCGTTGCGCAGGATGGCCACGCGCATGTCGTCCGGAATGGCGACGGCGCGATGCGTTTCGAGCGAAGTCGTCACGATCACCTGAGTCATCTGCATGCGCACTTCGCCCGTCTCGGCGCTGAAGCAGCGCACCGCCAGCGTCATCGAACGCGAGCCTAGCCGCTGCACCGTGAGCCCGAGGAGCACCTGGTCGCCCATGCGGCTCACGGCGCGGAAATCGACATCGAGCTTCACGGTCGGCAGGCCGATGCGGCGCTGCGCCACCAGGCCGTGGTAGCTGAGCCCCAAGCCTTCATTGACCCAGTCCTCGATCAGCCCGTTGAGCATCACGAAGTACTGCGGATAGAAAACGATGCCCGCCGGGTCGCAATCCGAAAACCGGATCAGCCGCGGCCTGCGGAACTCGTTGCTCGCGGCCGCCAGATCGACGTGCGTGTCGTCGCTCATCCTCAGCCCTCCTCGCCCGAAGGCTCGCCGCGCATCACATGCACGCGCAGCAGGCCCAGCTGCGTGTGCATCTGCTTGACCGTCTTCATGTCGAGCCCCGAGAACATCTCCAGAATCCACTGCTCGTGCTCGCTCGCCATCGTCTCGAAGGTGCGGCGCCCCGTGGGCGTGAGGCTCACGATCCACGCGCGGCGGTCGTCGGGGCTGGGCGCGCGCGCCACCATGCCTTCGCGTTCGAGCTCATCCGTCAGGCCCGTGACGTTGCCGCCGGTCACCATCAGGTAGCGCGATAGCACGCGCATCTTGAGCCCATCCTCGTAGCGGTAGAGCTGCGCCATGTAGTCGAAGCGCGCCAGCGAGATGCCGAAGCGCTCGCGCAGCCGGCGCCGGATCTCGGCCTCGATCTGCGTGGTGCTGGCCAGCATGCGCAGCCACAGCTTGAGCATCGCGTGGTCCTCGTGGCCCGCGCGGGCTTCGTGGCCCAGTTCTTCCGCATCGCTCAGCGCGGCGTGCGAGGCATCGTTGTTGCGTGTCATGTCACTTCTCCCCCCGAAACCGAGATGGACTGCCCGGTGACCGACGCTGCACCGGGCCCGCACAGCCAGCGCACGGCATCGGCCACCTCGGACGGTTGCACGATCCGCTTCTGCGGATTGACGCTGGAAAACTCCGCCAGCGCGTCGGCCTCGCTGCGCCCGGTCTTGCCGACCACATTGGCGACGCTGTTGCGCAGGATGTCGGTGTCGGTGTAGCCCGGACACACGGCATTCACCGTGATGCCCTTGCGCGCCACCTCAAGCGCCAGCGAGCGCGTGAGCCCGATCACGCCATGCTTGGCCGCGGTGTAGGCCGCCACGTAGGCGTAGCCCTTCTGCCCCGCCGTGCTGGCGATGTTGAGGATGCGGCCCCAGCCGGTGTCGAGCATGTCGGGCAGTGCCGCCTGCGCGCACAGAAAGCTGCCGGTGAGGTTGACCGACAGCATCCGCTGCCAGAGCTCGAACGACGTCTTGAGGAAGGGCGCACTTTCGGCCGCGCCGGCGTTGTTGACGAGCACGGCGACCGGGCCTCGCGCGGCGCGGGCCTCGGCGAATGCCGCCTGCACAGCCTCGGGGCTCGCCACGTCGGCGGCCACGACGCCATGCCCGCCGCCCGCGAGCGAATCGGCCACGCGCTGCAGCGCCTCACGGTCACGGCCCAGCAGCGTCAGGACGGCGCCCTCGGCTGCCAGGGTGCGGGCGATCTCGGCGCCGATGCCGCGTGCCGCGCCCGTGACGAGTGCGTGGCGGCCAGTGAGTGAATTTGATTGCATACCTGAATGTTTTAGTTCTGAATCATTTTAACGGAGTGCGCCGGCTCGGGTTGTCAGCGCATGAAACGGCCGCCGTTGAGGTCCAGCGTGGTGCCCGTCATGAAGGCTGCTGCCGGCGAAGCCAGATAGACCACCGCCGCGGCCACCTCCTCTGGCAATCCGAAGCGGCCGAGGGGAATGCCCGCCCGCAGCGCCCACTGCTTCGCTGGCTCCATGGCGTCAAGCGCGGGGCTGCGGATCGCCGCAGGGGCCAGCGCATTCACCGTCACGCCGTGCGGCGCCAGTTCCTGCGCGAACGATCGCGTCAGCGCCAGCAGTCCGGCCTTGCTCGCTGCGTAGTGCGCGCCGGTCACCGTGCTGGCCTGCTGCCCCGCCATCGAAGTCAGGTTGACAATGCGCCCCGCGCCGCGCTCACGCATGTGCCGCCCGGCAATGCGACAGCCGAAGAAGCTGCCACGCAGGTTGACGGCGAGCACGTCGTCCCACTCTTCAGGTGTGATGTCCCAGAGCGATGTGGTCGGCGTGCGCGCCGCGTTGTTGACCATGACGTCGACAGCGCCGAAATGTGCAACCGCCTTGTCGAAGCAAGCGGAGAATGCCGCCTCGTCGCGCACATCGAGTTGCAAGGCGAGCCCGCCGACCTCCGCCGCAACGGCTTCGGCATTCGCAAGCTCGATGTCGGCCAGGGCCGCGCGCGCCCCGGCTTCCGCCAGCCCTCGCGCGATGGCCGCTCCCAGCCCCTGCCCCGCACCCGTCACGAACGCCACGCGGCCGGAAAGCGGGAGCAGCACTGCGCTCGTCATGCGATTCGCCTCAGGCCCTGGCGGGCCGTCCGTCCCAGGTCTGCGGCCCGACACCGCGCTCACGCAGCTTGAACTTCTGCACCTTGCCGTTCTCGGTGCGCGGCAGGTCGGCCAGCAGGTCGATGTATCGCGGCACGGCGAAGTACGGCAGGCGCCCTTCGCAAAAGCGCGCGAGTTCGGCGGGATCGATCGACACGCCCTCGCGCGCCACCAGCGCAGCCATCACCTCGTCTTCGGCCAACTCGGAGCGCACCGGGTACACCGCGCACGAGGCCACGCCCGGGTGGCTCAGCAGCACCTGCTCGACCTCGAACGAGGAGATGTTCTCGCCACGCCGGCGGATCGCGTCCTTGATGCGGTCGACAAAGCGGAATGCGCCGTCGGCATCGCGCACCACGCGGTCACCGGTGTGAAACCAGAGATTGCGCCAGGCCTCGACCGTCTTCTCCGGCATGTTGAAGTAGCCGCTCGCGAAGGCGTACGGCTCGTCCGCACGCAGCAGCAGTTCGCCCGCTTCGCCGGGCGGCAGCGCCACGTCGTCTTCATCGGCCACGCGCGCCTGGAAGCCCGGGCGCAGCCAGCCCATGACACCGCCGCGCGGCGAATCGGGCGTGGTGGCGATGGCGAAATTGGTTTCCGTCGAACCGTAGCCTTCGAGCAGCGACACGCCAGTGCGCGCCTTGAACGCAGCGCCTGCGGCAGACGGCACGCCGGGCCCCAGCCCGATGCGCACGCGGTGGTCGCGCTCCCCAGGGCCTTCCGGCTGCGCGAGCAGGATCGGCACCATCGCGCCCAGCAGATACACCACCGTCGCCCCGCTCGAGCGCATCGTCGGCCAGAAGCCCGAGGCCGAGAAGCGCGACTCGAACACAACTTGTGCGCCCGTCAGTGCGGCCTGCGCGAAGGTGTTGAGCGCGTTGATGTGAAAGAGCGGCAGCGTGGTGCACAACACATCGTCGGCGCCGACGCCGAGCACTTCAGCGCTGTTCAGGCCCCACCAGAAATACTGCGCATGCGGGCAGATCACGCCTTTGGCCGGCCCCGTGGTGCCGGAGGTGTAGAGGATCGCGAGCGGGTCGCCGGGCTGCACCGCAGCCGGATCAACGGGCTCCCCGCCCTCGGGATACGCCACGACGCGCACACCTTCAGGCGCTCGCCACGCATTGGATGCAGCTTCCCCAACCACCCAGACCTCGCGCAACGCTGTGCACGACAAGTCCGCCGTGGCCAGCCGCTCCAGGAAGCCCGCCTCGATCACCAGCAGCTTCGCCTCGCTGTTCGCCAGGAAGTATTCAATCTGCGGCCCCATCGACGCCGTGTTGACAGGCACCATCGATGCCCCCAACCAGCCTGCACCGAGAAAGCTTTCGAGAAACTCGACACGGTTTCCGCACATCACCGCAATGCGGTCGCCGCGTACCAGGCCAGCCGCCGCCAATGCCCCAGCACGCACAGCCGCAGCCCGCGCCGCATCACCATGCGTCCACTCGCTCCCCGCGATCCGCAGCAACGCACGCGAGCCGAACAGCCCGGCCTGCCGCCGCAGCATCGCCGGCAGCGTGCGCAGGGCGGGCGGTACGGCGCGCGGGTCACTCGTCATCGTGCGTGCCTCCGCCGAGGTAGGTGGCCTGCACCCGCGGGTCGCTCGCCAGCTCGGCCGAAGCGCCAGACAGCGCAATCTCGCCCGTCTCCAGCACATAGCCCTCGTCCGAGCTTTCGAGCGCGGCGCGCGCGTTCTGCTCCACCAGCAGGATCGACACGCCGTCTTCCCGCAGCTTGCGCACGATGGTCAGAATGTCGCGCACGATCAGCGGCGCCAGCCCGAGGCTGGGCTCGTCGAGCATCAGCAGGCGCGGCGCCGACATCAGCGCGCGCCCCACCGCCAGCATCTGCCGTTCGCCACCCGACAGCGTGTCCGCGCGCTGCGAGCGCCGTTCCGCCAGCCGCGGAAAGCGGTCGTACACCGACTGCAGCCGCTTCTTCATTGCATCGCCGCGCAGCCGCTTGGCGTACGCGCCGAGCTGCAGGTTGTCGAGCACGGTGAGCTCGCCGAACAGCTCGCGCTTCTCGGGCACGAGGCACAGGCCGCGCTCCACGCGCGCCTCCACGTCCAATCCCTGCAGGTCTTCGCCTTCGAAGCGCAGCGTGCCCTTGCAGGGCAGCAGGCCCATGGCCGCGGCCAGCAGCGTGGTCTTGCCCGCGCCGTTCGGCCCGATCACCGAAATGATCTGGCCCGGCTGCAAGTCGAGCGACACCCCGCGCACCGCCTCGACCTGCCCGTAAGACACATGCAGATCGCCGATCTCCAGCATCGCGGTCATACAACGCTCCCCAGGTAAGCCGCCTGCACACGCTCGTCCGCGCGCACCGCCGACGGCACGCCCTCCACGAGCTTGGAGCCGAAGTTCATCACCACCAGCCGGTCTACCAGTTTCATCACGAAGTCCATGTCGTGTTCGACGATGAGGATGGTCACGCCCTCCTCGCGCAGCTTGCGCAGCAAATCGCCGAGTGCCATCTTTTCCTTGCGGCGCAGGCCGGCAGCCGGCTCGTCGAGCACCAGCAGCACGGGGTCGGCGGCCAGAGCGCGCGCAATTTCCAGAATGCGCTGCGTGCCCAGCGGCAGGCTGCCCGCCAGTTCGTGCGCGCGGTCGCCCAGGCCGATGCGGTCGAGCTGGCGCTGGGCCTCCTGCAGGATCTGGCTTTCCTCCGTGCGGTCGAGCCGCAGGCCCGCCTTCAGGATGCCCGAGCGCGTGCGCGAGTGCGCACCCAGCGCCACGTTGTCCAGCAGGCTCATGTGCGGGCGCAGCTTCACGTGCTGGAAGGTGCGCGCCAACCCCAGCCGCGCCACCTCGCGCTGCGGCATGCCCGCGATGTCGTGGTCCAGGAAGCGCACCTGGCCCGCGCTCATCGGCAGCGTGCAGGTCAGCAGGTTGAACATGGTCGACTTGCCTGCACCGTTGGGCCCGATCAGCCCGACGATCTCGCCGGCCTTCACTTCGAAGCTCACGTCGTTCACCGCAACCAGCCCGCCGAAGCGCTTGACTGCGCCGTTCACCGACAGCACCTGCGAGCCGCGTTCGGGCAGCGTGCGATGCGGCAACGGTTCGACCGGCGGCGCCTCGTGGCGCGACGGTCCTTGCGCAGCACCGCGACGACGCGTCCAGCGTCGCAGCAGGCCCATCACGCCGCCGCGCGCAAAGTGCAGCAGCAGGATGAACAGCGCGGCGAAGGCCACGGCCTCCAGCTGGCCGGCGCGTTGCGTGAGCATCGGCAGCACGTCTTGCAGGCCGTTCTTCAGCACCAGCACCAGCGCGGCGCCAACCAGCGCACCACCCAGCTGACCGAGACCGCCGGCCACCGCCATCAGCAGGTACTCGATGCTGGCGCGCACGTCGAAGGGCGACGGGCTCACGAAGCGGTTCATGTGCGCATAGAGCCAGCCCGCCAGCCCCGCGAACAGTGCGGCCGTCACGAACAGCGACAGCCGCACGCGGTACGCATCCGCCCCCACGCTCGCCAGCAGCGTCGCACCGCCGCGCAGCCCGCGAATGGCACGTCCAGGCCGCGACTGCAGCAGGTTGTAGCTGAACAGGCAGCCCAGACCGACGACCACCCAGATCAGGTAGTACATCGCACGCGGATCAGCCAGCGACCAGCCCGCGACCTGCAGCGCCGGAATGTTCGACAGCCCCGTGTGCCGACCGAGCGCATCGACGTTGCCGAACAGCATCGCGATCGACAGCCCCCAAGCGATGGTGCTCAGCGGCAGAAAGTGCCCGCCGAGCCGCAGCGTGAGCATGCCGATGGCAAGCGCCGACAGCCCCGTGAGCAGCAGCGCGAACAGCAGCCCGATCCAGGGCGACATGCCTTGCGTCGTCGTCAGCCATGCGGTGGCGTAGGCCGCGATGCCCACGAAGGCCGCCTGCCCGAACGATGTGGCGCCGCCCACGCCCGTGAGCAGCACAAGGCCCAGCGCCACCAGCGCGCCGATGCCGATGTCGTTGAGCAGCGAAACGGTGAAGCTGCCCGCCAGCACCGGCACCAGTGCCAGCACGACGACGAGCCCGGCGATCCACGCCCGGCGCTTGTTGCGGTTCGCATTCATTGGTCCACCTCGTCTTCTTCCTCTTCGGCGTGCGTGGCCATGAAAGACCGCAGCATGAGCACCGGAATCAGCAGGCTGAACACGATCACGTCCTTCAGCGCGCCGCTCCAGAACGAGGCAAAGCTCTCCACCACGCCAACCGCGAGCGCGCCAATGGCCGTCATCGGGTAGCTCACGAGCCCGCCGATGATCGCGGCCACGAAAGCCTTCAGGCCGATGATGAAGCCCGAGTCGTAATACATCGTCGTCACCGGTGCGATCAGCACGCCGATCAGCCCCGCCAGCAGCGAGGCGCAGCCGTACGCCAGCAGCGCCGTGCGCACCGGCCGTATGCCGACCAGCCGCGCGCCCACCCGGTTCACGGCCGTGGCGCGCAGCGCCTTGCCTGCCACCGTGCGCTCGAACACCAGGAAGAACAGCCCACTCAACACGATGGCCGCTCCCACCATCAACACCACCTGCCCGCTGACCGTGAAGCCATCACCCAGCGTGAACACGGCGCTGGTCAGCGGCGTGGTGCGCGAACCCTCGGGCCCGAAGAACAGCAAGCCCAGCCCCGACAGCAAAAAATGCAGCGCCAGCGACACGATCAGCAGCACCAGCACCGATGCATCCGCGATCGGCTGGAACACCACCCGCGCCAGCAGCGGCGCGATGGGCACCACCAGCAGCACCGCCACCGCGATGTGCACCGCCACCGGCACGCCCGGCCGCGCCGCCAGCCATGCGAGCACGCACGGAATGGCGGGCAGCACGCCCCACATCAGCACCGCCTTCGGAATGCGCGCGGCCTCGCCGCGACGCAGCAGGCTGCCGATCTCGGTGGCCAGGGCCAGCGCGGCCAGCACCGCGACCATGCCGATGGTCGGCGGCACGCGGTCGGTTTCGAAGGCCGCGAGCGACAGGGCCGCAAAGGCCGCGATGTCGCCGAACGGCACGAACACCACCCGCGTGACGGAAAAGATCAACACCAGCCCCAGCCCGGCCAGCAGATAGACGACCCCGTTGGCCAGGCCGTCGGTGAGGAGAATCAGCGCCACGTCCCATGTCATCGCGCGGCCCTCCGGAAAGACAAAGGCGAGAGGTTCAAGGTGCGAGCTTCCATTGGCCGTTGTCGAGCTTGACGATCACGCGGGCGCGTTCGTCCACGCCGTAGAGACTGCCGGGCTTGAAGGTGTAGACGCCGTGCGTGCCCACCACTTCCTTCGTGCTGAAGATGGCATCGCGCAGTGCCACGCGAAACTCGGGCGTGCCCGGTTCCGCCTTCTTCATGGCGCGCGAGGCGGCATCGACGAACACCAGCCAGCCGTCGAACGAATAGGCCGAGAAGGCGTCGCTGGTCGGTGCGTTGTTGACCTTCTGGAACACGGCGCGGAAGTCTGTCGCGATCTTCTTGGTCGGGTAGCTGTCCGGCAATTGCTCGGCCACGATCACCGGGCCGGTGGGCATCAGCGCGTTCTGGCCGGCCGCGCCGACCACGCGCACGAAGTCGGGGTTGATCAGGCCGTGCTGGCCGTACACGCCGCCCTTGAAGCCGCGCTCCTGCAGCGCGAGAAACGGCAGCGCCCCCGGCGTGCCGGCGCCGCCGGTCATCACCGCATCGGGCCGCAACGCCACGATCTTCAGCACCTGCCCCGTCACCGAGGCGTCGGCACGCGCATAGCGCTCGTTGCTCACCACCTTGATGCCGGCGCCGGGCGCGGCCTTCATCAGCGCGTCGTAGACCAGGTCGCCCCAGGCGTCGGAGAAGCCGATGTAGCCCACGGTCTTCACGTTGTTGCGCTTCATGCGCTCGACGACCGCGTCGATCATCAACTGCGTCGGCTGCGCCACCGTCATCACCCAAGGGTTCTCGTTGGGGTCGAGCAGGATGGGCGTGAGGCCGATCATCGGCGTCTTCGCTTCCTTGCCCACCTGCGCCATCGCAATGGCGGCCGGCACGCCCGATGTGCCCATGAGCACGTCGACCTTCTCTTCCTCGATCAGCTTGCGCGCGTTGCGCCCGGCCGTGGTCGGGTCGGAGCCATCATCAAGAACGACCAACTGGATCTTGCGGCCGTTCACCTCGCCCTTGTAGGCCAGCGCGGCCTGCATGCCCTTGGCATAGGGCACGCCCAGCGAGGAGTTCGGCCCCGACAGCGACACGCTGAGGCCGACCTTGAGGTCGGCCGCGAACGCGCTCGCTATGCCACAGGCGGTCAGCGCCGCGGCGAGGGTGCCGCGCGTCAGGATCTGCATCAGGCTCTTCATGTCGTAGCTCCGGTGAGGATTGTTGGAATGGACAGGTGGGTAACTCAGATGAACAACTGGATGGCCGGCAACGCGCGCGGGGCGTTGAGCAGGTCGATGCGCTTCTCGCGGATCAGCCAGCCGGTGGAGGTGCGAACAAGGTGATGGCGGGCGGTGCCGCTCAGCAGGATCTGGTCTTCGCCGCGCGCCTCGACGTAGAGGAACGGCGTGCGCAGCCATGCCTCGTCGCCCTCCTCGCGCTCGATGCGCGAGGGCTGCAGTACATGTTGGCTGTGGCTCGCAGGATGCTGCGAATGCGCGCGCGGGTTCTTGAGGCGGTCGACGCGCAGCCGCAGCAGCAGCCGGTCTTCATAGGCCAGCGAGTTGTGCGAGAACGGGTCGGCCTGCGCCGCACCGAGCAGCGGCACCCAGTAGTGGCCGTCTTCGGCGAACAGGGCCAACCAGTCGTCGAGCCGCCGCTCGTCGAGCAGCGCCGCCTCGTGGGCGACGAAATCGCGCGGGTCCGTCATGCCGCAGCCTCCATGCCCGCCGCCATGGACTTCGCCCAGGCGCGGAACTGGTTGCGCATCAGCAGTTCGTTGGTGCCGTTGGTGGTGACCGTGGTTTGCTGCGTCTCGGCCGGGTCGTAATTGCGGTGCAGGCTCACCCACTCGTTGCCGGCGGCGCGCAGGCCCTGCTGGATGCTCTCGAACAGGTGCACGTCGTCGTGCGCGACCACCGACATCGGCGAGAACACGAGGCGGTTGTAGCTCATGGCGCGCTCGAACAGCAGCGCGGGCGCACCCGCCGCACGGAAGCTCCAGGCCTCGATCAGCGTGCGGTTGGCCGCCAGCGGGCGAATCACGCGAATGGCCTGCGGCGAGCCCTTGACCGACAGGCTCGGATAGAAGACCGAGTTCTGCGGCGAGCGCTGCAATATCTCGGTGGCCCGCGCCTCGCCGTGCGCGGCGCGCATCGCGGCTTCGTACTCGGGCAGCTGCGCGTAGTTGGAGTGGATGCTGAAGTTCACCCCCAGCACGCTGTGCCCGTTGGCGAACACACGCCCGCCCATCTTGTCGAAGAACTCGTAGCCCGAGCCGAAGGGCAATATCTGCTCCATCGCCATTGGCTTGGGGTCCGTGGGCGCGTGGCCTTCCCACAGCGCCTCGGCCGCCTTGGTGGCCGACTCGTGCGTCGACATCGGGTGCACCGTGTCGTTGATGTTCTCCAGGTACATCTTCCAGTTGCAGTGGACGATGTTGCGCAGCACACCTCCGCCCACTGTCAGCTTGCCTTCGGGCGAGCGGTCGACCATGTTGTCGATGGCGCCCAGCACCTCGCCGAAGTAGTCCTCGAACGAAGGCCCGGTGTCAGACAACCGCACAAACACGAAGTCGCGGTACACCTTCACGTGCTTCACCACCGAGAGCCCCTGCCCCGACTCGCAGGCCTTGAGCTGCGTGCCCTCGTAGCCGTTCTTCAGCGGCAGCCCGAGCGGCGCGCCGTCGAGCTTGTAGGTCCACGCGTGGTACGGGCAGCGGAAGAACCGGCCGGTGTTGCCGCTCTCGTCCGTCACCAGTTGCGTACCCTTGTGGGCGCAGCGGTTGTAGAGCACGTGCACATCGCCATCGGGCTGGCGCACCATGAGCAGCGGCCGCCCCGCAATGTCCTGCGTGACGAAGTCGCCGGCCTCGGGCACCTGGCTCGCGTGGCCGAGGAAGACCCAGGTGTTGGCGAACAGGTTCTCCTGTTCCAGCGCGAAAAGCTCCTCGCTGAGGTACAGGTCGCGGTGCACCCGGTCGTCCTGCACCAGCGCCGCGACGAGATCGGGGCGGTTGCGATAGATGGTCATGGCGATGTGCTCGGTGGTTCGGCGGAAACTACGGAACCAGCTTCCACTGGCCCTTTGTCATCTGCACGATGACCACGCCGCGCTGGTCGGAGCCATAGCGGTCGTCGGGCTTGAAGGTGTAGATGCCGTGCGTGCCCACCAGCTCCTTCGTGCTCACGATGGCGTCGCGCAGCGCCGTGCGGTACTGCGGCGTGCCCGGCTCGCCCTTGGTGCGCGAGGCCGCATCGGCCAGCAGCAGGTAGGCGTCGTAGGTGTACGACGAGAAGGCATCCGTCGGCACCGCGCCATTGACCTTCTGGTAGGCGTTGCGAAAGCCCATCGACACCTTCTTGATCGGGTTGCTGTCGGGCAACTGGTCGGCCACCAGCACCGGTCCGCTCGGCACCTGCAGGCCTTCGATGGAAGCGCCACCCACGCGCACGAAGTCGGCGTTGATGAGGCCGTGCGTGCCGTAGATCTTGCCCTTGTAGCCACGCTCGGCCAGCGCGATGTAGGGCAGCGCTCCGGGCGTGCCCGAGTTGCCGGCGAACACTGCATCAGGCCGCGACGCGACAATCTTCAGAACCTGCCCGGCCACGGACGAATCGCTGCGCGCATAGCGCTCGTTCGCCACCACCTTGATGCCGGCGGCGTCGGCGCTCTTCACCAGCGAGTCGTAGGCCAGGTCACCCAGTGCGTCCGAGAAGCCGATGAAGGCCACCGTCTTCACGCCCGACTTCTTCATGCGCTCGACCACGCCAGCGACCATGAGCGGGAACGGCTGCGACACCGTCACCGTCCACGCGCCCTCGGGGCCGGCGATGGTGACCGGCGTGGGCGAGATCAATGGCGTGTTCAGTTCCTTGGCCACCGCTGCGATGGCCATGGCGCCTGGCACGCCGGAGGTTCCGATGAGCACGTCGACCTTGTCTTCGGTCACCAGCTTGCGTGCGTTGCGCCCAGCTGTGGTGGGATCAGAAGCGTCGTCGAGCACGATCAGCTGTACCTTGCGACCGGCAATCTCCGGGTGCTCGGCAATGGCGGCCCGGATGCCCTTTTCGTAAGGAATCCCGAGCGCGGCCACGGGGCCCGAGAGCGAGCTGATGAAGCCGATCTTCAGGTCAGCCGCCATGGCCTGCGAAGCTGCCAGCGCAAGCGCTGTTGCGCCAAGGATGTGGGTTAGCTTGTTCTTCATCTCAGGGCACCAGCTTCCATTGACCCTTTTCGAGCTTCACGACTACGCGCGAGCGGTCATCCGAACCATAGCGGTCAGTGGGCTTGAAGTTGTAGACCGAATGCGTGCCCACCAGCTCCTTGGTGCTCACGATGGCATCACGCAGCGCCAGCCGGAATTGCGGAGTGCCAGGCTCAGCCTTGCTGGCCAACGCGCGTTGCGCAGCGTCGAGATAGATCAGCCACGCATCGAAGCTGTAGGCCGAGAAGGTGTCGGTGGGCGCCGCGCCGTTGGCCTTCTGGTAGGCAGCGCGGAAGTCCATCGCGATCTTCTTCATCGGGTTGTTGTCGGGCAGCTGCTCGGCCACCACCACCGGGCCCGTGGGCGCCAGCAGGCCTTCGACCGACGGGCCACCAACGCGGATGAAGTCGGGGTTGATCAGCGAATGCATGCCGTAGATCTTTCCCTTGTAGCCGCGCTCGGTCAGCGCGAGGTACGGCAACGCACCGGGCGTTCCCGACGCACCGGTGATCACCGCGTCGGGGCGCAGCGCCACGATCTTCAGCACCTGGCCGGCCACCGACGAATCGCTGCGCGCATAACGCTCGTTCGACACCACCTTGATGCCTGCCGTGGGCGCCGACTTCATGAGCGCGTCGTACACCAGGTCGCCCCAGGCGTCGGAGTAGCCGATGTAGGCCACCGTCTTCACGCCGGCCTGCTTCATCTTCTCGACCATCGCGCCCATCATCAGCGGCGCGGGCTGCGGCAGCGTCACCATCCATGCGCCCTCTTCGCCGGCCAAGTCGGCATTGGCGATGGAGATCAGCGGGGTCTTGGTTTCACGCGCCACGCCGGCAATGGCCAGCGAGCCCGGCGCTCCGGCCGTGCCGATGATGACGTCGACCTTGTCTTCCTCGATCAGCTTGCGCGCATTGCGTGCGGCCGTGGACGGGTCTGACGCATCGTCGAGCTGGATCACCTGGACCTTGCGGCCTGCGACCTCCGACTTGTAGGCGACTGCCGCCTTCATGCCCTTGTCGTACGGAATGCCGAGCGACGACACCGGCCCCGACATCGAAGTGATGAAGCCGACCTTGAGATCGGCGGCCCACGCGCCCGCGGCGCTCAGCGCGCCGAGGCCCGCGGCAATGGCCGCGAGTGTGCGAATTCGGTTCAGGACTTTCATGGCGAGGCTCCAGAGGTGGTTTTGGATGAACGTGAGGAAAGCAAAAAACTCAGAGGGCGAGACTTCCGACGCTGGTGCCGCCGCACACATACAGCACCTGGCCCGTGACGAAGCTGTTCTCGGCATCGGCGAAGAAACGCACGGCGCGTGCCACATCGGCCGATTCGCCGAGGCGCTTGACGGGCACCGAGGCTGCAAGCGCTCGTTCCTTCTCGCTGCCGGCCTCGACCACGTCGTAGAACATGTCGGTACGGATCGGCCCCGGCGCCACCACGTTCACCGTGATGCCGTCAGCGGCAAGCTCCAGCGCCCAGGTGCGCGCCATGCCCAGCATGCCGGCCTTGGTGGCCGAGTAGCTGGTGCGCGTGGCCAGCCCCAGCGCGGAGCGTGACGACAGCAGCACCACGCGGCCGAAGCGCTGCGCACGCATCGCGGGTAGCGCACCTTGCACGAGCTGAATGGCACAGCCCAGGTGCAGGTCGACCAGCGCGTCGAGGTCGTCGAGCTTCACTTCGGGCAGCAGCGCGGCGCGGATGACGCCTGCGTTGTGGACGATGGTGGTCGGCGCGAAGCGTTCGACCAGTTCGCGCACCGCCTCGCCCGTGGCGGCGCGGTCGCTCAGGTCGACCTCGATGCTGTGCAGCTTCGGGTGGTCGATCTCGGCCTTGCGGCGCGCGAGCGACACCACCTCGTAGCCCTGCGCGAGCAGGTCCTCGCAGATCGCCTTGCCGATGCCGGCGCTGCCGCCGGTGACGGCCGCGACCTTGGGCGCCGCGCTCATGCCGAGGCTCCCACCAGTGCCAGCACGCGCAGCGGGCTGCCGCTGCCCTTTTCGATCTTCAGCGGCGGGCAGATCAGCACCGCGCCGGCCGGTGGCAGCAGGTCGAGGTTGCTCAGGCACTGCAGCCCGTAGCGGCCCGCGCCGTGCATGTAGTAGTGGCACGGGTACGGTGGCCGCAGGTGATAGCCCTGCCCCGCATCGGTGCCGATGGCTTCGGAGCCGAAGCCCAGCACGTCGCGCTGCTCGACCAGGAAGCGCACGGCCTCTGTGCTCGGGCCCGGCGTGTGCTGGCCCGTTTCGTCGAAGTTCTGGTAGGCCTCGGGGTCGCTGCGCTTGGACCAGTCGGTGCGCATCAGCACCCAAGCGCCCTTCGGGATGCGGCCATGCGCCGCCTCGTAGCGCTCGATGTCGGCCACGCTCAGCAGGTAGTCGTCGTTCGACTGCACATCGGCCGAACAATCGATCACGCAGGCCGGCGCCACGAAGTGCTGCACGGGAATGGTGTCGACCGAGTTGTTCGGCAGGTCACGGCCCGAGATCCAGTGGATCGGCGCGTCGAAGTGCGTGCCGGTGTGCTCGCCGCAGGAAAAGTTGTTCCAGTACCAGCCCGGGCCACGCTCGTCGTACTTCGACACTTCCTCGATGCGGAAGGGCCAGCACTGGCCCATCTCGGGCGGCAGCGCGATCTGCGGGAACTCGGGCGTGAGCGTCTGCGTGAGGTCGATCACGCGGATGCGGCCACTGGCCATTGCGGTCACCAGGCCGCCGAGGATTTCGGCGGCGGACATCAGTTCGGTTGTCGTGGTCATTCGTATGGCTCCTGTCTCAGCCGCCCGCCGCGAGCTCGCGCTCGAGCACCTTGGGGTTGTCGCGCCAGCGTTCCAGCCACTCCTGCGCCACGTCACCGGGGTAGACGTCTTCCACGCCGTCGCGCAGCGCCTTCACGATGGCGTTGGCCAGCGCTGTGGGTGCGAGCTTGGGTGGTGGCGTGTGCTGGTTCCATTCGTCGTCGATGGGCCCCGGGAACACATTGATCACGCGGATGCCGGCTGGCCGCATCTCTGCGCGCAGGCACTGCGCAAGCGAATGCGCCGCCGCCTTCGAGGCGCTGAAGGTGCCGTGCGGCGGGAAGTTGCTGAGCGCGTAGATCGACAGCAGGTTGACCCAGGCCGTCGCGCCGGTTGCGCCGTCGGCCGAGCGGCCCTTCAGCGCGGGGCCGAACTCCTGCGCCAGACGAAGCAGGCCGAAGTAGTTGATGTCCATCTCGGCCTTGGCCACGTCGGTGCCGCGCCGCGCTCCGATGCCGAAGGTGCGGTGCACCTCGGCGTTGTTGATCACGATGTCGACCTTGCCGCCGATGGAGCCCGCAAGCTCCGTCACCTGGCGGCCGTTGGTCAGATCGAGCGGCACCAGCGTGACTTGCGGCAGCGCCGAGATGTCGTCGAGCCCGTCGCCCATCTTCTTCCAGGGCTCGGCATGGCCGACCCAGACGATGTCGGCGCCAGCCTTCACCAGCGCGCGCACGATGGCCTGGCCGGTCTCGGTCTTGCCGTCTGTCACCAGCGCCTTGCGGAACTTCGGATCACTGGTCATTTCGCGAAGCATCTTGTCGTCGGCCATATGGGCACTCCCTTCATTCGGAAAACCAATGAGAACGGCCTGCCCCGCGCGGTCGAGCCGGGCGCCGACACGCACGCGTTGCGGCGCATCGCCGACTTCGCCGTGCAGGTGGACCATGAGCGTTGGCCCGGCATCGAGATGCACCAGGCCCAGCCGCCAGGGCAGCCGCTCGCGGAAGAACAGGTCGTTGCTGTGGTGCAGCGTGGTGCTGCCGAGCAGCTCGCCCTCGCCGCTCTGCTGGCGCCAGCGCAAGGCGGCCGAGAGGCACTTGTGGCAGACCTCGCGCGGCGGGTACTGCACCGTGCCGCAGTCCTCGCAGGTCTGCAGTTCGAAGCGGCCTTCGGCGGCAGCAGCCGTAAGGCCGAGCGCCACGCGGCCACGCGCGCCGGGCGGCAGGTTCATCTGCCGGGTGCGCAGCACCGGGTTCTTGCGCGGGGGGCGCATCATCGGCATGGTCATAGCGCCTCCGCCGGGCCGCCCCAAGGCAGGCGCGCAGCCCCCTCGGGGGGCAGTGCAGCCGCGAAGCGGCAAACGTGGGGGTACATCATTCCGGTCTCCCCAGGATGACGGCGCCTGTGCACAGGCAGCGGTCGTAG
This sequence comes from Variovorax sp. F042, assembly GCF_057814215.1. Classification (NCBI taxonomy): domain Bacteria; kingdom Pseudomonadati; phylum Pseudomonadota; class Betaproteobacteria; order Burkholderiales; family Comamonadaceae; genus Variovorax; species Variovorax sp. F042. Next base: position 217,115 of record NZ_JBVASX010000002.1, read on the forward strand.
GTCACCATGCCGAAGCCGGCGACCAGGCCCAGCTGTGCATCGGGCACGGTGCGTGGGCCTGCTTGATCAGTCAGCTGGCGGATCGTCTCGACCATGCCGAGGAATCCGCCCGCCGCGCCGGCCTGCCCTGCCGAGAGCTGCCCGCCGCTCGTGTTGTTCGGAAAGCTGCCGTCGAAGGTCATGGTCTGCGACTGCACGAAGGCCGGGCCCTCGCCCTTCTCGCAGAAGCCCAGGTCCTCGAACTGCATCATCACGATGACGGGGTAGTCGTCGTAGGTCTGCACGAAGTCGAGCTCGGTGGGCTGGATGCCGGCCTGCGCATACAGGTCGTCGCGGTCCTTCCGCCATCCGCCCTGCACCATCACGGGGTCTTCGGCGTAGGCGTTATGGCGCTCGATGGCGCCGCGGATCACCACGTGCGCCAGGCCCAGGTCGCGCGCGCGCTCCTCGCTCATCACGAGGAAGGCATCCGCGCCCGCACAGGGCATCACGCAGTCGAACAGGTGGATCGGGTCAGAGATGGGCCGCGCGGCCATGTACTCGTCGAGCGTCAGGCCCTTCTTGAACATCGCGTTCGGGTTGCCGAGCGCGTTGGTGCGCTGGTCGACGCAGATGCGGCCGAAGTCTTCGCGCTTCGCGCCGTAGGTGCGCATGTAGTTGGCGGTGATGAACGCGAAGATCGAGTTCGGGCCGCCAGAGCCGTAGGGGTAGCTCGCATCGCGCGCGAAGTTGCTGAAGCTGCCCAGCGTCTGTCGGAAAGAATCGACGTGGTTGGTGTCGGCACCCACGCAAGCCACGATGTCGGCATCGCCCGCCTGCACCGCCCGCGCCGCGCGGCGCAGGCACATCACGCCAGATGCGCCGCCGGTGGGCACGTGGTCGAGCCAGCGCGGCGACAGGCCCAGGTGCTGCGTGACACCCACGGCCGTGTCGGGCGCGAGCGAGAAGCTGCTGAGGCACAGGCCGTCGATCTGCTCCTTGGCCACGACGCTGGCATCGACCAGCGCCTCGATGGCCTGGCCGATGAACCAGTGCGCGGTGCGCGTGGAGTAGCGCACGTAGGGCACGGTCACGGGCACCGCGACCGCGACGCCTTCGTAGGAGAGCCGTCGTTTCGTCGTCATGCCTGCCTCTTCTTCATGGCGCGTGTGTCGACGCAATGGCCCTGGCCCGGCAGCGACTGCGCCATTTCGCGCAGCTGGCCGCGCTGGATCTTCTGCGAAGGCGTGAGCGGCAGCGCATCGACGAAGGCCACGTAGCCGGGTGCCTTGTAGTACGCCAGCTGGGCCAGTGCGTGTTCGACGATGCTGGCGGCGACTTGCGTGCGCTGCGAGGCGTCGATGTCTTCGCGCACCACGATGCAGGCCAGCACCTCGTCGCCACGTACCGCATCGGGCGTGGCTGCCACGGCCGAGGTCTTTACCGCCGGGTGCTGGTTGAGCACGCTCTCGACCTCGACGGCCGAGATGTTCTCGCCGCTGCGGCGGATCACGTTCTTCTTGCGGTCGACGAAGAAGAAGTTGCCTTCGGCGTCGCGGCGCACCAGGTCGCCGGTGTGGAACCAGCCATCGGCCCAGGCTTCGCGCGTGGCTTCCTCGTCCTTCAGGTAGCCGGAGAAGAAATAGCGCTTCGGGTCATTGCCGGCCGAACGCACCAGCAGTTCGCCCGGTGCATCGACGCCGACGTCGCTGCCGTCCTCACCCATGAGGCGGATCTCGACGAAGTCTTCCTGCCGCCCGAAACAGCTGGTGCCCACGAGGCGCGGCTCGCGGTTGGCCATGATGCAGGCGGCCGCGCCGGTCTCGGTCATGGCCCAGGCCTCGACCAACGGGAAACCGAAGCGCTCCTCGAAGGGCGCATGGTTCTTGCGGTCGACACCGGCGCCGAAGCCCCAGCGGATGGCGTGATCGCGGTCGGCCGCCGATGCAGGTGCGGACAGCAGCATGGCGGGCATCACGCCGAGGTAATGCACGATGGTCGCGCCGCTTTCCTTCGCACTGGCCAGCCAGGTCTTCGGATGGAAGCGATCAAGCTGCACCAGGCAACCGCCCGCAACCAGCACCACCATGGTGGAGAAGGCCATCGCGTTCATGTGGTTCAGCGGCAGTGGCGTGATGACGCGTTCCTTGTCAGGCCGGATGCCGCACACACCATCGAGCGCCGCATACCACTCGCCCGCGCGCAGAAAGTAGGCGTTGCTCAGGATGCAGCCCTTGGGCCGGCCCGTGGTGCCCGAGGTGTAGAGCAGGCCGCATTCGGTGTCGGCGCCCACGGGCTCATGGGCGCGCGGTGCGGCGGTCTTCGCTGGCGGCACGGCGTCTTCAGGCCCCATCGTCTCGAACGCCACGCCCGCCTGCGCCGCCGCGGCACGCAGGTCGGCCGCGCGCGCCGGCAGCGTCACGGCCAGGCCGATCTCGCTGTGGCCGATCAGGTAGACCAGCTCGGCCGAGCGCATCTCGGCGTTGATCGGCACCACGCTCACGCCCAGTGCGTTCAGCGCGAGCCAGTGGAAGATGAAGGCCGGCCGGTTCTCCAGCAGCAGGCCGACGCGGTGGCCGTGCCCGTAGCCGGCTTGCGCGTAGGCCGCGCGCAGGCGTTCGATCTGTGCGGCAGCATCGCCCCAGCGGATGGCGCCCGCTTCGATGCCATAGGCGGCCGCAGTCACCGATTCGGTGAACAGGAATTCGGCTTGCGGCGTGCGCGCCGCGGTCGCCGCAAAGACTTGATGGACGGTGGCGTGTGACATCTCGTCCCAGTCAGATGAAGAGCTGCACGGCCGGCAGGGCCGCGTCGCAGTTGAGCAGGTTGACGCGCTTGAGCGTCATGCGCAGCGCGCCATCCTGCATCGTGAGGTGGTGGAAGAAGGTGCCGACGTAGAACTGCAGTTCGTCACCCTGCGATTCGGTGTAGTGAAACCCGGTGCGCACCACGTAGCGGTTGGCCTCGGCATCGAACTGCTCGACCACCGGTACCTGCAACAGGTGGTGGCAGCGGCTCGGTGGCTGCTGCGAGAAAGCGCGCGGGCTCTTCAAGCGCTCGATGCGCAGGTCGCGCAGCAGCTTGTCTTCGTACAGGTGCGAGGTGTGGTTGAGGCCGTCTTCCTGGTCGGGCACGAGCGGCACCCAGTAGAAGGCGTCGTCGGTGAAGAGCGCGTTCCACTCCTCGTAGCGGCGGGTGTCGAGCAGGTGTGCTTCGTTCACGACGAAGTCGATCAGGTCCTGGCGGGTGACTTCGGTGCCGGCCATTACATCGTCTCCGTCATGCGTTGCACCCAGCTTCGGTACTGGTTGCGCATCGGCAGTTCGTTGGTGCCCCCCGTGGTGATCTCGCCGCCCTTCAGCTCGGAGGGGTCGTAGTCGCGGTGCAGGCTCACCCACTCGTTGCCGCTTGCGTGCAGCCCGGCCTGCATGCCACGGTAGGCCTGCAAGTCGTCATGCCCCACCACCGAGAACGGCGAGTTGATGAGCCGGTTGTACATGGTGGTGCGCTGCAGCAGCTCGGGTGGTGCGCCCTTGAGGCGGAAGGTCCAGCTCTCGATCAGCGTCTTGTCGGCAGAGATCGGCCTGACCACGCGGATCGCCTGGATCGCGCCCTTGATCGTGAGGTTCGGGTAGTACACGGTGTTGTGCCGCGCCATGCCGAGGATCTGCGCCGTCTTCTCCTCGCCGTAGCGCGCCTTCATGGCGTCGTCGTACGCGGGGATCGCCTTGTACTTGCTGTGGATGCTGAAGTGCACGCCCGTGAAGCTGTGGCCGTTGTCGTAGGTGCGGATGCCCATGTCCTGGAAGAACTTGTAGTCGGACATGAAGGGCGCGAACTGCTCTACCGCCATGGGCTTGGGCTCGTCCTCGGGCTTGTCGGCCCACATGCGCTTGGCGGTGCCGGCAGAAGATTCGTGCGCCACCATGGGGTGCATGGTGTCGTTGAGGTTCTCGACGAACATCTTCCAGTTGCACTGGTGCATGAAGCGCAGGCAACCGCCCGCGATTTCGAGCTCGCCTTCGGGCGAGCGGTCGGCCATGTTGTCGATGGAGCTCAGCGAGTCGCCGAAGTATTCGTCGAAGTCGGGGCCCGCGTCGTTGATCTTCACGAAGATGAAGCCGCGGTGGCTGCGCACGTGCTTCACGGTGGTAAGGCCCTTGCCCGACTCGCACTCGTGCAGTTGCGTGTGCTCGTAGCCCGTTTTCAGCGGAATCGCCAGCGGTGCGCCGTCTGTCTTGAAGGTCCAGGCGTGGTACGGGCAGCGGAAGAACTTGCCGGTGTTGCCGCAGGGCCCGTTCACGAGCCGCGAGCCTTTGTGGGCGCAGCGGTTCATCATGGCGCGCACGCTGCCGTCGGAGTGGCGCACGATGATCAGCGGGCGGCCCGCGATCTCGTTGCTGATCCAGTCGCCGGGCTTGGGCAGTTGGCTTTCATGGCCGACGTAGTTCCAGGTGTTGGCGAAGAAATGCTCCTGCTCCAGCTCGAACAGTTCCTGGCTGGTGTACAGGTCGCGGTGCACGCGATCATGCTGCACCAGCGCGCGGATGGCATCGGGGTTGTCTCGGTACGAGGTCATGGTTCTCATGGCTCCTTGCTTCATCAGATGTCGAGCACCAGGCGCGCACCCTTGGCGCGCGAGATGCAGATCTGCATGACGTTGCCCTCCGCCTTCTCACGGGCGGTGAGCACGTAGTCGCGGTGGTCGATCTCGCCTTCGAGCACGGGCACCGCGCACACGCCGCATTCGCCGCGCTTGCAGTCGAACATCGGGTCGCAGCCGTTCTCTATCAGGCAGTCGAGGATGCTCTGGTCGGCCGGCACGGTGAAGCGCTGGCCCGACTGGGCGAGCTCCACCTCGAAGGGCTGGTCGCCTTCTTCCGCGACGGGCTCGGTGAAAAGCTCGAAGTGCACGCGGTCATGTTCCCAGCCGCGCGCCTGGGTGCGTTCGAGCACCGCGTCGAGCATGACCTTGGGGCCGCACACGTAGAGGCGGTCGCCGGTGGGAACGCTGTCGAGCAGCGCGTCGATATCGAGCGGCGTGCCAGCCTCGGCGTCCGCGTGCACGCGCAGGTCATCGCCGAGCAGGGTTTGAAGCTCGGGCAGGAAGGCCATCAGGTCGCGGCTGCGGCCGGCGTAGTGCATGCGCACGGCTGCACCTTCGGCGCGGCGGCGGGCGGCCATGGTGGCGAGCGGCGTCACGCCGATACCACCGGCCACCAGCACGGTGCCACCGGGGCCGGTGTGCAGCGGGAAGTCGTTCTTGGGCGCCTCGATGACGAGGGTGTCGCCCTCTTTCAGCTGCTCGTGCATGAAGCGCGAGCCGCCCCGGCCTTCGGCCTCCTTGCGCACTGCGATCACATATTCAGCCGGCGCATTGGTGGCATTGCGCGCCGTGTCGAAGTTGATGAGCGAGTAGTGGCGCCAGTCGGTCTTGCCGTCGGGTAGCGACACCTGCACGCGGATGTGGGCGCCGGCCGCAAAGCCGGGCAGCGCGCGACCGTCTTCGGCGCGCAGGCGCAGCATGCGGATCAGCGGATTCAACGCCCGCGCCTCGACGACGCGCAGTGAGAGGGTGGCTGAGGGTGCGGTCATCTTCGTTGTCTCTTCAGGCCAGTGCGTGCTGTGCCAGTGCAGCCTGCAGCTTGTGGCCATGTTCGTCGGCCAGGGCCGCATCGCGCAGTTCGCGCAGCGTGGCCGGTGCCAGCGCTGTGCCGGCGCGCTCGACAGCACGCATCACGGTGTCGTAGTTGCGGATGCCGCGTTCGTGCGTATCGCTGTAGCCCTTGACGAGGCGCTGGCACTGGGCCAGTTCGACGGCCAGTTCGGGGTTGCGTTGCGCGGTGGCGGCAATGCGTTGCAGCCACTCTTCGATGCGGCGGTTTTCCTCGGCATAGCGCATCGTCGACAGGCGCCAGCGCTTGCATGCCGCCACGATGCGCAGCATGAGGTAGCCGCGCAACGAGCTGGTCTGGATCACGCGGCCGTGCTGCGTGAAGCGCTCGACGAGCTTCTTGGGCATCGTCGAGTTCATGAGCCAGCGGCCGATGCCGCCAGGCAGCGTCTCGCAGATTTCCTGCAGGCGCGGGTGCATGTATTCGTTGATGGCGAGCACCTGGCCCGGTTGTACGCGGGCCTCGCCGCGCACGCGCTCGAAGCGGGTGGCGCGGGTCTTCAGGGCTGCGACGCGGGCGGTGTCTTCGTAGGACATCCAGAGCGCGAGGTGGCGCGCGGTTTCGCGCAGCAGGCGATGGTCGTCGTTGCCCGGCAGCGCGGCGATGGCGGCCATGCGGTCCAGGTACAGGCTGGCGTAGGCCGGGTCCTGGTAGTCGATGAGACGGCGCACGCCTTCGAGCAGGAAGTCTTGCGCTTGCACCGGGAAGTCGTGTTGCGCCCGTTCGACCAATGCCCGCACGGCCGGGTGGCGCGGTTGCGGTGCTGGCGCGGCGATAGGCACGTCTTTCGCAGGCTCGCCGTCGTCACCGCCCTGTGCGCGAGAGAACGCCGCGCCAAAGGCCTTGAGACTGGGCTTCACGCCCACGCCGCCGCGCTCGATGGTTGCCTCGAACTGCGCGCGGCTGAATGGCAGCACGCCCGAACCTGCCAGCGTGCCGAACAGCACGGCGCTGATCACACTGCCCGAGGCTTCGGCTGCCTGTGCCATGTCGAAGCGGATGAAGCGCTTGGCTGCCTTGGCGGTGTGTGCGAGAAGCTGGTCGCTGTCGACGCGGCCGTCGCCCAAGGCGCTTTTCTCCGCAATGGAGAAGACACGGTGCGTGGATGCGATCAGCGTGGTGCGGTCGCGCGTGACGAGGCCGCGCTGCACGGCACGCCCGGCCTCCATGAGCTCCGACGCCAGCACCACGTCGACGTCGCCCGGCAGCGGCATCAGCGCGAGCACCGGCAGGCCGCCATCGGCCTCGGCCTGCGCCGCAGGATACAGCTCGACGTAGTAGATGGTCGCGCCGGTGCGCTGGGCCACGCCCGGCACCGAAGTGGTCTGGGCGACGTAGCCGTTGGCCTCGCCCATGTCGACGATCCAGTCGGCCAGCACGCCGCCGCCCTCCCCGCCCATGGCGAGGATGGCAATCTTGATGGGGCTCATGGCTCGCCCCCAGTCTTGCTCACTTCGTGTAGCCGCCAACCCCCTCCCGGGGGCGATACCAGCGGCCCGGCAAAGCCGGTTCCGCGGTATCCCTGGCCATTTCCCGATGTCTTCCTATGTTGCATAAAGGAACTTCGTTCAGAAGGCATAGGCTTCACGGCGGCGCGCCTCGCCGCGTTGCAGCCAGCCGATGACGGCGGCGCGCACGCGCTCGCGCAGCACGTCCCAGCGGCTGGGGTTGCTCACGATCTGGGCCTTGTAGAACGATGGGCACAGCACGGCTGCATGCGAGACCTCGCCGCACACGCCGCAGCCCACGCAGCTGTCGAGCACGGTCGCGACGGGGTCGGTGCGCAGCGGATCGGGGTTGGGCTTGATCGACAGCGACGGGCAGCCCGACAAGCGAATGCAGGAATGGTCGCCGGTGCATGTGTCTGAATCGACGCCGAACTTCTCGCGCACCATGCGCTTGCCGTCGGCGATGGCCTTGCGCACCAGCGGCTTCTCGCGGCGCTGCTTGTTGAGCATGCACTCCGACTGGGCGATCAGGACCTTGGGGCCCTTCTTCGTCGTGGTGAGTGCGTCTTTCAGCGCGTCGCGCATGCCAGCGACGTCGTAGGTGCGGCGCAGCGTCTTGACCCACTCCACGCCCACGCCGCGCACGGCGCGCTCGATTTCGTGGCCGGTGCTGCGCGTCTTGTTGACGGCGTGCGACGACAGGATGTCCTGCCCGCCCGTGGCCGAGGTGTAGTTGTTGTCTACGACGATGGTGAGGTTGTCGCTCTTGTTGAAGACCGCGTTCGCTACACCGCTGGTGAGGCCGTTGTGCCAGAAACCGCCGTCGCCCATCATCGAGATCGCGCGCTTGCCGGCGGGTGCATTGAGCGCCGCGGCACCTGCGCCGCCCAGGCCGTAGCCCATGGTGGTGTTGCCGATGTTGAAGGGCGGCAGGATCGAGAACAGGTGGCAGCCGATGTCGGCGCTCACGTGGTGCGCTCCGAGTTCGCGCTCGACCAGCTTCATGGCGCTGAAGATGGGGCGCTCGGGGCAACCGGTGCAGAAGCCCGGCGGACGGGCGTGGACTACTTCGCCCAATGCTGTCGACGGTTGCGCGGGCTCGGGTGCGGCATCGACGCCGATGGCCGCCACTTCCTTCAACGGAATCACCTTGCGCACCGGCGCTGGCACCGGCAGCGGTGCCAGGCGTTCGTAGCGCTCGCAGAAGCTGCGCGCGCCCTTGAGCAATTCGGAGGCGGTGTACTCGCCAGCCACCGGCAGCATGTCCTTGCCGTGCAGCGCAGTGGTCGAGCCGGCCTGGCGCAGGATGGTTGCCAGGTTCTGCTCGACGAAGTTGGGCTGCCCCTCTTCCACGACCATCACGGCGCGCTTGCCTTCGCAGAAGCGGATCACCTCGCTCTCGATGACGGGGTAGGCCACGTTCATCACATAGAGCGGCACCTGCGTGTTGCCGTACACGTCGGCCAGGCCCAAGCGCTCGAGGGCGCGCAGCAGCGTGTTGTAGCTGCCGCCCTGCACGATGATGCCGATGTCGTCGGCGTCTTCGGAGAAGAACTCGTTGAGCTTGCGCTCCTCGATGAAGCGCACGGCAGCGGGCCAGCGGTCTTTCACCTTCTCCTGTTCATGCACGAAGCTCGCGGGCGGCAGCACGATACGGCTGACATCGCGCTGCGGGTTCTCGAGCGCGTCTTTCAGCGTGAACTTCGGGCGGCGGTTGTCGCCTGCAATGAAGTGGCCGTGCACGTGGCAGGCGCGAATGCGCAGCTGCAGCATCACCGGCGTGTTGCTGGCCTCTGAAAGATCGAAGCCCTGCTTCACCGCATCGACGATGCTCGGCAGGTTGGGACGCGGATCGAGCAGCCAGATCTGCGACTTCATGGCGAAGGCATGGCTGCGCTCCTGCATGATGGACGAGCCTTCGCCGTAGTCTTCGCCGACGATGATGAGGGCGCCGCCGGTGACGCCGCCGGATGCCAGGTTGGCCAGCGCATCAGACGCGACGTTGGTGCCCACGGTCGCCTTGAAGGTGACGGCGCCGCGCAGCGGGTAATTGACGGAGGCGGCCAGCGTGGCGGCGGCGGTGGCCTCGCTCGCGCTGTTCTCGAAGCGGATGCCCTGCTCGGCGAGGATGTCCTGCGCGTCGGCCAGCACGTCCATCAGGTGCGAGATGGGTGCACCCTGGTAGCCCGCCACATAGGAAACTCCCGATTCGAGCAAGGCCTTGGTAACCGCCAGAATGCCCTCCCCACGGAAGACTTCCCCACCAGAAAGCCGCAGCTTCTTGACTTCTTCAACGAATGAACGCTCGGCCATCTGGGTCCTTGTTGTCTATCGTGGGACGATGAGCTTGGGGAGCTGCATCGCGGTTCATATAATGTTGACAAATGAATGTATCCACAATCATGAATTACCCTAGACATGCAAACAGCGTGCCCGCGGCGACTGTGAGGTGCCTTCATGGCTGAAGAACAACCCGTCGAATCGCATCGCTTCGTCGATGACTACCTGCCGGCACTGCTTGCGCAGGCCAGCCAGCTGATCTCCTCGGAGTTCCACGAGGTTGCGCGGCAGCAGGGCTTTTCTGTGTCGGAGTGGCGCGTGATGGCATCGCTCGCAGGCAGCGAGCCGATCAGCATCGGCCAGCTCGCGCAGGTGACAGTGACCAAGCAACCCACGGTGACGCGGCTGCTGGACCGCATGGAATCGCGCGGACAGGTCGAGCGCCTGCCCCACGAAAGTGATCGCCGCATCACGCTGGTGCGCATCACGCGCAAGGGGCTGAAGGCGGTCGAGCACCTGATGGAACTGGCACGCGACCACGAACGGCGCGTGCTCGAACCCTTCGGGCTGCGACGCGCCGAAGAGCTCAAGCAGACGCTGAGGCAGATGATCGACCTGCACGTGCATGTGCCGGTCGAGGAGCCGCAAGAAGACTGAGCTTGCTCGCTCGCCTCTCCGCTCAGAGGCGGGGCACGAGGACGGCGCGGCCGCGGTGGCCGCGCTGTGCGATCCATTCAAGCGCGCGGGCTGCATCGGCAAATGCGAACGGCTGCACGTCGAGGTGCAGGCGGCCATCGGCCAGCCTCGCGAGCAATTCGGGCGCCGCTGCACGGCCGGTGGCTTCACGTCGAAACATGTTGAGAGGCAACAGCGCAACATCGCGTTGCAGGAAGTGTGCGATGTCGAGCTGCAGCGTCGGGCCGGCGGTGTAGCCGACCAGCACGGCACGGCCGCCTGGCCGCACCGAAGGCAGGACCTTGGCGAGCACATCTCCGCCGACCGTGTCGATCAGCAGATCGGCGCTGGCAGCGGGTGGCGGCGCGGCATCTGGATTCACTGCCGTCACCGTGCAACCTGCGTCGCGTGCGAGTTGCATCACGAGCGAGCCGACGGCGCCGCTCGCGCCAGTCACCAGCACCTGCTCACCGGCCTGCAGCTTCGCGACTTCGTGCAGCGCCACCCATGCCGAGGTCGTCGGCGAGAAGAAAGCAGCGCCCAGCGCCATCGGCACCGCATCCGGCAACAGGCCCAGCGCTTCGTCGGGCGCATCGATCTGCTCGCACCAGGTGCCGTCGAAGAGCGTGCCGAGCCCGCTGCCGCGCAGCCACACGCGCTGGCCGACGGCATACCGTTCGCTTGCCATCACTACACCTGCAGCCTCCACGCCAGGCGTGTAGGGCAACGGCGGATGGCGAAGGAAACTGCCGCGCCACACTGTGCGGTCGATGTGCCCGACCGTTGCGGCTTCCATGCGCACCAGGGTGCGGCCCGGCCGCGCGACAGGGTCGGCAATCTCCTCCAGCACGGGGATCGCATCGAATCCGTGAATGCGCACTGCCTTCACGGCAGCGTCTCCAGAAAATCGAGCACCGTACGCGCGAAGGCTTCAGGCATCTGGTCGGGCAGCGGCACCATGCCGCCTTCGATGTCGACGATGCGTGCTTGCGGCAGGTGGTGCCGCAGCTCCTCGGCATGCGGCGCCGCGAACGGGTCGGCGGTGGCGCGAACGATCAGCGTGGGCTGCGTGACGCGGCCGATGCGCTCTTCCATGCGGTACGACGCGACGGCGCGATGGCCCTCTTCGACACGCTTGACCTTCAATGCATCGAGCACGAAGGCTTCGAGCAGATCGGGACGTCCTGGCGGATAGAAACCCTGGCGCTTTTGCCACAGCGCTGCGAGGTGAGAGCCGTCTTCGCTCGGCGCGACTTCGTCGATAGGTGGACGTTGTGCTCGTGCCTTGCGAAAGGGCTCGTCGGTGTACGGCGTCGAAGACAGCACCAGGCTGCGAACGCGCTCAGGAAACGCTGCCGCGAGCTCGACTGCGATAACGCCGCCTGTGTGATGCCCCACCACGTCGGCCTGCGCGATGCCCAGCGCATCCAGCAGTTCACAGGCCACGCGTGCCCATTGCCCGATGCTCGCCGGCACTCCGCCGTCTGTCGAATCGCCGAAGCCGGCTGCGTCCATCGCAATGGCCCGACGATGCGCGCCGATCAACGGCAGCACTGCGCGGTACTCGGCCCAGCTGCGCGGCGACTGATGCAGCAACAGCACGGCCGGCGCCTGGTGGTCGCCGCACGCCGCGTAGTGCACCTGCCCCACCGACAGATCGGCAAAGGCGCGGCGGATGCTCATGGCAAGGTCTCGTCGGCGGGCGCGCGCCAAAGGCCCGCATGCCGCAGTTCGCCGAGCGTGCGCGAGAGCACGTCACGCCGGTAGGCCGCGATGTCGCGGCCTTCGTAGTCGTAGAAGCCGCTGCCGCTCTTGAGGCCCAGCCGGCCCTGCTCGACCATGCGGCCGACGATGGCAGGCGCGGTGTAGCGGCCGGCGTCGAGCGAGGCCGACATCTCGCGGCTCGCGTGATGCAGGATGTCGCAGCCGCCGAAGTCGATGAACTCGACCACGCCCAGCGCGGCGAAGCGCAGGCCCAGGCCGTAGCGCGTGGCCTTGTCGATTTCTTCGGCGGTGGCGGCACCCTCTTCGATCATTCGCGCGGCTTCGTTCATCACCAACGCCTGCAGGCGCGGCACGATGTAGCCTGGCGAGGCACCGCAAACCACGGGCAGCTTGCCGATCTCTTCCATCAGCGTCTTGGTGCGAGCGAGCACGGCGGCGTCGGTGCCGGGGTGGCAGCTCAGCTCGACCACGGGGATCACGTAGGCCGGGTTGAGCCAATGCATGTTGAGGAAGCGCCCGGGCAGCCGCACCAATGACGCCAGCTGCGTCACGAGGATGCTGCTGGTGGTCGAGGTGAGGATCGCGTCGTCGCGGCAATGGCGGTTGAGCTGCTCGAAGGCCTCGCGCTTGGCTTCCATGGTTTCGGGGACGCCTTCGAACACGAGTTCGGCTGCGGCCAGCGCCTGCGGGGCGGCCGCGGCGTTGACGAAGTCCACGCGCGCGGCGATGCGCTCGATCTGCGATGCGTCGATCACGCCGAGTTGCGCGAGACCCGAGAGGCTGGCTTCGATCTCGGCCTTTGCTTCATCGCGCAGGCGCTGCCAGGCTTCGTCGCTGCGCGGGCGCAGGTCGATCAGCGAGATGCGGTGGCCGGCATAGGCGAATGCGATGGCGATGCCGCGCCCCATGCGGCCCGCGCCGACCGCCGCGAACCGGGGAAGCGCGGCGTCATTCGCCATCGTGCAGCCTCTGCTTGAGTTGCGCCGCGCTCAGGTCGGCGAGGCCCAGGCTTTCGAAGGTGCGCGGCCCGCGCCGCAGGTCGCGCCCGAGAAAGCCGCCGACGATGGCCAGCAGGCCGTGGGCGATGGGTGCATCCACACCCGCGTGGCGCGCGGCCGAGGCCAGGAAGGCCAGGCCGAGTTCGGTGTCTTCCGTGATGTAGCGGTGCGTGTGCAGGTCGATGTTCTCGCGCCAGTCGCCCGATTTGACGAGCTGCTTGTGCGCGTCGCCGTACATCCACTGGTCGTTGTTGTAGTGGTCGGCCAGCGGATAGTGCGGCGCGCCCTGCCCGAAGGCTTCGCGCACGGCAATGCGTTCCTGGTCGAGCCGATCGGTCACGTCGCGCACGGCGCGCTGCGTGCCTTCGTTGTGGATGTCCCAGCGCTCGAAGTGCTGCAGCGGCGCGGCGTTCATCACCATCAACGGCGGGTGGATGACTGGGCCGGCGTTCATCAGTGCACCCGAGAGCGCGTCGCCGCAGCCGTGCACGGACGGATAAGCCTTGCGGATCACCTCGATGGCTTGCGCCTCCTTGCGGGCCGGATAGACGCCGGTAGGCAGGCGGATGGCGCGGATGGTGACGTTGACTTCGCGCTCGCCGTGCTTGCGCGCCAGGTAAGGCAGGGTGCCGGTCTCGGCCCAGGCGACGTCGGCACGGCTGCCGGCCTCTTTCACCGTCTTGGCCATCACATAGCTGCCGAAGGTGCCCGGCGGCAGGAACACGACCTGCCCGTCGACTAGGTGCGGTGCCATCGCGAGTGCGATGTCGTGCTGGGCGATCGCGGGGGTGGGAATGACGATCAGCTCGGCGCCCTTCAGGGCTGCGCCGATGTCGGCTGTGGCCAGCGCAATGGGCACTTCGCGCGCGCCGTCGGCGTCCTTCAGCGTGATCGAGCCGGCACGCGCCAGCGGCTCGAGCGCCGCGGCGTCGCGGCGCCACAGGCGCACTTCATGGCCGGTTTCAGACAGGTCCGCAGCGGCCGCATAGGCGCCGTGGCCACCCCCAAGAATCGCAATTTTCATGTCGAAAGTCGAAAAGCAGGTGTCGATGAACCGGCGGCCGCAGGACGGACCCGGGGAAATAATGCCTTATTACATTACTTTTCATCGATTCAGATGTCAATCAAATTCGATGTCACCTGACTGCTCGGAAACCCGAAATGAAAAAGCCCGCGTTCGTGAGAAGCGCGGGCTTTCTGGGGGCGAGGCGGCCGTCAGGCCGCTCGGGAAGCAGGATCAGCGGCTGGGCTTGAACGCGCGCTTTTGCGCGTCGCGGGGCACGAACACCTTGCCTGGGCCGCCATGACCGGCAGCGCCATTGCCGCGGGGCGCGAAGCCCTCGCGCGGTGCGAAGCCGCCGTCGCCGCGGCCACCGCCGTGACCGTGGCCGCCGCGCGGAGCGCTGTCGCCCCAGCCCGGCTTGCGGCCGTAGCCGGCACCGCCGCCGTTGCCGCCTTCGTCACGGCCGCCGCCGAAACCGGCATTCTGGCCGCCCTGGAAGCCACGCGGGCCCGGTGCGGCCGGACCACGCGAGTTGCGGTCGTTGAAGCCGCTGGCACCAGCATAGCCGCCGTTGCCGCCACCATTGCCGCCGCGGTAGCCACCGCCGCCACCGAACTTGCGGTCGCGCGATTGGCTGTCACCACGGCCGCCGCGGAATTCGCCTTGCGGCGGACGCGATTGCGGCATGCGCTGTTGCGGCTCCATGCCCGGCACCACTTCGGCCTTGAACTGCTGGCGGCTGTAGTGCTCGATGTCCATGATCTTGCGGCGATCGCGGAACTCGGCGAACGTGACGGCCAGGCCGTCGCGGCCGGCACGGCCGGTGCGGCCGATGCGGTGGGTGTAGTCCTCGGCCTTCATCGGCAGGCCGAAGTTGAAGACGTGGGTGATGGTCGGCACGTCGATGCCGCGGGCGGCAACGTCGGTGGCCACCAGGATCTGCACCTGGCCCTGGCGCAGCGCCATCAGGCGGCGGTTGCGCAGGCCCTGGCTCAGGGCGCCGTGCAGCGCCACGGCACTGAAGCCTTCTTGCTGCAGGTCGTTGGCGAGGCCGTCGCACTCGACTTGCGTGCTCGCGAACACGATCGCCTGGTTGATGCTGGTGTCGCGCAGCCAGTGGTCGAGCAGCTTGCGCTTGTGCTGGCTGTTGTCGGCCCAGAACAGCACCTGCTTGATGTTGGCGTGCTTTTCCTGCGGGCTGTCGATGGTGATGCGCTGCGGTTCGCGCATCACGCGCTGGGCCAGCTGCTGGATGCGCGGCGCGAAGGTGGCGCTGAACATCATCGTTTGCTGGCGCTCGATGGTGAGCTGGTTGACTTCGGCCAGGTCGTCGGAGAAGCCGAGGTCGAGCATGCGGTCAGCTTCGTCGACCACCAGGAACTTGACCTGGTCGAGCTTGAGTTGCTGCGAGCGTTGCAGGTCGAGCAGACGGCCGGGCGTGGCAACCACGAGGTCGGCGTTCTGCAGCTTGGCAATCTGCAGTTGGTAAGGCATGCCGCCCACCACGTTGGCGATGCGCAGGCCGCGGCAGTGGCGAACCAGTTCGATGGCGTCGTGCGCGACTTGCTGCGCGAGTTCGCGCGTCGGGCACAGGATCAGGGCGCCGGGCGTGGCAGCCTTGAAATGGCGGGCGTTGGTCGGGTCCTTGCGCTTCGGCTTCTTGGGCGGGGCTTCGCCGCGGGCAGCAGCTTCGGCGGCCAGGCGCTGGAACTCGGCCTTGGCTTCGGCTTCTGCCTCGGCCTGGCGCTTGAGCAGCGTGTGCAGCACGGGCAGCAGGAAGGCGGCGGTCTTGCCGGAGCCGGTCTGGCTCGAAACCATCAGGTCGACGAAGCGGGCAGCGCCCTCTTCGCCCATGGCGATCGGCACGACCTTTTCCTGCACGGTGGTGGGCTGGGTGAAGCCCAGGTCAGCCACGGCGGCGATCAGCTCGGGCGCCAGGCCCAGCTTGATGAAGCCGTTGGGCTTGGCGGGCTCTTCGGCCGCGGCAGCTTCGGGGGCAGCCGCATCCAGCGCCTCGAGGATGGGCGCCTCGGACATGGTGTCCGTGGCGGCGGTGAATTCGTTGTGGGTAGCGGATTGCACAGGCGCGAACTCGCCCTGCGCTTCAAAAGCGTCGGTCATGAATATCAATCTCAAACGCGAGCGCTGCCGTAGGCGGCGCCCCGTTGGTGGTTAAAAACATCAACCATCCAACGACATTCAACTTCGGGCTGGCGCCTGAGGTTGCGGCCCTTTTTGATCAGCGAATGCGATCGGGCGCGGTGTGCAAGATAGGGAGATGCAAGAGACGCTGGCCGGGCTTGAAATACCTTCCCGATCAGCGAAGCTTGCGATTATGGCATGGATTCGGGTTTTTACCTAATCCTCGGCTTTGCTCAATCCGTCAGGCGCAGAAAGGTCTCGCGGTAGTGCGCCAGTTCCTCGATGGATTCGTGCACATCGGCCAGCGCGGTATGCGCCTGCTGCTTCTTGAAGCTGCTGTAGGCCGTGGGTTTCCAGCGCTTGGCCAGCTCCTTGAGGGTGCTGACGTCGAGGTTGCGATAGTGGAAGTACGCCTCCAGCTTGGGCATGTACTTGACCAGGAAGCGCCGATCCTGCCCGATGGTGTTGCCGCACATGGGCGAACCGCTGCGCGGAATGTATTTGGCGATGAATTCCAGCAGTTGCTGCTCGGCGGCGGCTTCGTCGAGGGTGGATGCCTTGACCTTGTCGATCAGGCCGCTGCGGCCGTGGGTGCCCTTGTTCCAGGCATCCATGGCGTCGAGCACGGCGTCGCTCTGGTGAATGACGAGCACGGGGCCGTCGATGATGGGCGTGAGGTCGGGGCCGGTAACGACCACGGCGATTTCGAGCAGGCGCTCTTTTTCGGGGTCGAGGCCGCTCATTTCGCAGTCCAGCCAGACCAGGTTCTGGTCGCTTTTCTTCAGGGTGGGCGCGGCTGCGGGGGGCGTCGGTTCAAGGGATTCAGGCATCGCAGGATTGTCGTCGAAGGGCTGCGGCCCCAGATAACGGGGACTAAACTCGCCGCTCCATGTCCTATTCGCTCATCTTCACCATCGCCTTTGCGGCAGCATTGGTCGCAGGCCTGCTCGTGAAGTTCTGGTTGGCCACGCGGCAGGTGCGCCATGTGGCGCAGCACCGCGGCACCGTGCCGGCCGCTTTCGCGCAGACCATCACCCTCGCCGCCCACCAGAAAGCGGCCGACTACACCATCGCCAAGGCGCGCTTCGGCCTGGTCGAGATGGCCTGGGGCGCAGCGCTGCTTCTGGGCTGGACCTTGCTCGGCGGCCTCGACGTGCTCAACAGGCTTCTGCTGGCGTGGATCGGCGGCGGCATGGTGCAGCAGCTGGCATTGCTGGCAGCCTTCGCGGCCATCGGCGGCCTGCTCGAACTGCCCTTCACGCTCTGGCAGACCTTCAGGCTCGAAGAGCGCTTCGGCTTCAACAAGATGACCTGGAAGCTCTGGCTGGCCGACACGCTCAAGTCGACGCTGCTGGGCGCGGCGATCGGCCTGCCGATCGCGGCGTTGATCCTCTGGCTCATGGGCGCGGCCGGGCAGCTGTGGTGGTTGTGGGCCTGGGGCGCGTGGATGGGCTTCAACCTGCTGCTGATGCTGATCTACCCGACCCTCATCGCACCGCTGTTCAACAAGTTCAAGCCGCTCGACGATCCGACGCTCAAGGAGCGCGTGACGGCACTGATGAAGCGCTGCGGCTTCGCGGCCAAGGGCCTGTTCGTGATGGACGGCAGCACGCGCAGCGCCCATGCCAATGCCTACTTCACCGGCTTCGGCGCCAGCAAGCGCGTGGTGTTCTACGACACGCTGCTGCGCCAGCTCAACGTCGGCGAGGTCGAGGCCGTACTCGCGCACGAACTGGGACACTTCAAGCACCGCCATATCGTGAAGCGGCTGGTCGCGATGTTCGCCCTGAGCTTGGCCGGCTTCGCGCTGCTGGGCTGGGTGTCGACGCAGGTCTGGTTCTACACGGGCCTGGGCGTGCAGCCCAACATGACGGCGCCCAACAGCGCGCTGGCGTTGCTGCTGTTCATGATTGCCGTGCCGGTGTTCGGCTTCTTCGTTGCTCCGCTGCCCGCACGACTGTCGCGCAAGCACGAGTTCGAGGCCGACGCCTACGCAGTGGCGCAAACCAGCGGCGCCGACCTGTCGGCCGCCCTGCTCAAGCTCTACCAGGACAACGCCTCGACGCTCACGCCCGACCCGGTGTTCGTCAAGTTCTACTATTCGCACCCGCCGGCTTCCGAGCGCCTCGCGCGCATGACGGCCGCCTGACCCGACTCCCCTCATTTCGAAGAAGCCCATCATGAGCAGCATGTTCAAGCCCAAGGACTGGAAGAACCTCCCTCCCCGCAAGGCGCTGAGCGCCACCGAGATCGTGGCCGGCCTGGCGCGCCTCGACGGCTGGATGCTCACTGGCGACGGCGCCAACGTCGCCATCGAGAAAACCTTCAGCTTCACCAACTACTTCGAGACCATCGCCTTCGTGAACGCGCTGGCTTTCGTGGCCCACACGCAAGACCACCACCCCGACCTGGCGGTGCACTACAACCGCTGCGTAGTGCGCTTCAACACGCACGACGTGGGCGGCCTGTCGGTCACCGACTTCGACTGCGCCCGCCAGGCCGACGCGCTGGTCGCGCCCCCCGCCGCATGACGGAACGAGCCCTTGGCTAAGCCCGGCCGCGCCGCGCCCGCAGCCGCTGCTGCGAAGGCACTCCACGACGGCCTTGTCGTTGCCAGCCACGGGCGTCATTGCCTCGTCGAAACGCCCACGGGCGAGCGGCTTATCTGCCACCCGCGCGGCAAGAAGAGCCAGGCCGTGGTCGGCGACCGCGTGCACTGGCAGGCCAGCGAGGACGAAGGCACCATCGAGCAGGTGCTGCCGCGGCGCAACCTGTTCTATCGGCAGGACGAGATTCGCACCAAGTCGTTCGCGGCCAACCTCGACCACGTGCTGATCCTGATCGCGGCCGAGCCGGAGTTTTCCGAACATCAACTGGCTCGCGCGCTGATCGCGGCGGAGGCCGAGCGCATTACGCCGATCATCGCGCTCAACAAAAGCGACCTTGTCGAGCCCTTCGAGCGCGCATGGACCAAGCTGGCACCCTACCGCCGCATGCACCACGGCGTGCTGCCCCTGTCGCTGAAGGCGTCAGGCGAGGCGGACTACGCCTCGCTTATGAAACTTCTGGCCGGCAAATCCACCTTGGTGCTCGGCCCTTCCGGATCGGGCAAGAGCACGCTGACCAATTTGCTGGTGCCGGGCGCGACCGTGTTGACCCAGGAGATTTCGCAGGCGCTGAACTCGGGCAAGCACACCACCACGAGCACCACCTGGTACTGGATCGATGAAGCCCGCACCACCGGCCTGATCGACTCGCCGGGCTTCCAGGAATTCGGCCTGAACCACATCGCGCCGATGCAGCTCGCCGGGCTCATGCCGGACATCGCCGAGCATGCGAACGACTGCAAGTTCTACAACTGCACGCATCTGCACGAGCCGGGCTGTGGCGTGATTGCGAACGTGGAAACAGCGAGCAGCGGACCGGGCGCCATCAGCGCGAGCCGCTACAAGATTTATGGCGAGCTGTTCGCCGAGTTGAGCCAGAAGCGGTACTGACCGAAAGGCAGCTTCAGCCGAGCCAGATGCGGTAGGACTTCCAGGTCGGGTCGAAGACGAGATCGAGCGTCACCGGCAGGTCCATGTCGTCCTGCAGCGATTGAGCATGCGAAATCGCTGCCTCAGGGTCGGACACCTGGAAGTGGACGGTGCGAACGCCCTCCTCCAACACCACGTGCGTGCAGCAGCCTGCTTCGTGCGTCTGCAGCCGCGCCGTCAGCCGGTCTTCGTAGACGCGCGCCTCTTCCAACTCCTCACCCGATTCGACCGGCACTGCCGTCGACAGGCGATGGCACAGGTCGGCGCGCCCCACCAAGGCAGTGGCCGCGTCATTGCGCATGACGATCACCTCGATCTCGCGGTCGTCCTCGGCCGTGCGCGTCGCGTTCATGCCCGACCAGGCGTGTTCACCCTGGGGAAACACACCGGTGTGGCCGAGTTCGTCGCGCCAGCAGGCGTCGAACACGGGCACGAAATCGTCGAGCGGCACGCCATCGAAATCCGCGTGCGCGTCGGCCTCGACGTAGTCGACCGCCCCGACCTTCACCGCGAAGTCGTACTCACCCAGGATATGGTCGAGCATGATGAGACTCATGTGGCGCGCATGGTCCTGCATGTCCATCGGGATGGGCTTGGCGAAGCCGATCTCCAGCGCCACCCGCCCCCGGTAGAGCTCGTGCTTCACAAGGACTTCGGAGCTTGCCAATTCGAAGTCGTTCATGCGCATGCCGAAGCCATCGCTCGAACGCTGACGAAAGGCTTCCACCTCGACCTGCGGCAGCTTGGGGCTGCTTTGCACCAGCGCCATCAGATCCTCGAAGTCGTCTACCGAACCGTGCGCCGTCAGCACCAGCTTGAACTCGGGCGGCTCGCCAGCCACTTCGGCCGCCAGCCGCGGAAAGAAGGGTTCGAGCAGTTCGTTCAACCCTTCCATCAATTCGCGAGCGGGCAAGGCGCGCAGGCTCTCGAGCTGGGCGCTCACTGCTTGCCAGAAGCCTGTGCAGGCCGCTGTGCGCGGATCGGTGTCGTGGGTCGGCATCGCCAGGGGTTCCTTCAGGGGTTTGGAGTGAGGATGTCCTGCAGCCGCTGGACCAGCGTGCTGCATTGCTCGCGCGTGCCGATGCTGATGCGCAGGTACTGCGCGATGCGCGGCTGTTTGAAATGCCGCACCAGCACCGCACGCTCGCGCAGCAGGGCCGCCAGTTCGGCAGCGTCGCGCTGCGGATGGCGTGCGAAGACGAAATTGGCCTGCGACGGCAGCACCTCGAAGCCCAGGTCTTCGAGCTGCAGGCCGAGGCCCTCCCGGGTGTCGACGATCTTGTCGCGGGTGCTGCGAAACCAGTCTTCGTCTTCGAGCGCGGCGACGGCGCCGGCCGAGGCCAGCCGGTCGAGCGGGTACGAGTTGAAGCTGTCCTTGACGCGCACCAGCGCGTCGATGAGCTGCGCCTGGCCGCAGGCAAAGCCGACCCGCAGGCCAGCCAGCGAACGCGACTTGGAGAGTGTCTGCACCACGAGCAGGTTCGGGTGCTTGTCGATCAGCGGCAACGCACTCTCGCCACCGAAATCGACGTATGCCTCGTCGACCAGCACCACTCGATCGGGACAGGCTTCGAGCAGTTGCTCGATGCGCGACAGCGGCAGGCCGATGCCGGTCGGCGCGTTCGGATTCGCGATGACGATGCCTGCGCAACCTTGGCGGGCACGCGCTGCAAGGGCGTCGACATCGATGCGCAGGCCCTCGTCCACCGGCTGCTGCTCGCAGACGATGCCGTACAACTGCGCGTAGACCTTGTAGAAGCTGTAGCTCACGTCGGGCATCAGCAGCGGCTCGGCCTGCTGGAAGAACGCGAAGAAGGCGTGCGCGAGCACTTCGTCCGAGCCGTTGCCCGCGAACACTTCGTCGACCCGCAGGCCATGCCGCCGCGCTACCGCTTCACGCAGCACGAGCGAGGTGGGGTCGGGATAGCGCTCCAGGCCGTTCTCGGCCGCACGCCGGATGGCCTCGATGGCGACCGGCGACGGCGGATACGGGTTCTCGTTGGTGTTGAGCTTGACGAGGTTCGCGATGCGCGGCTGCTCACCAGGCACGTAAGGTTCGAGCGCGCCGATGCGCGGGCTCCAGAAGGCCGGCACTGGATGTGTCATGGTTCGTTCGCCGCTTCGCTCAACCGAGCAGGCGAGCCAGGGTGAGCAAGGCCAGCAGCACCATCCACATCACGACCGAGCGCCAGACCAGACCCACCACACTGCGCAGGTGGCCGGGCTCCGGCTCGCGCCCCGGCGTACTGCCGGTGTCGGTGCGGCGGCCGTCGGCCAGCGATTCGCCGGCCTGGGCGCGCGGCAGCGGGTCGGTGACCGGAATCGGGCGCAGCGAACCACCGCCCAGGCGCACGTTGACCGCGCCCGACGTGGCCGCGAGGATCACACCGTCGTTCTCATTGGGAAAACGCTGTGCGTCATTGCGCCAGCAATCGATCGCTTCCTCGAAGCTGCCGACCACCGCGAAACCCAGCGCCGTGATGCGCGCGGGCAGCCAGTCGATCATGTGCCAGGCGCGATCCGCGGCCTGTTGCACAGAAACACTCGACGGCTGCACGGCAGCGCCGTTCTTGTGCGCCCAGTAGCGCGAGACGAACTCGCTCATGCGATAGAACACTGCGCCCGCAGGCCCAAGACCGATGGCCGCAATGATCGAGAACCACGCGAGCACGCCGAACACATGGCGATGCGCTGCGATCACCGAATGCTCGATCACGTGGCGCACGATCTCGCTGCGCGGCAGGTTGGCCGCATCCACGCCCTGCCAATGCGCGAGCAGCGAGCGCGCGAGCGGCTCGTCGCCTTCGTCGAGCGCATCGCGGATGTCGGTGAAGTGATGGCTGAACTGCCGGAAGCCCAGCGTGACGTAGAGCACCGCAATGCTCCAGAGCACGGCGAACGGCAGGCCGAGCGTGAGCACCAGCAGCCAGTGCACACCCAGCGCGCCGAGCGTGGGCACGAACACCGCGAGGCCCCAGGCGATCCATCCGTGATGCGGCTTGCCCGCGTCGAAGTTGCGGCTGGTCCAGCGTGTCCACGCCAGCACCGCGCCGTACACGGGGTTGTGCGAGCCCAGGGGCCGCACCTGCTCGATCAGCAGCGCGCACAGGATGGCAAAAAAGCTCATCCTTCGATGATAGCGAGAGCGCCTGAAGGTTCAGGCCATCTTCATTCGAGCCACGGATTCAGTCAGGCCGCGAGGAAACGATAGAGATTGCGCAGCATGCCCGCGGTCGCGCCCCAGACGAAGCGCTCGTCGGGCCCGTCCTGGTAGGGCATCGAGTACCACTGGCGCCGGGTGCCATCAGGCGCGGGCACGGTGTGGTGACGGTGATTCGCCGGGTCCATCAGCCATGCGAGCGGCACCTCGAAGGCTTGCGCGACCTCATAAGGATTGATGGTGAGTTCGAAGTCAGGTTGCACCAGCGCAACCACCGGCGTCACGATGAACGACGTCACTGTCGTGTAGGTCGGCAGATTGCCAAGCACCTCGATGTACTGAGCCGAAAGGCCGACTTCCTCCCAGGCCTCGCGCAAAGCGGCGGCTGCGATGTTGGCGTCCTCCGGGTCGACTCGGCCACCGGGAAACGCAACCTGCCCCGAATGCGTCGACAGATTCGAGGTCCGCTCGGTCAGCAGCACGGTCGCGCCCTGCGGGCGTTGCACGATCGGCACCAGCACCGCAGCCTGCGCGGGGACACGGTCGGTCATCCGCGGATCACGCCGCAGCTCCGGCGTCCAGGCAGGCGGTGTCGCGAAGCGCATCCGCAATGCCTGCGCCGTCAGCTGCACGGCCGACACCGCCGGCAATCCCTCGACTCCTCCGGCCACAAACGGCACTTTGCGCGGGTCGAACTGCAGCAGCGTGGGCGGCGCCACGGCGTTGACGGGTTCGACGGATGCGGCCTGCAGAGGAATGGATGAGTTGGTCAAGAGATGAAACGTACCTGAGGCGGAGGAAAGAAAGAAGTAGAGCGGAAAAAAGGAAGGTTGTCGCTGAGCGGGGGCAAGAATGCAAAAAGCCGCCAGAGCGGCGGCTTTTTTGCACGACAGGCGAGCTGCTTACTTGGCAGCCGCTGCAGCCGTCGACTTGCTCGGCAGCTTTTCCTTGATGCGTGCCGAACGGCCGCTGCGGTCGCGCAGGTAGTACAGCTTGGCGCGGCGCACATCGCCACGGCGCTTGACTTCGATACCGGCGATCAGCGGGCTGTAGGTCTGGAACGTACGCTCCACGCCTTCGCCGCTGGAGATCTTGCGCACGGTGAAGCCGCTGTTGAGGCCACGGTTGCGCTTGGCGATCACAACGCCTTCGTAGGCCTGCACGCGCTTGCGGGTGCCTTCGACGACGTTCACGCTGACGATGACCGTGTCACCGGGCATGAAATCGGGGATGGTCTTGCCGAGACGGGAGATTTCTTCCTGCTCGAGGGTCTGGATGAGGTTCATGATTTCCTGAAAGTCGATCGTGTCGGGCTACACAAAAGGCGCCTTGGGCTTTCACGGGATGACCGGGAAAAGACCGGGCGCGGCCGGGCAGAGGATCGGGGAACCGAGGATTATAGCTTTTTTTTCAGCGCGGCCTCATCGGCTTTGCCAAGACGACCCGCCGCGCGGGCGGCGTCGATCAGGTCGGGGCGCCGTGCGGCCGTGATGGCCAACCGCTGGTCACGCCGCCAGCGCTCGATCTGCGCATGGTGACCCGAGAGCAGCGGCGCCGGCACGCCCTGCCCGCTCCATTGCTCGGGCCGCGTGTAGTGCGGGCAGTCGAGCAGGCCGTCGAGCGCGGGATTGAAGCTGTCCTGCACGTGGCTGGCCTCGTCGCCGAGCACACCCGGCTGCAGCCGGGCCACGGCGTCGAGCAGCGCCATGGCCGCGATTTCGCCGCCGGAGAGAACAAAATCGCCGAGGCTGATCTGGTGAGTGACGCGCGCGTCGATGAAGCGCTGGTCGATGCCTTCGTAGCGGCCGCAGATCAGCACCGCGCCTTCGCTGGCCGACCACTTCTCGACCGCCTCATGGCGCAGCGCCTCTCCGATCGGAGAAAACAACACGACGGGCGCCTGTGCTCCGCGTGCAGCCAGCGCCGCATCAAGGCAGGCCGCCAGCGGCTCCGCCATCATCACCATGCCTGGACCGCCGCCAAAGGGGCGATCGTCCACGCGCTTGTAATTGCCCTGCGCAAAATCGCGCGGATTCCAGAAAACGACTTCGACCTGCTTCGACTCGTAGGCACGGCGCGTCACGCCGCTGGCCATGAAAGGAGCGAACAGTTCAGGAAAAAGCGTGAGGACGTCGAAGCGCATGCGCGCAAGGTCCGGATCAGAAATCGGGTTGCCAGTCGACCGTGATGAGACGGCCGGGCAGGTCGACCTTGTCGACGAAGACCGAGACGAAGGGCACCATGCGCTCGATGGCCTTGCCGTCTTCTTCGGCGGTGAGCACCAGCGTGGTCTGCGGGCCGGTTGCGAGCAGCTCGCGCACGGTGCCGAGCACCACGCCTTCGCGGTTGACCACCGACAGGCCGATCAGGTCGACCCAGTAGTACTCGTCGTCGCCGGCCGTAGGAAAGCTCGAGCGCGGCACGAACACGCGCGCACCACGCAGCGCCTCGGCCGCGTTGCGGTCGGGCACGTCCTCGGATGTGGCGACGATGCAGTCGGAATGTTCTTTGGCCTCGCGGATCGCGAGCCGGAAAGCGGTGCTTGCCGAGGCTCCGGGAGCCTGCAGGAACCAGCGCTTGGAAGAAAAAAGCGCCTCGGGCTGGGCGCTGTGGGGCAGGACCTTGAACCAGCCCTTGATGCCCCAGGCATCGGCGATGCGCCCTACTTCAATCGCATCCGCCGGCAATTCGGCGGTTTCGAGTGCGGGCAGCATCGCCGTGCGGACGGCTTAGGCCGCCGCCTTGGGAGCTGCCGAGGCGGCTTGACGGATCAGGCGCAGAACGGTGGGCGAAGCTTGTGCGCCGACGCTCTTCCAGTAGGCCAGGCGGTCCTGGGCGATACGGATGCTTTCTTCGTTTTCCTTGGCGGTCGGGTTGTAGAAACCCAGGCGCTCGATGAAACGGCCATCGCGGCGAACGCGCTTGTCCGACACGACGATGTTGAAGAACGGACGGCCTTTGGAGCCGCCGCGGGAGAGTCGAATGACGACCATGATTTATCCTTGGGTGGTCAGCAGGCCTTATGGATGAAGAAGAGGCCCGCTCACAATGTTCTTCCAGCGTCGAGACACGCGACATGGCCACCCGGCCAGCGACACGCTGAAAAGCCCGCGATTATAGCCCGACCCGCGTTTTCTCCGAATTCCGGCCTTGCGCCACCCGTTTCCACCGCATGCCCCTCACCATCCGCCCCAGCCGCGACGAAGACGTCGAGGCCATCGCCGCCATCTACGCCCACCACGTGCTGCACGGCACCGGCACCTTCGAAACGGAGCCTCCTTCCCCCGCCGACATGGCCGCCCGCCGGGCCGACGTACTGGGCAAGAACCTGCCGTATCTGGTTGCCGAAGAAAATGGCGAAGTGTTGGGTTTTGCCTACTGCAACTGGTTCAAGCCGCGCCCGGCCTACCGTTTTTCGGCCGAAGACTCGATCTACATGTCGGAGTCAGCACGCGGCAAGGGTCTGGGCGCCAAGCTGCTGGCAGCGCTGTCGCAGGCTGCCGAGGCGGCCGGTGTGCGCAAGCTGATCGCGGTGATCGGCGATTCGGCCAACGCCGGCTCCGTCGGCGTGCACCGCAGCCAGGGCTTCACGCACGTGGGCGTGCTGAAAGACTGCGGCTGGAAGTTCGGCGAATGGCGCGATGTCGTATTGATGGAAAAAGTGCTCGGCGAAGGCAGCACCACCAAACCCGAATGAAAAACAAAACCACCGCCGCCTGGCTCTCCTTCCTCGGCGGCCCGCTCGGCCTGCACCGCTTCTACCTGCGCGGCATGGGCGACGTGCTCGGCTGGCTGCTGCCCATTCCCACGGCGCTGGGCATCTACGGCATCGAGCGCGTGCGCATGTACGGCGTGGACGACGGCGTTAGCTGGGCGCTGATCCCGCTGCTGGGCTTCACCATCGCAGGCTGCGCGTTGATGGCCATCATCTATGGCCTCATGACGCCCGAGAAGTGGAACGCCCGCTTCAACGCCAGCGCGCCGGCCGACGCGGAACCCGGCCGCACGAACTGGTTCACCATCGGCGCCGTGGTGCTCTCGCTCTTCTTCGGCAGCACGATCCTGATGGCCAGCATCGTGTTCAGCTTCCAGCGCTACTTCGAGCACCAGGTCGAAGAGGGCCGGAAGATCTCGCAGTAGCCGTCAGAACAGCTGGATGCTGATCCAGTAGGCAATCGCCGCCACGAACGCCGAGGCCGGGATCGTGAAGATCCACGCCCATACGATGTTCCCCGCCACGCCCCAGCGCACCGCGCTCGCGCGCTGCGTCGAGCCGACGCCGACGATGGCGCCCGTGATGGTGTGCGTGGTCGACACCGGAATGCCCAGCGCCGTCGCCAGGAACAGCGTCAGCGCCCCGCCCGTCTCGGCGCAGAAGCCGCCCACGGGCTTGAGCTTGGTGATCTTCTGGCCCATCGTCTTCACGATGCGCCAGCCGCCGAACATCGTGCCCAGCGCGATCGCGGCGTAGCAGCTCACGATGGTCCAGGTCGGCGGGCTCGCATCGCCGGCATTGGCATAGCCGGTGGCGATCAGCAGCATCCAGATGATGCCGATGGTCTTCTGCGCATCGTTGCCGCCATGGCCCAAGCTGTAGGCGCCGGCCGAAACCAGCTGCAGTCGCCGGAACCAGCGGTCCACCCGCGAAGGCGTGGCACGCCGGAAGCTCCAGGCCACCACAACCATCATCATCGAACCGAGCAGGAAGCCCAGCAGCGGCGACACGAAGATGAAGGCCACCGTCTTCCAGATGCCCGAGGCCACCAGGCCGCCGGTACCGGTCTTGGAGATCACCGCGCCCACGATGCCGCCGATCAGCGCGTGCGACGAGCTGCTCGGAATGCCGTAGTACCAGGTCACGAGGTTCCAGCTGATGGCGCCGACGAGCGCACCGAACACCACGTGCACGTCGACCACCCCCGGCTGGGCGATGCCCTTGCCCACGGTGGCGGCCACGCTCAAATGGAAGATGAAGATCGCGATCAGGTTGAAGAAGGCCGCGAACACCACGGCCTGCCCCGGCTTGAGCACCCCGGTGGACACCACCGTCGCAATCGAATTGGCGGCGTCGTGGAACCCGTTCATGAAGTCGAACAGGATCGCCAGCGCGACCAGCACTATCACCACCCAGAGGGCGACCTGAACCGTTGCCATCAGCGCTGCCCGCTCAGGAATTCTCGAGGACGATGCCCTCGATCACGTTGGCCACGTCCTCGCACTTGTCGGTGATCGTCTCGAGCAGCTCGTAGATCGCCTTGAGCTTGATCACCTCGCGCACGTCGGGCTCTTCGCGGAACAGCTTGCTCATGGCGCTGCGCATCACGCGGTCGGCATCCGATTCGAGGCGGTCGATTTCCTCGCAGGTCTTCAGCGTGGCCTCGGCCACGGCCGGGTCGGCGATCTTGCCGAGGAACTTGACGGCGTCCTTCAGGCGGTCGCAGCACTTCACGCTCAGTGCCGTGAGGCGAACGATCTCGTCGGTCATGTGGCGCACGTCGTACAACGCCATGGTTTCGGCCGAGTCCTGGATCAGGTCGGCCACGTCGTCCATCGTGTTGATGAGCTTGTGGATCTGCTCGCGGTCGATGGGCGTGATGAAGGTCTTGTGGATCAGCCGGTTGACGTCGTGCGTCACGCGGTCGGCGGCGCGCTCGGCGTTGTCGACGTCGCGGTTGTACTGCTCGCGCAGATGCACGTCGCTGTAGTTGGCAACGAGCTGCTCGAAGGCCCTCGCCGCCTCCACGATGCGCTCGGCGTGCTGGTTGAACATCTCGAAGAAATTGCCCTCGCGGGGCAGCAGCTTGCCGAACATGAAAACTCCAGGGGAGCGCCAATCACAGTTTCATGACGCCTTGATGAAAAACCGGCGAAGTTTAACGGGCGCGCGACCCCTGCCCGGCCCGGCCGGCTTTTCGGGGCCGCCGGAACCCCCTCAATTCAGGCAGGCAAGCGCAGCACCGGCAGGTGCCAACCGCCGTAGATTCCGCCCAGGCGGAGCGCCACGATCAGCAGCACGCCGGCGTGAAAGGCCCAGCGCCGCGGCGTTCCAGCCGCCTGCAGCAGAAGGTAGGCCGCGATGCCCGCGATGCCCGCGATGGCGGCCGAGCCGTAGATGCCGCTGCTCAGCAGCAGCGGAACGCGGGCGGTGAACACATCGCGCAGCAGCCCGCCGGCCGCGCCGGTCATGGTGCCGACCAGCAGCACGATGACGGCCGGCAGGCGCCGCTCCTCGGCCACCTGCGCACCGGTGATGGCGAACAGGCCGAGCCCCAGGGCGTCGGCAACGGCCAGCGCATGCTCCGGCACTGGCAACAGGTGCACCCAGACGATGGTGAGCGCCGCAGCCGCGAGGATCACGTAGACATACCGGGTGTCGCGGATCCAGAACACCGGATGGCGGTCGAGCAGCAGGTCGCGCAGCGTGCCGCCGCCCACCGCGGTGACCGAAGCGATCACCACCACGCCCAGCCAGTCGAGGCCCGCATGGCCGGCCCCCGGCGCCCCACTGACCGCGAAGACCGCCACGCCGGCGAGATCGAGGACGTAGAGCAGCACAGCCTTCAGACGATGCGCTTGACCACCTGGCCCGTGACACGTGCCAGCGCCGCGCGCGGCACCTTGTCGGGCGCGATTTCGGCGAGCGGCTTCAGCACGAAAGCGCGCTCGCGCATGCGAGGGTGCGGCAAGGTCAGCGTCGGCGTGTCGATCACCGAGTTGCCGTGCATCAGCAAATCGAGATCGAGCGTGCGCGGCGCGTTGGGAAACGGCCTTTCGCGGCCGGCCAGCGCCTCCAGGCGCTGCAACGCCACGAGCAGTTGCTCGGCATCCAGGCCGGTGCGCACCGCCACCACGGCGTTGATGAAATCGGGGCCTTCGGCATCCACCGGCTCACTGCGATAGAGCGATGAGCGGGCCGTCACCACGGTTCGCTGAAGCGCGCCGATGTCAGCCATGGCGGCCTTCACGGCTGCCTCGGCATCGCCCAGGTTGGCGCCTATGGCGATGAAGGCCTGTGCCGTGGGGTAGTCCTCCCGCGGGCCGCGCGGGCTGCGCGAAGGTGCACGGGTGGGCGCGCGGCGCGCGGGCGGTCCGCTCTTGGCGCCTGCAGACGGTGGCTTGGCACCACCGCCCGCACGCGGCGGTGCAGCCTTGGCCTTGGGGCCTGGCTTGCCGTCCTTCGGCCGGTTGGGCGTACTCATGCGCCCTCGGCGCTCCCGCCGCCCCCACCACCAGCACCGCCACCACCTCCGGTGCGGGGCTTGCGGCGACGCCGGCGCTTGCGCGGTACCGCCTCGCCATCGGGCGGCACGGCGCCGGCTTCTACTTCAACCTCTTCGACTTCGTCGTCTTGCTCCGAATCGGGGGCCTGGCTCTTGCGCGCAGCCGGTTCACCGCCGCGCGGCTTCGGCGCCGGGGTTTCGCGCACCCGCACGCGCTGACGCACCTTCTGCTCCTCGCGCACCTGCTCCAGCAGATCCTGGCGGCGCACGTCATCGGCAATGCTGAATTCCTGCCACCACTCGGCAATCGCCTCGCTCACCTCGCCCACGTCGGCGCGCAGGCGCATGAAGTCGAACGCGGCGCGGAAGCGCGCCTGCTCGACCAGGCTGTAGGGCGTGGAGCCGGTGCGCTTGTCGAAGCGCGGCTGCATCATCCAGATCTCGCGCATGTCGGCGGCCAGCTTGCCGCGGCCCGAGACATCGCCGATGCGGGCGTTGAACACGTCGTCGATGGCGTCCTGCAGCGCCGGAAATGGCGGCTGCGGGCGCTGGCCGTGGCGGCCTTCCTGGCGCTGGGCCCAGCCGTCGCGCACGTCGGCCCACAGCACGCATGCCAGCAGGAAGCTGGGCGCCACGGGCTTGCCTTCGCCCACGCGGCGGTCGGTGTCCTGCAGGGCGGCCTTCACGAAGGGCTGGTCGGCGCGCTCCACCACCACGTCGAGCAGCGGATAGATGCCGCGGGCAAGGCCGAGCTTGTTCAGCTGCTCGACGGTCGCAATCGCGTGGCCGGTCTGCAGCAGCTTGAGCATTTCGTCGAACAGGCGGCTTTGCGGCACGTCAGCCAGCAGCTTGCTCGATTCGACCAGCGGGGCCGCCGTCTTGGCTTCCATCTTGAAGCCCAGGGCCGCGAGCTTGGCCGAGAAGCGGATGGCGCGAATGATGCGCACCGGGTCTTCACGGTAGCGCGTGGCCGGGTCGCCGATCATGCGCAGCGTGAGCTTCTGCGCGTCCTTGATGCCGTTGTGATAGTCGACCACGACCTGGTTGGCCGGGTCGTAGTACATGGCGTTGACGGTGAAGTCGCGGCGCGCCGCGTCTTCTTCCTGCGGGCCCCAGACGTTGTCGCGCAGCACGCGGCCGCTGGCGTCCACGGCGTGCTTCATGCTGGCAAGCTCGCCCTTGCTGGTGCGCTCGTTGCCCGCCACCTGCTCGGCTGCGGCGTTGTCCATGTAGGCGCGGAAGGTCGAGACCTCGATCACCTCGTGCTCGCGGCCGCGGCCGTACACCACGTGCACGATGCGAAAGCGCCGCCCGATGATGAAGGCGCGGCGAAACAGCGACTTGACCTGCTCGGGCGTGGCGTTGGTGGCCACGTCGAAGTCCTTGGGGCGCAGCCCCAGCAGCAGGTCGCGCACCGCGCCACCCACCACGTACGCCTCGTAGCCGGCCTGCTGCAGCGTGGTGACCACGTTCTTCGCGCGTTCGTCGACCAGGGCCGGATCGATCTTGTGAACCTCTGCCGGCACCTCCTGGCGCTTGCCGAAGCGGCTCTTGCCCTGCGTGCCGCCGGCGGTCTTGCCGAGCAGCTTGTCGATGAATTTCTTGATCATTGTTGGTTGAAAGCCTAGTTCGCTCTTTTATTCGTTCTCGAGCATGGAGCGGATCAGCGGAATGGTGATCGCGCGTTGCGTCTGCAGGGCATAGCCGTCGAGCTGCGTGAGCAGCTCCATCAGGCTGCCGAGGTCGCGGCTGAATCGGTGCAGCATGTAGTCGAGCACGTCGTCGGACAGCATCACGCCGCGCGCATCGGCGGCCTGGCGCAGCACCGCGCGGCGTTCGCTTTCGCTCAGCACCTGCAAGTGGAACACGTGGCCCCAGCCGAGGCGGGTGCGCAGGTCTTCGCGCAGCGGCAGGTCGGCCGGCGGCAAGGCGCCAGCGGCGACCACGCCACGCTGCAGGGTCTGGGCGTTGACGAACCAGTTGAAGGCCGCGTGCTGCTGCACGGCGGTGTAGAGGTGCACATCGTCGAGCAGGACGGCGCCCCAGCGCTCGTCGAACTCGGGCGGCTCCAGCAGGCCGGCGTGCAGCCAGCCCACGCTGGCGCCCTGCTCGCGCAGTGCGACACGCACCGATTCGAGCAGATGGCTCTTGCCGCTGCCGCCTTCGCCCCAAAGATAGGTGGGCACCGGCGAGTGCAGCGCGGGGCTGCCGGCGCCGCCCACCCACACTTGCAGGTGCCGCAGCGCCGCCTCGTTGGGGCCGGCAAAAAAGGCGTCGAAGCTGGGGCCCGTCGCAATGCCGATATCGAGCGCGAGCTGTTTCATCCCGGGAAGGTTCATGGAGGGGGCCGCGAGGGCCCTTAAAATCGTGAGGAATTCTATCGGCCCGGCCACCATGGTTACCGGCGCCGCCTTCCGCTCCTACTCTTCGCGTCCTTCCCGACCTCGACCACCCATGACTTCCCCTACGCCCACTCCTCTCAGCTACAAGGATGCCGGTGTCGACATCGATGCCGGCGACGCGCTGGTCGACCGCATCAAGCCCCTGGCCAAGAAGACCATGCGCGAAGGAGTGCTGGCCGGCATCGGCGGCTTCGGCGCTCTGTTCGAGGTGCCCAAGCGCTACAAGGAGCCGGTGCTGGTGAGCGGCACCGACGGCGTGGGCACCAAGCTCAAGCTGGCCTTCGAATGGAACATGCACGACACGGTCGGCATCGACCTGGTGGCAATGAGCGTCAACGACGTGCTGGTGCAGGGCGCCGAGCCCCTCTTCTTCCTCGACTACTTCGCCTGCGGCAAGCTGGACGTGGACACGGCCGCTGCCGTGGTCGGCGGCATCGCCCGCGGCTGCGAACTGTCGGGTTGCGCCCTCATTGGCGGCGAAACCGCCGAAATGCCCGGCATGTACCCGGCCGGCGAGTACGACCTGGCGGGCTTTGCGGTCGGCGCGGTCGAAAAGTCGAAGATCCTCACGGGCCAGAACGTCAAGCCCTGCGACGTGGTGCTGGGCCTGGCCTCGGCCGGCGTGCACTCCAACGGTTTCAGCCTGGTGCGCAAGGTGATCGAACGCGCCGGCGCCGACCTGCCCGCCACCCTCGACGGCAAGCCCTTCCGCGAAGCCGTGATGGAACCCACCCATCTCTACGTGAAGCCCGTGCTCGAAGCGCTGGGCAAGCACCCGATCAAGGCACTGGCCCATATCACCGGCGGCGGCCTGCTCGAGAACATCCCGCGCGTGCTGCCAGAAGGCACCGCCGCCCACCTGAAGAAGGGCAGCTGGCCGCAGACCGAGCTGTTCGCCTGGCTGCAGAAGGTGGCCGGCATCGACGACATCGAGATGAACCGCACCTTCAACAACGGCATCGGCATGGTGGTCGTGATCGACGCGGCTGAAGCCGCCGCCTGCGCCGCCACGCTGCGCGCCGCTGGCGAATCGGTGCACGAGATCGGCGTGATCGCCGAGCGCGGCGAAGGCGCCGCGGTAGTCGTCGGCTGAGCGCCGGCTGCCCATCCACAATGTCCTGAACAGAGCACGCGACGCCCCGGATGGCCAAGAAGCCACAACCCATCAGCCCCGCCGTGACAACGGCCCCCGTCCACCGCCCGGCCGCCTCGCGCGGCGTGATGATCGCAAGCTACCTGCTGATGCTGGCCGCCTTGCTGCTGGTGATGTGGGAGCACCTGCTGCCGGGGCTGCTGTGCGCCTGCATCGGCTTCCTGGCCACGCGGTGGTTCGCACGGGTGCTGAGTGCGGGCATGCGGCGCATTCCGGCACTCGGCGGCCAGCGCGCCGATGGCTGGGCCGGCGTGCTGGCCGTCATCCTCGTGCTGGTGGGGCCGATCGCGCTGATCACGCTGCTGCTGTCGCAGGCCCGCGAATACATCGTCGACGCGCCTGACCAGTACCGCGAATTGCTCGACTACACGGCGCGCACGGTGCTGGAGCTGCGCTCCAAGCTGCCGGTCGAAATCGCTGTCTACCTACCCGAGGGCGCCGCCGAGGTGCAGCGGGTGATCGCCAATTACCTGCGCGCGCAGGCCGGCTCGCTGGCCGTGGCCGGGCGCGCCTGGCTGCACGGCATTCTCTTTTCGTACGTGGGCCTGATCGTGGGCGGCCTGGCCGCCGTGGCGCACGCGCCGCTGCGTCGCCTGCCGCTGGCCGACCAGCTGCACCAGCGCGTGCGGACCTTCGGCGAAGCCTTCGGCCAGATCGTGGCGGCCCAGTTCTGGATTGCGGCCTTCAACACGCTGCTCACGGCGATCTTTCTGCTGTTCATCATGCCGACGTGGGGGGCTCACCTTCCGTACACGCCGGCGCTCATCACCCTCACCTTCCTGGCGGGGCTGGTGCCGATCGTGGGCAACCTGGTCTGCAACTCGGTGATCACGCTGGTGGGGCTGTCGGTGTCGCCGGTCACGGCGGCGGCGTGCCTGATCTTCCTGATCGTGATCCACAAGGCCGAGTACGTCATCAACGCCAAGGTGGTCGGCGCACGCACGCAGATGAGCGTGTGGGAGCTGCTTGCCGTGATGTTCGTGGCCGAGGCGGTGTTCGGGCCGGCTGGGCTGGTGGCGGCGCCGCTGTACTACGCGTACCTGAAGAAAGAGCTGCAGGCGGCGTCGCTGGTCTGACGAGGCCGTTTGGCAGCAATGTCCTGATCTGATCGGTTTTGGTCCGGCCGCGAGCGGACTGCGGGCTGGCAAGGCAGAAGAATAGGCGGCATCATCCACTTTGCCTCTGCGAGCCCCGCCATGAAAACCTGTCTGATTGTGATCGACGCCCAGGAATCGTTCCGCCAGCGCGCGTACTGGTCCGAGAGCCAGGCCACTCCCTACTTCGCCGCGCAGAACGCGCTGATCGAAGGCTGCGCCGCCGCCGGCGTGCCGATCGTGCGGGTCTTTCACACCGACGAGCCCTCCGATGCGAGCAACCCGTTTGCCGTCGAATCGGGCCACGTGCGCCCCATCGGCGGGCTTGCCGACTTTGCCGCAGCAGCCACCTTCACCAAGCACCGCCACAGCGCGCTGGTCAACAGCGGGCTGGACATCTGGCTCACGCAGAACGGCATCGGCCGGCTGATCGTGAGCGGCATCCGCACCGAGCAGTGCTGCGAAACCACAACCCGCCACGCCTCGGACCTGGGCTGGGAGGTCGACTACGTGACCGACGCCACGCTCACTTTCGACATGGTGCAGCCGAACGGCCAGCCGCTTTCAGCCGCCGACATCAAGGCCCGCACCGCCACCGTGCTGCAGGGCCGCTTCGCCACTGTCTGCACCGTGGCGCAGGCGCTCGAACGGGCCGTGGCGTGAGCGGCATGAGCTTGCGTGTGCTCATCCTCGCCTTCGACGGCGTCGAAGCGCTGGACTTCGCCGGCCCCTTCGAAGTGTTCACCACCGCGAGCCGGGTCAGCCAGCGGATGCAGCCGGGCACGGCGGCGCCGTTCGATGTCGCATCGGTGGCCCACGCTGCACACGGCCAGCCCGTGCAGGCGCGCGCCGGTCTGCAGCTGCTGGCCAACCACACGCTGGCCGACAGCCCGAAGGCCGACGTGCTGATCGTCCCCGGCGGCGTGGTCGACGCGCCGATGGCCAGCCCCGACACCCTGCGCTGGATCGCCCACAGCGCAGCCGGTGCGCAGGTCGTCGCCTCGGTCTGCACCGGCGCCTTCCTGCTGGCCGAAAGCGGCGTGATCACGAACGACACCGTCACCACCCACTGGGAAGACATCGCCGACCTGCGCGAGCGCTTTCCTTCGCTCGACGTGCGCGACGGAGTGCGCTGGGTCGACAACGGCCGCATCGTCAGCTCCGCGGGCATCAGCGCCGGCATCGACATGAGCCTGCACCTCGTCGAGCGGCTGGCCGGACGCGAACTGGCCGAGCGCACCGCGCGCCAGATGGACTACGCATGGACCCGCAACCCCAGCCACGACCCATCCGCGTAGTCTTCGTCCTCCTGCCCGGCAGCATCGTGCTCGACTGGGCCGGCCCGGCCGAGGCGCTGCGCATCGCCAACCAGCGGCTGTGCGCAATGGGCCAGCCCGAGCGTTTTGCCATCGAGTTCGCGAGCCCCCGGCCGACGACGATGGGCTCGGTCGGCGTCGCGCTGGCCGGGCTTTCGCCCTTGCCGACGCAGTGGGACGGCCCCGGCTGGATCGTGCTGGTCGGCCTGCCCGGCGACACCATCGCCATCGACAACCCCGAGACGCAAGACCTGCTGCACTGGCTGCGCGGCCTGCGCTTCGAACGCGACCGGCTGGAGCTGCTGACGATCTGCGCCGGCGCGGTGCTGGCCGCGCATGCCGGTGCGCTGGCGGGCCGGCGCGCCACCACGCACCACCAGCACCTCGACGAACTTCGTGCCGTGGAGCCGCGCTGCGACGTGGTCAGCAACCGCGTGTTCGTGATCGATCCGCCGCTGTACAGCAGCGCGGGCGTGACGACCGGCATCGACCTCGTCCTGCACCGCATCGCCGGGCTGTGCGGCGAAGCGCTCGCGGCGCAGGTCGCGCAGACCATGGTGGTGGCGCTGCGCCGCGGCCCGCACGACCCGGAGCTGTCGCCCTTTCTCGCCTACCGCAACCACCTGCATGCCGCGCTGCATCGCGTGCAGGACGCGGTCAGCGAACAGCCGCAGGCCGACTGGAGCGTGCCGCGCATGGCCGAGGTGGGGCACACCTCGGCGCGGCATCTCACGCGGCTGTTCGTCGAGCATGCGGGCGTAGCGCCGCTGGCCTATCTGCGGCGGCTGCGGCTCGCAGCTGCGCAACTCGCGCTGGCCTCGGGCGCGAGCGTGACGCGGGCGGCGGAGCAATCGGGCTTCGGCTCGGACACCCAACTGCGCCGCGCGTGGCACCAGTTCGGGTTGCCGGGCTCGCCTTCGGAGGCGAACTCGGCCTTCAAGGCCTGAAAACGCTCAG
Organism: Variovorax sp. F042; assembly: GCF_057814215.1. NCBI lineage: Bacteria > Pseudomonadati > Pseudomonadota > Betaproteobacteria > Burkholderiales > Comamonadaceae > Variovorax > Variovorax sp. F042. Next base: position 253,878 of record NZ_JBVASX010000002.1, read on the forward strand.
TGCCAGACGCCGACGGGCGCCGGCCCGGGCACGCGCAGCAGCCTGTCGTCGCCGATCTCGAGCAGCCGGTTGGCCGCATAGCTGTTCTGCGAGTCGGGCTCCAGCGCCGCGCTGACCAGCGGCGACAGCGGCTGCGCCAGCGACACGTAGAAGCTCCCCGGCTGCACCACCGCGCGACCGGCCCGCGGCCGCACGCGGAAGGCGCGGATCGCCTCGCCGTCCTCGATGGCACCACGCGCATCCTGCCGCTGGCCGTCGGTCTGCGACAGGATCTCGTAGCGCTCCACCTGCCAGGGCGCCGCGCTGTCGATGCGCTCTACCCGCACGCCCAGCATCTGCAGGCGCTGCACGGCCGTGGTCTCGCTGGCCGCGAGCAGATAGCCGCACGGGCGCGGGCGCGCGTTGGCAATCTTGAGCGGCTCGGCGGCGCGCCATTCGACGTCGATGGTCTTGTCTTCCCCGGTCTTCGCGTCGAGGAATTCGAGGCGTTGCCGCATCGGCGTCTGCCAAGCCTCGACCACGAGATCGCCATGGCACGCCTCGGCCTTGGCGCGCTGGCCAGCCTGCGCGGTGAGCTGCATCAGCGCCGGCCCCTGCTTCGCGGCCGTCTCGATGACGGTGGTGGCGGCCAGTACCTGCGTGTGCACGCGGCGCGCAAAGTGCGCACGCCCGAGCCCCACGCCGCGCACTTCGAGCAGCAGGCTCACGGCCTGGCGCAGCGCGCTCACGTTGCGTCCGGTGTCGGGCTGCACGCCGCCCATCGACACGGTGCGGTCTTCGCTCTTGCCGCCGGAGGTGGTGTGGTACTTGAAGCCCTGCAAGCCGGCCTGCGTGAATGCGGACTGGATGGCGTCGACGTAGTCGCGCTGCGCACCCACGGCGATGGCGGAGTCGAGATTGCCCACGGTGGCAGGCTGCAGCAGGCCGTCGTACTTCATGACCGCGCCGAACTTCTCGATCCAGCGGCCGCCGACGGTGAACTCGTGCAGGTCGAGCACCACCTGCGGCTGGTAGCGCAAGGTGGCGGCCGCGAGCATGCGCGCCTCGGGCGTACGCAGCAGCAGGTGGTCGCGATTCACGTCGATGCCGTTGGCGGTGACGCGGGTGAAGCGCTCGGCGCCGTCCGGGTTGCCGCGCGGCACCAGCACCAGGTTCACCTTCTTCAGCAGCGCGGCGCCGGGCTCGCTGGCGAACTGCTGCGCCAATGCCAACACGGCTTCGCCACCGGCCGGCTCGTTGCCGTGCTGCTGGCCGATCACCATCACGGTAGGCCGCGCGGGATCGATTCGCCCCTGGTCGGCCAGCACCACCAGCGGCATTTCGCGCCCCTGCTGCGTCAGGCCCAGGCGCTCGACGCGAACGTTCGGCGACTGGCGCGCAAGGTCGCTCAAAAAGGCCAGCACCTCGGCATGCGAAGGAAAGTCGGCGCGCCCGGCGCGAAAACCCGGCGTGGCGTAACTCACCGGCGGATCGGGGAAACGCGCGGCGATGGCCTGCGGCTCGACCCACGCCTTGGCGGGGTCGAACTGGGCCTGGGCCGAAAGGGCCGGCAGCAGGGCCAGGCAGGAAACGCACAGGAGGCGGAGGGAGGGGGTGCGCAGCATGGCGCGCATTTTCTCCCGGCACCGGCCGCGCGAGCCAGCGCAGCTTCAGCAGGCGCTCAGCTCACCCGGCGGGGCCATCGAGGAGGCAGGCCCGCGCACGTGCGAGCAGCAGCGCCCGCTCGCGCGTGTTGCGCGTGAGCGCCGCGGCGCGGTCGAATTCCTTGCGCGCCTCGTCGCGGCGGCCGAGCTTGAAGAGCAGATCGCCGCGCACGGTCGGCAGCAGGTGGTAGCCCTTGAGCGAGGGCTCGTCCATGAGCGCATCGACCACCTCCAGCCCCGTCGCCGGCCCGAAGGCCATCGACAACGCGACCGCCCGGTTGAGCTCGACGATGGGCGACGGCGTGAGCTCGGCCAGCGCGTCGTAGAGCGCGGCAATGCGGCCCCAGTCGGTTTCGTCTGCGGTGCGCGCGCGGCCGTGGCAGGCGGCGATGGCGGCCTGCAGCGCATAGGGGCCTAGCGCGCCGCCGAGTGCTTCAGCACGCGCGAGCGCCGCGAGGCCGCGACGGACCAGCATCTGGTCCCAGCGCGCGCGGTTCTGTTCGAGCAGCAGCACCGGCTCGCCCGAAGGCCCCATGCGCGCGGCGGTGCGCGAGGCCTGGATTTCCATCAGCGCCACGAGGCCGTGCACCTCCGCCTCCTTCGGTACCAGCTCGGCCACGATGCGGCCCAGGCGCAGGGCCTCGTCGCACAGCGTGGGGCGCATCCAGTCGTCGCCGGCAGTGGCCGAGTAGCCCTCGTTGAAGATCAGGTAGATCACTTCGAGCACCGAGGCGAGCCGGGCTTCGAGCTCGTGCCGGCGCGGCACCTCGAAGGGCACGCGCGCCTCGGCCAGCGTGCGCTTGGCGCGCACGATGCGCTGCGCCACGGTGGCCTCGGGCACGAGAAAGGCGCGCGCGATTTCGTCGGTGGTGAGGCCGCCCATCAGCCGCAATGTGAGCGCCACGCGGGCCTCGGTCGACAGCACCGGGTGGCAGGCGGTGAACACCAGCCGCAGCAGGTCGTCGCCGATGTCGTCGTCCAGCGCGGCATCGATCGCCTCGGCGAAATCGTCTTGTGCCATTTCGTGCTGCGCGTCGATCTCGCGGCCGATTTCGCCGGCCTTGTGCTCGGCCAGCTGCAGGTGGCGCAGGCGGTCGAGCGCGCGGCGTTTGGCCACTGCCGTGAGCCAGGCCGCGGGGTTGTCGGGCACGCCGGATTCGCTCCATTGCTCAAGCGCCGAGACCAGCGCGTCCTGCGCCAGCTCTTCAGCCAGGCCCACGTCGCGCACCATGCGCGCGACGGTGGCGATGATCTTCGCGGACTCCATGCGCCACACCGCCTCGATGGTGCGGTGGATGGCGGCGACGTCTGCGCGGCCCTCTTCCCTGATCACAGCTTTACGGCTCGGTCTTCTTGACCGTCTGCATCGACGCGAACTCGCTGGTCAGCGCCTGCACGTCGGGCGGGTAGTCGCCGATTTCCTGGATCTGGCGCACCTCGATGACTTCGTTGTCGGAGCCGGGGCAGCGGGCAGCCCATTCGATGGCGGTGGCGCGCGAGGGCACGTCGATGATCCAGAAGCCGCCGAGCACTTCCTTGGCCTCGGCGAAGGGGCCGTCGACGATCTTGGGCTTCTTGTCCTTGAAGCTCACGCGCGCGCCCATCGAGGGCGGATGCAGGCCGTCGCAGCTGATCAGCACGCCGGCTTTCTGCATCGATTCGTTGTAGGCCATCATGGCCGACACCGCATCGACGTCTTCGGGGATGGTGCCGGGCGCGGCGGTTTCGTAGCCGTGGGGAATCATCAGCAGCATGAATCGCATGGTGGATCTCCTTGGGTTCGATTCGGTTGCGGCTGCTTCAGCTGCCGGCCTTCGCGCGGGCCTCGGTCTCGGCGCGCAGGCGGTCTTCCTGGGCGAGCAGCTCGGGCGTCATCGAATCGCCGAAGTCGGCAGCCTCGAACACCTGGCGGATCTCGATCTCGCCTTCCTGGAAGGGGCTGCGCTTGATCCACTCGATGGCTTCTTCCTTTGACTTGACCTGGAACAGCCAGAAACCAGCCAGCAGCTCCTTGGTTTCGGCGAAGGGGCCGTCGATGACGGTGCGCTTGGTCGGGCCTTCGCAGCGCACGCGCACGCCCTTGGAGCTGGGGTGCAGGCCTTCGCCCGCCAGCAGCACGCCGGCCTTGACCAGTTCCTCGTTGAACTTGCCCATGGCGGTGAGTATTTCGGTGCTGGGCATCACACCGGCTTCGGAATCGGCGTTGGCCTTGACCAGAATCATGAATCGCATGTCGTTTCTCCTGAAGGTTGATGAGACTGGGAGCGGCTGACGAATGAAATTTGCCTGCTCCTGTTCACACGTCGGACGAGCGGAAGACGGATCGACACGATCGCATCGATCTATTTGTAATTTTGTGTTTCTGAAATCGAGGCTTCAGGGCAGATAGCCGCAGAAGCGCAGCACGTGGCCGTCGGGCTCCCGGATCGCGAATTCGCGCAGTCCCCAGGGCTGGGAGGTCGGCGGCTCGATGACCGTCACGCCGCGCTTCACGTAGGCGGCGTGCAGGCCGTCGATGTCCTTGCCCACGTGGATCACGATTTCGCCGCGCCAGGGCTTGGCCTCGCGCGAGTTGCATTGCCACAGCCTCAGGTAGACCGGGTCGCCGTAGCTGCGGTCGCCCTTCTTCACCCGGGCGTAGCTGGGCGGCTCCCCCGCGATGAAGTCGAGCTCGAAGCCCAGCACGTCGCGAAACCACCGCGCGGCGCGCGACACGTCCGACACCGGCAGCACCGGCTGCACGCCGTGGAATTCATGCAGGGTGCCCAGGTCGGGCGCCGGGCTCACACCGGCCTTGGTGTTCATTTCAGCTGGCCATTCGGCGCAACATGGCGACGCGCTCAGCGATCGCGTCGATGTCGAGGGCGTCCTCGGCCTTCCCCAGATAGGTTTCCAGGTCGCGCACGGCCTGCGCCGTGTTGCCCTGCTCGGCGTGCGCGATGCCGCGGTCGCGGTACTCGCCCCAGGCGCTGGGCAGCAGGGCGATCAGGCGGTCCTGCACGGCGATGACGCGCTGCCAGTCTTCCTGCGCGTGGTGCACTTCCTTCAGGTTGCGCAGCATGCGCGCGATGATTTCGCGCGGGCTTGCGGGCTGCAGGTACAGGCCCAGCGGCACGTCGAAATCGCCGACCAGGCCATTGCTGCGCTTGTAGGGTTCGAGCCGCTCGCCGAGTTCCTCGCGCGACAGCGACTTGCCGGTGAAAGGATCGATCACCACCTGCCCCTTGGGCAGCGTCACCTTGAGCATGAAATGCCCCGGAAACCCGATGCCGCGTGCCTGCAGGCCCAGGCCCTGCGCCAGTTCCATCCACAGCACGGCCAGCGAGATCGGAATGCCGCGGCGGGTGCGCAGCACGGCGTTCAGGTAGCTGTTGTCGGGGTCGTAGTAGTCGTTGACGTTGCCGCCGAAGCTCAGGTCATTGAAGAAGAACTGGTTCAGGGCGCGCAGGCGGGCCAGCGGTGCGGCGTCGGCCGGCAGGCGGCGCTTCAGGCGGGCCAGGAGCTGGTCTACATCGCCAAGCACCTGCTGAACGTCGAGATCGGGGTATTCGTCCTGCGCCAGGCTGGCGGCAGCTTCGAGCAACGGAAATTGGTCGTCGCTGCGAACCAGCGATTCGAAATACTCCAGTGCGGTAGGAACCTGAAAGCTGAACGTCATGTGTCTTTGTAGAGGAGCATTCAGGGAGCGTCAAGGCGGGACACGTGCGTATTGCCAACGCCCTGCGCGCTGGCTTCAGCGGCGCAGGAAGCTGCGCAACCGCACGCCGACGGCCGCCAGCACGGCGAAATAGAGCAGCGCCGAGCCGGCGATCAGCGCAGCGAGCAGGCCGATGCGCAGCAGGCGCTGCTCGCGCAGGCCGACCCAGTCGAAATGGCCCGAGCCCCAGAACAGCAGGCCGGCCAGCACCAGCGTGCCCGCCAGCACCTGCAGCGCGAACTTGCCCCAACCCGGTTCGGGCTTGTAGCTGCCGCGGCGCATCAGGCCGACAAGCAGCCAGGTCGAATTGACCAGCGCGCCGATGGCGATGGTCAGGGTCAGCGCCGCGTGCTGCAGCACAGGCACCAGGAAGATATTGAGCACCTGCGTCAGCACCAGCACGCCCACGGCAATGAGCATCGGCGTGCGCGTGTCGTGCTTGGCGTAGTAGCCGGGCGCGAGCACCTTCACGGCCACGATGCCGACCAGCCCAACGCCGTAGCCCATCAGCGCCAGGGTCGTGCGGCCCACATCCTCGCCGGTGTACGCGCCGTTGTGGAAGAGCACCGCCACCAGCGGCTTGGCAAACAGCAGCAGCGCGATGGCGCAAGGCGCGGAAAGCAGCACGACGAGACGAAGGCCCCAGTCGAGCAGCGACGAATAGCGCGCGTCGTCCTTGGCGGCGCGGGCGCCGGCCAGCTGCGGCATCAGCACCACGCCGAGCGCGACGCCGAGCATGGCGGTGGGAAATTCCATCAGACGGTCGGCGTTGGTGATCCAGGTGACGCTGCCCACTGCAAGGTGCGAGGCGATCTGCGTGTTGATGAGCAGCGAGATCTGCGCCACGCTCACGCCCAGCAGCGCGGGCAGCATCAGCTTGAGCACCTTGCGCGTGGCAGGGTCGGTCCATGCGGTCCGCAGCGCCCGGAAGCTCGCGCCGACACGCGGCATCAGCCCGAGCTTGCGCAGCGCCGGAATCTGCAGGGCCAGCTGCAGCACACCGCCCACCAGCACGCCCACGCACTGCGCATAGATCGGCTCGATGCCCCACCGGCGGAACAGCGGCGCCCCGACCACGATCGCCAAAATCAGCGCAATGTTGAGCAGCACCGGCGACGCCGCCGGCACCGCGAACTTGCGCCAGGTGTTGAGAATGCCGCCCGCCAGCGCCACCAGCGACATGAAGCCGATGTACGGGAACATCCAGCGCGTCATGATCACGGCCGAGTCGAAGCCGGGCAGTCCGCTCGCCATGGCCCAGACCAGCAGCGGCGCGCCGGCCACGCCGGCCACGCACACGACCAGCAGTGTCCAGGTGAGCAGCGTGGCGACGTGGTCGATCAGCTGCCGGGCGCCCTCTTCCCCGTCTTCGGCCTTGCGCGCGGCCAGCACTGGCACGAAGGCCTGGCTGAAGGCGCCTTCGCCGAAGACCCGCCGGAACAGGTTGGGGATGCGAAATGCGACGTTGAAAGCGTCGGTCAGCGCGCTGACGCCGAAAACCGAGGCAAACAGCACGTCGCGCACAAGGCCCGTGATCCGCGAAGCGAGAGTCAGCAGGGAGACGGTGGAGGCGGATTTGAGCAGGGACACGGGGGCCGAGTGTAGGGCCCGCGAAGGTGCCGAAACGGGCCGATTCGGGCGCGAATTGGGCAAAAGGGCCAACCCGGCCTATAATGGTGGGCTTTGCTGCATCATCCTCAGACACCTAAGGAACATTAAATATGGCATCCGCCAAGCCCAAGAAGAAGAACCCGCGCCTCGCCTCCGGCCGTAAGCGCGTCCGCCAGGACACCAAGCTCAACGCTGCGAACACCTCGCTGCGCTCCAAATACCGTACCGCTGTCAAGAACGTCGAAAAGGCTGTTCTGGCTGGCGACAAGACCAAGGCAAGCGAACTGTTCGCGAAGGCCCAGAGCATCGTCGACACCGTCGCCGACAAGGGCATCTTCCACAAGAACAAGGCAGCCCGCGACAAGAGCCGCCTGTCGGCCAAGGTCAAGGCCCTCGCCCTCGCGCCTGAAAAGGCCGCCGCCTGACACCTGTCAGGCAAGCCCGGACCGGAATCCTCCAGTCCGCCGTTTGATCGGGGTGCGCTGCAGCAAAGTGAAAAACCGCCTTCGGGCGGTTTTTTCATGCCCATTCGATTTGCGCCCCAGGGCGACGGGCAAGAAAAAAGGCCGCTCAGGACTTCTTGGGGGGGATGGGCGTGTCGGGCACCAGACAGGCCTCGGCCACCTGCAGGTCGTTGTCTCTCGCGAAGTTCACGCAGAAATCCCAGGCCATCGGCTCGGCATCGCGCAGCTCGCGGTTCACGATCACGCACTTCACGCCGTTGATGGTCGTCGGAATGCACCAGGGCGAGTAGCTCAGGTGGCTGCCCGGATAGGCGCCGCCGGGGCGAAAAGAGCACATCACGCCGGCCAGACGCTCGGCCCAATCGCTGGGGCGGAATGTCCGGCCATCCTTGGTGATGCCCTGGATGAAGATTTCTTTGGCAGTGGGGGAAATCATCGTTGAATGAGGCGACCGGAGCGGGTGCTGCGGTGCAGCAAGCGATTCTATCCGCGGCACTTTTTGCATCCTGAACATGGGGCATTGCTGTAATGCGGAATCCTCAACGAAGCCGTCAAACGGCACGCCTAGAATCCGCCTTCCCTATCTGGAGAACCCGAATGAGCGCTACCGCCCAGCCCACCTCGCCCCACGTCATGAACACTTACGGTCGCCTGCCGATCGCACTGTCGCACGGTCAGGGTTGCCGAGTCTGGGACACCACGGGCAAGGCCTACATCGACGGCCTCGGCGGCATTGCCGTGAACACGCTGGGCCACAACCACCCCGAGCTGGTGCCCGCCCTGCAGGACCAGCTGACCAAGCTGATCCACAGCTCCAACTACTACCACGTGACCGGCCAGGAACAGCTCGCCACCAAGCTGACCGAGATTTCGGGCCTCACCAACGCGTTTTTCTGCTGCACCGGCCTCGAAGCCAACGAAGCCGCCCTGAAGCTGGCGCGCAAGTTCGGCCACGACAAGGGCATCGAGCGCCCCGAGATCGTCGTCTACGAAGCCGCCTTCCACGGCCGCAGCATCGCCACCCTGTCGGCCACCGGCAATCCCAAGGTGCAGGCCGGCTTCGGCCCGCTGGTCGAGGGCTTCATCCGCGTGCCGCTGAACGACATCGAGGCGCTGAAGAAGGCCACCGAAGGCAACCCCAACGTGGTTGCCGTGTTCTTCGAAACCATCCAGGGCGAAGGCGGCATCCACCCGATGCGCGTCGAATACCTCAAGCAGGTGCGCCAACTCTGCGACGAGCGCGACTGGCTCATGATGATCGACGAAGTGCAGTGCGGCATGGGCCGCACCGGCAAGTGGTTCGCCCACCAATGGGCGGGCATCAAGCCTGATGTGATGCCGCTGGCCAAGGGCCTGGGCTCGGGCGTGCCGATCGGCGCCGTGGTGGCCGGCCCCAAGGCCGCCAACATCTTCGGCCCGGGCAACCACGGCACCACTTTCGGCGGCAACCCGCTCGCCATGCGTGCCGGCGTCGAAACCATCCGCATCATGGAAGAGCACAAGCTGCTCGAAAACGCCGCCACCGTCGGCGCCCACCTCAAGGCCGCGCTGGAGCGCGAAATCGGCGGCCTGCCCGGCGTGAAGGAAATCCGCGGCCAGGGCCTGATGCTGGGCATCGAACTCGACCGTCCCTGCGGCGTGATCCTGAACCGCGCCTGCGACGCCGGCCTGCTGCTGAGCGTGACGGCCGACAAGGTGATCCGCCTCGTGCCGCCGCTCATCCTGAGCATTGCCGAAGCCGACGAGATCGTTGCCATCCTCGCGCCCATCGTCAAAAACTTCCTGTCGGAGCCTGCCGCCCAATGACGACCGCCACGACGACCGCACCCGCCGCCATCCGGCACTACCTGCAGTTCTCGGACTTCACGGCCGACGAGTACGCCTACCTCTTCGATCGCATGGCGATCATCAAGAAGAAGTTCAAGACCTACGAAAAGCACCAGCCGCTGGTCGACCGCACGCTGGCCATGATCTTCGAGAAGGCCAGCACGCGCACCCGCGTGAGCTTCGAGGCCGGCATGTACCAGCTCGGCGGCAGCGTGGTCCACCTGACCACCGGCGACAGCCAGCTCGGACGCGCCGAGCCCATCGAGGACAGCGCCAAGGTCATCAGCCGCATGGTCGACATCGTGATGATCCGCACCTACGAGCAGACCAAGATCGACACCTTTGCCGCGCACTCGCGGGTGCCCGTCATCAACGGGCTGACCAACGAGTTCCATCCCTGCCAGATCCTCGCGGACATCTTCACCTACATCGAGCACCGCGGCTCCATCCAGGGCAAGACGGTGGCGTGGGTGGGCGACGGCAACAACATGGCCAACACCTGGCTGCAGGCGGCCGAGATCCTGGGCTTCACGGTGCACGTGAGCACGCCCAGCGGCTACGAGGTGGACCAGTCGATCGCCGGCATCCGCTCGGGCGACAGCTACAAGGTCTTCAAGGACCCGATGGAAGCCTGCCGCGGCGCCGACCTCGTGACCACCGACGTCTGGACCAGCATGGGCTACGAGGCCGAGAACGAGGCGCGCCGCAAGGCCTTTGCCGACTGGTGCGTCGACGAGGACATGATGCGCATCGCCCAGCCCGGCGCCCTGTTCATGCACTGCCTGCCTGCCCACCGCGGCGAAGAGGTGCAGGCCGAAGTCATCGACGGGCCACAGTCTGTGGTGTGGGACGAGGCAGAGAACCGCCTGCACGCGCAAAAGGCGCTGATGGAGTTCCTGCTCCTCGGCAAGCTCTGACCACCTGAAGTACAAGGCGCAGCCGCATGTCCGATTGCCAGCAATGCGGCGCCTGCTGCGCCAGCTACCGCGTCGACTTCAGCGTGCATGAGCTCGACGACAACGGCGGCAAGGTGCCCTCGGGCCTCGCCGTCGAGGTGAACGACGCCATCTGCCGCATGCGCGGCACCGACCACACGCCCATGCGCTGCGCTGCGCTCACCGGCAAGATCGGCCAGTCCGTGGGCTGCGGCATCTACGAATGGCGCCCCAATCCGTGCCACGAGCTTCAAGCTGGCAGCGACGCCTGCGAGCGGGCCCGGGCACGGCACGGGTTGCCAGCGCTGTCGTCGTTGCACTGATCCGTTCAACTCGTCACGTTCGGTGTTGGAAATAACCGACACCACGACCCCTCGCCCGGCGCTAACTTCGCGCCATGGCTCCATCACATCAGCAACGCATCTGGGACATCTCGCCGCCCGTGCATGAAGGCGCGCCGGTCTTTCCCGGCGACACGCCCTACCAGCAGCGCTGGGCGGCGACCATTTCACCGGACTGCCCGGTGAATGTCAGCGAGATCAAGCTCTCGCCCCACGTCGGCGCGCACGCCGATGCGCCGCTGCACTACGACCCCGAGGGCCAGACCATCGGCAACGTCGACCTCACGCCCTTTCTCGGCCCCTGCCGCGTGATCCACGCGATCGACAAGGGCCCGCTCGTCGAGTGGGATCACATCGCCCACGCCGTCGACAGCACCCTGCCCCCGCGCGTGCTGGTGCGCACCTACACCACCATGCCGGTCGGCCACTGGGACCCGCAGCTTGCGGCCTACGCCCCTGCCACCGTCGAGCGCCTCGCGGCCATGGGCGTGAAGCTCATCGGCATCGACACCGCCAGCATCGACCCGGCCGACAGCAAGACGCTGGAAAGCCACCAACGCATTCGCCGCCTCGACCTGCGCGTGCTCGAGAACCTCGTGCTCGACGACGTGCCCGAGGGCGACTACGAACTCATCGCGCTGCCGCTCAAGCTGGTCAGCGCCGATGCCTCCCCCGTTCGCGCCGTGCTGCGCGAACTCCCCCGCTGAAACCTCCACCATGACGACACTTGCAGACTGCCGCGCGCTCGACGCGCAAGACCCGCTGCGCGCCTTGCGCGACCAATTCACCATTCCCGAGGGCGTGCTGTACCTCGACGGCAACTCGCTCGGCGTGATGCCCAAGGCCGCACCGGCACGCATCGCTGAGGTGGTGACGAAGGAATGGGGCGAAGGCCTGATCCGCTCGTGGAACACCGCGAGCTGGTTCGACCTGCCGCAACGCCTGGGCGACAAGGTGGCACGACTGATCGGCGCAGCGCCCGGCGAAGTGGTGTGCACCGACAGCACCTCGGTCAACCTCTACAAGGTGCTGTTCGCGGCACTCTCGCAACAGAAGGACAGCGGTCGCAAGCTGGTGATCAGCGAGCGCAGCAACTTCCCGACCGACCTGTACATTGCCGAATCGCTGTGCCGCGAGCGCGGCTTCACGCTCAAGCTGATCGATGCGAGCGAACTGCAAGGCCCGGATTCGGTGCTCACCGACGAAGTGGCCGTGCTGATGCTCACGCACGTCAACTACCGCACCGGCGCCATGCACGACATGAAGTCCGTCACCGCCGCCGCCCACGCCGTGGGCGCGCTCACGGTGTGGGACCTCGCGCACAGCGCAGGTGCCGTGCCGGTCGCGCTCAACGACAGCGAGGCCGACTACGCCATCGGCTGCGGCTACAAGTACCTGAACGGCGGCCCCGGCGCGCCGGCGTTCGCATGGGTGAACACGAAGCACGCAGGGCAGTTCGAGCAGCCGCTGTCCGGCTGGTGGGGCCATGCGGCGCCCTTCGAGTTCACGCCGCACTACCGGCCTGCCCCGGGTGTAGGCCGCTACCTCTGCGGCACGCAGCCGATCATCGCGCTGGCCGGGCTCGAATGCGGGCTCGACACCGTGCTCGCGGCCGAAGCCTTCAACGGCACGAACGGCGCGATGGCCGCGCTGCGCACCAAGTCGCTCGCGCTCACCGACCTGTTCATCGCACTGGTCGAAGAGCGCTGCGCCGGTCAAGGCCTCTCGCTCGTCACCCCGCGCGACCACGCACTGCGCGGCTCGCAGGTCTGCCTGAGCCGAGAAGAAGGTGCCTACGCCATCGTGCAGGCGCTGATCGCACGCGGCGTGATCGGCGACTACCGCGCCGGCGACTCGCAGATGCCCGACATCCTGCGATTCGGTTTCACGCCGTTGTACCTGAGCTTCGAGGACGTGTGGAACTCGGTCGAGCACCTGGCGCAGGTGCTGGAGACGGGCGAGTGGAAGCGCGAAGAGTTCAACCGCAAGAACGCCGTAACCTGAGACGAAGCCAGCCATGAAATCCCGACTGATCATTCTGTACACCGCCTTGCTGATGCTGGCGGCACCCGCCCTTGCACAGCAACCGGCGTTCACGCTGCCGCAACTGAAGGCCTTCGCCGAACTGACGCCCGACGCCTTTCGCCAGCAGATCAAGAGCCAGGGCTTCTCGTATGCCGACAAGACCGTGACCGACGAGGTCAGCATGATCGAGTACGAGAAGTTCGTCGACGGCCAGACCACGCACCTGATGAAGTCCACCTACGTGGAAAGCCGCCGCAGTGAGGACGGCGTGCAGCTCTCGCTGACCGACAAGGCCGCCTTCGAGCGCCTCGTGAAGGAGGCACGCGACACCGGCTACAAGCCGGGCGAGAAGGGCCGCATTCCCGGCGGCGAGACCTACCAGGAATACAAGCGCAAGAACGAGGTCGTGCGCTTCGTCTATCCGAAGAAGGAGTCCGGCATGGGCCTTCCTTCCTATACCGCCGTGGTCTGGCGATGACCCGCCAGCAAACATCATGAGCACCGACAAGTCCCCCGAGAACATCGTCCACGAGGAAAAAGCGCAGCTGGACTTCAGCAAGTCCATGAGCTACGGCGACTACCTGCACCTCGACGAGATCCTCAACGCGCAGCATCCGCTTTCGCCCGCGCACGACGAAATGCTGTTCATCGTGCAGCACCAGACCAGCGAGCTCTGGATGAAGCTGATGCTGCACGAGCTGCGTGCCGCCACCGCCCACATCGCCGAAGAGAAGCTGGCCGACGCATTCAAGATGCTCGCGCGCGTGAGCCGCATCATGGAACAGCTGGTGAGCGCATGGACCGTGCTCTCGACCATGACGCCGCCCGAGTACACGGCGATGCGCCCCTACCTCGCGAACTCCAGCGGCTTCCAGAGTGCGCAGTACCGGTGCATCGAATTCGCGCTCGGCAACAAGAACGCCGCCATGCTCAAGCCGCATGCACACCGCGCCGATCTGCTGGCGCAGGTCGAAGCGGCCTATCGCGCGCCTTCGCTGTACGACGAGTCGCTGCGCCTGCTGGCACGCCACGGCCTGCCGGTGCCCGCCGACCGGCTGGAACGCGACTGGACACAGCCCTACGAATCGAGCGATGGTGTCGAAGCGGCGTGGCTCACGGTCTACCGCAATCCGCACGATCACTGGGATCTCTACCAGCTCGGTGAAAAGCTCACCGACCTGGAAGACGCGTTCCGCCTCTGGCGCTTTCGCCACGTGACGACGGTCGAGCGCGTGATCGGCTTCAAGCGCGGCACCGGCGGCACGGGCGGCGTGAGCTACCTGCGCAAGATGCTCGACGTGGTGCTGTTTCCGGAAATCTGGAAGCTGCGCACCGACCTGTAATCTGGAAGACCGCGCGCGAAGTTGGCTCCTACAATCCGCGCGGCACCGGCACTTCAAGACTCGACAAGGCTCTGCGATTCGTCGCCTGGTCTTGTACTGCGGGGGAACCCCGTGGTGGATGGATGGCTACACATTCCGGCGCGTGAGCGGACCTGCGCTACCGCGCAGCCCAGCTAGCGCATCACCGGCTGGTTGAAGGGCTGGTTGCCACCCACCTTCACAGGCCTCGCCATCTTCATTCATGACGCGTGAACTGAGCTACAGCGAATGGATCGCCCAAAGCCTAGCGCGCGCATTGCTTGCCGATGCGAGGCAACCCGGCGGCACCGCGCCCGGTGCGTTACGCGCGCGGGCTGCGGCAACGCTGGGCGCCGACGCGCCCTGGCTGAAGCCGCTGGCGGAAGCGCTCGGCAACCGGTCGCGAGCCACTTGGCGGCGCACCGACCTGCCCACGTTGGCGAAGGCGATCCATGAAATGCCTGAGTTCGACGCGGCCTTCGAGCAGGACGAGGAGCCACGCGTGCGGCGAATCATCCTTCGGCCCGCGGAGATGTTCCCCCGCCCGATGGGGCTGGACCATTTCGCGCTGCCGAACATCCCGACGCTCGCCGACCTCGCGCAGTGGCTGGAGCTCGACGCGGACCGGCTGGCCTGGCTCACATCGCCGGCACAGGCTTTTCGCGCACCCAGCGATCCCAGCGTGCAGCCCTCATCGCACTACCGCTACCAGTTGCAGCCCAAGCGCCTCGGCGGCCTGCGCCTGCTCGAGATTCCCAAGGCCGACCTGAAGCGCGCGCAGCGCCGCATCCTTGACGACCTTCTGCAGCACGTGCCCGTGCATGAAGCGGCGCACGGCTTCGTGCCGGGCCGCTCGGTCGCGAGCCACGCGGCCGCCCACGCCGACAAGGAGGTCGTGATCGGATTCGACCTGCGCGACTTCTTCCCCGCCGTTCGCGCCTCGCGCGTGCATGCCACGTGGCGCACGCTGGGCTACCCCGAAGGCGTGGCGCGCGCCCTCACCGCACTGTGCACGCACCGCACCGATGCCGCCGTGATCGAGCGCCTGCGCGACGACGGCGGGCTCGACTGGATGGGCGCCAAGCGCCTCGCCGCGCCGCACCTGCCCCAGGGCTCGCCCTGCTCGCCCGCGCTGGCCAACCTCTGCGCATTCCGGCTCGACCTGCGGCTCGAAGGCCTGGCGTGGGTCTTCGGCGCCACCTACACGCGCTATGCCGACGACCTGGTGTTCTCCGGGCCGGCCTCGCTGCGCGCGCGGTTCACCGCCTTGCGCGCCTGGGTCGACGGCATCGCGGCCGACGAGGGCTTCGAGCTGCACCCGCGCAAGGTGCGCTGCATGCCGCAGCACCGCCAGCAGCGCGTGACCGGCGTGGTCATCAACGACAAGGCCAACGCGCCGCGCGAAGACTTCGACCGGCTCAAGGCCGTGCTGCATCGCTGCACGCTCGACGGCCCCGCCAGCCAGAACCGCGCGAAGGCGGCCGACTTTCGCGGTCACCTGCTGGGCCACATCGCATGGATCGGCCAGTTCAGCCCGACGCGCAAGGCCCGGCTGATGAGGCTTTTCGACCGCATCGACTGGACGGGTACCACGCAAACGCCCTCATGAAGCTGGGGTGGACCTGATTGTTCCGTCGGCGCAAAGCGCTACAGTTTTGAAAACAACGGAGGCCCCCGCCATGCACGACATCCGGTTCACACCCGACGAGCTCTCCACCCTGCGCGAACATGGCGTCGTGCTGTTCGCCGACCGCGTGATCTTCGACGCGCAGCCGCCAATGCCGCCGCAGCAGATCGACGCCGTGCAGGCCCTGTGCGCAGGCCCCATTCCCGAAGCGCTGCTCGCGCTGTGGCAGCAGACGGCGGGCGGTCGGCTCGACTACGACCTGTCGCTCGAGATGAACGGCAACCTCGAAGCCATCAGCTGGAACGAGCTGTTCTGGAACGGCAGTGACGGCTACCACGACCTGCAGGGCTGGATCGAGCACGAACTGGAACTGGCCAAGGAAGCCGCCGAGGACGGCGGCAAGCCATCGAGCGGCAAGCTCACACACCTGCCCTTCGGCGGCTTCGAATACACCGACCGCGTCTACGCGGTGGTCGAACCCGGTGCCGGGCACGGGCAGATCGTCGCGTGGAAGAAGGGCCTGCCACCGGCCTG
This sequence comes from Variovorax sp. F042, assembly GCF_057814215.1. Lineage (NCBI taxonomy): Bacteria > Pseudomonadati > Pseudomonadota > Betaproteobacteria > Burkholderiales > Comamonadaceae > Variovorax > Variovorax sp. F042. The sequence continues at coordinate 269,943 of NZ_JBVASX010000002.1, forward strand.
GACGCACGCGCTGCATGAAGACAGCGTGAACACCATCGCGCCCGACCTGCGCGGCGCATTCGCGGCGCTGCAGCTCGACGAAGACCCGCTGGCGCCCACGAGCGACTACTTCTCGGGGCAGACGCTGCTCGGCTACCTCGACGACCGCCACCAGGACCACGGGCTCGACCTCGACCTGATGGACAAGCTGGTGACCTTCTATTGCCACGCCGTGGTCGACTGGCACACGCCGCTGGCCGAAGGCACGCTGCGCCACCATCCGTCGATCGCGCGCGTGGCCTTGCGCCATGCGATCGCGGCCGACGACGCCGGGCTGGTCGCCGAACTCGCCGCCTCGGGCGTGGGCTTCGACGGGCCGCATCAGGGCAGCGCGCTCGCGACCGACGTCGCAGTGGAGCACGGCGCCTTCGCCGCAGCCGCGGCGCTGGTGCGCGCAGGCGCGCCGGTGGCGGCCGACGCCCTGCGCAACGTCGACGGGCAGATCGCTCCCGAACTCACGAGCGCGTTGCTTGCCAACGGCGCGGAGCCCAACGTGACGGCCATCGTCAAGTGCGCGGCGTGCGGAGCGCCCGCAAGCGCGCACCTGATCGCTGATGCCTGCGCGCAGGCGGGCATCGATGTGGCGCCCGCATTCGTTGCGGAGCGCGATGCGATGCTGCTCGAACTGGAGACCACGCTCGCGCAGATGCAGGACGGCACGCACGGGCACTACCTCGGGCAAGAGGGGCTCGCGGAACGCATCGAGCACCTGCAGACCTTCCGGCTCTGAAAGGCGCCGGCGCGCCGTTCGCTCAGCCGCCGTACAGCCAGGGCTGGTCGAGCAGCTTTGCGCCCAGCAAGCGCATCGCCATGTCGCGGCCCAGGCGCACGGCGCCCGTGGCATGGAAGATCTCGCCGTTGCGGCGCGCACGTGCCTGTACCTGTGCGTTGCGCGCCCAGCGCGCCTCGGCATAGCGCGCGAAGGCAGCGGGCACATCGGCCGCACGGCCGTCAGCTAACGAATCGGCCAGCGCCACCGCGTCTTCGATGGCCATGCCCGCGCCTTGCGCGAGGTACGGCACCATCGGATGCGCGGCATCGCCCACCAACGCGACACGCTCATGCGCCATCTCGGCTGCGCTGGTCATGGGGGCGCGGTCGCCGAGCGACCATGCGCGCCAGCCGGGCATGGCATCGAGCAACGACTGCAGGCCGGCGCAGCTGCGGCCCATGGCCTGCTTCAGGGCGGCGATGCTGCTGGACTGGTCCCAGTCGCGCGCGTCGCCGGCCGGGGCCGATTCGGCGATCACCACCACGTTGAGCCAGTCGCCGCCGCGCACCGGGTACGCCACGGCATGCAGGCGTGGGCCGAGCCACACATCGACCTGCTTGCGGCGCAATGCGGCAGGCAGGCTCGATTGCTCGATCAACGCGCGCCAGGCCGTGTGGCCGGTAACGCGCGGTGGCTGCACGGCAGACGCGCAATCGAGCTGCCTGCGCACCATGCTCCAGAGGCCATCGGCTCCGACGATGGCTTCGCCCTCCCAGGCGCGCGCGTCGGTGCTCGACAGGCAGACGAGGTCATCGCTGGTTTCCACCTGCCTGATCTGCGCGCCAGTCACGAGCGTGCCGGTGCCGCGCGCACGCACGGCATCGAGCAGCAGGCCGTGCAGGTCGGCGCGATGCACGCAGAAGTAGGGAGCGCCGTAGCGCTGCTGCATGGCATCGGCCAGCGGCATGCGGGCGAGTTCGGAGCCGCTTTCGGCGCTGTGCACCACCAGCGCATCGGGCCGCGCCGCGATGGCCGCGAGCCCAGGGCCCAGGTCGAGTTGCTGAAGACGCCGCGTGGCATTGGGCCCGAGCTGCACGCCGGCACCGATTTCGCCGAAGACGGCGGCCTGCTCGAAAACGTCGACCCGGTGCCGGCCCCTGGAAAGCGCCAGCGCAGTGGCCAGCCCCCCGATGCCGCCCCCGGCGACGAGGATGTGCGCGGGCATCGGTCTCAGCGGCCGTGCATGGACGGGCTGGTGGTGGCCTGGTCGGCTTCCGGTTGTTTGAGAGGTGTCTTGGGGGCGCAGCTTCCGCAGCTGTCGCACGAGCCGCAGCCCGAGGTCTTGGCGAGCGATGCAGCCAGTTCCTTGGCGCGTTCTTCGTCGACCCAGCCCGCGCGATGCGTGCCGGCCGCGAGCTTCTGTGCCGCGCCGCGGCGCCAGCCTGCGGGCATCCAGCGCCAGACCGCGTAGAACGCGGCGGCCGCGACGATCAATCCGACGATCAGTTGCTGTGCCATTTCTTCTTCAAACCTTTCATGACAGGTTTTAACCCGCTCCGAGTGCCACCGCAACGCGGTAGGTGATGAAGCAGGCCATGTAGGCCAGCGCGAACAGGTAGCCAGCCATGATCCAGACGTACTTCCACGAGCCCGTCTCGCGCTTCACCGCAGCCAGCGTCGAAATGCACTGCGGCGCGAACACGTACCAGACCAGCAGCGACAGCGCGGTAGCCAGCGACCAGCTGCCGGCGATGAGCGGCTCCAGCTGGCCCGCCACGTCGTCGCCCGTGGCCGACAGCGCGTACACCGTGCCGAGCGCACCCACGGCCACTTCGCGCGCCGCCATGCCGGGCACCAGCGCGATCGAGATCTGCCAGTTGAAGCCGATGGGCGCGAAGATGTGCTCCAGCCCACGGCCGATCATGCCGGCCAGGCTGTACTGGATGGCCGGGCCGGTCGCGCCTTCTGGCGGCGACGGGAAGGTCGACAGGAACCACAGCAGGATCGTCAGCGTCAGGATGATCGTGCCCACGCGCTGGATGAAGATCCAGGCGCGCTCGTACAGGCCCAGCGCCAGGTTGCGCGGGTTCGGCCAGCGGTAGGCCGGCAGCTCCATCAGCAGCGGCGAATGCTGCGTGTTGTCGCGGAAGCGCTTCATCACCCAGGCCACGGCCATCGCCGAGACGATGCCGAACACATACAGCGCGAACAGCACCACGCCCTGCAGGTTGAACACGCCGCCCACGGTGCGTGCCGGAATGAAGGCCGCGATGAGCAGCGCATACACCGGCAGCCGCGCCGAACAGGTCATGAGCGGCGCGATCATGATGGTCGTGATGCGGTCGCGCCAGTTGCTGATGGTGCGCGTGGCCATCACGCCCGGGATGGCGCAGGCAAAGCTCGACAGCAGCGGAATGAACGAGCGGCCCGACAGGCCCACGGTGCCCATCACGCGGTCGAGCAGGAAGGCCGCGCGCGGCAGGTAGCCCGAGTCTTCCAGCGCAAGAATGAACAGGAAAAGAATCAGGATCTGCGGCAGGAAGACGATGACGCCGCCCACGCCTGCGATCACGCCGTCGACCAGCAGGCTCTGCAGCATGCCCTCGGGCATGGCCGTCTTGAGCAGGTTGCCCAGCCCCTCGGTGCCGGCCTTGATGGCGTCCATCGGCACGTTGGCCCAGCTGAACACGGCCTGGAACATCAGGAACATGGTGACGGCCAGCACCAGCATGCCCCACACGGGGTGCAGCACCACGCGGTCGATGCGGTCGCTGGTGGCAAGGCTGCCGACCGGCTCCTTCACCGTGAGACCGAGGATGCGGCGCACCTCGCGCTGCGTGGCCAGCACGTCGTCGAGGCCCGGCGCCTGCCAGGGCTGCGGCGTGGCGGCGGCCACTGGCGTGTCGAGCGCTGCGAGCAGGCCTTGCGCGCCGCCGGTGTGCACGCCGACGGTCTCGATGACGGGCACGCCCAGTTCGCGCGAGAGCACGGCCGTGTCGACCACGATGCCCTGCTTCTTCGCCATGTCGGTCATGTTGAGCGCCACCACCATCGGCAGGCCGAGCCGCTTGGCTTCGATCACCAGCCGCAGGTTCAGGCGCAGGTTGGTGGCGTCGGTAACGCACACCAGCAGGTCGGGCAGGGCTTCCTTGCTCTGGCCGGTGACGATGTCGCGGGTGACGGCCTCGTCGGCGCTCAGCGCGTTCAGGCTGTAGGCGCCCGGCAGGTCGAGCACGAATACGCGTCGGCCCGAGGGCGTGCGCAGCGTGCCCTCCTTGCGCTCGACGGTCACGCCGGCGTAGTTGGCCACCTTCTGGCGGCTGCCGGTGAGCAGGTTGAACAGTGCGGTCTTGCCGCAGTTGGGATTGCCCAGCAGGGCGATGCGGCCCGGCTGCGCGGTGGCGGCGAGGCGGCCGGGGCCCTGGATGACGGCTTCAACCATGGTTTGCGGCTCCCGGCGTGACGTGGATCAGCGCGGCCTCGTGGCGGCGCAGTGCGAAGGTGGTGTGGCCGAGGCGCACCGCCAGCGGCTCGCGGCCCGGAATGCCGCTGGCGACGATGCGCACGGCCTCGCCCGGCACGAAGCCGATTTCGGTCAGGCGCAGGACGAGTTCCCGGTCGTCGGCGTTGTCGGGGCGCGCCACGTCGAGCACGGTGGCCCACTGGTTGTTCGGAAGCTGGTCGAGGCGCAGGGCGACGGCGGTGGTCGGCGCTGCGCCGAAATCGTTGGTTCGCACGGTGAGAGGACGCCCGGGATATCGGGCGCGCCGGTAAGCAAAACCTAGATGCTAGCAATTCTCACTCACAAATACCTGACCAACCCCTCGAAATCAGGCTCTATCGGCCCAGAAACACCAAGAAACCGGCTCAAGGCCGGGTCTCAGGTGCCTCCCTCGGTAGAGGGAAGACCACCCTGCGGGTCGATCGAGACGACGCGCGCAGTTACTGACGCACCGTCGATAACGAGTTCGGCGACGGAAATCGGCAGCTTGAACCGTCGCGGGCCCGCACTGCCCGGATTGACGTAGAGCACACCAGCGCGCTCTTCGACTTTCGGCTTGTGCGAATGGCCCGAGACGACCACGCGCACGCCGGCTGCGGGCGGGTCGATGTCGAGCTGCGCAAGATCATGAATGGCATAGAGGTGCACGCTGCCGAACTTCGCGAGCTCGGTTTCCGCGATGGCATCTGCCCACGGCTCGCGGTCGTTATTACCGCGCACAACCGTCAGCGGCGCGATAGCCGCGAGCGCTTCGAGGATGCCGGCGCTGCCGATGTCACCGCCGTGCACGATGAAGTCGCTGCCCTTCAGGAAGGCGATGGCCTCGGGCCGCATGAGCCCGTGCGTGTCGGAGATCAGACCGATGCGAAGCATGGGCAGAAGAAGAAAGTTATTCAGGCAAACCCGGGGCGACAGCCGGCAAGAAGCACGGCCCCCAAGGGCATGATCGACGGCATGCCAGAAGACATCATCGCACCGCAGCAGCCTTCCGAGAACACCGAAGAAGCACCGGCTTCGCCTCCGCCCACGCAGGACACCCCGCCGCGCGCGAGCCTGTTGCACTGGCTGGTCGGCGGCCTGCGGGCCTCGCTCCTGCTGGAGCCGCGCGTCGATGCACGACCCGCGCCCTGGCAGTTGCTGCTGCTCGTGCTGCTGCCCGAACTCGTCTGGACTGGCTTGGCGCGCCTCGAAATCGCCGGCCCCGCACGGCTCTACGAAACCGTCGGCCTCAACACGCTCTGGGTGCTCGGCGTGCTCGCGTGGCTGGGCTGGTTCGCGCTGTCCGGGCGGGCCCGCGGCGGCGGACTGGCGCGCTGGTTCGTGCTGGCCACCTGGGCGATGTTCCCGGCCAACCTGGCGCTCGGCATGCTGGCGCTGGGCTACACGCGCGGCTGGTTGCCGTCGGCGATCGCCACCTCGCCCGGCTACTGGGTCGTCTTCGGCCTGGGATGCGCGTGGATGGTGCTGGCGCTGGTGCGGTTCACCGCGCGCGAAGCCGGCGCACGCTGGCGGCTTGCGATCTTCGCGCCCGCGTTCGTGGCCCTGCTGACGCTGACCTTCTGGCAATCGCTCAACACACAGGACCGCATGTGGCAGCCCGATGCCACCAGCGCATCCACCCAGCCCGAGCGTCCGCGCATGCAGCTGACGCAGGAACTCTTCGAGGAGCAACAGGCGCTGTGGGAGCGCACGGTCGCGGCCCTGCCCGCCGGCAAGCCGGGGCAAACCAACGTCTACGGGCTGGTGTTTGCGCCCTACGCGTCTGAAGACGTGTTCCTGCGCGAAAGCAACATGGTCACCCAGTTGCTGGAGGAACGCTTCGACGCCAAGGGCCGCGTGATCCGCCTGATGAATCACGCAACCACCGCCGAGACGCTGCCCTGGGCCACCCCGCTCAACCTGCAGCGTGCCATTGCCGCGCTGGCCGAGCGCATGGACCGCGAGAACGACGTGCTGATCGTCTACCTCACCTCGCACGGCGCGCGCGACCACCAGCTGGCCGCCGCGCACTGGCCGCTGGCCGTGCCCTGGCTCACGCCGGAAGAACTGCGCGAAGCGCTCGACGAAGCCGGCATTCGCCACCGGGTAGTGGCGGTGTCGGCCTGCTATTCAGGGGGTTGGATCGAACCGCTGGCCAACGAAAACACGCTGGTGATGACCGCCGCCGACGCCACGCACACCTCGTACGGATGCGGCCGGCTGTCGGAGCTGACCTTCTTCGGCCGCGCGATGTTCAACGAGGAACTGCGCAAGACCCGCTCCTTCGAAACCGCCTTCGCAGCGGCCGTGCCGCTGATCAAGCAGCGCGAGATCGAGGCCGGCAAGGAAGACGGCTTCTCGAACCCGCAGATCCGCGTGGGCGAAAAGATCCGCCCGTTGCTCGACCAGCTTGCGCAGCGACTCGACGCCGCCTCGAAGTAGCAGCGTCGACGGGCCTGCTCCCGGGAGTTATTCCAGGAGCTGTCGCAGCACGAACGGCAGGATGCCGCCGTGCTTGTAGTAGTCGACCTCGATAGGCGTGTCGATGCGCAGGCGCACCGTCACCTCCTGGTGCGTGCCGTCGGGGCGGTGCACCACCAGCTTCACGTCCATCTGCGGCTTCAGCTCGCTGCCGATCACCACGTCGATCTGCTCGTCGCCCGTGAGGCCCAGCGTCTGCCATGAATCGGCGCCGCGGAACTGCAGTGGCAGCACGCCCATGCCGACCAGGTTGGCGCGGTGGATGCGCTCGAAGCTGCGCGCCACCACGGCCTTGATGCCCAGCAGCTGCGTGCCCTTGGCGGCCCAGTCGCGCGAGGAGCCGGTGCCGTACTCTTCGCCGCCGAACACCACCGTGGGCACGCCCTGCTCCATGTACTTCATGGCGGCGTCGTAGATGAACATCTTCTGGTTGCCCGGCTGGAACAGCGTGACGCCGCCCTCTTCCTGCGTGCCGTTGGCATCCGGCGGAATCATCAGGTTCTTGATGCGCACGTTGGCAAAGGTGCCGCGCATCATCACGTCGTGGTTGCCGCGGCGCGAGCCGTAGCTGTTGAAGTCGGCCTTGGGCACGCCGTGCGCCTTGAGCCAGATGCCCGCGGGCGAACTTTCCTTGATGGAGCCGGCCGGCGAGATGTGGTCGGTGGTGATCGAGTCGCCGAACAGCGCCATCACGCGCGCGCCCTTGAAGCCTGCGTCCGACGCGTGCGGCTTCATCTTGAAGCCCTCGAAGAACGGCGGCTCGGCGATGTAGGTCGACTTCGGCCAGTCGTACACCTGACCATTGGTGCCCTTGATGCTGCTCCAGAACTTGCCCGGGTCGGTCTTGACCTTGTCGTAGTTGGAGCGGAACGACTTGGCATTCATTGCGTAGCGCAGGTTGTCGTCGATTTCCTTCGGCGTGGGCCAGATGTCGCCGAGGTACACGTCCTTGCCTTTCTTGCCCTTGCCAACGGGCTCGGTCATCAGGTCGGTCATTACGTTGCCGGCGATGGCAAAGGCAACCACCAGCGGCGGCGAGGCCAGGAAGTTGGCCTTCAGGTTCGGGTGGATGCGCGCCTCGAAATTGCGGTTGCCCGACAGCACGGCCGCGCCGATCAGGTCGTTCTTGGTGATCGCCTCGTTGATCTCAGGCGTGAGATCGCCGGCGTTGCCGATGCAGGTGGTGCAGCCGTAGCCCGCAAGGTAGAAGCCGAGCTTTTCGAGGTACGGCAGCAGGCCTGCCTTCTCAAGATATTCGGTGACGATGCGCGAGCCTGGAGCCAGCGAGGTCTTGATGTGCGGCTTGACCGTGAGGCCGGCCTCGACGGCCTTCTTGGCCAGCAGGCCGGCGGCCAGCATCACGCTCGGGTTCGAGGTGTTGGTGCACGAGGTGATGGCCGCAATCAGCACGTCGCCGTTGCCGATGGTGACTTCGCCCTTGGGCGCCGAAGGCGCGGTGGCGCTCACGTGCGCGGCGGCGTTGGTCGAGCGGTTCGCCACCATCTCGACCACGTCGAGCGGCGCGCCTGCCGGCGGCGGGGCGGCTTCTTCGTCACCGGCCTTGCCGGCCGCGACCAGCGGATAGCGCAGCTTGAGCCTGTCGGCCGGCTGGTTGAAGCCGTTGGCGTCGTTGGGCTTGCTGTAGAGCTCCGAGAACTTGGTGGAGAGGTGGCCGAGGTCGATGCGGTCCTGCGGGCGCTTCGGGCCGGCCAGGCTGGGCGAGACGGTGCCCAGGTCGAGCTTGACGATCTTCGTGTAGTCGATGTCGCCCGGGTTGGGCATGCCGTAGAGGCCCTGCGCCTTGTAGTAGGCGGCGAAGCGCTCGACCTCTTCCTTGGTGCGGCCGGTGCCTTCGAAATACGCCACGGTCATGTCGTCGACCGGGAAGAAGCCCATGGTCGCGCCGTATTCGGGCGCCATGTTGCCGATGGTCGCGCGGTCGGGCACGGCAATGGATGCGGCGCCGGGGCCGAAGAATTCGACGAACTTGCCGACCACCTTTTCAGCCCGCAGGATGGAAGTGACGTACAGCACCAGGTCGGTTGCCGTGACGCCTTCGCGCAGCTTGCCGGTGAGCTCGAAGCCCACCACGTCGGGCGTCAGCATGTAGACCGGCTGGCCCAGCATGGCCGCCTCGGCCTCGATGCCGCCAACGCCCCAGCCGACCACGCCGATACCGTTGATCATGGTGGTGTGGCTGTCGGTGCCGACCAGCGAGTCGGGGTAATACGTTGGTTTGTCGTCCTTGTCGCTCGGGCTCTTGTAGACGCCGCGTGCAAAGTATTCGAGGTTGACCTGGTGCACGATGCCGAAGCCCGGCGGCACGACGCGGAACGTGTCGAAGGCCTGCATGCCCCACTTCATGAACTGGTAGCGCTCGTTGTTGCGCTGGAATTCCAGCTTCATGTTCAGGTCGAGCGCCTTGGACGTGCCGTAGTAGTCGACCATCACCGAGTGGTCGACCACCAGGTCGACGGGCACCAGCGGCTCGATGGTCTTGGGCGACTTGCCCAGCTTGGCGGCCACGCTGCGCATGGCGGCCAGGTCGGCCAGCAGCGGCACGCCGGTGAAGTCCTGCAGCACCACGCGGGTGACGACGAAGGGAATTTCGTCTACGCGCTCGGCGTTGGGCGCCCAGTGGGCCAGCTCTTCGACGTGCTTGGCCGAGACCTTCTGCCCATCGCAATTGCGCAGCACCGATTCGAGCACGATGCGAATGGAGACGGGCAGGCGGTCGATGGTGGGGTATTGCTTGGCCAGTTCCTTCAGGGACCAATATTTGCCGGACTTGCCAGACGGGGTCTTGAAGGTCTTGAGGGTGGACGCAAACGCATGCGCCGGGGCTTTGGCCATGGAGAGACTCCTGTTTGTTCGTGGAAGCCTCTCAAAGATATCAGGGATCAATGTCAGCCGTTGTAGTCGGTCTTCTCCGATCCCGCCTTCTGCCGCCCTGTTCCTCATCGCGAAAAATGCCGGGTAAAGGGGTGCCGCCGGCATTTGCGCGAGATCGGATCACCAACGACCGGCCGGCGTAAGCCCGGTGACCGCGCCTGCACTGCCGCGGGTGCGGCGCAGGCCGGTCCATTGCAGCTCGGCCAACACAACCACGCACGCCACCTGCGCCAGCACCCAGGCCATGCCCAGCACAGTGACCGCAAACATGCCGCTCACCAGCAGCGCGATGCACGCCACGGCCCAGCCGAAGTTGCCGGCGACGACCAGGCCGATCAGCGTGCGTGGCGGCGTGCTGCGGCTGGCCATGAAGGCCGCGGCGGCGGCATAGACCAGCAGGAACACGCCCGTACCCATGAGCAGCGGCGCCGGCAGCCCGGTCAACCCGGCCAGTGCGCCGGTGAATGCCACCTGCAGCGCGCCGGTCGCGGCGCAGGAGGCGGCGTCGGCCCACATCACGGCGGGCAGGAAGCGGGGGGATGCGAAGACGGACATGTGAATCTCCTTGGTGGTTACGCGGCAAGCCAGTCCCGCCGCGTTGGAGCCAATGATTCCGGCCAGCGTGGATCGCGTCGATGACCTGGGAGGTCATGGCGCCGCGCCGCCGCCACGCCAGAATGCGCCTCATGAACACCACCCGCTCCCATCCGACCAAGGCCAGCCAGCCCGGCGCGCGCGACCCGTTCGGCGCCCACCTGCGGCACTGGCGCACCCACCGCCGCCTGAGCCAGCTCGACCTGGCGCAGGAGGCCGAGGTCTCGACCCGCCACCTGAGCTATGTTGAAACCGGCCGCGCCGCGCCCAGCCGCGAGATGGTGCTGCGCCTGGCCGAGCGGCTCGAGGTGCCGCTGCGCGAGCGCAATGCGTTGTTGGTGGCCGCCGGCTTCGCGCCGATGTACCGGCAGCGCTCGCTCGACGATCCGGCAATGGCCGCCGCACGCCGCGCGGTCGATCTGGTGCTGAAAGGCCACGAGCCCTTTCCCGCGCTGGCCGTGGACCGCCACTGGAACCTGGTCGCGCACAACGCGCTGGTGCCGCTGCTGATGGAAGGCGCCTCGCCCGAGCTGCTGAAGCCGCCCATCAACGTGCTGCGCCTGAGCCTGCACCCCGACGGCGTGGCGCCGCGCATCGCCAATCTCGCGCAGTGGCGCAGTCACCTGCTCGAACGGCTGCAACAGCAGATCGCCGCCACCGGCGACGCGGTGCTGCAAGCGCTGCACGATGAACTCGCAGCCTATCCCCCGCCCGCCGTGAGCCATGACGCGCCCGTCATCGACACCGCGCTGTCGGCGGTGGCCGTGCCTTTTCAGGTGGTCATGCCCAGCGGCGTGCTGAGCTTCATCAGCACCATCACGATCTTCGGCACGCCGGTCGACGTCACATTGCAGGAACTCGCGGTGGAGTCGTTCTTTCCGGCGGATGAGCAGACGGCGGCAGCGCTGACGGCACTGGCTGCGCAGCAGCAACAGCAGGCGCGCTGAGATCGGCCCTGCCGTCTGCATCGCGCGGCGGGCCTTCGAAGTCGTCCACCTGGATGACCTTGTCGGCCGCTTTCAGATAAGCGAGCGCCAGTTCGGGGTCGGGTGCCGAGCGGGCCGCCTCTTCGAGCGAGTTCGTGCGGCGCAGCGCCTTGTTGAGCGCAGCCGTGGCGTCGCCTAGCTGCGCGCCCAGTTCCATCGCGTACATCAGATCGCGCAGGCCGCCGGCGGCGGGCTCGCTCAGGTCGGGCGCCAGGCGTTCGACGATGCGCGGGTTCTTGCGCAGCAGGTCAGCCAGTTCGAGCAGTTGCACGTCGCGCAGCGGCGCCAGGTGCGCGGTGCGGCGCAGTACCAGCGCACCGATCACGCGCCGGCCCGCCGTCGGCAGGTTGGCGTAGAGATCGCGCAGGATCTTGCCGGCCTCGTCGATCTGCAGGCGGATCGCAGCCCGTGCGAAGGGCAACAGCTCCGGTGCCGCATCGACGCGGTAGCGCCAGATGCACGAACTGGCCAGGTACAGGTGCGCGAGCACATCGCCCAGGCGCGCCGACAGCAGCTCCATGCGCTTGAGCTTGCCGCCGAGCATGCCCATCGCGAGATCGGCCGTGAGCGCGTACTTGGCGCTCATGCGCGCGACGAGCCGCGCTTCGTGCATCAGCTCATCGGGCGGCGTGCCGAACACCGGCGCGCCGAACAAGCTGCGCCACAGGTTCACCGCCACGTGCCTGCCGTGCGCCATGAGCGCCTTGCCGAGCGCGGTCTCGTCCTTCGCTTGCACGGCTGCCATTTCGTCGAGCACATGCGGATGGCATCGCACCGCGCCCTGCCCGAACACGATGAGCGCGCGCGTGAGGATGTTCGCGCCCTCCACCGTGATCGCGATCGGCGCCTGCCGGTAGGACACGCCGAGCAGGTTCGACGGGCCGGAGATGATGCCCTTGCCACCGAGGATGTCCATGCCGTGGTTGACCGCGCGGCGTCCGGCTTCGGTCAGCTGCACCTTGAGGATGGCACTGGCCACGCTGGGCCGTTCGCCCTTGTCGAGCGCGGCCGCCGTGAAGCGCCGCGCCGCATCGGTCGCGTACAGCTCGGCCGACATCTGCGCCACCAGCCCCGCGACCGCGTGGAACTTGCCGACCGGCATGCCGAACTGTTCGCGAATTTGCCCATAACCATTGCTCACGTAGAGCGCTGTCTGCTGCATCGCCGAGCCCAGCGCCGGCAGCGAGATCGCACGGCCCGCGGCCAGGCACTCCATCAGCATGCGCCAGCCCTGCCCGACCTGCTGCTCGCCGCCGATGATCCAGTCCATCGGCACGAACACCTGACGGCCGTGGATCGGGCCGTTCATGAAGGCGCTGTCCATCGGGCGATGGCGGCGGCCGATCTCCATGCCCTCGTGCGGCACTGGAATCAGCGCGCAGGTAATGCCGAGTTCGCGCTCGCCCTCGGGCCCGCTTTCGTCGATGGCGTGGAAGGCCAGCCCGACCACGGTGGCGACCGGCGCGAGCGTGATGTAGCGCTTGTCGAAATCGACCAGGAAGCCGCGCGTCATGCGGCCGTTGAATTCGCGCTCGACCACCACGCCACGGTCGGGAATCGACGCCGCATCCGATCCCGCATACGGCGATGTCAGGCCGAAGCACGGCAGCTCACGGCCGTCGGCAAGGCGCGGCAGGTAGTGCTCTTTCTGCGCATCGGTGCCGTAGCGCAGCAGCAGTTCGGCAGGCCCCAGCGAGTTGGGCACCATCACCGTGACGGCCGTGGCCACGTTGACGGTGGCGATGCGCGCCACCACCGTAGCGTGTGCATGGTGACCGAAGCCGAGGCCGCCGAATTCCTCGGGAATGATCATTCCGAAGAAGCGCTTCTCGCGCAGGTAGCGCCACACCTCGGGCGGCAGGTCGTGCGCCTGGTCGATGGCGTGGTCGTCGAGCATGTGGCATAGCTCGCGCACTTCGTTGTGGAGAAAGGCCTGCTCGCGTTCGGTGAGCTGGTTGGGGCCCATGGCCGCCAGTGCATCGAAGTCCGGGCGGCCTGCGAAGAGCTGGCCTTCGAAGCCGACGGTGCCCGCCTCGAGCGCCGCGCGCTCGGTGTCGCCCAGCGGCGGGAGCGCCTTCGAGAATGGCTGCATGGCCCATCGGCCGATCAGTGTCGCCAGAGGCATGGTGCGTCTCCTTCCGCGACGAATGCGCGCGGATTGGCACCATTCTTGAGGCTTGTGGCTGGCCCCAAGGGCCGGTCAAGGGCTCCCCGGCCTGTCGGAGACGGACGCGCCTACCGCTTCTTCGGAGGCTGGGCCGCAGCAGCGGCGGCTGGATCCCGCCAGCCATATTCGACATAGCGCCGGATGACCAGGCAGCCCGGCGGCGAATCGATCAGCGAGACCGACGAGGTCGGCTCCTTCTCGTCGGTGTAGACCGCGTAGTTGGGCAGCAGCCGCGTCATCTTGTAGCTCGCCAGCTCCTGCTGGCCGACGCTCGCGCAGGTGAAGGGCGCGACCGAGATGCGCTCGGCCGACACGGTGCAGGCGCCACTGTCGTCGGGAATGGCGGTGATCGACGCAGCCACGCCGGCGTTCGGAAACTCCATGCCGATCAGCGAGAACATCGGCCCTGCGTCGGGGCGCTTTCGGTCCCAGTCGAGCAGCACGTCGTGGCTGCGAGCACCCTGCACGGTGAGCGTGGAAAGCCGCGTGATGGCCGGCAGGCAGCGCTTGATGCCCACGCTGGTGGCAGCGCGCGTGAGCGTGTCCTGCGGGGCCGCGGGCGGAGCCTGGGGCACCAGCACGCCTTGGGCAAGCGCGGTGCCGGCAGCGGCCCATGCAAGGGCGGCAATCAACAGGCGGGAGATTCGTTGGGTCGGCTTCATCCCGGTCCTCATGCGTAAAGGTTTTCGATGGCGGCGGTGTAGGCGCGCACGTTGTCCTCGCCCTCGGGGTCGAGTGTGGCGATGAAGCGGCGCGCGCGCTCGCGGTAGGCCGGCAGGTTGGCGTCGTGCTCGGCAAAGGCGCGCTGCAGGGCGCGGCCGCCCTCCTCGCAGTCGAAGCCGTGGTAGCGGTAGCCGCAGTCGCCGATGAGGTGCGAGTTGTGGACGAGCGGGTAGCCGCCGTACAGCGCCTCGTAGTAGAGGTAGTTCTGCGCGTTCTCCCAGTGGTGCGCGAACACGGCGTCGATCTTGCCGGGCATCACCTGGTACATCGGAAAGCGCCCCTCGAAGGTGGCCAGCCCGTGCTGCACGAGGTCCAGGCTCTGCGCGAAGCCGATGAACAGCGGCTTGTCCTTCAGGTGAAAGCTGTTGTAGACCCACATCTTCTCGATCAGCCGCGGCTGCGCGCGATGCGCCGCCTCGCAGCCGAGCATTGGGATGAAGCTGGTCTTCACCATGCAGATGTTGGGCTCGAAGATGGCCACGCGCCACTGCTTGCGGCCGGGCTCGTAGACAAAGGGCGGGCTGTCCGCCGACGCGCGGGCCATGGCGCGCTCCAGCACCATCGGGCTCCAGAGGTGGGGCATGAGCCGCACCGGCGCGCGGAAGGTGCTCTCGAAGTAGGGCTTGCACGACACCTCGTACTCGGGAATCGTCCAGACCTCGTCGTAGGGCGCGCCTGAGATCAGCAGGCCGTGCGGCTTGTCGAAAATCATGCGCTCGATGTCGATCACGTAGTCGTTGCCCACGCGCATCGAGACGATCTTGCCGCCGCGCTCACGGAACGCCACGGACCACGGCATGGCCAGCTGGGCGCTCATCTCGATCATGAGGTCGAGCTCCTGCGCTGCCGTGGCCATGTCGATGATGGGCACCGGCGAATCGGCGAGGAAGTTGGTGGCGTCCGCCGGGCCGCCGTCGCCACCGCCGGCCACCAGCACAGCGCTTTCCACGCGCGGCGAACGCAGCAGCAGCATCACGAGGAACAGGCAGTTCTGGTAGACGCCGTTTTCCCACAGGCTCTGCTCACCCTTGCGGATGAAGATGGAAACGCCGACCTTCAGCCTGGCCGGCATGGCGGTCTTTTGTTGCTGCGCCTCGTTCATGCGGCAGCCTTCACGCCGTCGGCACGGAATGCGGCATTGCCACCCACCAGGTTCAGCAGGCGCTGCGCATAGCCGTCGACGTTCGCGGGGTTGAGCGGATCGACCGCGTCGAAGACGCGTTGCGAGCGGGCGCGATAGTCGTCCAGCTGCCGGTCGTGATTGCGCACGGCCTGCTGCAGTTGCGCCGCGCCGGCTGCCACGTCGAAGTCAGGGTAGTAGTAGCCCGCATCGCGCAGCCAGGGCGAGTTGTGCACCAGCGGGTAGTTGCCGTAGAGCGCATCGAGGTAGCTGTAGTTCTGGTCGTTCTGCCACTGGTGCGAAACCACTGCGTCGGCAAACTGCACCATGAAGCCCGCGAAGTCGTGCCGGCCGTGGAAGATCGCCTTGTGCTGGCGCACGATGTCGAGCGAGTTCGCCAGGTACAGCATGGTCGGGTGGTCCTTGATGTGCAGGGTGTTGAGCACCTGCATCGAGGTCACGGCCGCCGGGTCTGCGCGATAGGCCCCGTCGCAGATCAGCATGGGCACGCTGCTGGACTTCACCACCGAGATGTTGGGCTCGAAGATCGCCACCCGAAAGCCCGGCTGCTGCGCCGTGCGCGGCGTGTAGCCGAAACGATGCCCCGCGGCCTCGACCTCCGCGACGCGCTGGGCCAGGAACTGCGGCGACCAGAGGTACGGCACCTCGAACACCGGGCAGCGATGCATGGTGCGCATCATGGGAGCGAACGCCTCGTCCTTGGGCAGCAGCCACACCTCGTCGCAGCGCTCGGGCTTGCTGAAGTGGCCCTTGTCGGTGAACACGATCGGCTCGGCCAGCGCCGCGAAAGGCTGGCCCACGCAATGGAACACCACGCGGCCACCGCATGCGCGAAAGTAGGAGAGCCATTGCACGTCGAGCGCGCCGGCCATCTCGATGACTACGTCGAGCGCATCGGTCAGCTCGCGCGCCCGCCCGAAGGCCAGGCCCATGGCAGCAAGGTCGACCTGGGGCGGCATGCTCGGCTGGTCGCCGGCGTCGATCAGGGTGACGGATTCGACGAACCCGATGCGTTGCAGCAGCCGGGCAAGAAACAGGACGTTCTGCCCCATCCCGTTCTCCCAGATGTTCTGCCCCGCGTGGGTGAGGACTGAAATACCAATGCGCATGGGGGCGAAGTGTGTACCAAAAGAAAAGGCTCCCGCACCATCACAGCGCGGGAGCCGGCCGGTCACTGGCCGATTCAGTGGCTTATTTCCACTTCCAGCCGATGCCGGCGTTGACGCCCCACTCCTTGCCCGTGGTCGTCAGGCCCGCGCCCCAGGACATCTTGCCGTCGTCGGACAGGGCCTTGAAGGTCAGCGCCACAGCGCTGTAGCCCTTGTAGCTGCCGAGGCCCACGCCCACCGTCTTCTCGCCGGGGTACAGCGTCGGCAGGTAGGTGCCCGACATCGCGAAGGCCATGGCCGTGCCCGAGTAGGCAATGCGGGCCACGTCGCCGACCTGGCTCTGCACCTGGTTCAGCTGGCTCATGTTGACCGCGTCGCCCGGCAGGATGCCCGGCGCCACGTTGCTGATGCGCGTGCCGCCAGTTGCCTGGCCGTTGCCCAGCGTGATCTGGTTGTAGTTGACCGAGCCGTCCGGGTTGGTCGCGTACTGCACGCTGCCGGCCTTCGCGGCGGCTGCCGATGCCTTGAGCTGCGCCACGTTGGTCGCGTCGCTGTCGGCCGTGCCTGCTGCCACGCCCGTGATCTGGCGGTACTGACCGTTGGCCGCATCGCCCACCGACACCGCGGCCTGCGTGCTGGTGGTTGCATTGACGGCTGCCTGTTGCTGTGCCGACGCACCGCCCGGCACGTAACCGGCCACGCCCGCCGCGGTGGAAGCCACCGAGCCCGAGCCCAGTGCGACGCCGCCGCTTTGCGTCACGATCGCGCCGAAGCCGATGGCCGTGCCCTGCGAGATGTTCTGCGCCTTGCTCAGCTGCGTGCCGCCGGCATCCGCGTTGTCGCCCAGCGCCACGCCGCCGCCGCCCGCGCGGGAGTTCACGCCGATCGCCTGCGAGCCCGTGGCCAGCGCCCCTGTGCCGATGGCGATCGCGTTCGCACCCGTGGCCTGGGCGCCGAAGCCCACCGCCACCGCGCCGTCGGCCGTCGCCTTCGCACCGTTGCCGGCCGCAAAGGAGTTGGCGCCGCTGGCCACCGACTGCGGGCCGATCGCCACGGCTTCCTGGCCGCTGGCGTCTGCGTCTGCCGCCGTCGAATTGGCGTGGAAGTACTTGGTGCCCGTGTTGTAGATGTTGTTGACCGACGTGCTCAAGCTGTTGACGTTGACATTGGTCGTGCTCAGGCCGGTCGACAGGCTGCCGACGCCGGTCGAGAGACTGGCGATGTTGCTGGTCGCAGTGCTCAGGCCCGACGAGGTCGAGGTCGACAGGCTTGCGAGGTTGCTGTCGGTGGTGCTCAAGCCGGTCGACAGGCTTCCGATGCTGCTTGTCGCGGTGCTCAAGCCTGTTGAAGTCGACGTGGACAGGCTGTCGATGCTGCTCGTGGCGGTGCTCAGCCCCGTGGAGGTCGAAGTCGACAGGCTGGCAATGGCGCTCGTCGAACCGCTCAGGCTCGTCGACAGACTCGCCACATTGCTGTTCGTCGTGCTCAGGCCGGTCGACAGGCTGCCGATGCTGCTGGTCGCCGTGCTCAGGCCCGTCGAAGTCGAAGTCGACAAGCTGTCGATGCTGCTCGTGGCAGTGCTCAGACCCGTGGAGACCGAGGTCGAGAGGCTGGTCACATTGCTGTTCGTCGTGCTCAGGCCGGTCGACAGGCTGCCGATGCTGCTGGTCGCCGTGCTCAGGCCCGTCGAAGTCGACGTGGACAGGCTGTCGATGCTGCTCGTGGCGGTGCTCAGCCCTGTGGAGGTCGAAGTCGACAGGCTGGAGACGCTGCTGTTCGTCGTGCTCAGACCGGTCGACAGGCTGCTGATGCCCGTCGAAGTCGATGTGGACAAACTGCCGATGCTGCTTGTGGCGGTGCTCAGCCCTGTGGAGGTCGAAGTCGACAGGCTGGAGACGCTGCTGTTCGTCGTGCTCAGACCGGTCGACAGGCTGCCGATGCTGCTGGTCGCGGTGCTCAGGCCCGTCGAGGTCGACGTAGACAGGCTGTCGATGCTGCTCGTGGCGGTGCTCAGGCCCGTGGAGGTCGAGGTCGACAAGCTCGAGACGTTGCTGTTCGTCGTGCTCAGGCCGGTGGACAGGCTGCCGATGCTGCTCGTCGCAGTGCTCAAGCCAGTCGAGGTGGAAGTCGACAGGCTGGCAATACCGCTGGAAACCGAGGTCGACAGCGAAGTCAGTTGGCCGAAGTTCACCGCGTCGGTGGGGTTCACACCCGCGGCAACGTTGGTCAGGATGACCGGCGATGTCGCACCAGCGCCGCCCAGCGTGACCTTGGTGTGAGTCGCATCGTCGTACTGGACCGAGTTCGCGACGCCCGTGGACAGGCTGCCGATGCTGCTGTTGGCGGTGCTGAGGCCGGTGGACAGGCTGCCGATGTTGCTGTTGGCGGTGCTGAGGCCGGTGGACAGGCTGCCGATGTTGCTGGTGGCGGTACTAAGGCCGGTCGAGGTCGAGGTCGACAGGCTGGTCACATTGCTGTTGGTCGTGCTCAGGCCGGTCGACAAGCTGCCGATGCTGCTTGTGGCGGTGCTCAGGCCGGTCGACGTTGAAGTCGACAGGCTGGTCACGTTGCTGTTCGTGGTGCTCAGGCCAGTCGACAGGCTGCCGATGTTGCTGGTCGCCGTGCTCAGACCGGTCGACGTCGAGGTCGACAGGCTGGTGACATTGCTGTTCGTCGTGCTCAGGCCCGTGGACAGGCTGCCGATGCTGCTTGTGGCTGTGCTCAGGCCAGTCGAAGTCGAAGTCGACAGGCTGGCGACATTGCTGTTCGTCGTGCTCAGGCCCGTGGACAGGCTGCCGATGCTGCTTGTAGCTGTGCTCAGGCCAGTCGAGGTCGAAGTCGAGAGGCTGGTGACATTGCTGTTCGTCGTGCTCAAGCCAGTCGAC
>NZ_JBVASX010000002.1:289252-959637 GCF_057814215.1 Variovorax sp. F042
AGGCTACCGATGTTGCTGGTCGCGGTGCTCAGACCCGTCGACGTCGAAGTCGACAGGCTGGTCACATTACTGTTCGTCGTGCTCAAGCCGGTGGACAGACTACCGATGCTGCTCGTCGCAGTGCTCAGACCAGTCGACGTCGAAGTCGACAGGCTGGTGACATTGCTGTTCGTCGTGCTCAAGCCAGTCGACAGGCTACCGATGTTGCTGGTCGCGGTGCTCAGACCCGTCGACGTCGAAGTCGACAGGCTGGTCACATTACTGTTCGTCGTGCTCAAGCCGGTGGACAGACTACCGATGCTGCTCGTCGCAGTGCTCAAACCCGTCGACGTCGAAGTCGACAGGCTGGTCACGTTGCTATTCGTCGTGCTCAAACCTGTAGACAGGCTACCAATGCTGCTCGTCGCAGTGCTCAGCCCGGTCGAGGTCGACGTCGACAGGCTGGTCACGTTGCTGTTCGTGGTGCTCAGGCCAGTCGACAGGCTACCGATGCTGCTCGTCGCAGTGCTCAGACCAGTCGACGTCGAGGTCGACAGACTGGTCACATTGCTGTTGGTCGTGCTCAGGCCGGTAGACAAGCTACCAATGCTGCTCGTGGCCGTGCTCAGACCGGTCGACGTTGAAGTCGACAAGCTGGTCACATTGCTGTTGGTCGTGCTCAAGCCGGTCGACAGGCTGCCGATGCTGCTTGTCGCTGTGCTCAGGCCCGTGGAGGTCGAAGTCGACAGGCTAGTCACATTGCTGTTGGTCGTGCTCAAGCCGGTCGACAGACTGCCGATGCTGCTCGTCGCCGTGCTCAGACCGGTCGACGTTGAAGTCGACAAGCTGGTCACATTGCTGTTCGTCGTGCTCAGGCCGGTCGACAGGCTGCCGATGCTGCTGGTGGCTGTGCTCAGACCGGTCGACGTCGAGGTCGACAGGCTGGTCACGTTGCTATTCGTCGTGCTCAAACCTGTAGACAGGCTACCAATGCTGCTCGTCGCAGTGCTCAGCCCGGTCGAGGTCGACGTCGACAGACTGGTCACGTTGCTGTTCGTCGTGCTCAAGCCAGTGGACAGGCTACCGATGCTACTTGTCGCTGTGCTCAGACCCGTCGACGTCGAGGTCGACAGACTGGTCACATTGCTGTTCGTCGTGCTCAGGCCCGTCGAAAGGCTGGCAATGCTGCTCGTTGCGGTGCCGATGCTGCTCGACAACGAAGCTGTGACGGTCTTGACTTGCAGGACGTTGACGGCGTCCTGGTCCGCGCTGCCCGGCGCCACGCCTGTGATCTGGCGGTTGCCCACGTTCACTTCACCCGATGAGCTTTGCTTGCTCGTCAGGCCGAACGCGTCGTAGTTGGCCAACGCGCCCACGCTCGCAACCGAGTTCGCACCCAGCGCCACGCTGTCAGGCTTGGTGGTCTGGGCGTTCTTGCCGACCGCCACGCTGTTGTCGCCGTTGGAGATCGCGTTCTGGCCGATGGCCACGCTGTCGGCGCCGTTGGCCTGGCTGTCCGCGCCGGTGCTGTTGGCGTGGAAGTACTTCGTACCGGTGTTGTAGATCGAGCTGACCGACGAGCTCAGGGTGCCAAGGTTGCTGTTGGTCGTGCTCAGGCCAGTCGACAGGCTGCCGATGCCGCTCGTTGCGGTGCTCAAGCCGGTGGACAGGCTGGTCACGTTGCTGTTGGTCGTGCTCAGGCCTGTAGACAGACTGCCGATGCTGCTCGTCGCAGTGCTGAGACCTGTCGACGTCGAAGTCGACAGGCTGGTCACGTTGCTGTTCGTCGTGCTCAAGCCGGTAGACAGGCTGCCAATGCTGCTCGTGGCGGTGCTCAGACCCGTCGAGGTCGAAGTCGACAGGCTCGCAACGTTGCTGTTGGTCGTGCTCAGGCCTGTAGACAGACTGCCGATGCTGCTGGTCGCGGTGCTCAAGCCGGTCGAGGTCGAGGTCGACAAACTCGCAACGGCGCTGTTCGTGGTGCTCAAACCAGTCGACAGGCTGGAGACATTGCTGTTGGTCGTGCTCAAGCCGGTCGAGAGGCTGCCGATGCTGCTTGTCGCGGTGCTCAGACCTGTGGACGTCGAGGTCGACAGGCTGGTCACGTTGCTGTTCGTGGTGCTCAGGCCTGTCGACAAGCTGCCGATGCTGCTCGTCGCTGTACTCAGACCCGTCGACGTCGAGGTCGACAAGCTGGTCACGTTGCTGTTCGTGGTGCTCAGGCCAGTCGACAGGCTGCCGATGCTGCTCGTCGCGGTGCTCAAACCAGTCGAGGTCGACGTCGACAGGCTGGAGACATTGCTGTTTGTCGTGCTCAGGCCAGTGGACAGGCTGCCAATGCCGCTAGTCGCCGTACTCAGACCCGTGGAGGTCGACGTGGACAGGCTGGTCACGCTGCTGTTCGTGCTGCTCAAGCCGGTCGACAGGCTACCGATGCTGCTCGCCGACGCGCTCAGGCCAGTGGACAGGCTGCTGACGGTGCTGTTGGTCGTGCTCAGGCCAGTCGACAGGCTGCCGATACCACTCGTCGCAGTGCTCAGACCGGTCGAAGTCGAGGTCGACAGGCTGGAAACCCTGCTGTTGGTCGTGCTGAGCCCGGTCGAAAGGCTGCCAATGTTGCTCGTCGCAGTGCTCAGGCCCGTCGAGGTCGAGGTCGACAGACTGGTCACATTGCTGTTCGTTGTGCTCAGGCCCGTGGACAGGCTGCCGATGCTGCTCGCGGTAGTGCTCATGCCCGTGCTCAACTGAGCTACGGTCACAGCGTCCTGGGGCGCCGCGCCATCGGCAACGTTCGTGATTCGCCGCAGGGCGGAAGACGAACCCACCGAGACCTCGGACGCAGGCGCGTTGGTGTTGGTGAGGAACCCCTTGCCGGTAGGCGCCGCGGCGCCGGTCACGCTGCCCGCGCCAATTGCGACGCTGTTTGCATACGCTGCATTGGCGTTGTCGCCGACGGCAATGCCGGACGCGCCATTGACGGCTGATCCACGTCCGACGGCAATGCCGGAGGTTGCCGTCGCAGCGACAGCGGACTGCCCACCAATGGCGATCGAATCGTTCGCAAGCGCCTTCGCCCCGCTGGTGACGTTGGAGCCGATCGCGGTGGATCCGTCAGCGAACGAATTCGCTGTCCGGCCAAGGGCCACGGAGTAGGCGCCTGTGGCGTTGGCTCCCGAGCCAATGGCAGCGCTGCGGTCACCCATGGAAGAAGCATTGGTGCCGACCGCCAGGCCGTTTGTTGCACCGGCGCCGGTCTGCGCGGCATAACCGATAGCTGCGGAGGTGGCACCCTGGGCATTCGAAAGGGTCCCGAACGCCGTGGAACCGCTGCCCGTGGCATTTGCGCTGTTGCCGAAAGCGGTCGAAGGTGCCAGTCCCGATGCATCGCCAACGGCACGCGCGTTGGTGCCGAAAGCCATGTCGTTGCCGAAGGCTGCATTGGCGTTGTTGCCGAAGGCCGTCGCGCCGCCGCCATTGGCCTTGGCACCGGCGCCGACCGCGACTGCGTTGGCGCCAGAGCCAATGGCAGAAACGCCGAGGGCTACCGCGTTGAGGGCCGACGCATTGGCGCCGTCGCCAACGGCAACACCGGCTGTGCCGCTGACGATCGAGCCGCGACCGACCGCGATACCGGAGTTGGCGGCAGCCGCCACCGAAGACTGACCGCCGATGGCGATGCCGTCGACGGCCGCCGACTTGGCCACGTCGGTGGTGTTGCTGCCGATGGCGATGGAGCCGGTGTTCGAAGCCAGCGTGCCATTGCCCGCTGCCAGCGAGTTCTGGCCCGTGGCCTTGGCTCCCACTCCGAAGGCGGTCGCGCCGCTGGCAGAAGCCGTGGTGCCGTTGTTGCCGATCGCCAGCGTGTTCAAGGCACTGGCCGTGGTCTGGCCACCGACGGCGGTCGAATCCTGGCCGGTGGCCTTGGCACCCGTGCCAACGGCGGTGGAATCGCCCAACGATGCAGCCGTACCCGTCGCCACGGCGCCCCAGCCGATCGCAAGATTCGAGGCGCCGGTAGTCGCAGCATTGGCATTCGTGCCGATGGCGATGGCATTGCTGCCGATCGCGTTCGCGCCGTCACCGAGCGCAATCGCACTGGTACCCGCGACGTTGGCGCCGCGGCCGATGGCTACGCCCGAAGTGGCCCCGGAACTGACAAAAGCCTGGCCGCCGATGGCGATGGAATCCGTCGCGGTCGCCTGCGCCCCCTTGGTCGCGTTGCTGCCGATGGCCACCGCCCCGCTGCCCGAGGCGGTGGTCGAGTTGGCAACGGTCAGCGGGGTGGTGCCGTCCCCGCCAGCGCCGCCGATGGCTACGGAATTGAGCGCGGCAGCGTTGCTGCCGAAGCCCATCGCGATGCTGGAGATGCCGCCCGCGCTCGACTCCAGCCCGTAGGCGCTGCTCCACTTGCCGCTCGCGTTGCTGAGGAAGCCGAATGCGGAAGCCCCGGTTGCCCGGCCCTGGGCGAACGCGCCGTACACGGTCACCGCGGTCGAGCCCGTACCGGTCGCGTTGCATCCCGCCACCAGCGAGTAGGTGCCGGTACCGTCTTGCGTCGGTGCACCGGTCGCTCCACTGGTGCTTCCGGGATTCAGGCGGCCGACGATGCCACTCGATCCCGTCACACAGGTGCCGTCGGTATTGATGACGTTGGCGTACGCCACCCCGGCTCCGCCCTGCATCACCCCATAGATGGCCGCCACGGCCAGGAGACGGAATGTCGACCGCTTCGCGCTACCGCTTCGCTTGCCGCACGCCGAGGTGAGCTCGGAAGCCGCCACCCATGCCCCCAGGGCTTCGTTCCATATGCTTCTGTATGACTTGTTCATTTACTGTTCGGCTCGCGGTGAATGGATTGACGGGTTCAGATCGACAAAAAATGCGATGCCCCTGCGTCAGGTTCCATCGCTGAAGGCACGCGCTTGGGAGTGCCTCGATTACAGGAATGCTGGAATGTACGGACTTGTTTACATTTCAGTTCGCATGCCGCAATAGGGAAATTTCGAACCAATGATTTAGTTCACAAAAATGAAATATGAGTGAACTCATTCAGGCCCGAGGGTTGCCGACAAGCCACTGAAAGCGGGAGGCCACATAGAATCCAAAGCGCGGCTTCAGCGGACTTTTTTCACACAACTTCGCCGATAAGCTCCCTTTCTCCTTCTTCTCGCCGCCGGCTCAAAGAACAGTGCGTCTGCTCTTTGCAAGCCTCGAAGAATGACAAAGCCCGCTGAAATAGGAATTTCGTCACATAGCAGTTAATTAATTGCCAACCCCAGAAAACGATCTCCAATCGCCGCGGATGGCAATTAACATTCTTGAAACAATTAAATGAGGTCCGCCATTCAGCTGCGCATCGGCATCACCATCGGCCTCCACCACGAGGCCGAAACCCTCTGGAACAACGGCATCAAGCAGAACGCCGTGTTCCTGGCGGAAGCACTGAAGCACTGCCCGGATGTGGCCTCGGTGGTACTGGTCAACACCACGGCGATCCCGATCACCCCGGCCCTGCCCTGGGACCAGACACGCTGGCCTACCGTGACCTTCGAGGCGGCCAAGGACAACGTGGACGTGCTGATCGAGCTCGGCGGCCAGATCGACCCGGCGCAGACCGACTACCTGAAGCAGCGTGGCGCGCGGCTGGTGTCCTACTGCTGCGGCTTCGAATACGTGCACGCCATGGAGTCGATGCTGTTCAACAAGCCGCTCTGGGGGCAGAACCTGTTCGTGAACCAGCGCTACGACGACATCTGGATGGTTCCGCAGGTGGCGAACATCAGCCAGCCGTACTTCGAGGTGCTGCGCCGGGCCGAGGCGCGCCCCGTGCCTTTCGTGTGGAGCCCGGTATTCCTGGACGAACGCACGCGCGCCCTCCCCGACGCCGGCGTCTACCAGCCGCACGCCGGGCCGCGCCGCCTCAGCGTGATGGAGCCGAACATCAACGTGGTGAAGTTCTGCCTCTATCCGGTTCTGATCGCCGAGTTGGCCTACCGCGCCCGGCCCGAAGCCATCGCGCTGCTGCAGGTCACCAATGCCGAACGGCTGGCCAGGGAGAACATGGAGTTCATCACGCTGATGAACCAACTCGACCTGGTGCGAGAGCACAAGGCGGTGTTTCTCGGCCGGCACGAAACGCCGGTCTTCCTGGCGCAGAACACCGACATCGTGGTCTCGCACCAGTGGGAGAACCCGCTCAACTATTTCTACCTGGAAACCTGCTGGCAGGGCTACCCGCTGGTGCACAACGCGCACCTGTGCGCGGACCTCGGCTACTACTACCAGGGCAACGACGTGGCCGGCGGCAGCGCCCGGGTGCTCGAAGCCATCGACACGCATGATGCGCAGGCAATCGCTTATCGCGAGCGCCAGCGCAGCCTGATCGACCGCTACCTCCCCGGCAACGCCGCGGCCACCGAGGTCTACAACAACCTGCTGCTCGGCCTGATGCAGCGCCCCGCCCGATAGACAGGCACACGGAGCCCGAAATGCTTGACTCGTCCGAACTCCGGCAGTTCTTTCCCGTGGTCGTGACACCGAGCCACGACGGCAAGTTCTTCCAGAACTACGTCGCCTCGATGCTGAACTTCACTGTCCAGGCCGAGCGCGCCGGCATGCGCATGCAGGTGCTGATGCACCAGGGCGAGAGCCTGGTGACGCGTGCGCGGAACAACTGCG
Organism: Variovorax sp. F042; assembly: GCF_057814215.1. NCBI lineage: Bacteria > Pseudomonadati > Pseudomonadota > Betaproteobacteria > Burkholderiales > Comamonadaceae > Variovorax > Variovorax sp. F042. The sequence goes on from NZ_JBVASX010000002.1 coordinate 295,910, forward strand.
TGGCCCAGTTCCTCGCCAATCCGCAATGGACCCACCTGTTCTGGATCGACGCCGACATCGGCTTCTCGGCGCAGGCGGCCTTCCGGTTGCTGCTGTCGGGCTACGACATCGCGGCCGGCGTCTATCCGCTCAAGCGGGAGAACTGGCCCGACGACGGCGTGGCCGCGGGCACGACACAGCAGCAGTTCGAGGCCACCTTCACCCGCTACACGGTCAACGCCAAGGCCTCGGAGACCACTTCGCAGGTCGAACTCAAGATCCAGCCCGACGGCTTCATGGAGGTGACCGAGGCACCGACCGGTTTCATGGTGATCAAGCGCGCCGTGTTCGAGCGGCTCATGGCGAGCTACCCCGACCTCGCCTACGTGCCCGACAGCATCGGCGAGGCCGACCTGGGCCTGCACTACCGCTTCTTCGACGTGATGGTCGACCCGCAGACGCGCCGCTATCTCTCGGAGGACTACGGCTTCTGCCGCCTGTGGTCGGGGCTGGGCGAGTCGATCTACATCGACGCCAATTCCAACCTGACACACCAGGGCGCCAAGCTGTACCGCGGCGACTTCGCCAACTCGCTGCTGACCTCCCTGCCCCACGCGGTGGGCGGCCCGGTCGGCGCGAAGATGGTGCTCACGGGCCAGGAGTACCTGCAGCCCAACGCGCCCTCGCTCTGAGCTGAACGAAGGCGCATCGCCCACAAAAAAGCCCCGCCGAAGCGGGGCTTTCTGATTGGAGCGAGCCGAAGAAGATCAGGCCGCGACCGTGTCCGCCACGCCCTTGTAGTCTTCGATCTTGTCGAAGTTCAGGTACTGGTAGATCTGCGCGCTGGACGCATCGAGCACGCCCGTGGCGGCCATGTACTCCTCGCGGGTCGGGATGCGACCCAGGCGCGAGCAGATGGCGGCCAGTTCGGCCGAGCCGAGGTACACGTTGGTGTTCTTGCCCAGGCGGTTGGGGAAGTTGCGCGTGCTGGTCGACATCACCGTCGCGCCTTCGCGCACCTGTGCCTGGTTGCCCATGCACAGCGAGCAGCCCGGCATTTCAGTGCGGGCACCGGCATTGCCGAACACGCCGTAGTGGCCTTCCTCGGTGAGCTGCTGCGCGTCCATCTTGGTGGGCGGAGCGATCCACAGCTTGACCGGGATGTCGCGCTTGCCTTCGAGCAGCTTCGACGCGGCGCGGAAGTGGCCGATGTTGGTCATGCACGAGCCGATGAACACTTCGTCGATCACGGCGCCGGCCACATCGCTGAGCGTCTTCACGTCATCGGGGTCGTTCGGGCAGGCCACGATGGGTTCGTGGATCTCGGCCAGGTCGATCTCGATCACGGCGGCGTAATCAGCGTCGGCATCGCCCTTGAGCAGTTGCGGATCCGCAAGCCAGGCTTCCTGCGCGGCGATGCGGCGTTGCAGCGTGCGGGCATCGGCGTAGCCTTCGGCAATCATCCACTTCATCAGCGTGATGTTGCTGTTGATGTACTCGATGATCGGCTCCTTGTTCAGGTGCACCGTGCAGCCGGCGGCCGAGCGTTCGGCCGAGGCGTCGCTCAGCTCGAAGGCTTGCTCCACCTTCAGGTCGGGCAGGCCTTCGATTTCGAGGATGCGGCCCGAGAAGATGTTCTTCTTGCCCTTCTTCTCGACCGTCAGCAGGCCGGACTTGATGGCATACAGCGGAATTGCGTTGACCAGGTCACGCAGCGTCACGCCGGGTTGCATCTTGCCCTTGAAGCGCACGAGCACCGATTCGGGCATGTCCAGCGGCATCACGCCGGTGGCGGCCGCGAAGGCCACGAGGCCCGAGCCTGCCGGGAAGCTGATGCCGATGGGGAAGCGGGTGTGGCTGTCGCCGCCCGTGCCCACGGTGTCGGGCGTCAGCAGGCGGTTGAGCCACGAGTGGATCACGCCGTCGCCGGGGCGCAGCGACACGCCGCCGCGGTTGGCCATGAACTCGGGCAGTTCGTGGTGCATCTTGACGTCGACCTTCTTGGGGTACGCCGCCGTGTGGCAGAACGACTGCATCACGAGGTCGGCCGAGAAGCCCAGGCAAGCCAGGTCCTTCAGCTCGTCGCGCGTCATCGGGCCGGTGGTGTCCTGCGAGCCGACCGAGGTCATCTTGGGTTCGCAGTACGTGCCCGGGCGAACGCCCTGGCCTTCTGGCAGGCCGCAGGCGCGGCCGACCATCTTCTGTGCCAGCGAGAAGCCCTTCTTGGTGTCGATGGGGCTTTGCGGCAGGCGGAACAGCGTCGAAACCGGCAGGCCCAGCGCCTCGCGCGCCTTGGCCGTCAGGCCGCGGCCGATGATCAGCGGAATACGGCCGCCGGCGCGCACTTCGTCGAACAGCACGTCGCTCTTGACCTGGAACTCGGCGATGACCTTGCCGTCCTTCAGCGCCTTGCCTTCGTAGGGACGCAGCTCGACCACGTCGCCCATGTTCATTTGCGCCACGTCGAGCTCGATGGGCAGCGCGCCCGAGTCTTCCATGGTGTTGTAGAAGATGGGAGCGATCTTGCCGCCGAGGCAGACGCCGCCGAAGCGCTTGTTCGGCACGAAGGGAATGTCTTCGCCGGTGAACCAGAGCACCGAGTTGGTGGCGCTCTTGCGCGACGAACCCGTGCCGACCACGTCGCCGGCATAGGCCACGAGGTGGCCGCGCGCGCGCAGGTCTTCGATGAACTTCACCGGGCCGCGCTTGCCGTCTTCTTCGGGAACGATGCCCGGGCGCGCGTTCTTGTGCATCGCGAGCGCGTGCATCGGAATGTCGGGACGGGTCGTCGCGTCGGGTGCGGGCGACAGGTCGTCGGTGTTGATTTCGCCGGCCACCTTGAAGATGCTGACGGTGATGCTCTCGGGCACTTCGGGGCGGCTGGTGAACCACTCGGCATCGGCCCAGCTTTGCAGCACGCCCTTGGCGTTGGCGTTGCCCTTGTCGGCCTTTTCCTTGACGTCGTGGAACTGGTCGAACATCAACAGGGTTTTCTTCAGGCCTTCTGCTGCCACAGCGCCGACTTCAGCGTCGTCGAGCAGGTCGATCATGGGGCTGATGTTGTAGCCGCCGAGCATGGTGCCGAGCAGTTCGGTCGCGCGGGCGCGCGAAATGAACTCGCTCTTCTCGGTGCCGTGGGCCACGGCCGCGAGGTAGCTCGCCTTGACCTTGGCGGCGTCGTCGACGCCGGCGGGCACGCGATAGGTGAGCAGGTCGAGCAGGAAAGCACCGTCCTTGGCGTTCGCGCTCTTGAGGAGCTCGATCGCTTCAGAGGTCTGCTTCGCGCTCAAGGGCAGCGGCGGGATACCGAGCGCGGCGCGTTCGGCAACATGGTCAACGTAGGCTTGCAACATCTTCTTTTCTCCGGAAACTGAGCTGGCGGGCGTGCAGTACGGCAAGCAAGAGCCGCGCCGCACGCCGTTTCGTTACTTACTTCTTTTCGCCGTCGGCGCCTTCGAACAGGGCCTTCGGCGGGTTCTTCTTCATTTCTGCGGCAAATGCGACCTGGGCGTCAGTCTGGCATTCATCGGCAATGCGCAGGCCGGCCTTCTGGTTCATCAGCATCGACTTGTTGCCGAGCTGGAGCCACATGGCGCCGGCACGCGGGTCTTCGAGGCGGATGGCGCCGGTGCGGCTTTCGACCGGGTGCATGCGGTACTTCAGGCCCTTGGTGGTCACGGTGAAGAAGCCGGGCTTCTTCTCGTCGGGCGTGACGGTCACGTCGGCGCCGAGTTCGCACTGGGCGCGGCCGATCGACACGCGCTGGGCGACAGCCAGGTCGGCATCGGTGAGCACGACGTTGGTGTCGTCGGCGATCGGCGTGACTTCCTCGACAGCCTTGGCCGCCTTGCGGGTGACCTGGCGCTTGGGAGGCGTCTTCTTGGCTTCGGCCTTTGCCGCAGGCTTGGCCGCGGGCTTGGCGTCCTGCGCGACTGCTGCAAGCGGCAGGGCCAGGGCGACGGCGGCGATCAGGGCAATTTTCTTCATGTGTGGGTTTCCTTGAGGCTGGATTCAGAGAGTTTCAGGAGGCCGCGAGCGCAAACCAGGCTTTCGCCTCGGGGGGCAACGCGCGCCCTGTTGCGTGGGCGCGCGTCAAGACCTGCCAAAAGTGGCGGTAGCTCGCGCGGTCGTGCAATGTGCCATCAATTTGTGTCGGAGCCCAATCAGCAAGCGCCGCTTTTGCAATGATTTGTGTGGCAACTTGAATCTGCGCCTCGTCGGGCGCAAAGGCCTCGAGGATGGGGCGGATCTGGTTCGGGTGGATGCTCCACATGCGCGTGTAGCCGAATTCGGTGGCCGCCTTGCGGGCGGCCGTGCGCATGGCATCGGTGTTGCTGAACTCGGTGACCACGCAGTGCGAAGGCACCTTGCCGTAGGCATGCGCGGCCGATGCGATGGCCAGCTTGGCGCGCACCACCAGCGGGTGGCTGAACTGCCCTGCCGCACCCATGCCATCGGCAGGGATCGCGCCGGCGTGGGCCGAGACGAAATCCATCAGGCCGAAGCTCAGCGACTGCACGCGCGGATGGGCGGCAATCTCGAAGGCGTTGTGCACGGCGAGCGGCGACTCGATCAGCACGTGCAGCGGCAACGTATCGGCATCAGCCGCTTCGAGCGCCGCCACAGCCTGCAACACATCGGCCACCGATTCGACTTTCGGCACCATCAGATGGCTCAGGCGCTGGGCGGCACGGCCGGCAATGGTGATCAGGTCGCCGGCAAAGGCGGGATGGTCGACGGGGTGCACGCGCACGCCGACGCGCATGCCGGGTTTGGCGGCCAACGCTAGTTCGGTGACTAGCGCGGCATGCTCGGCTTCGCCGCCCACCGGGGCGCCGTCTTCGCAATCGAGGGTAACGTCGAACACGCAGGCGCCGAACTCCTCGGCCATTTCGGCCTGGAGCGCGAGGCTCTTCTTCATGCGCGCCTCGACGCCGCTGTAGTGGTCGCACACGGGCAACGTCACAGCGCCGGCTTGCGCGCCGAGCAGTACTTCAGCGGGATGCGCGGTCTTCGTCATGCCTTTTTCTGCGCCACGATGAACATGCGCGGGAAGGCGAGCAGCCGCTTGCCGTCGGTGCGCGCCGGATAGGCTTCGTTCACTCGACGCTCGTACTCGGCAAGGTAGCTCGCCTGCAGGTCCGGCGGCAGGCGGTCGACGAAAGGCTTCAGCCCCGTGCCGCGCACCCATTCGACGATGGATGCGGCATCGGCCATGCGGTGCTGGTAGATCGTGTGCCAGACATCGACGTGCACCGCACGCGGCGCCAGCAGGTCGTAGTAGCCACCGAGGTCGAGCAGCAGGGTGCGCAGCTTGTCGGCGTCGCCGATGCGTTCGGCCCACGGTGCTTCAGCGGCCAACGCACGCATCAGGCGATGCGTGGGCTCCTGGCGGTTGTCGGGCATCTGGATGGCGAGCACGCCAGCCGGGGCCAGCGCGTCGAACAGGCGCGGGATCAGCTTTTCGTGATCGGGCACCCACTGCAGGGACGCGTTGGCATAAATGAGGTCAGGAGCTTCTTCCTGGGATTGCGGCGCCCAGGCCGCAATGTCGCTCAACTCGAAGCGCGCCTGCGGCAGGCGCTCGCGCGCGCTGACAAGCATGGCTTCGGAGTTGTCGGTTCCGAGGACTTGCGCCTTCGGAAACCGGTTGACCAGCAGCTCGGTGGAGTTGCCCGGTCCGCACCCGAGGTCGACCACGCGGGCGGCCTCGGTCAGTGGCACCCGCGCCAGGAGCTCCTGTGCGGGTCGGGTGCGCTCGTCCTCGTAGCGACGGTAGAGCGCGGGGTTCCAGTCGAGCATGCTGGCTGGTCGTGCTTTAGAGCAGGTGAGCGACGCCGGCGCGTTCGCCTTCCAGTTCTTCCAGGGTCTTGTTGATGCGTTCCTGGCTGAATGCATCGATCTCGAGGCCTTCGACCAGCTTGTATTCACCGTTTTCGCAGGTGACCGGGAAGCCGAACATCACGTCCTTCGGAATGCCGTACTGGCCGTCCGACGGAATGCCCATGGTGACCCACTTGCCATTGGTGCCCAGGGCCCAGTCGCGCATGTGGTCGATGGCGGCGTTGGCAGCCGAGGCAGCCGACGACAGGCCGCGTGCTTCGATGATGGCAGCGCCGCGCTTGCCGACGGTTGGCAGGAAGGTGTTGGCGTTCCATTCCTGGTCGTTGATCATCTTGGCGACGCTTTCGCCGTTGATGGTGGCGAAGCGGTAGTCGGCGTACATCGTGGGCGAGTGATTGCCCCAGACGGTGAGCTTCTCGATGTCGGCCACGGCCTTGCCGGTCTTGGCGGCGATCTGGCTGGCGGCGCGGTTGTGGTCCAGGCGCAGCATGGCGGTGAAGTTCTTGCGCGGCAGGTCGGGGGCGCTCTTCATGGCGATGTAGGCGTTGGTGTTGGCCGGGTTGCCGACCACCAGCACCTTGACGTTGCGGCTGGCGACGGCATTGAGGGCCTTGCCTTGCGCGGTGAAGATGGCGCCGTTGACGGCCAGCAGTTCGGCACGTTCCATGCCGGGGCCGCGGGGGCGCGAACCGACGAGCAGCGCGTAGTCGGCGTCCTTGAAGGCGGTCATCGGGTCGCCGTGGGCTTCCATGCCGGCCAGCAACGGGAAGGCGCAGTCGTCGAGTTCCATCATCACGCCCTTGAGCGCCTTCTGGGCCTTCTCGTCGGGGATTTCGAGCAGTTGCAGGATGACCGGCTGGTCTTTGCCGAGCATTTCACCGGAGGCGATACGGAACAACAGGGCGTAACCGATTTGACCGGCGGCACCGGTGACGGCAACGCGGACGGGCTTTTTGCTCATGGGAAGACTCCAGAAGGTAATGAAACGGTGTCGGCGCTCTCGTGGGGCGCCAGGGGTTCTGCGGGCTGGGAATACTTCTCGCAGCGCGAGACCGGCCGCATTTTAAGCCGATTCAATGAGCCTCGTCTTATGTCTTATATAAGATATCCTCCGGGGGTCCGCCAAGGCGCACCCCACCGCTGCCATGAACACGCCCACCACATTCGACGAGCCCGCGACGCCGTCCTTCAGCCCGCTCTACCAGCAGATCAAGACATTGATCCTGCAGAGCCTGCAGGCGGGCGAGTGGAAGCCTGGCGAGCCCATCCCGAGCGAGATGGATCTGGCCGTGCGCTATCGGGTGAGCCAGGGCACGGTGCGCAAGGCCATCGACGAACTCTCTGCCGAAAACCTCGTGGTGCGCCGCCAGGGCAAGGGCACCTTCGTCGCCACGCATGCCGAGCAGCATGTGCAGTACCGCTTCCTCAAGCTCGTGCCCGATGCGGGCGACCCGAACACCGAGGGCCCGGCGGTGCGCACCATCGTCGACTGCAAGCGCCAGCGCGCATCGGCCGACGTGGCACGCGCGCTCGGCCTGCGTACGGGCGACGCGGTGCTGCAGGTGCGGCGCGTGCTCGCCTACGGCGGCGTGCCCACCATCCTCGAAGACCTCTGGCTGCCCGGTGCGCCCTTCAAGGGGCTCACCGCCGAGCGGCTGCGCGCGTGGCCCGGCCCGATGTACGCGCTGTTCGAAACCGAGTTCGGCGTGCGCATGGTGCGCGCAGAAGAAAAAATCCGCGCCGTGCTGCCCGATGCCGAACAGGCCGCGCTGCTCGACGTGACGCTGCAGATGCCCCTGTTGAGCGTGGAACGCGTGGCGCACACCTACCATGACATGCCGATGGAGCTGCGCCGCGGGCTCTATCGCACCGACACGCACCACTACAGGAACCAGCTGGGCTGATCCCGATGCAGACGAAGGCCGAATACCGCCGCGCCGATGTGCGCATACAAGCTGCGCATTGCGCTACGAAGTCAATAGCATCCGACTGCAACGGTGCGCCGACTCGTGCATGTCCGCTGCGCGATGGTGCATTGCAATAGAATTTTGCGTTGTTTGCATTTCCGCAGAAGAAACAAAAGCGTTCGCTCTCAGAACAAGCCAACAAGTCACAAAAGCCACGAAAGCACTTCCCCCAATGACAGAGCTTGCAACTCCCCCCCGGCCTCCGCGTCGCGAATTCCGCAACATCAATGCCTTCACCGACCTCACGACCTACCGGCTGCCGCCGGCCGGCATCGTGTCGATCCTGCATCGCGTCAGCGGCGTGCTGATGTTCCTGCTGCTGCCGTTCATCATCTGGATGTTCGACACCTCGCTGTCTTCCGACTATTCGTTCGCCAAGTTCAAGGCCGCCTTCAACAGCGGCCTTGGTTTCGTTCCGGGGTGGTTCTTCAAGCTGGTCGCGCTCGCGCTCATCTGGGCCTACCTGCACCACTTCATCGCCGGCCTGCGCCATCTCTGGATGGACGTGAGCCACGCTGCCGTGACCAAGGAATTCGGCCATACCTCGGCTGTCGTCACGCTGGCACTGAGCATCCTGCTCACCGTGGTGCTCGGCGCCAAGCTGTTCGGCCTGTACTGAGAAGGAGCCAACCATGTCTGTGAATTACGGCTCCAAGCGCATCGTCGTCGGCGCGCACTACGGTCTGCGCGACTGGCTCAGCCAGCGCATTACGGGCGGCCTGATGGCGCTCTTCACGATCGTGCTGCTCGCGCAACTGATCTTCACCCGCGGCCCCATCGGCTACGACCTCTGGGCCGGCATCTTCGCCGCGCAGTGGATGAAGGTGCTCACGTTCTCCGTGATCGTCGCCCTGCTCTACCACGTGTGGGTCGGCATGCGCGACGTCTGGATGGACTACGTCCAGCCCGTCGGCATCCGTCTCGTGCTGCAAATTTTCACCATCGTCTGGCTTGTCGGTTGTGCGGGTTGGGCCATTCAAGTGCTTTGGAAGATCTGACCCCACCATGACCTACACAAAAGAAAAAATCACCAAGCGCAAGTTCGACGTCGTGATCGTCGGTGCCGGCGGCTCCGGCATGCGCGCCTCGCTGCAACTCGCACGTGCCGGCCTCAACGTGGCCGTGCTCTCCAAGGTGTTCCCGACCCGTTCGCACACCGTCGCCGCTCAAGGTGGCGTGGGCGCATCGCTCGGCAACATGAGCGAAGACAACTGGCACTACCACTTCTACGACACGATCAAGGGTTCCGACTGGCTCGGCGACCAGGACGCGATCGAGTTCATGTGCCGCGAAGCCCCGAAGGTCGTGTACGAGCTCGAACACTTCGGCATGCCCTTCGACCGCAACCCCGACGGCACCATCTACCAGCGCCCGTTCGGCGGCCACACGGCCAACTACGGCGAGAAGCCCGTGCAGCGCGCCTGTGCCGCGGCCGACCGTACCGGCCACGCGATGCTGCACACGCTCTATCAGAAGAACGTCGAAGCCCGCACCCAGTTCTTCGTCGAATGGATGGCGCTCGACCTCATCCGTGATGACGAAGGCGACGTGGTCGGCGTGACCGCGCTCGAAATGGAAACCGGCGACCTGCACATCCTGCAGGCCAAGACCGTGCTGCTGGCCACCGGCGGCGCAGGCCGCATCTTCCAGGCCTCGACCAACGCCTTCATCAACACCGGCGACGGCCTCGGCATGGCCGCCCGCTCGGGCATCCCGCTGCAGGACATGGAGTTCTGGCAGTTCCACCCGACCGGCGTGGCCGGCGCGGGCGTGCTGCTGACCGAAGGCTGCCGCGGCGAAGGCGCGATCCTGCTGAACAGCAACGGCGAACGCTTCATGGAGCGCTATGCGCCCACCCTGAAAGACCTGGCGCCGCGCGACTTCGTGTCGCGCTCGATGGACCAGGAAATCAAGGAAGGCCGAGGCTGCGGTCCCAACAAGGACTACGTGCTGCTCAAGCTCGACCACCTGGGCGCCGAAACCATCCACAAGCGCCTGCCCTCGGTGTACGAAATCGGCGTCAACTTCGCCAACGTCGACATCACGAAGGAACCGATTCCGGTCGTGCCCACCATCCACTACCAGATGGGCGGCATCCCGACCAACATCCATGGCCAGGTCGTCATCCAGAAGGGTGAAGAGAACAGCGCAGTGGTGAACGGCCTCTACGCCGTGGGCGAATGCTCCTGCGTGAGCGTGCACGGCGCCAACCGCCTGGGCACGAACTCGCTGCTCGACCTGCTGGTGTTCGGCCGCGCGGCCGGCAACCACATCGTCGAGTTCAACGACAAGCTCAAGGAACACAAGCCCCTGCCCAACGATGCGGCCGACCGCACGCTGGAGCGCCTGAACCGCCTCGAGTCGACCACCACCGGCGAATACGCCCAGGACGTGGCCGGCGAGATCCGCGCCGTCATGCAGCAGCATGCGGCAGTGTTCCGCAAGCAGGCCTCGATGGACGAAGGCGTGACCAAGATCGCCGCCGTGCGCGAGCGCGTCAAGGCCATCGGCCTGAAAGACAAGTCGAAGGTGTTCAACACCGCCCGCATCGAAGCGCTGGAAGTCGACAACCTGATCGAAGTGGCGCAGGCCACCATGGTTTCGGCCGCCGCCCGCAAGGAATGCCGCGGCGCCCACACGGTCGAAGACTACGAACGCCCGGCGGACGACCCTGTCGCACCGCTCGGCCGCGACGACGTCAACTGGATGAAGCACACGCTCTGGTACAGCCAGGACAACCGCCTCTCGTACAAGCCGGTCAAGCTGCAGCCGCTCACCGTGGCCTCGGTTCCACCCAAGGTCCGCACGTTCTAAGAGAACGGCTCACAGTCAGCTCATACAAAGCATTCACAAGGTCACTACGATGAAGCGCACATTCCAGATTTACCGCTACGACCCGGACAAGGACGCCAAGCCCTACATGCAGACGGTCGAGATCGAACTCGACGGCCACGAGCGCATGCTGCTCGACGCCCTCATGAAGCTCAAGGCGCAAGACCCGACGCTGTCGTTCCGCCGCTCGTGCCGCGAAGGCGTCTGCGGCTCCGACGCGATGAACATCAACGGCAAGAACGGTCTGGCCTGCCTGACCAACATGAACACGCTCAAGGGCACCGTCGTGCTCAAGCCGCTGCCGGGCCTGCCCGTCATCCGCGACCTGATCGTGGACATGACGCAGTTCTTCAAGCAGTACAACTCGATCAAGCCGTACCTGCAGAACGACACCGTGCCGCCCGAAAAGGAACGCCTGCAGTCGCCCGAAGAGCGCGAAGAGCTCAACGGCCTGTACGAGTGCATCCTGTGCGCGAGCTGCTCCACGAGCTGCCCGAGCTTCTGGTGGAACCCCGACAAGTTCGTCGGCCCCGCCGGCCTGCTGCAGGCCTACCGCTTCATCGCCGACAGCCGCGACGAAGCCACCGCCGAGCGCCTGGACAACCTGGAAGACCCGTACCGCCTGTTCCGCTGCCACACGATCATGAACTGCGTGGACGTGTGCCCGAAGAGCCTGAACCCGACCAAGGCCATCGGCAAGATCAAGGAATTGATGGTGCGCCGCGCCATCTGACCTGATCCATTTGTTCGAGAAGCCACCATGCAACCCGCCGCCGACTCCGCCGACCTGCTCAGTGAACGTGCGCTGAGCAAGCTCAAATGGAGCTGCCGGCGCGGACTGCTCGAGAACGACCTGTTCATCGCCCGCTTCTTCGAGCGGCACGAATTCCGCATGACCGTGGGTCAAGCGGGAGCGATGGAGACACTGATGGACCTGTCGGACAACGACCTCCTTGACCTCCTTCTGCGCAGGAAGGAGCCCGAGCCCGCATGGGCCGGGGCCGAGGTGGTCGCATTGCTGCAGCTGATGCGTACCGACGGCGCGCAGCGTCCCGCAATCTCTCCTTCGTCCTGAATCCACCTCTGAAAGTAAACCGAAATGAAAGCATCCGATACCAAGGCCACGCTGTCGTTCAGCAACGGCGGCGACAGCGTCGAACTGCCGATCTACAAGGGCACCGTGGGCCCCGACGTGATCGACATCCGCAAGCTGTACGCACAGACCGGCATGTTCACGTACGACCCGGGCTTCATGTCGACCGCCGCCTGCCAGTCGGCCATCACGTACATCGATGGCGACAAGGGCGAGCTGCTGTACCGCGGCTACCCCATCGAGCAGCTCGCGACCAACTGCGACTTCATGGAGACCTGCCACCTGCTGCTGTACGGTGAACTGCCGGACACGGCCAAGAAGGCCAACTTCACCAAGCTCGTGACCAACCACACGATGGTGAACGAGCAGATGCAGTTCTTCCTGCGCGGCTTCCGCCGCGACGCGCATCCGATGGCCATCATGACCGGCCTGGTGGGCGCCCTGTCGGCCTTCTATCACGACAGCACGGACATCAACAATCCCGAGCACCGCGAGATCGCCGCGATCCGCCTGATCGCGAAGATGCCCACGCTCGTGGCCATGGCCTACAAGTACACGATCGGCCAGCCGTACATGTACCCGAAGAACGACCTGAGCTACGCCGGCAACTTCCTGCACATGATGTTCGCCACGCCGTGCGAAGAGTACAAGGTGAACCCGGTGCTTGAGCGCGCGCTCGACCGCATCTTCATCCTGCACGCAGACCACGAGCAGAACGCCTCGACCTCGACGGTGCGCCTGTGCGGCTCGTCGGGCACGAACCCCTTCGCGGCCATCGCGGCCGGCGTGGCCTGCCTCTGGGGCCCCGCCCACGGCGGCGCCAACGAAGCGGCGCTGAACATGCTCTACGACATCCAGAAGGAAGGTGGCGTGGAGAAGATCGGCGAGTTCATCAAGAAGGTCAAGGACAAGAACTCGAACGTCAAGCTGATGGGCTTCGGCCACCGCGTGTACAAGAACTACGACCCGCGCGCCAAGCTGATGCAGGAAACCTGCAACGAAGTGCTGACCGAGCTGGGCCTGGAACAAGACCCGCTGTTCAAGCTCGCCAAGGAACTGGAAAAGATCGCCCTGGAAGACGAGTACTTCGTGTCGCGCAAGCTGTACCCGAACGTCGACTTCTACTCGGGTATCGTGCAGCGCGCCATCGGCATCCCGGTGCCGCTGTTCACCGCGATCTTCGCGCTGGCCCGCACGGTCGGCTGGATCGCCCAGCTGAACGAAATGATCGGCGACCCCGAGTACAAGATCGGCCGCCCGCGCCAGCTGTTCGAAGGTTCGCCGAAGCGCGACGTGAAGCCGATCACGGCTCGCTGAGCTTCCGTCGAATCTCGATGATCAGAAAAGCTGCCTTCGGGCAGCTTTTTTTTGGCCTGTAAATTGCGATCTCTTTGGGCTCAAGAAGGAGAAGGCGAATGTCAGTTTTTCAACGCGTGACCTGGTTTGGCGCGAGGGCGGCATTCATCGCCTTCGCGACAACGCTGCTGTTCGGCTGCGCTACCGACGCTCCCGGCGCAAAGCCGCCACAGCAGATTGCAGTGAAGGTTCTCATCATCAGCATGTTCAAGCCCGAGGCACAGGTGTGGTTCGAGCCGCTGAAGCTGACCCGGGAGATCAAGGTGCCCGGCCTGTCCGCCGACGATCCGCTGGTCAGGTGCAACGCCGATTCGGTGTGCCAGGTCACCACCGGCATGGGCCATACCAACGCGGCTGCTTCCATCACGGCACTGGTGTTCAGCGGGAAGTTCGACCTCTCGAAGACTTACTTCCTGGTGGCCGGCATCGCGGGCGTCGACCCGAATGTCTCGACCATCGGTTCTGCCACCTGGGCCCGGTTCCTGGTCGACTTCGGCATCGCGCATGAGATCGATGCGCGTGAAATGCCGTCGACCTGGCGCTCTGGCTACTTCGGCATCGGCGCCAAGGATCCGGACTCGAAGCCCAAGTTCGAGTACCGGACCGAGGTCTTCCGCCTCAACGAAAAGCTGCTGCAGAAGGCCCTGAAGCTCTCGGCCAATGCACCGCTGGCCGACAACGACAAGGCACGCGCCTACCGCGCCAGGTATTCGCAGGCAACCGCCAAGGCCCGCCCGTCGGTCCTGCAATGCGACACCGCGGCCGGCGACACCTACTGGCACGGCAGGTTCCTGGGCGAAACCGCCACGCGCTGGATTTCACTCGTGACCGACGGGCAGGGCAGGTACTGCACCACCCAGCAGGAAGACAACGCCACCTACGAGGCATTGAAGCGAGGCGCCAGCGCGGGGCTGCTCGACCTGCAGCGCGTGGCGGTTCTTCGCACGGCATCCAATTTCGATCGGCCCTACCAGGGGCAGACCGCTTACGCCTCGTTGAATGCCGAGTCGGGCGGATTCCCGATCGCCACCGGCAATCTCCTGATCGCGGGCCGTCCTCTGGTGGATGCGATCGTGGGCAACTGGTCCGCCTGGAGTGCGGGGGTTCCCGCGGACTGATCCGGGCTCGCAAGGCAGCCCACCGCAGCTGCCGATTGCCGTCGCCTCCCGGCAACAAGGTCATCTCATATCACGATGCCTGACGCATAAAAACAAGGAGAAAATAGCCCCCTCATCGCCAGACGCGATGCCCCACGGCCCCATGAGCACATCCGAACGCAACTTCGCCCGCCGCATCGACCTCACGTCGCTGCAGCTGTTCGTTGCCGTGTGCGAATTGGGCAGCATCGGCCGCGCTGCCGAGCGCGAGTTCATCGCGGCCTCGGCCATCAGCAAGCGGCTGTCCGACCTCGAGGCCACGCTCGGCACCACCCTGCTCTACCGCCACGCGCGTGGCGTCGACCTCACGCCCGCCGGCGAAAGCCTGCTGCATCACGCCCGATCGGTGCTCTACAGCCTGGAGAAGATGCAGGGCGAACTCAGCGAATACGCCGACGGCGTGCGCGGCCACGTGCGGGTGCACGCCAACATCTCGGCGATCGTGCAGTTCCTGCCCGAAGACCTGGGCGTATTCACGCGCGCCCACGAGGCCATCAAGATCGACCTTGAAGAACACCTGAGCAGCGAAGTGATCCGCGCGGTGCAGGAAGGCGCGGCCGACCTCGGCGTGTGCCACGTGGCCGGCGGCGCGGGTGAGTTGCAAAGCCTTTCTTACCGGCACGACCGCCTCGCGCTGATCGTGCCCACGGGGCATGCGCTGGCGGCGCAGGGCGCTATCGACTTCGTGGATTCGCTCGACTTCGACCACGTCGGCCTGCACACCAACAGCTCGATCTACGTCGCGATGCACGAAGCCGCGCTCGACGCCGGCCGCAGCATCAAGCTGCGTATCCACGTGACGGGCCTCGACGCCATGTGCCGGATGATCGAGAACGGCCTGGGCATCGGCGTGATGCCACAGCGCGCCTTCGAGCTCATGCAGAACGGCATCGGCCGCGGTCTCGTGAGCGTGGCGCTCAACGACGCCTGGGCGGCGCGCGAGATCCGGCTGGTGGCGCGCGACTTCTCCACCCTGCCGGTGGCGGCGCGCTCGCTGGTGAATCACCTGCACGCGGCTGCGGACGCCGCAGAACAGATCGCGGCCTGAACCTCGAATTCACGGCCGCAACGACAGACAATCCATTTCCCCACGAAAGACAAGAGACCGACATGGCACGCACGCTCTACGACAAGATCTGGGACGAACACGTCGTCCACACCGAGGAAGACGGCACCGCGATCCTCTACATCGACCGCCACCTGGTGCATGAAGTGACCAGCCCTCAGGCCTTCGAAGGCCTGCGCGAAGCCGGTCGCAAGCTGTGGCGCATCAGCTCGGTCGTGGCCACCGCCGACCACAACACGCCCACCACGGGCTGGGAGCGCGGCTACGAAGGCATTGCCGATCCGACCAGCAAGGAACAAGTCACCACGCTCGACCACAACATCGCCGAATTCGGCGCGGCCGCGTTCTTCCCGTTCCTGAGCAAGCGCCAGGGCATCGTGCACGTGATCGGCCCCGAGTCGGGCGCGACGCTGCCGGGCATGACTGTCGTCTGCGGCGACTCGCACACATCCACGCACGGCGCATTCGGCGCGCTCGCGCACGGCATCGGCACCAGCGAAGTCGAGCACGTGATGGCCACGCAAACGCTGCTTGGCAAGAAGGCGAAGAACATGCTCGTGAAGGTCGAGGGCAAGCTGCCGCTCGGCTGCACCGCCAAGGACATCGTGCTGGCCATCATCGGCAAGATCGGCACGGCCGGCGGCACGGGCTACACCATCGAGTTCGCTGGCTCGGCCATTCGCGACCTGAGCATGGAAGGCCGCATGACGGTCTGCAACATGGCCATCGAGGCCGGCGCGCGCGCCGGGCTGGTGGCGGTCGACGAAAAGACCATCAGCTACGTGAAGGGCCGTCCGCTCGCGCCCACCGGCGTGGAGTGGGACCAGGCCGTGACCTACTGGCGCACGCTGCAGTCCGACCCTGGCGCGACCTTCGACGCCGTGGTCGAGCTCGACGCCGCGCAGATCCAGCCGCAGGTGACCTGGGGCACCTCGCCCGAGATGGTGGTCGATATCAACGGCCGCGTGCCCGATCCCGACAAGGAAAAAGATGCGAACAAGCGCGGCGCCATCGAGCGCGCGCTGGTCTACATGGGCCTGGAGCCGAACAAGGCCATGAACGACATCTTCATCGACAAGGTGTTCATCGGCTCTTGCACCAACAGCCGCATCGAAGACATGCGCGAAGCCGCCGCCGTGGTGAAGAAGCTCGGCCAGAAGGTCGCGAAGAACGTGAAGCTCGCGATGGTCGTGCCCGGCTCGGGCGTGGTGAAGGAACAGGCCGAGCGCGAAGGGCTCGACCTGATCTTCAAGGCCGCTGGCTTCGAATGGCGCGAGCCCGGCTGCTCGATGTGCCTCGCAATGAACGCCGACCGGCTCGAGCCCGGCGAGCGCTGCGCATCCACCAGCAACCGCAACTTCGAAGGCCGCCAGGGCGCCGGCGGCCGCACCCACCTCGTGAGCCCCGCGATGGCTGCCGCTGCTGCCGTGCACGGCCACTTCGTCGACGTGCGCACCTTCGCCTGATCTGGAGACAACACATGCAGAAATTCACCGTGCACAAGGGCCTCGTGGCCCCGATGGACCGCGAGAACGTCGACACCGACGCGATCATTCCGAAGCAGTTCCTGAAGTCGATCAAGAAGACCGGCTTTGGCGTGAACCTGTTCGACGAATGGCGCTACCTCGACGCCGGCTTTCCGGGCCAGGACCCGGCCAGCCGCAAGCCGAACCCCGACTTCGTGCTGAACCAGCCGCGCTACGCCGGCGCCTCGGTGCTGCTGGCGCGCAGGAACTTCGGCTGCGGCTCGTCGCGCGAGCATGCGCCGTGGGCGCTCGACCAATACGGCTTTCGCGCAATCATCGCGCCGAGCTACGCCGACATCTTCTTCAACAACAGCTTCAAGAACGGCCTGCTGCCGATCGTGCTGCCCGAAGCGCAGGTGGCCCAGTTGTTCGACGAGACCTTCGCGTTCCCGGGCTACCAGCTGACCATCGACCTGGAACGCCAGGTGGTCGTGAAGCCCGATGGGCAGGAGTTCGCGTTCGACGTGCAGGCCTTCCGCAAGTACTGCCTGATCAACGGGCTGGACGACATCGGCCTCACGCTGCGCCACAAGGACAAGATCAAGGCCTTCGAGGCCGAGCGCCTGGCGCAGAAGCCGTGGCTCGCGCACACGATGATCTCCTGATCGCGCGCATTTCCGTTTTCAAAAAACCTCAGACCAATTTATGAAAATCGCAGTTCTCCCGGGTGACGGCATCGGCACCGAAATCGTGGCGGAAGCCGTCAAGGTGCTCGACGTGCTCGACCTGAAGTTCGAGATGGAGTCGGCGCTGGTCGGCGGCGCGGCCTACGAGGCGCACGGCCATCCGCTGCCTGAATCGACGCTCAAGCTGGCGAAGGAATCGGACGCAGTGCTGTTCGGCGCCGTCGGCGACTGGAAGTACGACAAGCTCGACCGACCGCTGCGGCCCGAGCAGGCCATCCTAGGGCTGCGCAAAAACCTCGGCCTGTTCGCGAACTTCCGTCCCGCCATCTGCTATGAGCAACTGGTGGATGCATCGAGCTTGAAGCCCGAGCTGATCGCGGGCCTGGACATCCTCATCATTCGCGAGCTGACCGGCGACATCTACTTCGGCCAGCCGCGCGGCCGCCGCATCGCGACGGACGGGCACTTCCCGGGCGCCGAAGAGGCGTTCGACACGATGCGCTATTCGCGCCCCGAGATCGAACGCATCGCCCGCGTGGCCTTCGAGGCGGCCCGCAAGCGCAGCAAGCGCGTGACCAGCGTCGACAAGAACAACGTGCTGGAAACCTCGCAGCTGTGGAAAGACGTGATGCTCGACATCGCGAAGGAATATCCGGACGTCGAACTCGACCACATGCTGGTCGACAACGCGGCCATGCAGCTCGTGAAGGCCCCCAAGAAATTCGACGTGGTGGTCACCGGCAACATGTTCGGCGACATCCTCTCGGACGAGGCCGCGATGCTCACCGGCTCCATCGGCATGCTGCCCTCGGCATCGCTCAATTCGAGCAACCAGGGCCTGTACGAGCCCAGCCACGGGAGCGCCCCCGACATTGCCGGCAAAGGGGTTGCCAATCCTTTGGCTACAATCCTGTCCGCTGCCATGATGCTCCGCTTCTCACTCAACCAAGCCGAAGCTGCCGACCGTATCGAGTCGGCGGTCAAGGACGTGCTTGCCTCCGGGCTGCGCACGGGCGACATCTGGTCAGAAGGTACGAAGCGCGTCGGCACCCGCGAAATGGGCGACGCGGTCGTTGCAGCAATCACCAAAAAGACGATTACCGGCTAACCGCAGCCCGCTTCGTCACGCCCCTCCCCGGCTCGACGAGTCGGGGGCAAGAAAAGACAAATTTTTCTTTTTTCATAAGGGCAAACTGAAATGGCGAACGCATCTCAACCTCTGGTCGGCCTCGTGGGCTGGCGCGGCATGGTCGGCTCGGTCCTGATGGACCGCATGCAGGCCGAAGGCGACTTCGGTCTCATCGAGCCGGTCTTCTTCTCGACCTCCAACGCCGGCGGCAAGGCCCCGGCGATGGCCAAGAACGAAACCGCGCTGAAGGATGCGAACGACATCGAGGCACTGAAGAAGTGCGACATCGTCATCACCTGCCAGGGCGGCGACTACACCAGCGAAGTGTTCCCCAAGCTGCGCGCCGCCGGCTGGAACGGCCACTGGATCGACGCCGCCTCCACCCTGCGCATGCAGGACGACGCGATCATCGTGCTCGACCCGGTCAACCTGCCGGTCATCGAGAACGCGCTCGCCAAGGGCGGCAAGAACTGGATCGGCGGCAACTGCACCGTGAGCTGCATGCTCATGGGCGTGGGCGCCCTCTACAAGGCAGGCCTGGTCGAGTGGATGACCAGCATGACCTACCAGGCAGCCTCGGGCGGCGGCGCGCAGCACATGCGCGAGCTGCTGACCCAGTTCGGCACCCTCAACGCCGAAGTGCGCGCCCTGCTGGACGACCCGAAGTCGGCCATCCTCGAAATCGACCGCAAGGTGCTGCACAAGCAGCAGACCCTCAGCGCCGCTGAAACGGCCAACTTCGGCGCGCCGCTGGGCGGCTCGCTGATCCCCTGGATCGACAAGGACCTGGGCGACGGCATGTCCAAGGAAGAGTGGAAGGGCGGCGCCGAGACCAACAAGATCCTCGGCCAGGGCCCGGGCTTCAGCACCGCTGCCACGCCGGTCGACGGTTTCTGCGTTCGCATCGGCGCGATGCGCTGCCACAGCCAGGCCCTGACCTTCAAGCTCAAGAAGGACGTGCCGGTCGCCGACATCGAAGCGATGATCGCCGCCGACAACCCCTGGGCGAAGGTCGTGCCGAACACGCGCGAAGCCACCCTGAAGGACCTGACGCCGGTGGCCGTGACGGGCACCATGGACATTCCTGTTGGCCGCATCCGCAAGCTGGCGATGGGCCCGGAATACGTCGGCGCCTTCACCATCGGCGACCAGCTGCTGTGGGGCGCCGCGGAACCGCTGCGCCGCATGCTGCGTATCCTGCTCGAAGCCTGATGCGGGCTGCTCAGGGCCTTTTGAAACATGAATTGTTGCCTTACGGCAACATCGAATGTGTGCGTAAGTATGCGCGCACTGGGTAGAACAAGCGCATTGCCTTGTCAGTGCCCGGTGATGGTGCTAACGTCCTCTTACAAATTCTGGGCCTGAGCCGCCCCCTATCAGCATGACAAGACATCTGTTGCCTGCGGCCAGCCCATCGGCCGCTCGCCCGCCTCTGCCATCGAATGGCTGGCGCCTTTCCATCCTTGGCGCGGCGGCAGCCGTGGCCCTGGGCATCGTCAGCACCGACGCCAGCGCATTCGCGCTGGGTCAGCTGAAGGTGCAATCGGCGCTGGGCGAACCCTTGCGCGCCGAGATCGACGTGACCGAAATCGCCGCCAACGAGGCGGACGGTCTGAAGATCAACATCGCCACGGCCGAAGCTTTCAAGAGCGCGGGCGTTCCGTACAACTCGGCACTGAGCGACGTCAAGGCGACGCTTCAGCGCCGCGCCGGCGGCCAATACGTGGTGCGCTTGAGCGGTAACCGCCCGTTGAACGACCCGTTCATCGACCTGTTGCTCGAGGCCAACGGTTCGTCGGGCCGCATCGTGCGCGACTACACCGTGCTGCTCGATCCGCCGGCCACGCGCCAGGCGGCGGCACCGGCCACGCCCATTTCGCCCCAGATCGCCACGCCGACCGAACGCGTTGCCCCGGCAGCCCGTGCTCGCCGCGAGCGCCCTCCGGTGGTGCCGGCTGCGCCTTCGGCAGCCCCCTCTGCACCTGCGGCAGCTGCACCGGCGCCTGCGCCCGCTGCGGCAGCACCCGCCCCTGTCACCGCAGCCGCTCCGGCGGTTCGCAGCGGTGGCGGCGAACAAGTCACCGTTCAGCGCGGCGACACCGCCAGCAAGATCGCCGGCGCCCACAAGCCAGCCGACGTGTCGCTGGACCAGATGCTGGTGGCGCTGCTGCTCTCCAATCCCGATGCATTCGTCGGCGGCAACGTCAACCGCATGCGCGCCGGCGCGGTGCTCGACCTGCCGAGCGGTGCCGAGGCGGCCGCCATTCTGCCGGACGAAGCCCGCCGCACGGTTACGGCACAGAGCCGCGACTTCGGCGCCTACCGCCAGCGCCTGGCCGACAACGCGCCGACCTCGAATGTGGCCGCCGCCAGCCGCAAGGCCTCGGGCAAGCTGCAAGCCAACGTCGAAGACCGCAATGCAGCGGCCAGTGCCCCCGACAAGCTCACGATCTCGCAAGGCAACGCGGCCACCCGCGCCGCCGACGAGAAGGTCGCGCAGACCCGTCAGGCACAAGACAACAACAACCGCGTCGCGGAACTGTCGAAGAACATCAACGAGCTGAACAAGCTCAAGGCTGCAACGGGCGCCGGTTCGTCGGCACCTGCTGCCGCTGCACCGGCCGCACCGTCGACGCCGGGCATCCCGGTTCCGGCACCGACCACCAGTGCCACGACCGCTCCCCCGGTAGCAAGCCCTGCTCCGGCACCTGCCGCTGCACCAGTTCCGGCTCCCGCCCCCGTTGCAGCAGCCGCGCCAGCCGCTCCCGCCGCAGCAGCACCGAGCCCCACGCCCGAGGCAACGGCTGCAGCCCCTGCTGCTGCACCGGCTCCGACGGCCGAGGCCGCAGCCGCTGCCGCGCCAGCTGCAACCGACGCCGGTGCCGCTCCCGCAACCGCGGCAGCCAGCGCCGCAGTGGCCGCCGCTGCACCGAAACCAGCCGTGAAGAAGCCCGCTCCGCCACCCCCGCCGGAGCCCACCTTCCTCGAAGAACTGCTGGACAACCCGCTGATGCTGGCCGGCGCGGCGCTGATCGCGCTGCTGATCGGCTTCCTGCTGTACCGCGTGCTGGGCCGTCGGCGCGAGGAAATGAGCGAAAGCGTGTTCCTCGAAAGCCGCATCCCGAAGGACTCGTTCTTCGGCGCCAGCGGCGGTGAATCGGTCGACACCAAGCATCGCGGCGACTCCACCGTCTCGTCGCTGTCGTACTCGCCGAGCCAGCTCGACGCGGGCGACGTGGACCCCGTGGCCGAAGCCGACGTGTACCTGGCCTACGGCCGCGACCTGCAGGCCGAGGAAATCCTGCGTGAAGCGCTGCGCCTGAACCCCGACCGCACCGCCATCCACCTGAAGCTGCTCGAAATCCACGCCAAGCGCCGCGATGTGCGCGCCTACGAAGGCCTGGCTACCGAAGTGCACAAGCTGACCGGCGGCCTCGGCTCCGACTGGACCCGCGTGGTCGACATGGGCAAGGATCTCGATCCGGGCAACCCGCTGTACGAATCGGGCGCTCCCCGCAGCGGTGGCGGTGCCAGCGCTGCCGAGACGGCCGCCTTCGCAGGCGCCCTCGCTTCGGCCGCCAAGCCGGCAGCAGTTCCGCCTCCCGCAGCACCGCCAGTGGCCGTTGCGCCGCCTGCCTTCGTGCCCTCGGTGGCACCGCTGGACTTCGACCTCGACCTGACCACGCCGCCGGCACCCGCCCCTACGCCGGTCCAGCACGCACCGGTCGGCGCCAGCCTGCCGAAGTCGGTCTACGCGCCCGCTCCGACGACCGCGCGTCCCGCGCCGCCCCTGTCGAACGGCCACGCCGCAACGCCTGTCGATCTCGAGAACGATTTCGACACCGCCCCCGGCGCGCTGTCGGCAGACACGCTCCCCAGCTCGCTGAGCGATGCGGAACACAACACCCGCCCCGCCGCGCTGCGCAATGCGCTGCCGGCCGACTCGGGTTTCATCGAGTTCGACATGAGCGCACTGGCAGGCCTGCCGGCTGCCCGCTCGGCCGAAACTGCAAGGCCTGCGGCTACCGCGCCTGACGACGAAGGCGATGACAGCCCGCACGCCGTCAAGCTGTCGCTCGCTCGCGAACTGCAAGCCATCGGCGACGTCGAAGGCGCCCGTTCGCTGGTCGAGGAAGTCGAAGCCGAAAGCGCCGGCGACCTCAAGTCGCAAGCCCGTCAACTGCTCGCAGAACTGCGCTGAGCGATTGCCGCTCCTGTCGTTCTTCCTGAATTCGTGAGGCTGGCGCTCGGCATCCGGTACAACGGCCAAGCGTACGAGGGCTGGCAAAGCCAGCGCTCGGGCCGCACGGTGCAGGACAAGCTCGAAGCGGCCCTCACGAAGTTCGCCGCGCAGCCCATCGGCACGTTGTGCGCCGGACGCACCGATGCCGGCGTGCACGCGCTGATGCAGGTGGTGCACTTCGACACCACCGTCGAGCGCGAACCCTTCTCCTGGATGCGCGGCACCAACCGCTTCCTGCCCGACGACATCGCGGTGCAGTGGGCGCAGCCGGTGCCCGACGAATTCCACTGCCGTGCCAGCGCCCTGGCGCGCCGCTACCTCTACGTGCTTTCTCAATCGCCGGTGCGGCCCAGCCTCGATACGGGCCGGGTCGGCTGGTCGATGCATGCGCTCGACGGCGATGCGATGCGCGCCGCGGCCGCGCTGCTCGTTGGGCGGCACGACTTCAGTTCGTTCCGCGCCTCGGCCTGCCAGGCGCGCTCGCCAGTCAAGGACCTGCGGCGCATCGAGATCACGCGCGTGGGCGACGACGAACGCTGCCGCTGGCATTTCGAATTCGAAGCCGACGCCTTCCTGCACCACATGATCCGCAACCTGATGGGTTGCCTGGTGCGCATCGGCCGTGGCGACGAACCGCCCGAGTGGATTTCTGAAGTGCTCGAGGCGCGCAGCCGCAAGGTGGCGGCGCCCACCTTTTCCGCGGACGGCCTGTATTTCCTGGGCCCGTTGTACGACGCCAAGTGGGGTCTGCCGGCGGAAGCCACGCTGCAGGCCGGCGGGGCTCCGTATGATGGCCCGCCATGACCGCGCCTCCCGTTCCCCGCACCCGCATCAAGATCTGTGGCCTGACGCGTGAGGCCGACGTGGATGCGGCAGTCGAAGCCGGCGCCGACGCCATCGGCTTCGTGCTCTATGCGAAGAGCCCCCGCGCCGTGACACCCGAGCGCGCCGCCGAACTGGCCTCGCGCCTGCCCCCGTTCATCACGCCCGTGCTGCTGTTCGTGAACGAGGATGCTCCCAAAGTCATAGCAGCACTCAGCCGCGTGAAGGGCGCCATCGCGCAATTCCACGGCGAGGAGACGCCCGAACAGTGCGAAGAAGCCAGCGGTCCGGGGCGCTTTCGCTACATGCGCGCGGCCCGCATTCCGCTGGGGGCTGCCGGGGCCGGCTTCGACCTCGTAAAATACGCGTCCGATTACTCCCACGCCCAGGCCATCCTGCTCGACGCCCATGTCGAAGGTTATGGCGGTGGCGGCAAGGCATTCGATTGGTCACTTCTTCCACCCGCCGTCGACGCTCACCTCGTCTTGAGTGGTGGGCTCACACCTGCAAACGTGAGCGATGGCATTCGCATCCTGCGGACGCGCTGCAAGACGCTGTCCGTTGATGTGAGCTCGGGCGTCGAAATCGACGGTCCCGGGAACAAGGGCCTCAAGGACGCCGGAAAGATCCGGCAATTCGTCGCAGCCGTCAGGGCTGCCGACGCGTCCTTCTCCAGTTAGCCGCCGCAGCCGATCGTTGTCGGGCTGCGGCTCACCGATCGAGAACCATGCAAAGCCAATTCCAGGACTACCAGCAACCCGATGCCACCGGCCATTTCGGCAACTACGGCGGCACCTTCGCGAGCGAAACGCTCACCCACGCGATCAACGAACTGCGCGACGCGTATGCGAAGTTCAAAGACGATCCGGCGTTTCTCGCCGAATTCCACTATGAGCTGAAGCACTTCGTCGGCCGCCCCTCGCCGATCTACCACGCCGCACGCACCAGCCGTGAAATGGGCGGCGCGCAGATCTACCTGAAGCGCGAAGACCTGAACCACACCGGCGCGCACAAGATCAACAACGTGATCGGCCAGGCGATGCTTGCTCGCCGCATGGGCAAGCCCCGCGTCATTGCCGAAACCGGCGCCGGCCAGCACGGCGTGGCCACCGCCACCATCTGCGCGCGCTATGGCCTCGAATGCGTGGTCTACATGGGTAGCCAGGACGTGAAGCGCCAGAGCCCCAACGTCTACCGCATGAACCTGCTCGGCGCGACCGTGGTGCCCGTCGAATCCGGCAGCAAGACGCTGAAGGACGCGCTCAACGAGGCGATGCGCGACTGGGTCACCAATGTGGAAAACACCTTCTACATCATCGGCACCGTCGCCGGCCCGCACCCCTATCCGACGATGGTGCGCGACTTCCAGAGCGTGATCGGCACCGAGTGCATCGAGCAGATGCCGGCCATGCTCGCGGCCGACGGCATCACCGGCGAGGCCGAGGGCAGGCAGCCCGACGTGGTCGTCGCCTGCGTGGGCGGCGGCAGCAACGCCATGGGCATCTTCCATCCCTACATCCCGTTCGCTGGCACTCGCCTGATCGGCGTGGAAGCGGCTGGCGAAGGGCTCGACAGCGGCAAGCACTCGGCGTCGATCCTGCGCGGCAGCCCCGGCGTGCTGCACGGCAACCGCACCTACCTGCTGCAGAACGAGGACGGGCAGATCACCGAGACCCACAGCATCAGCGCGGGCCTCGACTACCCAGGCGTGGGCCCCGAGCACGCGTACCTGGCCGACATCGGCCGCGCCGAATACGTCGGCATCACCGACACCGAAGCGCTCGAAGCCTTCCACTACCTGTGCCGAACGGAGGGCATCATCCCCGCGCTCGAATCCAGCCATGCCCTGGCCCATGCAATGAAGCTCGCCAAGACCATGCGCCCCGACCAGTCGATCCTGGTGAACCTCTCGGGCCGCGGCGACAAGGACATCGGCACCGTCGCCGACCTGTCGGGCGTCGATTTCTACGACCGGCCCTCGATGCGCGGTCTGAGCGTGAAGGGAGGCAAGTGATGAGCCGCATTGCCGCCACCTTCGACGCGCTGAAAAAAGACGGCCGTCGCGCCCTGATTCCCTACGTGACCGCCGGCTTCCCCTTCGCCGACATCACGCCCGAGCTGATGCACGGCATGGTCGAGGCCGGAGCCGACGTGATCGAGCTGGGCGTGCCCTTCTCCGACCCCATGGCCGACGGGCCCGTGATCCAGAAAGCCGGCGAAGCCGCGCTGGCATTGGGCATCGGCATGAAGCAGGTGCTCGCCATCGTGGCCGCCTTCCGCCAGAAGGACTCGACGACGCCCGTGGTGCTGATGGGCTATGCCAACCCGGTCGAGCGCTACGACCTCGTGCACGGCAAGAAAGCCTTCATCCGCGATGCGGTCGCCGCCGGCGTCGACGGCCTGCTGGTGGTCGACTACCCGCCGGAAGAGTGCGAAGACTTCGCCGCCGAACTGAAGGCTGCCGGCATCGACCTGATCTTCCTACTGGCCCCGACCAGCACCGACGAGCGCATGGCGCAGGTCGCGCGCATCGCCAGCGGCTACGTCTACTACGTGTCGCTCAAGGGCGTGACGGGCGCTGGCCACCTCGACACCGAGGCGGTCGGCCAGATGGTCCCGCGCATCCGCCAGCACTTGAGCATCCCGGTCGGCGTGGGTTTCGGCATCCGCGATGCGCGCACGGCGCAGGCGGTCGGATCGGCCGCGGATGCGGTCATCATCGGCACCAAGATCATTCAACTCATCGAAGACCAGCCCCGCGAGCGGGTGGTGCCGGCGGTGCGCGAATTCCTTGCGGGCATCCGCGAGGCGCTCGACGCGCTGCCTGCCGCCACGGCCAAGAACGCGGCTGGTCGATAATCACCGCCAACACAAGGAGCCCCTTATGAGCTGGCTTGAAAAACTGCTACCCGCCAAGATCGCACAAACCGACCCGTCCGAGCGCCGCCAGGTGCCCGAGGGCCTGTGGATCAAATGCCCCGCCTGCGAGACCGTTCTGTACAAGACCGATCTCGAGCACAACCAGAACGTCTGCCCCAGCTGCAGCCACCACCATCGCATCGGCGCCCGCGCGCGGCTCGACGCGTTCCTCGATGCCGAGGGCCGCTATGAAGTCGGCCAGGAAGTGCTGCCGGTCGACGCCCTGAAGTTCAAGGACAGCCGCAAGTACCCCGAGCGCCTGAAGGAAGCCCTGGAAAACACCGGCGAAACCGATGCGCTGGTCGTCATGGGCGGCTCGGTCCACAGCATCAGCGTGGTCGTGGCCTGCTTCGAGTTCGAATTCATGGGCGGCAGCATGGGCAGCGTGGTCGGCGAGCGCTTCGTGCGCGGCGTCGAGACCGCCATCGAGCAGAAGGTGCCCTTCATCTGCTTCACCGCCACCGGCGGTGCGCGCATGCAGGAAGGCCTGCTCTCGCTGATGCAGATGGCCAAGACGAATGCCGCGCTCACGCGCCTGGCGAAGAAAGGCCTGCCCTACATCAGCGTGCTGACCGACCCGACCATGGGCGGCGTGTCGGCAGGCTTCGCCTTCGTGGGCGACGTGGTGATCGCCGAGCCCAAGGCGCTGATCGGCTTTGCCGGCCCGCGCGTGATCGAATCGACCGTGCGCGTGACGCTGCCCGAGGGCTTCCAGCGCGCCGAGTTCCTGCAGACCAAGGGCGCCATCGACTTCATCAGCGACCGCCGCGAACTGCGCAAGACCATCGCCAGCACGCTGGCCATGCTGCTGCGCCAGCCGGCCGACGCGGTCAGCTGAGCGAAACAGGGCAAAAGCAAAAGGGCCCGGGTGCGATGCATCCGGGCCCTTTTTTATTTTTGCTTCAGAAAGTCAGTTGATAGGCAAACACCAGCAGGTTGCCCAGCACGATCGCGATCACCTGCAGCACGACGATGGCGGCCAACGGCGACAGGTCGACCCCGCCGATCAGCGGAATGAAGCGGCGAAACGGCCGCACCAGCGGCTCGGCCAGGCGCGAGATCAGGTCGAGCAGCATCGGCGAGGCGTTTGGAATCCACGACAGCACCGCGTAGACCACCAGCAGCGCGGTCAGGCCGGAAACCGCCAATTGCATCAGCCCGACCAGCGACACCAGCGGCAAGGTCGCGATGCGCCCCAGGTTGCCCACCAGCAGCCACAGCAGCAGAAACTTCAGCATCACCAGCAGCCAGGCCGCGATCAGGCTTGCCATGTCCCAGCGCTTCACCGCGGGCACGATGCGCCGCAGCGGCAGCACGATCCAGTCGGTGATGGCGAACACGAAGCGCCCGAGCGGATTGCCGAACGGCACCCGGTGGTACTGCATGTAGAGCCGCAGCAGACATGCGCCGCCGAGGAGGCCGACGATCACGTCGAGAAGGAACGAGGGAATCTGATAGAGCATGGGGCGTGGCCGTGAGCGGAATGCGATGATAGCCACGCAAGGCTCTTCGATGACGACACAACCCTTTTTGCATTCACTGCCATTGTTCCCGCTCGGTACGGTCCTGTTTCCGGGTGGCCTTCTTCCACTGCGCATCTTCGAGGTTCGCTATCTCGACATGATCGGCAAGTGCCGCAAGGCCGACGCGCCCTTCGGTGTGGTGAGCCTCACCAGCGGCAGCGAAGTGCGCAAGGCCGGCGCCGATGCGGAAAGCTTCGCCGCCATCGGCACGCTGGCCATGATCCGCGAGTTCGAATCGCCGCAGAGCGGCCTGCTGCAGATCGAATGCGTGGGCACGCAACGCTTTCGGGTTCGCAGCAATGAGCTGCAGAAGCACGGCCTGTGGGTAGCCGAAGTCGAGGCCGTGAGCGACGACGTCGCGCTTGAAATCCCCGACGACCTGCGGCACACCGCCACCGCGCTGCAGCGCCTGATCGACACGCTGGAAGAGCGCCGGCGTGCGCAAGGCGAAGCGGTGCGGCTGCCCATCGGCGCGCCCTATCAGCTCAACGATTGCGGCTGGGTGGCCAACCGTTGGTGCGAACTGGTGCCGATGCAACTCGAACTGCGCCAGCGCCTGATGGAGCTCGACAGTCCGTTGATGCGGCTCGAACTGGTCAGCGATCTGCTCGCACGCACGGGCATCACTGAATAGTCCGCTACTTTTTTTGTAGCACATTGCGCAGGATTGACGGGCGCTGGGCGCAGGTTTTATTCAAACCCGATGGGCTAAAATGCCAGCCCCGCGCACGCTCCCGGATGCGCGCCACCCGCCTCCCATGTCCGATCAAAAGACCCCCTCGCCTCCTCCGCCCCCCGTCGACGAAAACCAGCTCATCGCAGAACGCCGCGAAAAGCTCAAGCTGCTGCGCACGGCGCAGGCCGAGGGCAAAGGCGTTGCGTTCCCGAACGACTTCAAGCCTGGCCACCGTGCGGCGGCACTCGCCGAGGCGCATGACGCCACCGAGGCCGAAGCCCTCGAGGCGCAAGCCGTTGCAGTGAGCGTAGCCGGCCGGATGATGCTCAAGCGCGTGATGGGCAAGGCCAGCTTCGCCACCCTGCAAGATGCCACCAGCCGCATCCAGCTCTACGTGACGCGCGACGCGGTCGGCGAAGACATCTACGCCGACTTCAAGCGCTGGGACCTGGGTGACATCGTTGGCGCCGAAGGCACGCTGATGAAGACCAAGACCGGCGAGCTGTCGGTCAAGGTGACCAAGCTGCGCCTGCTCACCAAGAGCCTGCGCCCGCTGCCCGACAAGTTTCACGGCATGGCCGACCAGGAGCAGAAGTACCGCCAGCGCTACGTCGACCTGATCACCGACGAATCGGCACGCGTGCGCTTCACCGCGCGCAGCAAGGCCGTGAGCGCGCTGCGCGAGTTCATGGTGGCCAACGACTTCCTCGAAGTCGAGACGCCCATGCTGCACCCGATTCCGGGCGGCGCGAACGCCAAGCCCTTCAAGACGCACCACAACGCGCTCGACCAGGAGATGTTCCTTCGCATCGCGCCCGAGCTGTACCTCAAGCGCCTGATCGTCGGCGGCTTCGAGCGCGTCTTCGAAATCAACCGGAGCTACCGCAACGAGGGCATCTCGGTGCGGCACAACCCCGAGTTCACGATGATGGAGTTCTACGCGGCCTACTGGAACTACCGCGACCTGATGGACTTCACCGAGACGCTGATCCGCACCATCGCCGACAAGGCCGTGGGCACGCAGCAGCTCACCTACCAAGGCAAGCCGGTCGACCTGACCCAGCCCTTCGAGCGCCTGACGATCCGCGAGGCGATCCTGAAGTACACCGAGGCCGGTGATGGCGTCGACGACGCCGCCTGGCTCATCAACGCCCTGCGCAAGATCGGCCTGAGCGAAGAGAAGGACAAGCTCTCGCAGCGCAGTTTGGCCAGCCTGCAGGTGATGTACTTCGAGGAGACTGTGGAAGAGAAGCTCTGGCAGCCGACCTTCATCATGGAGCACCCGACCGAGATCTCGCCGCTGGCGCGCGCCAACGACGAGCGCCCCGAGGTCACCGAACGCTTCGAGCTGTACATCACCGGCCGCGAGTTCGGCAACGGCTTCAGCGAGCTGAACGACGCCGAGGACCAGGCCGCGCGCTTCAACGCGCAGGTGGCCGCCAAGGACAGCGGCGACGACGAAGCCATGTACTACGACCACGACTTCGTGCGTGCGCTCGAATACGGCATGCCGCCCACCGGCGGCTGCGGCATCGGCATCGACCGGCTGATGATGCTGCTGACGGATTCGCCGAGCATTCGCGACGTGATCCTGTTCCCGGCGCTGCGCAGGGAATCTTGAGCGTGTTGTCACCGTCGTCGCTGCCGACGATCGGCATCGACTTCGGCACCTCCAACTCCGCCGTGGCCTGCCGGGTCGATGGCGAGGCCCGCCTGTTGCCCATCGAAGGCGCGGCCACCACCCTGCCCACCGCGATCTTCTTCAACGCCGAAGACCGCACGACCCACTTCGGCCGCGACGCCATCGGCCAGTACCTCTCGGGCACCGAAGGCCGCCTGATGCGCTCGCTGAAGAGCCTGCTCGGCAGCGCGCTGATGCAGGAGAAGACCGCGATCTACGACGGCCTCGTGAGCTTCGAGGACATCATCGCGCGCTTCCTGCGCGAACTGGCCGTGCGCGCCAGCCGCGAGCTCGGCCGGATGCCCGAGCGCGTGGTGATCGGACGGCCCGTGCATTTCGTGGACGACGATGCCAGGCGCGACGAGCGTGCCGAAGAGAGCCTGCGCCACGCAGCGCGCGCGGCGGGGTTCCGCGAGATCGCCTTCCAGCTCGAACCTATTGCGGCCGCCTTCGACTACGAGCAGCGCATCGTCAAAGAGTCGATCGTGCTCATCGTCGACATCGGCGGCGGCACCTCTGACTTCACCGTTGTGCGCGTCGGCCCCGAGCGCGCCGCGCGCGAGGACCGCAGCGACGACGTACTGGCCACCAGCGGCGTGCACATCGGCGGCACCGACTTCGACCAGCGCCTGAACCTCGAGCGCGTGATGCCGCAATTCGGCTTTCGCCACCACGGCCCGCAGGGACGCGAAGTGCCGAGCAAGGTGTTCTTCGAGCTTTCGTCCTGGCACCTGATCAACTGGCTCTATGCTGCCAAAGCGGTGCGCCAGGCAAAGGACTTACGCACAAGCTACAGCGACACACAACTGCACGATCGGCTGATGACCGTGCTCGAAGAGCGGCACGGGCATCGCATCGCGAGTGCGGTGGAAGCGGCCAAGATCGATGCCTCGGTGACCGATGCGGCGACGGCCATCGACCTCTCCTGCGCCGAACACGGGCTGGTGGCCTCGCTCACGCCGGACGATATGGCACAGCAGCTGGCCGGACCGCTCGAGAACGTGATCGCGTGCGCACACGCCTGCGTCAAGCGCGCGGGCCTGCGCAGCGGCGACCTCGACGCGATCTACCTCACCGGCGGCTCTTCTGCGTTGCGCCCATTCCAGCACGCGCTGCGCAAGAGCTTCGCGGGCGTGAACCTGGTCGAGGGCGACCTGTTCGGCGGCGTGGCCACGGGGCTGGCCTGCGCGGCGCGCACGGAGCGCCGTCGCGCATGAAATACCTGGCGGGCTATCCGGCGCCCCTGCTGGACCAGGTCCGCCAGCTGATCGCCGAGGACAAGCTCGCCGTGCTGCTCGGCAAGCGCTATCCGGACGGAGTGCACAACGTGCAGACCGACCGCGCGCTCTACGAGTACGTGAACGAGCTCAAGAGCGAGTTCATGCGCAAGGCCGAACCGCTGTCGAAGGTGATGTTCGACAACAAGCTGCACGTGATCCGCAACGCGCTGGGCACGCACACCACGGTGTCGCGCGTGCAGGGCGGGAAGCTCAAGGCCAAGCGGGAGATCCGGGTGGCGAGCCTGTTCAAGGGCGTGCCGCTGGCCTGGTTGCGGATGATCGTCGTGCACGAACTTGCCCACATGAAGGAGCGGGAGCACGACAAGGCCTTCTATGCGTTGTGCACGCACATGGAGCCGGACTACCAGCAGCTTGAATTCGACCTGCGGCTGTATCTGACGCACCTGGACATGAACGGCCGTCGGCTCTGGGACGCCAGCTCCCGGCCCTGATCAGTCGGACGCGAAGAACGCGGACAGCTCGCGCGCCAGCACCTCGACCTCTTCCTGGGATATGGTCTCGATGGCATGCGACGCACGCAGGTTCTCGGTGCCATGAAGGCTCTCGATCAATTCATTGCGCGAACCCGAATCGTGGTGCAAGTGGAAAAGGGGCACGTGCATCGAGTGCCAACGCAGACCCAGCCGCCCTGCCCTGCGCAGCAGTTCATCGTCCTCGCCGCCCCATCCTTCCAGGCGTGCGTTGTACCCGCCGACTCGGATGTACTCGCTGCGCTTGAACAGCACGATGCCCCCATTGGCATTCGAGTACAGCACGCCGGCATCCGGAGGCAGTTGCTCCACGTCGATCGATGCGAATCGGGCGTAGTCGGGCAACTGCATGAAATCGCGCTTGAGTTCACCCGTCACGTTGATGACGCTCCAGTAGGGGCACAGCACCTCGCTGCTGTCCCGGTCCAGCAGCACATCGACACAGCCACGCAGCGTTGAAGGCTGGGCAATGGAATCGGCGTCGTGGAAGCAGATCACAGGGCTGCGGGCCAGCCGGACGCCCGTGTTGTAGAGCATCGACTTGGGAAACGGCCCACCGTGATGGATGAAGACATGCCGGATCTTCGGATCGCACAGCCGCTGCCAGTCGAAGCGCGGCGCCGTCGCCGCCTCCATCAACCACAGCCGGTAGTCGGTATAGGTGTAGGCCAGATGCGCCAGCACGGCATAGAGGTTCTCGCGCCGCTCTTCGGTCGCCTCCCTGTACGAAACGATGATGTCTATATCGCGAAGGGAGATCTTGTCGGTTGCCGTCATGAAACAACGTCCGTCAGAAGGGGCGGTACAGCACGACGTTGTGTTCGTCGGCCGGCTCCTTGTAGCGCGTGTCATGAATCGTCAGGTTGACGGCCTGCTTCTTGTCGCTGGAATGGTCGTTGAAAATTCCCGCTCCATTGACCGCACTCACTACCTCTGCCAGACCCGGCCCAGCCCAGTTGTCGTGCCCCCTGAGCAGATAGAAGTGCATCACGCCGCACTGCTGGTGCGCCCAGTAGTCGTGCCAGCCGAACGAATCGGGACGCCACAGCGAGTTGTGACCTTCGAAGAAGATGGGACGGCTCATCGGCATGCATTCCGGCGTGGAAATGATGAGATAGCGGGAGCGGTAGTTGAGAAATTCCAGCAGGTCGCGGCCTTGCGAATGGAGCATGTGCTCGATGACATCGCCCAGGATCACTACGTCGTAGAGATCGCCGCTGCGTTCATAGAGCTTGTCGGCCGCGATCGGAAGAATCTGGTGGTAGCCGACCTCGCGCAGTTGAGGGAACGCCACTTCGTCACACTCCAGCGCGGTCAGCTCGCATTCGGGCACGACGTTCTTGAGCAAGGCTCCATATTTGCCGCCCCCGGCACCGATGTCCAGGATGCGCTTGGGATTGATCGTCTTGACGACGTGCTGCGTCAAGCTGTCGAAAGTCAGCCAGGATTCGCCGATGTGCGCCATGAGAAATGTCCCCCGAAACTGCCCGATTCAGAACATTTGACTCTATAGGACGGCGCGGCTGACTTATCTGGCGTATTTGCCAGCTTGTTCACAAATGCGCCAATTCCGGATCGGCTGGACAGCCTTCAAACGTCCGTCATCCGCCTCGCATCGCGGTACCCGCGCGAAGCGACGAGCGTCGACCAATCGGGTGCGGCGCCCTGCGGCAGCAGCGCCTGGCGGCGCGCTTCGCTGCTCGCGTCCGGCAGCCATCGGCCCGCGCGCGCGGCAGCCTCGAAGCCCTCGAGAAAGTCGTCGAGCAGGCTCCCCTCGCCGATGCTCTGGTTGCACAGCAGCGCCATGTCGCATCCGGCTTCCAGCGCGGTCAGCGCCGCATCGGTATAGCTGAGCAGCCGGCCATCGATGTAACGGCCCGCCTCCATGCTCAGGTCGTCGCTGAACACGGCGCCGTCGAAGGCAAAGCGCTGCCGCAGGATCGCCTTGAGCCATTTCGACGAAAACCCCGCCGGCCGCTTGTCGACCTTCGGATAGATCACGTGCGCCGGCATCACCGCGCCGAGCGTGCCCGACAGCCAGTCGTACGGCCGTGCGTCGTCGTCAAGGATGGCCTTGAGGCCGCGCTTGTCCACCGGGATCTCGACATGCGAATCGGCCTGCACGAAGCCATGCCCCGGAAAATGCTTGCCGCAGTTGCGCATGCCCATCTGCAGCATGCCGTGCATCACGCTCTTGGCCAGCAGCGCCACCACGCGCGGATCGCGATGAAAGCTGCGGCTGCCGATGACGCTGCTGCCGCCGTAGTCCAGGTCGAGCACCGGCGCAAAGCTGAAGTCGACGCCGCAGGCGCGCAACTCGCCCGCCAGCACCTGTCCGACCGCGGTCGCGGTCTGGGTGGCGCGCATGGCGTCGCGCATCCACAGCTCGCCGAGTGCGCGCATCGACGGCAGGTGCGTGAAGCCGTCGGTGCGAAAGCGCTGCACGCGGCCGCCCTCGTGGTCGACGCAGATCAGCAGGTCGGGGCGGATCGCCTTGATCTCGGCATTGAGCGCGGTCATCTGCGCGCGGTCCTGCCAGTTGCGGGCGAAATGGATCACTCCGCCGACCAGCGGATTGGCGAGGCGACGGCGGTCGGCGTCGTTGAGCTCGGTAGCCGCCACATCGATGATCAGCGGCGCATGGGGGCGAGCGGCGGGCCCGGCAGTCATAGCTTCTCCACCACCACGAAGCTCGCGGCGTATTCGGTTTCGTCAGTCACGGTCACATGGGCCGTGAGGCCCTGCGCCTCGAACCAGTCCTTCAGGCCGCCATGCAGCACGATGACGGGCTTGCCACTGCGCAGGTTGGCGATCTCGCACAGGCGCCAGCTCATGGGCATGCGCATGCCCAGGCCGATGGCCTTGCTGAAGGCCTCCTTGGCGGAGAAGCGGGTCGCCAGATAACTCAGGCCGCGCTTGGGCCAGCGTTCGCTGCGAGCCTTCCAGACTGCGAATTCAGCGTCGCTCAGCACCTTGCGGGCAAAGCGTTCGCCCTGGCGCTCGAAGGTCGCGGCAATGCGACGCAGGTCGCAGATGTCGGTGCCAATGCCGTAGATCATGCGGCGCCGGCGCTCATTGCGCCTCGTTGATGCAGCGCAGGTAGTCGCGCGTGGCGGCCGTATAGCCAAGCTCGAGCGCGTCGGCCACGAAGGCATGGCCGATCGAGACCTCCTGCACGCCAGGCACGGCACGCAGGAAAGCCGTCAGGTTGTCGCGGCTCAGGTCGTGGCCGGCGTTGATGCCCAGGCCTGCGGCATGGGCCGCGCGCGCCGTGTCGGCATAACGCTGGAGCACGGCCTTCTCGTCGGGCGTTCCGCGCGATGCGGCATAGCCTTCGGTGTAGAGCTCGACGCGGTCGGCGCCCACGGCCTTGACCGCCGCCATCATTTCGGGAATCGGGTCCATGAACAGGCTGACGCGCACGCCCAGCGCCTTGGCTTCGGCGATCAGGGGGCGCAGGCGCTCGGCGTCGTCGGGGAAGGTCCAGCCGTGGTCGCTGGTCGACTGGGTTTCGCTGTCGGGCACGAAGGTGGCCTGGTGCGGCCTCAGCGTGCGCACGAAATCCATCAGGTTCTGGAAGGGGTTGCCTTCGATATTGAATTCGATCGCGGGCCAGTCTTTGGCGAGCAGCGCCGACAGGTCGCTCACGTCGTGTGCGCGAATGTGGCGGGCATCGGGCCGCGGGTGCACTGTGATGCCGTGCGCGCCGGCTGCCAGGCAGGCCTGGGCAGCTTTCACCACACTCGGGATGCCCAGGTGGCGCGTGTTGCGGACCAGGGCCACCTTGTTGAGGTTGACGGACAGCGAGGTGGCAGTGCCGGTGGTGCCTGAAGTGCTCATAGTGCTTGCAGATCTCTCATCATTTGCCGCGTGCGCAGCGTGGACACGCCGCAATGGTAGTTGAGCAAGGTGCGCAACTGGTTTCGCAGGGCACTGTTGCTGCCGGCGTTCATGGTGGCAATTTCACGCAACGTGGCGGTAAAAGGGGCGCGGTCGTCGAGAACTGCCTGCAGAGCCTGCCAGTCGGCGCCATTCAGCGCGGCCTCGTCGTCGGCGGCTTGGCGCAGGCCGGCTTCCGGCACGAGGCTGTAGCGCTGCTCGGCGGCAAGCGGCTCCAGCGTGAGGGTCTGCACATCGAGCGACGGCAGCAGGCCGACCTCGCGCAGCAGCAGCAACTCGAAAGCACGCAGCGCAGCAGCCTGGGTCGCGGCCTGCGCGCCGACGTGATCGCCTGCCAGCACCTGAACGACCCCGGCGTAGGCATCGAACAGCGCTTCATGGGCATCGTCACGCGCCAGCAGGCGCAGCAGCAGCTCGTTGACGTAATAGCCCGACAGCAGCGCCTCGCCGGTCGGCATCACATGGCCGCCCATCCATTCGGCGCCCTTGAGCGTGCGGATTTCGGCGTCGCCGCCGTAGTTGAGCTGCAGGGGCTGCAACGGCAGCAACACCGGCCGGAAGTTGGAACTCGGCCGCTTCGCCCCCTTTGCCACAAGCGCGATACGCCCGTGGTGGCGGGTGAAGACTTCGAGAATCAGGCTCGACTCGCTCCAGTCGTAGCGATGGAGCACATAGGCCGGTTCGTGCGAAACGCGGTGGGCAGCGGCCACTTCATTCGTAGCCGAACGAACGGACACGGGCTTCGTCGTCGGCCCAGCCCGAACGCACCTTCACCCACAGTTCGAGAAACACCTTGGCGTCGGCCAGCTTCTCGAGCTCGACGCGGGTTTCCATGCCGATGCGCTTGATGCGCTCGCCCTTGTCGCCGATCACCATGGCCTTGTGGCCGTCGCGTTCGACCACGATGGTGGCGGCAATGCGCAGCAGGCGCTTCTGGCCCTTCTTCTGGGGCGGCTCTTCCTCGAATTTGTCGATGATGACGGTCGAGGTGTAGGGCAGCTCGTCGCCGGTGAGGCGGAACAGCTTCTCGCGCACGAGTTCGCCGGCAAGGAATTTCTCGCTGCGATCGGTCAGTTCGTCCTCGTCGTAGAACCAGGGCTGTTCGGGCAGGTACTTCTCGCAGATGCCGAACAGGCGCTCGACGTCCTTGGCATTCTTCGCCGACATGGGCACGAACTCGGCGAAGCTGTGCTTTTCCTGCATGGTCTTCAGCCAGGGCGCGATGTCGCCGCGGCGGTGCACGTTGTCGAGCTTGTTGGCCAGCAACACGGTCGGAATGCCCTTGCCGAGCAGCTTGAGCACGCGCTCGTCGGCCGGCGTGAAGCTGCCGGCCTCGACCACGAAAAGAATCAGGTCCACATCGCCGACCGCGCCCTGCACCGTCTTGTTGAGCGACTTGTTCAGCGCGTTGGCGTGCAGGGTCTGGAAGCCCGGCGTGTCGACGAACACGAACTGCGTGGCGCCCAGCGTGCGCATGCCGGTGATGCGGTGGCGCGTGGTCTGCGCCTTGCGCGAGGTGATGCTGATCTTCTGGCCGACCAACGCATTGAGCAGCGTCGACTTGCCTACATTGGGCTTGCCGACGATGGCGATGAGGCCGCAGTGTTGGGGTCCGGTGGCAGGCGCATCGCCTGCAGTGTCTTCGGGTTCCGCTACGGGATTGATAGCATCGTTCATTCTGGTTTCACGCGGTGCCGCGTGCCTTGAGCCGGATCAACATGGCGGCCGCAGCCGCCTGCTCGCCGGCGCGGCGCGAGCCGCCGATGCCGCGTTCGCGAAGCCCCAACTCGGGCACCTCGCACTCGACATCAAAAGTCTGCTTGTGCGCTGCGCCCAGTGTGGCGGCCACGCGATACACCGGCAGCTTCATTTTGTGACCCTGCAGCCATTCCTGCAATTCGGTCTTGGGATCCTTGGCTGCGGCTTCCATGCGCGGATTGATTTCGACCGCCTCGTAGAGCCGGTGCACCAGCGACTGTGCGGCCGCAAAGCCGGCGTCGAGATAGACGGCGCCGATCAGCGCCTCGAGCGCGTCGGCCAGGATCGACGGCCGGTTGGGCCCGCCCGAGCGCGCCTCGCCTTCGCCGAGCCGCAGCAGCGGCGACAGCGCCAGCCCTACCGCCAGGCGGTGCAGGGTGTCCTGCTTGACCAGGTTGGCCCGCACGCGCGACAGGTCGCCTTCGGGCAGAGCCGACAGGCGCATGTAGAGCAGGTGCGAGACCGCCAGGTTCAGCACCGAGTCGCCGAGAAATTCAAGGCGCTCGTTGTGGTCGGCCGAGAAGCTGCGATGCGTGAGCGCGAGCTGGAGCAGCCGCGGATCGGAGAAGGTGTGCTGGAGGCGCGCCTGCAGCGCGGCGAGGCTGCCCTCCACCTTTTTGGGCGCCGTGTTCAGCGGGATTCGCCCTTGTACTTGAGCGTCAGGTAGGCCGGGCCGAACAGGGGGATCTCACGCTCGTACGAGTACGACACGACCACCTTGTCGCCGACCTTCTTGATGTCGAGATCCTTGCCGCTGACCGACTTGAAGTCGTCGATGGCCTGGGCACGATCGAAGATGGCGCGCACTTCAGGCACGGTCGTGCCTTCCTTGGCCTTGTTGACCGCCTTGTCGATGGCCTGCCATTCGATCAGCGTCGGGATGACCTGCGCGATGACCACGCCCAGACACCCGAGCACGACCGCGACGAACACCAAGCCGATGAACGAAATGCCGCGTTGTTGCGCAGCCCTGCTGCGAACGAACCGATGTGTTCTCATGCCCTCATACCCCTCGAACTGAACTATTCAGATGAATGCTTATTGAAACGGACCGATGCGACCCAGATCGCCGAAGTTCATCCAGACGAAGAACGCCCTGCCCACGATGTTCTTGTCCGGCACAAAGCCCCAGAAACGCGAGTCCGCCGAATTATCGCGGTTGTCGCCCATCATGAAATAGTTGCCGGCCGGCACCTTGCAGACCACACCCTCGACCGAGTAGCGGCAGTTTTCGATGCCCGGGAAATTGAAGCCACTGGCACCGGGAACGTAGGATGGCGTGGTTTCGTCGTTGAGGATCTTGTGCTGCTTGCCGCCGAGGTTCTCGGTGTACTGCTTGAGCAGGCGCATCGATTCGCCGTCGAGGTAGTCGGCATCCGACTCCTTGGACACCGGCTGGCCGTTGATCGTGAGCTTCTTGTTCAGGTAGGCCACCTCGTCGCCCGGGACGCCGACCACGCGCTTGATGTAGTCCATGCTCGGCTTGGGCGGGTAGCGGAACACCACCACGTCGCCGCGCGCCAGCGGCGTACCGTCGGTGATCTTGGTGTTGATCACGGGCAGGCGCAGACCGTAGGTGAACTTGTTGACCAGGATCAGGTCGCCGGTCAGCAGCGTGGGCATCATCGAGCCCGACGGGATCTTGAAAGGCTCGTAGAGGAACGAGCGCAGCAGGAACACCACCAGGATCACAGGGAACAGGCCGGCGGTCCAGTCGAGCCACCAGGGCTGCATCAGCAGCCGTTCGCTCGCCTTCGCGTCGGCCGTGTCGACCTGCTTGATACCCTGCTCGGACAGGCGCGCATTGCGCTCGGTCAGCGAAGCTTCCAGCTTGGCGGCGGCCTGTTCGCGCCGGGGCAGGAAATAGAAGCGCTCGGCCAGCCAGTAGAGGCCGGTGACCACCGTCGCCAGGAACAGCAGCAAGGCAAAGTTGCCTTCGATCGCGTTGAAATACCAGGCGCCGACATAGGCGGCGAAGGCCGCGAGGACCAGGGTGGTGATGAATGCCATTTTTTTGATCAGTCTTCGACTTGCAGAATGGCGAGGAAGGCCTCTTGCGGGACCTCGACGGAGCCGATCTGCTTCATTCTTTTCTTGCCCGCCTTCTGCTTCTCGAGCAGCTTCTTCTTGCGGGTGATGTCGCCGCCATAGCACTTGGCCAGCACGTTCTTGCGAAGCGCCTTGATTGTCTCACGCGCAATGATGGTGACGCCGATGGCCGCCTGGATCGCAACGTCGTACATCTGGCGCGAAATGATCTCGCGCATCTTCGACACCACGGCCCGGCCGCGGTACTGCGACTGGCTGCGGTGCACGATGATCGACAGCGCGTCGACCTTGTCGCCGTTGAGCAGGATGTCGACCTTCACCACGTCGGACGCGCGGTACTCCTTGAACTCGTAGTCCATCGAGGCGTAGCCCCGGCTCACCGATTTCAGCTTGTCGAAGAAGTCGAGCACGATCTCGCCGAGCGGCATCTCGTAGGTCAGCATGACCTGGCGGCCGTGGTAGGCCATGTTCATCTGCACGCCACGCTTCTGGTTCGCCAGCGTCATGACGGAGCCGACGTATTCCTGCGGCATGTAGAGATGAACGGTGACGATCGGCTCGCGGATCTCCGCCATCCTGCCAACGTCGGGCATCTTGGACGGATTCTCGACCATGATCACTTCGCCGTCGTTCTTGACCACCTGATAGACCACGCTCGGCGCGGTCGTGATCAGGTCCTGGTCGAACTCGCGCTCCAGGCGCTCCTGCACGATTTCCATGTGCAGCAAGCCGAGGAAGCCGCAGCGGAAGCCGAAGCCGAGCGCCTGGCTCACCTCGGGCTCGTAGCGCAGCGACGAATCGTTGAGCTTGAGCTTTTCGAGTGCGTCGCGCAGCGAGTCGTACTCGCTCGCTTCGGTCGGGTACAAGCCCGCGAACACCTGCGGCTGGATTTCCTTGAAGCCGGGCAGCGCCTCGGTCGCCGTTGCCGCAGCGCCACCGGTGCCGGCCTTGATCAGCGTGACCGTGTCGCCGACCTTTGCAGCCTGCAGCTCCTTGATGCCCGCGATGATGTAGCCCACCTCGCCCGCTTCGAGCGAATTGCGGGGTTCGTTGGCGGGCGTGAAGACGCCGACGCTGTCGGCGTTGTACATCGCACCCGACGCCATCATCTTGATGCGATCACCCTTCGCGAGCCGGCCGTCGACCACGCGCACCAGCATGACGACGCCGACGTACGGGTCGAACCAGCTGTCGACGATCATCGCGCGCAGCGGGCCGTCGGGGTTGCCGCGCGGCGCGGGCATCCTGGCAACGATGGCTTCGAGAATGTCGTCGATGCCCACGCCGGTCTTTGCCGAGCACGGGATCGCATTGGTTGCGTCGATGCCGATCACGTCTTCGATTTCGGTGCGCGCGTTGTCGAGGTCCGCGTTGGGCAGATCGATCTTGTTGAGCACGGGCACCACTTCGACTCCGAGGTCGAGCGCGGTGTAGCAGTTGGCCACTGTCTGCGCTTCGACACCTTGCGATGCATCGACGACGAGCAGTGCGCCTTCGCACGCCGACAGCGAGCGGCTCACTTCATACGAGAAGTCGACGTGGCCCGGCGTGTCGATCAGATTGAGGTTGTAGACCTGCCCATCGAGTGCCTTGTAGTGCAGCGCAGCGGTCTGCGCCTTGATGGTTATCCCACGCTCTTTTTCGATGTCCATCGAGTCGAGCACCTGCGCTTCCATCTCGCGGTCTGCGAGGCCGCCGCAACGCTGGATCAAACGGTCTGCGAGCGTCGACTTGCCATGGTCGATGTGCGCAATGATCGAAAAATTTCTGATGTGATTCATCAACGGGAACGCTTAAGTACTTGAATTGGCTCGTGCGCAGAGTGCGACAGGCAAGAAAAAAGGGCGCGTCTTCTGGAGACGCGCCCTGAACCAACAAGCAATGGCAACTGCAGTAGTTGGAACTTCATTGTAGGCAAAAAGGGAAGCGCGTACATCCGGGAACGGGGTCCAAAGGGGTCGTTGCAGGTCCACAACATGAAAGATATGAACAGGTTATCAACAGGATCGGTGGAGCGGTCACTGAACAACTTGTGGGCGATCTGTGGAGCACCGGTGGACTGCTGTCTGACATCTCGCATGGTGAAGGTCAGGGCACTCCTTATGCGCCGACCGACCGCCGAGAGCGCCCTATTCTACCGAAATCCGTCCTTAGCCTCTTTAAAAGTTAGTGAGCACAAACAAAAATCGGCATTTCCGAGCCCTCAGATTTTTTTAGAGGCCGGCGCCTGAACGTCGTAAACACCTCAAAAAAACGGCCCCAAACCCGACTGCCGGGTGGGGCCACTTGACGCCAGCGCCAGATCAGCGTGCAGGGCGAATCAGCGCGTACTGCGCCCAATCGCCACGGCGGAACAGCACGCTGAGCGCCTTGCTCTTGTCGGCCTTGCCGATGGCGGACTCGAATTCGCGCGCATTCGACACCTCGACATTGCCAACCGACAGGATGATGTCGCCCTCGCGCAGGCCTGCACGGGCAGCAGCGTCACTGGCAGCATCGACCTTCACGCCGCCCTTCAGCTTGAGTTCTTTCTTCTGCGCGTCGGTGAGATCGCTCACAGCCAGACCGAGCGACTTGGCGGCTGCAGATGCGGGCGGCTTCGGCGCCGGCTCGTCGCGGTCGCCCGCACGCTTGCCCGGCTTGTCGGGCTCGATCTCGGCAATGGTCACGCTGAGGTCGCGCGAAGCGCCGCGGCGGAATACGGTGAGCGTGCTCTTGGTGCCCGGCTTGGTGTTGCCCACCAGGCGCGGCAGGTCGCTCGGCTTCTCGATGGGCTTGCCGTCGAACTTGGTGATGACGTCGCCCGGCTCGACACCGGCCTTTTCGCCCGGCGAGCCGGCTTCGACGCCGCGCACCAGCGCACCCTGTGCCTTGCCCAGGCCGATGGCCTCGGCCACGTCCTTGGTGACCTGGTCGATCTGCACGCCGATGCGGCCGCGCGAAACGCGGCCCGAGGTGCGCAGCTGATCGCTCACGCGAATCGCCTCGTCGATCGGGATCGAGAACGAGATGCCCATGAAGCCGCCCGAGCGCGAGTAGATCTGGCTGTTGATGCCGACCACTTCGCCGCGCATGTTGATCAGCGGGCCGCCCGAGTTGCCGGGATTGATGGCCACGTCGGTCTGGATGAACGGCAGGTACTCGCCGGTGTCGCGCTGCTTGGCGCTCACGATGCCGGCCGTGACGGTGTTCTCGAGGCCGAAGGGCGAACCGATGGCCATCACCCATTCGCCGACACGCAGCTTGGAGATGTCGCCAACCTTCACCGCTGGCAGGCCGGTGGCCTCGATCTTGACGACCGCGACGTCGGTGCGCTTGTCGGCGCCAACGATCTTGGCCTTGAACTCGCGCTTGTCGGGCAACGTGACCAGCACTTCGGAAGCGTCTTCGACCACGTGCGCATTGGTCATCACATAGCCGTCGGCTGTCAGGATGAAGCCGGATCCGACGCCACGCGGACGCTCTTCTTCCTGCGGCTGCTGCGGGCGCTTCGGGGTCGGGCCCTGACGCGGTTGGCCAGGCAGAGGCTGGCCGAAGAAACGGCGGAAGAACTCCTGCATCTCCTCGTCCATCTCGCCATTGCCACCGCGCTGGGCAACCTTCTCGACGGTGCGGATGTTGACGACGGAAGGGCCGACCTGGTCGACCAGATCGGTGAAATCGGGCAGCGTGCGTGTTTGCGCATGGACCGGCTCGACCGGAAGGAATGT
Source organism: Variovorax sp. F042 (assembly GCF_057814215.1). Classification (NCBI taxonomy): domain Bacteria; kingdom Pseudomonadati; phylum Pseudomonadota; class Betaproteobacteria; order Burkholderiales; family Comamonadaceae; genus Variovorax; species Variovorax sp. F042. Next base: position 339,537 of record NZ_JBVASX010000002.1, read on the forward strand.
GGCGCTTGCAGTCAGTGCGAGCGCGCAAGCCAGCAGACCGGAACGAAGCTTGTGTCCCTCGACTTTGAAGATCATCGGTTTTCTTTCAAAAGAACAGAGCGGCTGAAAACAAGTGCTATGAGTTTGCGCTGTGTGCTTGGTTCAGCGCAATTGGCGCCTATTTGGCCTGTCAGCGCGTGCGCGCGAGGCTTTGGGCGAATGCATTGAGCGTCTGCTGCGGCACCTCGCCGACTGCGGTCAGCCACCAGTCGCTGGCCGGCTCGGGCAGGCGCCGACGGATGGCGTTGGTCGCTCCGATGGTCAGCACGCCGTCGCGGGGCGCGCGCGCTGCGTCGTAGCGCTCGATGAAAAGCGACACCGAGGCGAGGCCATCGGAGAAGGTCCACTGGACCGTGGCCGCGTCCTGCTTCGACTTGCCGCTGCTGTCGCCATCACCGCCCGCTGTCGGGCGACGGAAGAAGCTTCGGGGCTTAAATCCGGCCACAGGCGTGCGCAGCGTCCAGCCTTCGTCCTGCGCATTGCTGCGCTCGAGCTCCAGCTTCTCGATGCGGTAGCCGGAGGTGTTGGACATCATCTGGGAGAGCGCCTGCGCCTTCACCGGCGCGTCGAGCTGCAGCTCGGAAAACGCCGACTGCTCCACCACGCGGGAGTCGCCGTCAATGGTCTGCAGCTTCACCACCAGGCCCGAACGGCGCTCGCTCCAGATGCGATAGCCGAAGCGCAGCGCGTCGTGCGGCACCAGTTGCACCACGTCGGCATCGAAGCCGGCCACGCGGTCCTTGCCGATCGCGCGCACGTCGTAGAAATCGCCAATCGACGAATCGGGCTTGTCCGGCAGGTTCGGGAAGAGATCGAGGTTCTCGCGCTTCTCGACCTTCACCACCTTCGCCTCCGGCAGGAAGGTCATGACATTGCGGTTACGCCGGAAGGTCGAGCGCGGCGGCCCCGAGAGAGCTTCGATGCGTTCGATCTGATGCTCGCCGTCGCGCACATGCCAGATGCGTGCGCTCGACAGGTCGCCGCCCGGCGCCGACACCACGAAGGTGCCCACGTAATTGCGCTGCCGGGCGCCCGCGTGCATGCGCTGCAACCACTCGGTCACGCTCATGGCCGGTGGCTCGTCCGTCTGCGCAGTTGCCGCGCTCTTCGTATTCGCAGCGCCCGAGCGGGTCTGCGCGGTGGCAGTCTGCGCAAGGCAAAAAGCAGCAAACACAAGCACGAAAGCGCGCGCGGAGATCGGCATCGGAACGGTCATTACGGGCAGCTAGGGGTGCGCGCACTCAGCGCGTCGGGCCCTCGAAGGTGGCATTGCGCAGGAAACCGGAAGGCATTTGCGAAGCACCGCCGGCTTGCTGATGCGCTTCGAGCAGTTGATCGAGCCGCGGGTCACGCAGCATGACCTGCGGATTGCCGTTACCCACGATCACGCGAGTCGGGGTCAGCGTGTTGCTCGCGGGTTGCGGGCTGTTGACCGCTGCCGCCGCCAACACCGAATTGACCGCCGGCTGCTGTTGCTGCTGGACTGAAGCCAGTTGCGCGCCGCTCTGCGGCACCGCTGTGCCGTTGCCGACCAGGGTCCAGCTGATGGCAGCCACGGCCATCAGCGACGCGGCACCAGCCACAAGCTTCCAGCGGAACACAGGCTCGTTGGCCGCTTCCGCCCTGCGCTGCGCGGGCAGTGCCACCGGTGCGGCGACCGGCACCGGCATGGGGGCGACCATCACAGGCTCCGCCGCCAATCGCTGCTGGAAGCGCGCCAGGAATGCCGAGGTGTCGCTGCACGGCGAATGAGAGCCCGAACGCAGCACATCGCCCACCACGTGGTAGGCCTGCCATGCCGCGCGCGATTCGCCTTCGGCGCAGACAGCTTCGATCGCCTGCGCGAACGCCTCGCCCTGCAAATGACCATCCGCAAGTGCGGACACCTGTTCCCGAACCGTCATCGTCTGATTCATTTCATTCACCTGCTTACTTACCAACGCTTGCCGGACTGGTTGTCCAGCAGCGGCTTGACCCTGGCCGAAATGGCCTCGCGCGCCCGGAAAATACGCGAACGCACCGTGCCGATAGGGCAATCCATGACCTCGGCAATCTCTTCGTAACTCATGCCCTCGATTTCGCGCAGCGTGACCGCCTGGCGCAACTCGGCAGGGAGTGCTTCCATGGCCGCCTCGACGGCACTGGCGATTTCATTCGCCGCCATGACCGATTCGGGGGTTTCGTCGGTGGTTGGTTCGTTTCCGGGACGGTAAGTTTCATCGTCGTCCTCAGAAGAAGGCCTGAGAGCGGCCTCGGAGACAGTCGGATCGCGCTTCATGTCCACCAGCGCCTTCTTGGCGGTGTTGACGGCGATCCGGTAGAGCCAGGTGTAGAACTGCGCCTCACCGCGGAACTGGTGCAGCGCGCGATACGCGCGAATGAAGGTTTCCTGCGCAATGTCCTCGACCAGGTCGACATCGCGCACCATCCGCCCGATCAGGCGCTCGATGCGGCGCTGGTACTTGATGACCAGCAACTCGAATGCCTTCTGGTCGCCCGCGACGGTGCGCTGGACCAGCTGGAAATCGACCTCGCCCGGACGCACCACGGCGGGCGCATCGTTCAGGCCGGAATCCGGCGGCACAGGCGGAGAAGTGGTCATCGACGGAGGATCAGGGCGCGTCGGCGGGAGCCGTCGCGCGCCAGGGGTCGCCCGCAGGTGCTGCGGACGGGGGGCGCGAATATACCGCACGGCGCACGTCGCGCCAGCGCTCAGGCATGGCCCGCTGCTCGATCCAGACCCAGCGGCGGGCGCGGCCCGGCTCGCTGAGCCGCACCAGCATCAGCGACTGGAAATCGAGCGCCACGAACGCCCTGGCAGCATGCACGGCCCGGGAGGCATGGCCTCCCGTCAACGACCAGTAGAGGCCGTCGAAATGCAGAACGCCCGCGCCATCGCGTCGCAAGCCGAAGCCCGCGGCGACACCTGCAAACACGACACTGAGAACCAGCAGCAGCTGGCGCCATCCGGCGCTATCGAAGAGATAGCAAGATGCACCCGCACAGCAAGCGCCCAGGGCCCAGAGGACAACGAGAATCCGGGTTGCGCCACGCGAGCGCCCCACCGGATAGGTCACCGACGGTGCGCTGTGCATGAAAGAGCGGTGCTCAAGCGCGCTTGAACACCAGCGTGCCGTTGGTGCCGCCGAAGCCGAAGTTGTTCTTGACCGCGACGTCGATCTTCAGATCGCGCGCCTCGTTGGCGCAGTAGTCGAGATCGCATTCCGGATCCTGATTGAAGATGTTGATGGTCGGCGGGCTCTTCTGCTCGTGCAGCGCCAGCACCGTGAACACCGATTCGATGCCGCCCGCGCCGCCCAGCAAATGGCCGGTCATGGACTTGGTCGAATTGACGACGAGCTTCTTCGCGTGATCGCCGAATGCCAGCTTGACCGCATTGGTCTCGTTGACGTCGCCGATCTGCGTCGAAGTGCCGTGCGCATTGAGGTACTGCACCTGATCAGCATTGACACCGGCATTGGCCAGCGCCATGGCCATCGAGCGGCGCGGGCCGTCGACGTCGGGCGCGGTCATGTGATACGCGTCGCCCGTCAGGCCAAAGCCCGCGACTTCCGCGTAGATCTTGGCACCACGTGCCTTGGCGTGTTCGTATTCTTCGAGCACCAGCACGCCGGCCCCCTCGCCCAGCACGAAGCCGTCGCGGTCCTTGTCCCACGGACGCGAGGCCGTGGCGGGATCGTCGTTGCGGGTGCTCAGCGCGCGAGGCGCGGTGAAGCCGCCGATGCCGAGCGGAGAAATGGTCGACTCCGCGCCACCCGCGATCATCACGTCGGCATCGCCGTACTCGATCATGCGTGCCGACGTGCCAATGGCATGCAGGCCCGTGGTGCAGGCGGTCACGACCGCGATGTTCGGGCCCTTGAAGCCGTACTTGATCGAGACGTGGCCCGAGATCATGTTGATGATCGATGCCGGCACGAAGAACGGCGAGACGCGGCGCGGGCCGCGGCTCATCAGTTCGCCGTGCGTCTCTTCGATCATCGGCAGGCCGCCGATGCCGGAGCCGATGTTGCATCCGATGCGCACGGCTTTTTCATAGGACAGCGCTTCGCCGGTCGGCAGTCCGCTGTCCTGCACCGCCTGGATGGCGGCGGCGAGACCCAGATGAATGAAGCGGTCCATGTGGCGCGCTTCTTTCTCCGAGATGTATTGGGTGATGTCGAAACCCTTGACCTCACCGGCGAACTTGCAGGCGAAGGCGCTTGCATCGAACGCGGTGATGTTCGCAATACCCGACTTCCCGGCCAACAGGTTGGCCCAGGATTCGGTTGCGGTGTTTCCGACAGGAGCGATGCAACCGAGTCCGGTCACGACGACGCGGCGTTTGGTCATGCCGGCAAACCTTTCTGGAAGCGCTGAACAGTTGCCTGTCGGCGCGTGCGGTTTTTAAAGGAAAAGCCGCCGGCCGCAGTTGCAGTGTTGTCAGCTGGCCTATCAGGCCTTTTGATTCTTGGTGGCGTAGTCGACGGCGTTTTGCACCGTGGTGATCTTCTCGGCATCTTCGTCGGGAATTTCGATGCCGAATTCGTCTTCGAGTGCCATCACGAGTTCGACCGTGTCGAGCGAGTCAGCGCCGAGGTCGGCCACGAAAGCCTTTTCGTTCGTCACTTGGGACTCTTCCACGCCGAGCTGCTCGGCGATGATTTTCTTGACACGTGCTTCGATATCGCTCATTTGGTTCCCTCTGAGGGTTGTAGGTAATCGGTGGATTTTAGCCGGGCGCATTGTGGCATTTGCCGCGCGTCCGGTACGGGAAAAACTTGCGCCTTGCGGCTACATGTGCATGCCGCCGTTGACGTGCAGCTCTTGCCCCGTGACGTAGGACGCCTGGGGCGATGCGAGGTAAGCCACCGCGTGCGCGATGTCGGCCGGCTTGCCCAGATGGCCCAGCGGGATCTGCTGGAGCAGCGCCTGTTGCTGGGCTTCGGGGAGGCTGGCCGTCATGTCGGTTTCGATGAAACCGGGTGCGACGCAGTTGACGGTGATGTTGCGGCTGCCCAGTTCGCGGGCCAGCGCACGGGTCATGCCCGCGACGCCTGCCTTGGCAGCGGCGTAGTTGGCCTGGCCGGCATTACCGGAAGCGCCGACCACGCTGGTGATGCTGATGATGCGGCCGTAGCGCTGCTTCATCATCGGGCGGATCACCGCGCGCGAGAGGGAGAAGACCGCCTTGAGATTGGTGTCGAGCACCGCGTCCCAGTCGCTGTCCTTCATGCGCATGGCGAGCGTGTCGCGCGTGATGCCGGCGTTGTTCACCAGCACGTGGATGGCGCCGTAGGCCTGCACGATCTCGTCGATCAGGGCCTCGACGGCGGCGCCGTCGTTCACGTCGAGCGCACGACCGCGGCCGCCGTAGGCGCTCAGGGCCGACGTGATCTTGGCCGCGCCATCGTCGGTGGTGCCGGTGCCCACGACCTTGAGGCCGCGCTGCGCCAGCTCCAACGCGATCGCCGCGCCGATGCCGCGCGTTGCGCCGGTGACCAGGGCGACTTGCCCTTCAAATTTGGGAATGCTCATAAGAAAAAGTGTCGGAGCCTTGCGCCGGTCAGCCGGCGAGCGATTGTCGGGTGTCCGCGAGCGTGGCCGGGTCGTACACCGACGCGGCTTCCAGATCGGGGGAGATGCGCTTCACCATGCCGGCCAGCACCTTGCCGGGACCGCACTCGATGATGGCGGCTACACCGCGCAGTTTCAAGGCCTGCACGCTCTCGACCCAGCGCACCGGGCCGGCGGCCTGGCGCACCAGGGCGTCGCGGATGCGGTCGGCATCGGTCTCGATGGCGACGTCGATGTTGTTCAGCACCGGAATTTGCGGCGTGGCCAGCGTGATGGAAGCCAGCTTGTCGCGCAGCGCTTCCGCGGCAGGTTTCATGAGGCTCGAATGGAAAGGCGCCGAAACCGGCAACAGCAGCGCCCGCTTGGCGCCGTTGGCCTTGAGCAGTTCGCAGGCCTTGTCGACCGCGGCCTTGCTGCCGGCGATCACTGTCTGCATGGGGTCGTTGAAATTCACCGCCTCGACGATTTCCGCGCTGCCAGAGCCAAAGCTGGCAGTGGCTTCCGCGCAGCCTGCCACCACCTTGCCCGACTCCATGCCGAGCACCGCAGCCATCGCGCCGACACCGACGGGCACCGCCTGTTGCATCGCTTGCGCGCGGAAACGCACGAGCGGCGCAGCCTGCGCGAGCGTCAGAACACCCGAAGCCACCAGCGCCGAATACTCGCCGAGCGAATGACCAGCCACCACAGAAGGCGCGGCACCACCCTCGGCCAACCAGGCGCGCCATGCAGCAACACCAGCCACCAGCATCACGGGCTGAGTGTTGGTGGTGAGCGCCAGCTCTTCCTTGGGGCCGTTCTTGATCAGCGCGCCGACGTCTTCGCCGAGCGCTTCGGAAGCTTCGCGCAGCGTTTCAGCCACGGTCGGGTGATCGCCCCAGGCGTCGAGCATGCCGACCGCCTGCGAGCCCTGACCCGGAAAGACAAAAGCAAAGGATTTCATTGTTGTATGCGCCATCTCGCATCGCGGCCGCCCTCTTCCAGGGCGACGCAACGCACTACAGATTCAATAGCACCGCGCCCCAGGTGAAGCCGCCACCCACGCCTTCGAGCATGAGCGTTTCGCCTTTCTTCACCTTGCCGGAGCGCACGGCCTCGTCGAGCGCCAGCGGAATCGAGGCGGCGGAAGTATTGCCGTGCTCGTTCACCGTGACGATCAGCTTCTCGCGCGGAAGCTTCAGCTTCTTCGCCGTGCCTTCCATGATGCGGATGTTGGCCTGATGCGGAATAAGCCAGTCGATGTCGGTGTCGACCTTGCCGGCCTTGGCCAGCGTGGCGCGCGCAGCCTCTTCGAGCACGCGGACCGCGAGCTTGAAGACAGCCTGGCCGTCCATGTGCAGCAGCGGCGTGCCCAGCACATTGCCGCCTGAAACGTGGCCTGGCACGCAAAGAATGCCGACGTGCTTGCCATCGGCATGCAGGTCGCTGGCCAAGATGCCGGGCTCTTCGCTGGCTTCAAGCACCACCGCGCCCGCGCCATCGCCGAACAGCACGCAGGTGGTGCGGTCGTTGAAATCGAGGATGCGGGAGAACACTTCGGCACCCACCACCAGCGCGCAACGCGCTGTGCCCGTGCGGATCATCGCGTCGGCGACGGTCAGTGCGTAGACGAAACCACTGCAAACCGCCTGGACGTCGAATGCCGGGCAGCCGGCAATGCCGAGCTTGTTCTGGAGAATGGCGGCCGACGACGGAAACACCATATCGGGCGTCGAGGTCGCGACGATGATCAGGTCGATGTCGCTGGCTTTACGGCCGGCAGCCTCCAGGGCGTGTCGGGCCGCTTCAAGACCAAGGTCGCTGCTCGTGACATCCGGCGCGGCGAAGTGCCGAGCGTGGATGCCGGTGCGCTCGACGATCCACTGGTCGGAGGTTTCGATGCCTCGCGTCGCCAGATCCTTGGCGAGATCGTCATTGGTCACGCGGCGTGGGGGCAGATAGCTGCCGGTGCCGGTAATGCGTGAATAAGAAGGGGTCATCAAACGTGAAGGGCCGTCGCGTCGACCGGCGCCGCCGGTTCCTGTCGCGCTAGCAAAGGCGCGGCGTGGGCGATGCGGGCCCGCACGCGATCGAGCAGGTTGTTGCGAGCGGCATCATAAGCGCGATCCAGCGCATGGCCGAAAGCCACTTCGTCAGCCGAGCCATGGCTCTTGAAAACCAGGCCACGCAGCCCCAGCAAGGCTGCGCCGTTGTAGCGACGATGATCCAGGCGACTTTTGAACGCTTTTAGAACCGGATAGGCAACAATTGCCGCCACCTTGGTAAAAATGCTCCGAGAGAATTCGACGCGAATGAATTCACCGATCATTGAAGCCACGCCCTCGCTGGCCTTCAGAGCCACATTTCCGACGAAGCCGTCACAGACAACGATGTCGGTCGTGCCCTTGAAGATGTCGTTGCCTTCCACGTTGCCGTAGAAGTTCAGATCCTTGGAGTTGGCAGCTGTACGCAGCAGTTGGCTCGCTTTTTTGATCGTTTCACTGCCCTTGATGGCTTCCTCGCCGATATTGAGCAGGCCGACCGAGGGCGCCTCATTGCCAGTCAGCGCCGACACCAGGGCCGAGCCGAGCACGGCGAACTGGAGCAGGTCTTCGGCGTCGCAATCGACGTTCGCACCCAAATCGAGCACGGTCGTTGCCCCGCCCTTGGCATTAGGAAGCTGCGGTGCGATCGCGGGGCGATCAATGCCTTCGAGCGTCTTGAGCAGGTAGCGCGCAATCGCCATGAGGGCGCCGGTGTTGCCGGCGGAGATGGCGGCTTGGGCGGCGCCGTCCTTGACCTGCTGGATCGCGACGCGCATTGAAGAGTCTTTCTTCTTGCGCAGGGCGATTTCAACCGGGTCATCCATGCCCACCACTTCGCTTGCAGCGACGATGCGGGCACGCGGATGCGCGGCAAACCCCGCCAGTGCGGCCGGCGCGCCGACCAGCAACAACGAGGCTTCGCTGTGCCGCTCGAGAAACGCGCGGCAGGCCGCGAGCGTGACGCGCGGCCCATGATCGCCTCCCATGCAATCCACGGCGAGCGTGATTGCAGAAGGCGCAGCAGTGATTTCGGGGGAAGAAGGCGTAGCCATCAAAACAAAGGCCCGACGCTACAGCAGAAGTAGCTTCGGGCCTTGGCCTTGGAATGCGAGATCAGGCTTCAGACTTGTTCTTGAGCACCTGGCGGCCACGGTAGAAACCGTTGGGGCTGATGTGGTGGCGCAGGTGCGTTTCGCCGGTGGTCGGTTCCACGGCGATGCCGGGCACGACCAGCGCATTGTGGGAACGGTGCATGCCGCGCTTGGAAGGCGACTTCTTGTTTTGCTGGACGGCCATGATGGCTCCTGGACTGTTAGGTGAGTGATTGGATGCGGGCTCAAGCGGTGGCAATACAAAAAATTTAACGGCATGTATGGAATGCCTTTATCTGTACTGCTGCTCACGGCGGCGCGCGCGAAGCCCATGATTATAGCCCAGCCTGCGGGAAAGGGCTACTTTCCCTCTTCGGGCTTGCGCGAACGCAACGCGCCGAGCACTGCGAAGGGGTTCGGCTTGGCCTCTTCAGCCGCCTTGAAGTCCTCGTCGCTGGACGAAAGTTGCACCGGCGTGGGGCAGACATCGTGGACGGGCATGACGGGGATTTCCATCAGCAGCTCGTCCTCGATCAGGGCACGCAGGTCGAAATCCCGGCTCACGACGAGCAGGTCTTCCTCGGATTCCTCGTCTTGCGCCTCGGCAGTGGCCTCGTCGGCCACGAAACGGAACCAGCGATCCACGGAAAGCAGCGTGTCGACCGGCGACAGGCAACGCTGGCAAACCAGCGGCACGGAGGCTTCAGCCTCCAGGTGCAGCCAGGGCGCGGCCTTGCCATCCGCACCGGGGCGCTCTTCCCCGTGGGCCTCCCATCGGACCACCGCGTCGGGCGCCGGGACGGCCAGTTCGGCGACCAGGCGTACATAGTTCGGAACCGGATCGGCGGCTTCCAGGGTGGCGGCAGCGGCGGTAAAGCCGGGCACATTGAGCCGTTCGGGGGCAAATTCTCTCTTCATCCGCGCCAGTCTAGCGTGCCGGCCATTTCACCGGCTTGGGGCATACCTGAGAGTTCTGGGCGGCTCACGCACAATCGTCACCATGCAACGCACCGTGATCCTCGCCTCGACCTCGCGCTACCGCCGCGAACTGCTCACCCGCCTGCGCCTGCCCTTCGATGTGCACTCGCCGGAAGTCGACGAAACGCCCCAGCCCGGCGAAACGCCGCACGACCTGGCCGTGCGCCTCGCGCTGGAAAAGGCAAACGCCGTGGCTACCCGCTTCCCAGAAGCCGTGGTCATCGGTTCGGACCAGGTGGCCGACCTGGCCGGCGAGGCGCTGGGCAAGCCCGGCGACCATGCCCGCGCCACCGCCCAATTGCGCCGCATGCGCGGCCAGACGCTGATCTTCCAGACGGCCGTGGCCGTCGTCTGCAAGGCCACCGGCTTCGTCCAGCGCGACATCGCGCCCGTGCGCGTGGTGTTCCGCGACCTCAGCGACGCCGCCATCGAACACTATCTGCAGGCCGAGCAGCCCTATGACTGCGCCGGCAGCGCCAAGAGCGAAGGCCTTGGCATCGCGCTGCTGAGCGCCATCGACAGCGACGACCCGACCGCACTGGTCGGCCTGCCGCTGATCCGCACCTGCCAGATGCTGCGCGCCGCGGGGGTCGATCTGCTGTGACACAACAAAAAGGCAAGCTCTACCTCGTTCCCGCGCCGCTCGACTTCGGTTGCGACGTGCAAGCCCCGCTGCAAGACGCCCTCCCGCTGGGCACGCTGCAGACAGCCGCCGGCATCACCCACTGGATCTGCGAGAACGCGAAATCCGCGCGCGCCTACCTGAAGCGCATCGACGAAGTGGCGCCACTGGCCGCTGCGCTGCAGGCGCAGAGCATCCAGGAACTGCCACGCGAAGTGCACAAGAAAGGTGATCACGCAGGCCAGTTCGACGCCCGCCCCCTGCTGGCCGCCGCGCTCGAAGGCCACGACATCGGCCTGCTGAGCGAGGCAGGCATGCCAGCGGTGGCCGACCCGGGCTCCTCGGTGGCGCGTGCCGCGCACGACCTGGGCCTTACCGTGGTTCCACTGACCGGCCCGGTCTCGCTGCTGCTCGCACTGGCCGCGAGCGGACTCAACGGCCAGAACTTCGCCTTCGTCGGCTACCTGCCGCAGGACGCCGGCGAGCGCCAGACCCGCATCCGCGAACTCGAAGCGCTCGCGCTCAAGTCGGGCCAGACGCAGCTGTTCATCGAGACGCCCTATCGCAACGCCGCGCTGCTGCAGGCCCTCGTGCAGACCCTGCAGCACAACACCCGGCTCGCCGTGGCACACGGCCTGACGCTCGCCACCGCCCACGTGCGCAGCGAAACGGTCAAATCCTGGCGCGCCAAGCCACAAGCCACCACAGACGAACGCCTGCCCGCCGTGTTCGCGATCGGCCGCTGACGATGGTGGGTGTTACCGCAGCCACGCGCTGGGCATCGCGCGCGCAGTTCTTTGCCGCCGGCTTCATCTTCGCGACCTGGGGCGTGCATGTGCCCACGGTCAAGGCGCACTACGGCATCGACGAAGCCCAGCTCGGGCTGGCGATGCTCGCGGCCGGTGCCGGTGCGATGTTCGGCCTGACCAGTGCAGGCCGCTGGATCGGCCGCCACGGCCCGCGTCGCGTGGCCGGCATCTGCGGCTGCATTTATGCACTGCTGCTGGCCGGCCTGATCGCGATGCCCGGCTATGCCGCGCTGCTGGTTCTGCTGGCGGCTTTCGGCCTCGTGACCAGCGTGTTCGACGTCTCGATCAACACCGAAGCCGCCCAACTCGAACTGCACGGCGACACGCCCCTGATGAGCGGCATGCACGGCATGTTCAGCCTGGGCGGCATGGCCGGTGCCGCGAGCGGCAGCGCCGCGCTGGCGGCCGGGCTCGGCGCGCAGGCGCACCTGCTGCTGGTCTCGGCCGCGATGGTGCTGCTCGTTGCCGTAGCCTCGACACGCATGCTGCCCCGCCCCGCCACCAGCGGCGCCACCGAGGCCGATCACGGCTTCCTGCTGCCCCGCGGCACGCTCGCGGTGCTGGGCGTGCTCGCCGCACTGGGTCTGATCGCCGAAGGCGCGATCTACGACTGGAGCGTGCTCTATATGCAGCAGGAGATCGGCAGCCCGCAGCAACAGGCCGCCCTGGCCTATGCAAGCTTCTCGGCCGCGATGGCCGCGGCGCGCTTCGGCGGCGACGCGCTGCGCGCCCGCTTCTCGCCGAGCACGCTGCTGCTCGGCAGCGGCCTGCTGGCCGCGGCGTCGATGGCGCTGGTGCTCATCACCGACCTGCCCTGGCTGGCGTTGGTCGGCTTCGCGGGCGTGGGGGTCGGCTTTGCGAACGTAGTCCCGATCCTGTTCTCGGCCTCGGCGAAAGTTCCGGGCATCGAGCCCGCACGCGGCATTGCGTCGGTCTCGGCCCTTGCCTATCTGGGGTTCATGGCAGGCCCGGCAGTGATCGGGCTGCTGGCGCGGGCGACCTCGCTGACCGCCGCGCTCTATGTCGTCGTGGTCTTCGCCGCGGCGCTGGCGGCATCTGCGCGCTACACCGCCAGCGGCGAAAACAAATAAGAGATCAGCGCAGGGCCGGCGCGGTATGCATCAGGCGCACCGTGGTTTCAGCCATCGCCGCGCCGAACTTCTTGGCCAGCTTCTCGGCCACGTTGTCGCGCCGCGTGTAGTCGATCACCTCTTCGGCCTTGATCACTTCGCGGGCCACGTAGTCGACGTTGCCCAGCTGGTCGGCCAGGCCGTATTCGACAGCCTGCTCGCCGCTCCAGAACAGTCCGCTGAACAGGCCGGGGGTGTCAAGCTTCAGGCGGTCGCCACGGCCGGCCTTCACCACATTGATGAACTGCGTGTGGATCTGGTTGAGCATCGTCTGCGCGTGCGCGCGCTGCGCATCGCTCATCGGGCTGAACGGATCGAGGAAGCCCTTGTTCTCGCCGGCGGTCAGCAGGCGGCGCTCGACGCCGACCTTCTCCATCACGCCGGTGAAGCCGAAGCCGTCCATCAGCACGCCGATGCTGCCGACGATGCTGGCCTTGTCGACATATATCTTGTCTGCGGCGGCGGCAATGTAATAGGCGGCCGAGGCGCAGGTCTCCTCGACCACGGCATAGACCGGCTTCTTGTACTTGGCCTTCAGGCGCTTGATCTCGTCGTTGATGATGCCGGCCTGCACCGGGCTGCCGCCGGGCGAGTTGATCAGCAGGACCACGCCCTTGGCGCCTTCGTCCTCGAAGGCCGTCTTCATCGCGGCGACCACGAACTCCGCGCTCGCATCCCCGCCATTGGCGATTTCGCCCTTGATCTCGACGACGGCGGTGTGCGCCGTGGTCTTGGCCGTGCTCGGCGCGCTGCGCGAGAGCGCGAACCACGCCAGGAAGACGAAGAAGGCAAGCCAGGACAGACGCACGAAGGTCTTCCAGCGGCGCGTGGCCTTCTGTTCGTTCAACGAAGCGAAGGCCAGCTTTTCGAGGGTGGCGCGCTCCCAACCGGGGCGCTGCGTGGGATCTTTGGCCATATTCGTGGGAGGGGCCTGCTCAAATGGTTCGAACCCGGCGGGTTCCGTTCGGTTCGGGTCGGTCATGTCAGAAGGTCAGGGGGTGAAGGTTCCAGCCAGTATGCCAGTGCACTACGCCGTCATGCTCGCTCAAGGCGATCTTCACGAGGCCGCCGCGGCACGGCCCGCCCGCGCATTCGCCGGTGTCGGGCTTGTAGACCGCGCCGTGCGTCGCGCACAGCAGCCACTGGCCGGTGTCGTCGAAGAAGCGGTCGGGCTGGAAGTCGAGTTCCATCGCGACGTGGCTGCACCGGTTGAGAAACGCATGCGGCTGCCCCTCGAAACGTATCGCGAAGGCGCGGCAGGTTTCTCCGCCATAGACCACGTCGAAGGGCACGGCCAGGCTGCCTTCAACCAGGTCCGCGGCATTGCACAACGGGATGTGTTCTTCGTCGCTCATGGCAGGACTTTTTCAAGCGTTTCCGAGGAGCCACGCCTCGAGGTCGGCCACCGAATGCGCAATGTGCAGCGGCTTGAATTCGTCGAAGCTGGCGGGTTCATGCGCGCCGTAGCTCACACCCACGTTGGCGCAGCCGGCGTTCTGCGCAAGCTGCAGGTCATGCGTGGTGTCGCCGATCATCAGGGTGCGTTCCGGCGGCACGTCGAGTTCTTCCATCAGCTCCAGCAGCATGCGCGGATGCGGCTTGCCGAAGGTTTCGTCGGCAGTGCGAGAGGCGTCGAAGCGGTCGCGCAGCGCGACCGACTTGAGCGCCTCATTGAGGCCGCGGCGCGACTTGCCGGTGGCCACGGCCAATTTGTGGCCGCGCGCGCGCAGGGCATCGAGCATCTGCAGCACGCCATCGAACAGCACGAGGTCGTCCTGGTGCTGAAGATAGTGGTAGCGGTAACGGGCGCCAAGCTCCGGGTATTTTTCTTTCGGCACGTCGGGCGCCGCACGCGCGAGCGCCTCGGCCAGGCCGAGGCCGATCACCCAGGCGGCGTCGTTCTCGCTCGGCTTGGCGCCGCCGACGTCGATCACCGCGGCCTGGATGCAGCGCACGATCAGACGCGTGGAGTCATAGAGCGTGCCGTCCCAGTCGAAGGCAATCAGGTCGAAGCGAAGAGGTCTGGAAAAATCAGTCATGGGCCGTGGGAGTGGGGTGTTGGGCCAGTGCCTCGAGGGCGGCGGGCGGCATCAGCGCGTGCAGTTCGGGCGGCAGGTCGGCCTGCAGCGCCACGCGATCGCCGCTGGCCGGATGGTTGAATTGCAGCCGCCAGGCGTGCAGGAACATGCGCCTGAGGCCGAGTTTCTGAAATGCGCGCTGGCGTTCGGACTCGCCGTACTTGTCGTCGCCGGCAATCGGATGCCCGGCCGACGCGAGGTGAACGCGAATCTGATGCGTGCGCCCGGTCTTGATAGTCACTGCCAGCAACGACAGCGGCGCGGCATCGCCCGGCAGCGAGAGCCGCGCCAGCACCCGCACCAGCGTGACGGCGCGCATGGCGTCCGGATGGTCCTTGGCGACCACGCGCACGCGGCGCTCGCCGGCGCCAGCGCCGGAACCGTCGGGCAGCAAATACTTGGCCAGCGGCGCGTCGAGCACCTTCTTGTTGGCGGGCCAAGCGCCCTCGACCAGCGCCAGATAGGTCTTGCCGGTTTCGCGTTCGCGGAACTGGTCCTGCAGCGCGACCAGCGCGCTGCGCTTCTTGGCGACGAGCAGGATGCCGGAGGTTTCGCGGTCCAGCCGGTGCACCAGTTCCAGGAACTTGGCGGCGGGCCGGGCGGTGCGCAGTTGCTCGATCACGCCAAAGCTCACGCCGCTGCCGCCATGGACGGCCACGCCGGCCGGCTTGTCGATGGCCAGCACGGCTTCGTCTTCGAGCAGCACCGGAAATTCGCGCGCCGGTGCCGGCGGGGTGCCGCCCTCTTCAGCGCGCGGCGAGATGCGGATCGGTGGCAGCCGCAGCACGTCGCCCGCCTCGATGCGGGTTTCGGCCTGCACCCGGCCCTTGTTGATGCGCACCTCGCCCGACCGGATGATCCGGTAGACGTGCGTCTTCGGAACGCCTTTCAGATGGCGGAAAAGGAAGTTGTCGAGCCGCTGCCCGGCAGATTCAGCGTCGACCGTGAGGAATGTGATGGCCGAATGCGGCGCCCCGGCTTCGCCTGGGGCTTTTTGGCCTGCGGGATTTGGAGCAGCCGCGGGGCCTTGCTTCGCACCTATAATGTTTTTCACCAGCGCGGTCATGTAAGTGCTTGATTAGACAGAAGTTTAGTCCACTGCCATCAAATACCCAGGACGGCGCTGTGAGGTCGATGCCGCTTTGGCGCCGAGCTGCAAACCCCGCGCAATTGCGCAAAGTGGCAGACCAGGCACCCAAGTCAAGCCGACACCCACGAAACACCGATACGGAATACCCAGCCTGCAGCTTCCAAGCTGCCGGCGGATCGAAGCGAGTCCCTTGTTGTGTTGATGCTGCTGATTCAAATGTGCCTGCGCTGGCCAACCTGGTTTCGACCAGTGGCCTCAGGCATTGAATCGTTGGCAGCGTGCGCCACTCTTGCGCAACCAGCTATCAAAAAGATAGCTGACCAACACCGAATCTGGCTCGCGCCCATCCACGCGCCCCCACCCCGGCTGTCTTCTTGAGCTAACGCTCGAGAGGCCTGCTCGCGCCTGGCGCGGCAGTGAACAGCATCCGGGGCCCAAGCGGCAATTCCCTGGTTTCGCGGGCGTCGTCCGTGCATCGTTGGCCCATCAAGGGCCGGTAGAACGATACATATAAGGACAACGCATCATGAAGCGGATGCTGATCAATGCCACGCAGGCCGAAGAACGCCGCCTGGCCATCGTCGACGGGCAGAAACTGCTCGACTACGAAATCGAAATCGAAGGGCGCGAACAGCGCAAGGGCAACATCTACAAAGCCGTCGTGACGCGCGTCGAGCCCTCGCTCGAAGCCTGTTTCGTCGACTACGGCGAAGACCGCCACGGCTTCCTGCCGTTCAAGGAAATCTCCAAGCAGTACTTCGCCGAAGGCGTGTCTGCCAGCCAGGCCCGCATCCAGGACGCGATCCGCGAAGGCCAGGAACTCACCGTCCAGGTCGAAAAAGAAGAACGCGGCAACAAGGGCGCGGCCCTCACCACCTTCATCTCGCTGGCCGGCCGCTATGTCGTGCTGATGCCGAACAACCCCCGTGGCGGTGGCGTTTCGCGCCGCATCGAGGGTGACGACCGCGCCGAACTCAAGGAGGCGATGGACCAGCTCGAGTACCCGAAGGGCATGAGCATCATCGCGCGCACCGCTGGCATCGGCCGCATTGCGTCCGAACTCCAGTGGGACCTGAACTACCTGCTCAAGCTCTGGACCGCCATCGACGGCGCGGCCAAGGGCGGCAAGGGTGCCTTCCTGATCTACCAGGAATCGTCGCTCGTCATCCGCGCCATTCGTGACTATTTCAATCACGACATCGGCGACATCCTGATCGACACCGACGACATCTACGACCAGGCGCAGCAGTTCATGGCGCACGTCATGCCCGAGCATGCCGCCCGCGTGAAGCGCTACCGCGACGACGCGGCCCTGTTCAGCCGCTTCCAGATCGAGCACCAGATCGAATCGGCCTACGCCCGCACCGTGCAGCTGCCTTCGGGCGGCGCCATCGTGATCGACCACACCGAAGCACTGGTCTCGGTCGACGTGAACTCGGCCCGCGCCATCAAGGGCGGCGACATCGAAGAGACCGCCACCCGCACCAACCTCGAAGCCGCCGACGAAGTGGCCCGCCAGATGCGCCTGCGCGACCTGGGCGGCCTGATCGTCATCGACTTCATCGACATGGACGAGTCGAAGAACCGCCGCGAAGTCGAAAGCCGCCTGCGCGACGCTCTGCGCCAGGACCGCGCCCGCGTGCAGTTCGGCTCGATCAGCAAGTTCGGCCTGATGGAAATGAGCCGCCAGCGCCTGAAGCCCGCGCTCTCCGAAGGCTCGTCGATCCCCTGCCCCCGCTGCGGCGGCTCGGGCCACATCCGCGACACCGAATCGAGCGCGCTGCAGATCCTGCGCATCATTCAGGAAGAGTCCATGAAGGACAACACGGCCGCCGTGCATGTGCAGGTGCCCGTGGAAGTCGCCTCGTTCCTGCTGAACGAAAAGCGCCCCGAAATCGCGAAGATCGAGCTCAAGCAGCGCGTCACCGTGCTGATGGTGCCCAACAAGACGCTCGAAACGCCGAACTACAAGCTCGAGCGCCTGAAGCACGACGATCCGCGCCTCGACCACATCGAAGCCAGCTACAAGATGGCCGACGAGATCGAAGACCCGACCTCGGTCACGCGCCGTTCGCAAGAGCCCACCAACAAGCAGACGCCGGTCATCAAGGGCGTGCTGCCCGATGCGCCCGCGCCCGTGGTGCCGCCCAAGCCCGAAGCAGTGCGTGCGCCTGTCGCAGCAGCACCCGCACCGGTCGCACCGCCCGTGGTGAGCGCACCGGTTCCGGCGCAGACCGGCTTCTTCGCCTGGATCAAGAACCTGTTCGGCGGCACGCCGGCCCCCGCTGCGGCGCCTGCGCCGTCCGCGATCCCGGTCGAGGCACCGAAGCCCCGTCGCGACGGCCGTCCTGGCCGCGACGGCGAAGCACGCGGCGGCGCACGTGACGGCGAACAGCGCCGTGGCGGCCGCGGCGGCGAAGGCCGCGGCGAGAACGGCGGACGCTCCGGCGGTCGCGACGGCGAACGCCGTGGCGGCCGTGGTGGCGAGCGCCGTGAAGGTCGCGAAGGCCGTGAAGGCCGCAGCAGCGAACTGCGCAACGACGCCGCCAACCAGCCGCGTGAACAACGCGAACCGCGCGAGCAGCGTGAGCCCCGCGAGCCGCGTGAAGCGCGCGCACCACGCGACGGCGAGCAACGCCGCAACGGTCGTGGCGAGCGCCGCGAAGGCGAAGGCCGCGAAGGTCGCAACAACGCACCGGCCGAAGCACTCGACGGCAACGTCAACCTCGAAGCCCAGCAACTGGCGCCCGGCGCCGTTGCAGGCGACGAAGGCAACGCAGCGGAACGCGCACCCCGCGCCCGCGGCGAACGCCGTGAACGTGGCGAGCGCGGTGAACGTGGTGGCGAACGCAATGGCGCCGACAACAACGGCGCCCGCGAACGCAACAATGCCGAAGCCGGCGAAGGCGCCGCACAAGGCGAGCAACGCCAGCCCCGCAACGGCCGCGACGAGCAGCGCGCACCGCGTGGCGAACGCAGCGACCGCAACGACGGCCGCCGCGAACGCCGCAACGACGCACCTCAAGCCGAAGCGGATGCACGCGGCGCCGAGGCCGCAGCAGCCGATGTCGATCAAGGCGGCGAAGCCAGCATCAACGGCAGCAACGAGCAGGCACCGCGCCGCGAAGGCGACGAGCGCCGCGGCCGTTCGCGTGACCGCTACGGCCGTGACCGCCGCGAACGCGGCCCGCGCGATGAAGCCGAAGCCACCGCCGAAGGCGCCGCAACGGAAGCCACGGGCGATGCACAGCAGCAAGCCCCGCAGCAGCAACTGCCGCTGGCGTCGGAACGCTTCGAAGCAGTCGAAGCCGCTGCGGCACCGGAAGTCCGAGAACCCGTGGCAGCACCGCAGCAGGTCCGCGCTGAGCGCCCCGCGCCGGCACCGGCTGTCGTGGCAGCAGCTGCGCCGATCGTCGTCGAAAGCGCCAAGGCGCCTGTCGCCGCCAACGGCCGCGCACTGCCCAAGGTCCAGCCTTTCGAACTGCCGCTGAACGAGCTCGCGCAGATCGCCGAGAGCTCGGGCCTGCAGTGGGTCAATTCGGATGCCGAACGCATCGCGCAAGCACGCGCCGCCATCGAAGCCGAGCCGAAGCCGGTGCACGTGCCGCGCGAACGCCCGCCGGTGGTTGTGCTCGACGAGGGCCCGCTGGTGCTGGTCGAAACCCGCCGCGACCTCGGTTCGATGTCGCTGCCGTTCGAGCAAGAGCAGCAACGCAGCCTCTGAGCGACACACGCTCCCAAGTAAAAACGGCGCCAGTGGCGCCGTTTTTTTATGCCTTGTCGTGCGCCGGCAGTTCCGGCATCTCCAGGATCAGCTGGCCGAACCGGCAGGCGCATTCCGTCTTGCCGCCCTCGCTCCAGATCAGCGAAAAATCCACGTTCGGCAAAGGCGGCAGGCCATAGCGGCCGTCGACGATCTTCATGCCCGGCTCCACGTCCTCGCGCGTGAGCACCGTCACGGCCAGCCCCGCCAGCACGGCCGC
Source organism: Variovorax sp. F042 (assembly GCF_057814215.1). Taxonomy (NCBI): domain Bacteria; kingdom Pseudomonadati; phylum Pseudomonadota; class Betaproteobacteria; order Burkholderiales; family Comamonadaceae; genus Variovorax; species Variovorax sp. F042. The sequence continues at coordinate 358,958 of NZ_JBVASX010000002.1, forward strand.
GCGAATGCCATGCTGGCTCGCGGAGGTGAATACCACATGCCAGTCGACCGGCGTCGCATCCAGCGCTGCGCCGGCCAGTTCACGGTTGACGCAGGGCTTCGGAAAGTACGCCAGCGGCAGCGACGCGCCGGCGGGCGGCTCGAAAGTCTCAGCCGCCACCCACACCAGTTGCGTGCGCCGCAAGCGCGTGCCCTCCTCGCAATCGGCCGGCGACATCACCACCGCGAGGTCGAGCTCGCCCGCCTTGATCATTGCGCGAAAGTCGAGGTGCATGCTCACGCTGACCTCCATGCGCGTGGCGGGAAACGAGCGCGCGAACTGCGAGAGCAGCGGCGGCAGCCGGTCGCCCATGAAGGTGTCTGGCGCGCCGAAGCGCACCACGCCCGAGATCAGCGAGGGTTGAAAGCGCCGCGTCATCGTGTCGAGCGTGTCGAGGATCTGCTGCGCATAGCGAAGGAAGTCTTCGCCGTCTTCCGTCACCGTGAGGCGGCGTGTCGTTCGATGCAGCAGCGGCCGGCCCACTTGTTCCTCGAGCCGCCGGATCTGGTGGCTGATGGCCGACTGCGTCAGGTGCAGCCGCTGGGCGGCGCGCGTGAAGCCGCCGGTTTCCTTGACGGCCACGAAGGCTCGCAGCAGCGCGGGGTCGAAATCCATGGCAAGCAACCAATCAATGATGAATCGTCATGGATTCTAGGAAATTAAATCATTTCCATCATGAAGAGGCCTTCCCCAGAATCGCCCGGACCTCTTTGCCAAAGACTCCCGAAAGACTTCCGATGCCTCTCTCCCATACCGGCAAGAACCGGGTCGCGCTGGCCGCGATCTGCCTCATTGCCCTGATGTTCGGCCTGGAAATCTCCAGCGTGCCGGTCATTCTTCCCACGCTCGAACAGGCATTGCACGCCGACTTCAGCGACATGCAGTGGATCATGAACGCCTACACCATCGCCTGCACCACGGTTTTGATGGCCGCGGGCACGCTTGCCGACCGCTACGGCCGCAAGCGCCTCCTCGTCGTCGGCGTGGTGCTCTTCGGCCTCACCTCGCTGGCCTGCGGGCTGGCGCAGAGCGCGCCGGTGCTGATCGTCGCGCGCTTCCTCCAGGGCCTGAGCGGCGGCGCGATGCTGATCTGCCAGCTCGCCGTGCTCTCGCACCAGTTCCAGGAAGGCAAGCAACGCAGCAAGGCCTTCGCCATCTGGGGCGTGGTCTTCGGCATGGGCCTGGGGTTCGGGCCGATCATCGGCGGTGCCATCGTGGCGCTGTCGAACTGGCAGTGGGTGTTCCTGGTCCATGTGCCGCTGGCGGCGGTGGCCGTTGCCCTGGTGTTCCGCAGCGTGGAAGAGTCGAGCGACCCCGATGCGCAAAAGCTCGACCTGCCTGGCATCGTCACGCTGTCGCTTGCGGTGCTGGGCCTGACGTACTTCATCACGCAGGGGCCGGGTCTCGGCTTTGCGAGCCCGCTGGCCATCGGCGTGATCGCGGCGTCGGCCGCGAGCTTCGCGCTCTTCCTGTGGGTGGAAAAGATCAACCCGCATCCGATGTTCGACTTCTCGGTCTTCAAGATTCGCAATTTCTCGGGTTCGATCATCGGCTCCATCGGCATGAACTTCAGCTTCTGGCCGTTCATGATCTACCTGCCCATCTACTTCCAGGGCGCGCTGGGCTACGACGCGGTCACGGCCGGCTCGGCACTGCTGGCTTACACGCTGCCCACGCTCGTGCTGCCGCCGCTGGCCGAGCGGCTGTCGCTGCGCTACCGGCCCGGCGCGGTCATTCCCGCGGGCCTGTTCGTCATCGGGCTCGGCTTCATTGCAATGCGCTATGGCAGCGGCATGGTTCACGCGGGCTGGATGACGATGTTGCCCGGCTGCCTGCTGGCCGGCATCGGGCTGGGCCTGACCAACACGCCCGTCACCAACACCACCACCGGTTCGGTGCCGAGTTCGCGCGCGGGCATGGCCTCGGGCATGGACATGAGCGCACGGCTGATCACGTTGGCCATCAACATCGCGCTGATGGGCTTCATCCTGCTCGAAGGCGTTCATGCGCATCTGCGCGGCGCGTTGTCGGCATCGCTGGACGCAATGCAATTGCGCGCGCTGGCGGAAAAGATCGCGGCCGGCAACTTCGCATCGCTTGCCGAAGGCTTTCCGGCGCTGTCGCAGGCAGACCCGTCCGGCGCCGTCGTGCATGCGGCGCTGGTGAACAGCTTCGGGCTGGTGATGCTCTACGGGGGAGTCGGCGTCTGGGTGCTGGCCGGCGTCAGTCTGCTGATCTTCGGCAGTGGCAAACCACTGGCGCGGTCATCGGGCCTGAAGGCTGAAGGGTCCTGCCCCTGAAAACGCTCAGGTGTTCTCGATCTGCGCCGCGCGCTTCCACGCCTCGGCGGCTTGCTCTGCATCGTCGCGGTCTTCGGCCAACTGGGCCAAGGCGAGCCAGGCACGGCGGTACAGATCGGTGTCCTGCAGCCCAAGGCCGGCCTGCGTCAACAGCTGCTGGGCCTTGCCCCACAGCTGGCGCTTCATGCAGGCCATGCCTGCGAGGTATTGGAGGTTCGGGTCGCGCGGGTTGTTGCGCTGCGCGCTTTCGATGCGCGCCAGCCAGTCGGCATCGACCGAGTCGAGCCCTGCTTCGAGCGCACGCGCCAGCTTGACGCGCAGCGCATCGCCGAGCGCGCGTGGGTTGGCCACCATGCGCTCCCAGGCCGGCAGCAGCCAGCCGCGCGCCAGAGCAAGGTCGCCACGCAGCGCGACCATCCGTTGGGCAGCGTGAATCGCCACTTCGGGCATGTCGCGCTCATTGGCATCGAGCTCAGTCCACGCGCGAAGCAGCTGTGCCGGATCGTGTGCGCCCGTCAGCAGCTCGGTCGCCAGCCCACGCACGATGCTCTGTGCCGCGGCGTCAGAGAAGGCGCGGTGCTTGGCCAGCAGGCGCGCGGTTTCGAGCGCTTCGAGCGTGCGGCGATCCTGCCGTGCCGCCTTGAGCCGCAAGCGCAATGCGAGCGTGCGGCGTTGCGCGCCTTGCGGCAGTTCTTCGAGCCGCGCAAGTGCCGCGGCTGCATCGCGGTCTTCGAGCGCCCAGCGCGCCGCGCGCAGTTGCACGCCTTCGCGCGTCTCCGGGCTGGCGAGCACGGCGCGATCGGCGCTTTCGTTGAGGGCCTGCTGCAGATGGGCATCGCGAGCTGGCTTGTCTTGCAGTGCCTGTGCGCTCTCGGCCGCCAGCAGGTGCGACAGCACGCGCACCTGCTGCGCCTGCGGCAGGCTGGCGCCGAGCGCCGACAGCGTTTTCTCCTGCGTGAGCGCGGCCTGCGCGGCCTTGCGTGCACGCGAGAAGCGACCCGAGATCAGCTGCACCATCGCATCGAGCAAGGCTGCATGCAGCGTGCGCTCCTTCTGCTGCAGCCGCCACTGGCGCGCCTGCGTCGGCAGCGAGAACAGTGCTGCCAGTGCCCGCAAAGCCACGTGCATCAGCACGAAGGCCACCAGCAGGATCACGAGCACGAGGTTCAGCGACAGGTCGACACGCCAGGGCGGCCAGAACACGGTGATCGTGCCCTGGTTGTTGCCTGCGAAAAGAGCGACTGCTGCTGCAACAGCGAACAGCGCGAGGAGCCAGATTGCGGCGCGCATGTCCGATCAGCGTCCTGCTGCGGCGGTGGCCAGTGCCGCGAGCGTGTCGTCGATGCGGACCGGCTCGGACGTCTTCACCAGCGCCTGCAGCTGCTGCAGCTGCGTGGCGGCGGCCTGGGTGCGGCGCGATGCGGGATCGAAATAGCGGTTGAGCGAGGCAGTTACCTGCGACAGCTCGCCGCGCGTGGCCTCCATTTGCCGCGACAGCAGCGACAGGCGCGCATTGAGCAGCTTGAGCTTCAGGTTCTCGCGCAGGAAGTAAGACTGCTCGGGCGCCAGCAGGATCGCCTCCGGGCTCTGGATGCGGCCGACGCGCACCAGCGAGCGGGCCTCGCCGCGCACGGTGAGCAGCACGCGGCGCCACCACGGCGCGTCGGCGGGAATCGGCTCGGGCTGCCAGGCGTTGGTGCCGGTGCCGCGCACGGCAACGGCGTTGAGCGTGGGCAGGTCGTCCACGCCGCGCATCAGTTCGTCGAGCTTCTGCAGCGCTTCGGCGCTGTCGGTGCTTGCGGTGCTGCGCAGGCGGTCGGCATCGCGCTGCATGGCCCTCTGCAGTGGCGTCAGCCGCGGCTGCGCGGCGCGCGCGATGCGCACGTCGCCGGCCTTCAGCGCAGCCAGCAGCGGCTCGACGCTGCCGGTGACCTGTGCCTGCTGCAGGGCAAGGCGCACGGCCGACTCGATGTCGACCACGAGGTTCTCGTCGCGCGAACGCGAGAGGCTTTGAATGAGCTCTTCGAGCTGCGAGCGTTGCAGCGCGACTTCAGCCACGCGGGTTTCGACCAGAGCCACGCGGGCCGAGGCCTCGCGCACGGTGTCGCTTGCCTGGCGGGCCAGCGTGCGCGCCTCCATCGATTGCGCGATGGCATCGGCGCTCTGGCGTGCCAGCTGTTCCTTCATGCCGCCGACCTTCTGCCACAGCGCGATCGTCATCAGCAAGGCGGCCAGCGCCACGAGGGCCACGAGGCCGAATGCGATGCGAGAGAGGATCAGCGCCCCTGCTGCCTGTGCGGCCGGCGTCTGGTGCGGTGCCAGCGTGGCGGGCACCGGCGCCGTGGCAGCGGTTGGGGAAGGAGAGGAAAAATCGTCTGACGGGGACGCGGCGCTCATGCCAAGGATTCTATAGACGCGATCAGCCCATCCCGCAGTGGTGTGCATACACGCAACGCCCCGAAACCCGCGGCCCGTGCGGCTTCGCCGATTCGTGCATGCGTGGCGACCGCGCTCGCGGCGTGCCATTGCACACCGGGCATCGCGCGCTGCAGATTGCCGATGGCCTCTGAGCTGCTGAAGAGCCAGATCGCGCGGCCTTCGGCGCCATCAATGGCCAGCCGACGTTGTACGACATCCAGCGACGGCGGCAACCGGCGATAAGCCACCACGGTGTCGCGATGGCCGCCCGCGACATCGATTTCATTGGCGAGCCAGTCGCGCCCTGTGGGGTGCCCGGCTTCGTCGCCGCCACGCACGATCAGCACGCGCACGCCGGCAGACACCTGGGCCTGCACCCGCTCCCACAGCGCTTCGGAGTCGAAACGCGTGGCCTCAGGAGGTGGTGCGTCGATGAGTTCCAGCGGCACGCCGGCGCGAAGCAAGGCGCGCGTGGTGCCTGGGCCCGTGGCCCAGAAGCGGCGCCCTGCCAGCGTATCGGCAGCGTTCTTGTGCTGGAAGAAATGCTCGACGGCCGTGGCGCTCACGAACATCAGCGCCGCGTAATTCACCAACTGCCGCCACGCCGTGCGCAGCGGTTCGGCATCGACCACCGGCTCGATCACGATGAGCGGCAGCGCCACCGCATCGAGCCCAGCGGCGCGCAGGTCACTCACCCATTGCGCCGCCTCGCGCGCCGGCCGCGTGACGATGACGGGGCGGGCGGTCATACGATGACCACCGATCTCAGTGAGCCCCGGCGTCGCGCAGCAGCGCCGCGGCGCGCTCGCCGAGCGCATCGGCCTGCGCGAAATCGCCGGCCTGCGCCAGCGCATGCACCTTCACCAGCGGCGCGCTGCCCTCCGGATCGCCCCAAGCGGCGTCGATGCGCAGCGCGCCGTCGGCCTGCCAGCGTGCATGGGCCGCCAGCGGCATGGAGCAGCTGCCGCCCATCGCGCGACTCACAGCGCGCTCGGCGGCGGTGGAAAGCCAGTCGCCCTGGTGGGCCAGCGAGCGCAGCAATTCGATGAGTTCGGTACGGTCCGCGCGCACCTCGATGCCCAATGCGCCCTGCCCGGCGGCCGGCAGCATGGTGTCGGGATCGAAGGCCACGCGGATGCGGCTTTCCAGCCCCAGCCGCTTGAGCCCGGCCGCCGCCAGCACGATGGCGTCGTACTGCCCTTCGTCGAGCTTGCGCAGGCGGGTGTCGAGGTTGCCGCGCAGCGGTTCGATGCGCAGGTCGGGCCTCAGCGCGCGCAGCAGCACCACACGGCGCAGGCTCGAAGTGCCGACCACCGCACCCTGCGGCAGCGCGTCGAGCGATTCATAGCGGGGGGAGACCAGCGCGTCGCGCGGGTCTTCGCGCTCCAGCACGCAGGCCAGCGCGAAGCCTTCGGGCAGGTCCATCGGCACGTCTTTGAGCGAATGGACCGCGATGTCGGCACGCCCTTCTTCGAGCGCGAGCTCGAGCTCTTTCACGAAGAGCCCCTTGCCGCCCACCTTGCTGAGCGTGCGGTCGAGGATCTGGTCGCCGGTGGTCGTCAGGCCGAGCAGGCTGACCGTATGGCCCTTTTCTTGCAAAAGCGCCCGGACGTGTTCGGCTTGCCACAGTGCCAGGCGGCTTTCGCGCGTGGCGATCACGATATTGCTCAAGACCGGTTCCAAAAGTACATGTTCTAAACCGCCGGAATGCTAGCATGTTGCGCCGCAACAACGCAGGCGGCGCATCCATTCAAGAAGTCAAAAAGTCCAGGACAAACATCGAATGAAAGCCAGCAAGACCCCTGCTCCCCCCAAGCGCCGCCAGACCGAAGACCAGCCACTGATCGACGACATCCGGCTGCTGGGCCGGATCCTCGGCGACGTGATCCGGGAGCAGGAAGGAGACGAAACCTACGCGCTGGTCGAAAAGATCCGCACCTTGTCCGTGGCTTTCCGCCGCGACGCCGACCACGCCGCCGACCGCGCGCTGAAGAACCTGCTCAAGGGCCTGAGCGCGGCCGAAACGGTGCGCGTGATTCGCGCCTTCACCTACTTCAGCCACCTGGCCAATCTTGCGGAAGACCGCCACCAGATCCGCCGCCGCACGGAAACGGAACGCGCCGGCGAAAGCGTCGAGGGCGACCTGCAAACGGCACTCGCGCGCATCCGCAAGGCCGGCGTGAAGCCCGACGACATCGTCGCCTCGCTGGCCCACAGCTATGTGTCGCCGGTGCTCACCGCGCACCCGACCGAAGTGCAGCGCAAGAGCATCCTCGATGCCGAGCGCGCCATCGCGCAACTGCTCACCGTGCGCGACGAGATCAGGCTGCGCCAGAGCGCCTATGCGGGCGGCAAGGATGCGCTCTCGCCGCTCGAATTTGCCGAGAACGAAACGCAGATGCGCACCCGCGTCACGCAGATCTGGCAGACGCGCATCCTGCGCTTTTCCAAGCTCACGGTGGCCGACGAAATCGAGAACTCGCTGAGCTACTACGAAGCCACCTTCCTGCGCGAGATTCCGCGCGTCTACGCCGACCTCGAAAAGGCCCTCGCCCAGGGCGGCCACACGCCTTCGGTCGCGCCTTTCCTGCGCATGGGCCAGTGGATCGGCGGTGACCGCGACGGCAACCCCAACGTCACCGCCCAGACGCTCGAATACGCCCTGGGCCGCCAGTGCGAGCTGGCGCTGCGCCACTACCTCACCGAAGTGCACTACCTGGGCGGCGAGCTGTCGCTGTCGGCCACGCTGGTCGATGTGACGGTCGAGATGCAGGCGCTGGCCGAACGCTCGCCCGACACCAACGAGCACCGCAAGGACGAGCCCTACCGCCGCGCCCTCACCGGTGTGTATGCGCGCCTTGCGGCCACGCTGCGCGAGCTCACCGGCGGCGAGGCCGCGCGCCACGCCGTCGCGCCGCAGAACCCGTACGCCACGGCCGAAGAGTTCCTGGCCGACCTGCGCACCGTGGCCGAATCGCTCGAAGAAAAGCACGGCACCGTGCTTGCCGCGCCGCGCCTGCTGCCGCTGATTCGCGCGGTCGAGGTGTTCGGCTTTCACCTGGCCACGGTCGACCTGCGCCAGAGCTCCGACAAGCACGAGGCGGTGATCGCCGAGCTGCTGGCCACCGCTCGCATCGAGCCCTCGTATGCGTCGCTCGCCGAAGAGGCCAAGCAGACGCTGCTGCTCAGGCTGCTCGACGACGCCCGCCCGCTGCGCGTGCCCGACGCCGACTACTCGCCGCTTGCGAAGAGCGAGCTGGCCATCTTCGCTGCCGCCCGCGTTTCGCGTGCGCGCTATGGCGCCGCGGCCATCCGCCACTACATCATCAGCCACACCGAAACGGTGAGCGACCTGCTCGAAGCACTGCTGCTGCAAAAGGAAGTGGGCCTGCTGCGCGGCGCGATGGACAGCAACGCGACCTGCGACCTGATCGTGGTGCCGCTGTTCGAAACCATCGAAGACCTGCGCAACGCCGCGCCCATCGTGCGCGCCTTCTATGCGCTGCCGAACATCCAGGCGCTCGTCGAACGCTCGGGCGCCGAGCAGGACGTGATGCTCGGCTACTCCGACAGCAACAAGGACGGCGGCATCTTCACCAGCAACTGGGAGCTGTACCGCGCGGGCATCGCGCTGGTGTCGCTGTTCGACGAGCTCAACAAGAAGAAGGCCAACCCCATTCGCCTGCGCATGTTCCATGGCCGCGGCGGCACCGTGGGCCGCGGCGGCGGCCCGAGCTACCAGGCCATCCTCGCGCAGCCGCCCGGCACGGTGCGCGGCCAGATCCGGCTGACCGAGCAGGGCGAAGTGATCGGCTCGAAGTACGCCAACCGCGAGATCGGCCGGCGCAACCTCGAAACGCTGGTGGCTGCCACGCTCGAAGCCACGCTGCTGCCGCAAGGCAAGTCGGCGCCCGCCACCTTTCTCTCGGCTGCGGGCGAACTGTCGACCGCCAGCATGGCCGCGTACCGCAAGCTGGTCTACGAAACCCCGGGCTTCGGCGACTATTTCTTCGGCTCCACGCCGATCCGCGAAATTGCCGAGCTCAACATCGGCTCGCGCCCCGCCTCGCGCAACCCCAGCCACAAGATCGACGACCTGCGCGCGGTGCCGTGGAGCTTCAGCTGGGGCCAGTGCCGCCTCACCATTCCTGGCTGGTTCGGCTTCGGCTCGGGCGTCGAACAGTTCCTCGCCGCAGCGGGCACGGCTGCAGGGAAGAAGGAGCGCCAGGCATTGCTGCAGCGCATGTACGAGCAGTGGCCCTTCTTCCGCACGCTGCTGTCGAACATGGACATGGTGCTGGCCAAGAGCGACCTCGCGCTGGCTTCGCGCTACGCCGAGCTGGTCACCGACCGCAAGCTGCGCCAGAAGGTGTTCTCGATGATCGATGCCGAATGGCACCGCACCTCCGACGCACTCACACTCATCACCGGCGCGAAGCAGCGGCTCGAAGGCAATGCCGAGATGCAACGCTCGGTGCGCCACCGCTTTCCGTACATCGACCCGCTGCACCACCTGCAGGTCGAGCTGATGCGGCGCTACCGCGCGGGCGACGGCGGCGAGCGGCTGCAGCGCGGCATCCACATCTCGATCAACGGGGTGGCGGCGGGGCTGCGCAACACGGGCTGACCACACCCATTCCGACCACGGCAAAGGGCGCTTCGGCGCCCTTTCCTACGTCTGGCATCGGCAATCAGGCACCTGTAAGGTCATTTAAAAGGGTACGGTCGGACACGTTCACAGTTCTCGCAATCGCGCGGCAGCTCGAAGTCGTTACAAGGAGCCCGTTGCCATGCCAGTCCCGCAGTCCCTCACCCATTCGCCCATCGACTTCGTCGGCAACGACGCCGAGGCGCTGGCCTCCCACATGCGCCACTGCGCGCGCGCTCACGGGCGCTGGTTCTCGCTGCGAAGCCACATGCAACGGGTGCGCGCGCTCGCTGCGGGCCGCATCGTCACGATCGCCTGCGTGGCCGTGGTGCTGGGTATCGGTCTCTTCGCCATCGCTTGAGCGCCGCAGCCGTCGTCGACCGTCTCCAGGGACTCAGTCCGTACGCCCGGGCGCTGCTGCTCGGCCCGCATGATCCGGTAGCCGCACCGATCCGCGCCGAACTCTTCGGCATCCAGCGTTTCGAGCAGCACGGCCATAGCCTCGCCCGCGCCCAGGTGGTGGAAGAAGACCGCCGCCTCGCGCGCGAGGGCGCGCCCTTCTTTCCGCGCGTGGACGAAAACCTCGCGTCGCTGCGCAACGCCTTCGACTACATCGCGCTGATCTCGCTCAGCGGGCGCTACGTGTCGCCCGCGGCCGAGTGGCTGCTCGACAACTTCCACCTGGTCGAGGCGCAGCTCCAGCAGATTCACGACGGCGTGCCGCGCAGCTACTACGCGCGCCTGCCCAAGCTCGCCGCGCCGCCGCTGGCGGGGCTGCCGCGCGTGTACGGCATTGCATGGGCCTACGTGGCCCATACCGACAGCGTGCTCAACAAGACGCTGTTCACCGCCTTCCTCAATGCCTATCAGGACATCGACGAGCTCACGCTCGGCGAGCTGTGGGCGCTGCCCACCACCCTGCGCGTGGTGCTGCTCGAAAACCTGCGCCGCGTGGCCGAGAGCATTGCCGAGAACAAGGTGGCGCGCGAGATTGCGCATGCCGCATGGGACGCCGCGCCGCACCTTTCGGTGCAAGACCTCGACGTGCTCTACCGCGCGCTGCAAAGCCACGGCCTGCAGGACAACTACCTCACGCAGCTGTGGCAGCGCCTGCCCGTCGAGCACGGCGAAGACATGCCCGCGCTGGTGCGCTGGACCGAGCAGCACTGCCCCAACGGGCCGGCACTGATCGGCGAAGCGCAGAACGCACAGGCCGCCGCCAATCTCACGGTCGGCAACATCATCACCACGCTGCACATGATCGGCCAGGTCGAGTGGAGCGACCTGATCGAGCCCGTGAGCCGTTCGCTGCGTGTGCTGCGCGAACTGCCGAGCTTCGCCAACGAGAGCGAACTCACGCGCCAGCAGATCACGCATGCGATGGAGCAAGTGGCGCGCAGCAGCGAACAGCCCGAGCGCGCCATCGCGCAAGCCGTGGTGCAACTGGCCGCCAGCGCGCCGGCCGACGACGCGGGCGCGGAGACCGACCGCGCCGACGGCACCGCCGGCTACTACCTCTTCGGCCAGGGCCGGCCCGCGCTCATCGCGGCGCTGCAATCGAACGGTCATGCGGGCCGTGCCGGGCGGGCGCCCGACACGCGGCAGGCACGCAGCCATCGCGGCTGGCGATTGCCCGTCTACGTCGGCTCCGTTGCGCTGGGCACCGCGCTGCTGCTGTTCGCCGTGGTGCACAGCCTGCCGCACCGCGAAGACTGGACCACCGTGCTGGCGCTCGTCCTTCTGGCGTGGCCGCTGTCCGAAGCGCTGCTCGCGCTTGCGCAACGCATCATGGCCGAGTCGGTGCGAGTGCAGGGCCTGCCGCGCCTGGACTTTGCGAACGGCATTCCCGAGCGGCACCGCGCGCTCGTCGTCATGCCCACGCTGCTGGGTTCGACCGCGAACAACGCGCAGCTCGCACACCGGCTCGAACTGCATTGGCTCGCCAACCGCGAAACAAATGCGCAGTTCGCACTGCTCACCGACTGGGCCGATGCACCGCTGGCCTCGCTGCCCGAAGACGGCCCCCTGCTCGACGACGCCCTGCAGCGCATCGCCGCGCTCAACACCAAATACCCCGTGGCGCCAGGCGAAGCGCCACGCTTCCTGCTGCTGCACCGCCCGCGCAGCTGGAGCGACACCGAGCAGCGCTGGATGGGCTGGGAACGCAAGCGCGGCAAGCTCGAAATGCTGGTGCGCCTGCTCGCAGCCGGTGACGCCAGCGGCTTCCTGCCGCTCGCACCGGGCCTGCGGCTCGCCGCCGGCCGCACGCCGTATGTGCTGACGCTCGACAGCGACACCGGCCTGCCGCCGGGCGCCCTGCGCGACCTGGTGTCGATTGCCGCGCATCCGCTCAACGCGCCCGAAATCGACGTGCAACGCCAGCGCGTGGTCGCCGGCTTCGGCATCCTGCAGCCGCGGATCGTCACGCCGTTTCCGCAGCGCCACGAGCGCTCCTTCTTCCATTGGGTGTTCGCCGGCCAGTGCGGGCTAGACCCCTACGGCAGCGGCGCCTCCGACATCTACCAGGACGTGTTCGGCAGCGGCTCCTTCACCGGCAAGGGCCTGCTGAACGTGCGTGCGCTGCACGCCACGCTCGATCGCCGCCTGCCCGACGGCGCAGTGCTCAGCCACGACCTGCTCGAAGGCACGGTCGCGCGCTGCGCGATGGTGAGCGACGTCGTACTTGTCGAGGACCATCCGCACCATGCCGGCGTTGCGGCGTCGCGCGTGCACCGCTGGGTGCGCGGCGACTGGCAGCTGCTGCCGCTGATGTGGCGCGCGCGCCGCTTCGGCATCGATGCGCTGGGTCTCTGGAAGATGAGCGACAACCTGCGCCGCTCACTGGTGGTGCCGGCTTCTTTCGCGCTGCTGGTGCTGGTGATCTTCACGCAGGCCATGCCGCTGGGCTGGGCGCTGGCGGCCGTGGCGTCGGCGCTCACACTCGGGCCCTTGCTCGGCGCGCTGGCCGGGCTGGTGCCCACGCGCCGCGCCATCGAGCTGCGCCATTTCTTCGACGTGGGCGCGGTCGAGCTGCTGCGTGCCATGGCCGGCGCGGCCTGGCAGTTCGTTCAACTCGCGGCGCAGACGCGGCTGCTGCTCGACGCATGGTTCCGCGCGACATGGCGCCTCGTGGTCAGCCGCCGGCATCTGCTCGAATGGACCACGGCCGCGCAGGCGCAGGCGCAATCGAGCGGTCGCCTCGCGCCCTTTGTGCGCAATGCCGCCGCGAGCAGCGTGGCGTGCCTCGCGCTCGCCGTGGCGGCGCACTGGAGCGCATACCCCGTGATCGGCACGCTGCTGTTCGTGCTGTGGGCGCTGGCGCCGGTCGCGGCCTGGTGGGGCAGCCGTTCTGAAGCAAAGGCACCTGACCCGCTCAGCACCGACCAGCGCACCTACCTCGAAAAGCTTGCGCACGACACATGGCGCTTCTTCGAGCACGTGGTGGGTCCGGACGACAACCACCTGCCGCCCGACAACCTGCAGCTGGAGCCGCAACCCACCGTCGCGCATCGCACCTCGCCGACCAACATCGGCATGTACCTGCTGGCTACCTGCTGCGCGCGCGAGTTCGGGTGGATCGACACCGCCGCCCTGCTCGCCCGCATCGCCGCCACGCTCGACAGCGTGGACCGCATGCAGAAGCACGACGGCCACCTGTTCAACTGGTACGACACGCAAACGCTGAAGCCGCTGCCGCCAGATTACGTGTCGAGCGTGGACAGCGGCAACTTTGCGGGCCACCTCGTGGCCGTGGCGCAGGCCTGCCGCGCCTTCGCCGCCGAAGGCTGCCAGCCGCATGAAGCGCCCGCGCTCGAAGCACTGGCCGTGCGCTGCGACGCACTGCACGCCGGCATGGACTTCAGCGGCCTCTACGACCCCAAGCGTCACCTGTTCCATATCGGCCTGCGGGTCGAGGAGAACGTGCTCGACGCAAGCTACTACGACCTGCTGGCTTCCGAATCGCGGCTGCTGAGCTTCCTGGCGATTGCCAAGGGCGACGTGCCGCGCCGCCACTGGATGGCACTGGGCCGACCGTTCCTTCTGGTGGGCTTCCGGCCCAGCCTGAAGTCGTGGTCGGGCTCGATGTTCGAGTACGTGATGCCCGCGCTGGTGATGACCGAGCCCACCGACGGCCTGCTGCAAGTGGCCAACGCCGCCGCCATCGCCGAGCAGCAGGCCTTCGGGCGGGCGCAGAACCTGCCGTGGGGCGTTTCCGAATCGGCCTACTTCGCACAAGACCACTCGTTGGCCTACCAGTACTCGCCCTTCGGCGTGCCGCGCCTCGCGCTGCGGCGCACGCCGCCCACCGACCGCGTGGTGGCGCCCTATGCGAGCGCCATGGCCGCGCCGTTCGCGCCCGGGGCGGCGGTGATCAATCTGGAACAGCTCGAATCGCTCGGCGCGCGCGGCGAGTTCGGCTTTCACGACGCGGTCGACTTCACCGTCTCGCGCCAACCCGAGGGGCAGGACTTCACCGTGGTGCGCAACTTCATGGCGCACCACCAGGGCATGTCGCTGGTGGCGCTGTGCAATGTGCTGTGCGCCGATGCGCCGCGCCGCTGGTTCGGCAGCGCCGCGCTGGTGCAGGCGCACGAGTCGCTGCTGCACGAGCGCACGCCGCGGCAGATCATCGGCAGCGCCGATCCGCGCACGCCGCCCGAGCCCAGCCAGGCCGAGCTGGCGCCGCTGTTCCAGCCCCGCCTTGTCGACCCGATGGCGCCCGGCTTCCAGCCCACGCACCTGCTGTCGAACGGCCGCTACACCGTTGCCCTGCGCGCCAACGGCGCCGGTGTGAGCCGCTGGCATTCGTTCAACGTGACGCGCTGGCGCGACGACCCGCTGCGCGACAGCTATGGCACCTTCTTCTTCGTGCGCGACGAGGGCACCCAGGAACTCACCTCGCTCACCGCCCTGCCCGCGCCGGGCGACGGCTGGCGCTACCGCACCCGCTTCCTTGCCGACCACGTGCAGTTCGACGCGACCGGCCCCGGCCTGCAGGTGCGTACCACTGTGCTCATCAGCCCCGAGGACGACACCGAGCTGCGCAACATCACGCTGCACAACTCGGGCGAGGAAACGCGCACGCTCGAACTGGTCTCGTACTTCGAGCCGGTGCTGTCGAACCCCAAGGCCGACGAGGCGCATCCGGCCTTCGCCAACCTGTTCGTCGAGTCGCGCTGGGAGCCCGCATGGCGCGCGCTGCTGATGTCGCGCAAGCCGCGCCTGCATGGCGACGCGGTGATGGCCGCCGCGCACTTCCTGGCCTCGGCGGACGCGCACGTGCTCTCGGTCGACTGCATGACCGACCGGCGCGCCTTCATCGGGCGCAACCGCACGCTGGCCAACCCCGCGCTCGACGCGCAGCCGCTCACGCCCAACGGCAAGCAGGTCAACGGGCTCGACCCCATCGCCTGCCTGCGGGTGCGGCTGTCGATTGCGCCCGGTGCCACCGCGCGCCTGAGCTTTGCCACCGCGGCCGACAAGAACATCGATGCGCTGATGCCCGGCATCGACCGCTACATGCAGCCGATGCACGTGGAGCGCGCCACCCGCATGGCCGCCACGCTGGCGCAGGTGCGGCTGCGCGACCTGAGCATCGCGCCCGCGCAGAACCTGGCGCTGCAGGACCTGACGACCATCCTCACCTACACCACGCCGCGCGTCATGCGCGACCGCGGGCTGATCGACCTGCGGCAGATCTGGCGCTTCGGCATCTCGGGCGACAAGCCCATCGTGCTGGTGCACATCCATTCGATGATCGGCATGGGGCTCATCAACACGCTGCTGCGCGCCCAGCCCTGGTGGGGCTTCGGCGGCGTGGCCTGCGACCTGGTGGTGCTCAACAGCGAGCCCAACTCGTACCTGATGCCGCTGCAGCGCGAAATAGAAAGCCTGCGCGCGCGCGTCGCGCAGCAGACGCAGAACAGCTTTCCGCGCAACGACACGGCCGGCTTCTACCTGCTGCGCGACCAGGACGTGGTGCCCTCGGAAAAGGCCGCGTTCTCCAGCCTGGCGCGCGCGGTCTTCACGGCCGACGGGCGCCCGCTCGAAGTGCAGGTGGCTGCGCTGCACGAGGCCCGCAACGACACGGCATCGATGGTCAATGACGCCGCCGCACTGCCGGGCGTGCCCCTGCTGCCGCGCCCTGCCCCGACGCCATCGGCTACCGCCCCGACCGGCGACTTCGACGCCGGCTCCGGCGAGTTCCGCTTCGAGGTCGGCGCGGGCCGGCGCACGCCACGGCCGTGGATCAACGTCATCGCCAATGCGGGCTTCGGCTTCCAGGTGTCCGAGTGGGGCACAGGCTTCACCTGGGCCGGCAACAGCCGCATGCACCAGGTGACGCCGTGGTCGAACGATCCGGTGCAGGACCCGGCCTTCGAGCACTACCTGCTGCAGGACCTTGCTTCGCGCGAGATGCTGCCGCTGACACCTGCCGGCGGCAGCGCGGGCAGCGCACGCCACCGTGTTCGGCACGGACAGGGCTACACGGTGTTCGAGCACAAGGCGAACGATCTCGCGCTGGAAACCACCTTCTTCGCGGACCGCGACGAGGCCGTCAAGCTCGTGCATGTGCGCGTGCGAAACGGCGGCACCGGCACGCGCCGCCTGCGCGCACTGGCCATGGCCGAGTGGCAGCTCGGCGACGCGCGGGGCACGCGGCGCACCGTGCATTGCTGGAAGCCGGAAGACCAGCCGGCAGTGTTCGGCCAGCAGCGCGAATCGGGCGCGGGCTTCGGCGGCAGCACGGCCTTCCTGCTGCTGGCGGGGCTGCAAGGTGCCACGCAATGGACCTGCGACCGCAATGAATTCTTCGGTGATCGCGGCATGGTCGAAGTACCCGACACGCTCGCACGGCGCGCCGGCAGCGGGCTCGACGCCTGCGCGGCCATCGGCGGCGAGTTCGTGGTGGCGGCCGGCGGTACCGCGGGCTTCACCTTCGTGCTGGGCCACGCGGACAGCGCCGACGCCGCACTCGAGCTCGCGCGCCGCTGGCGCCAGCGCGACGTGCCCGAAGCATTGGCGCAGGTGCGCGGCTTCTGGGACGAGCTGCTCGGCCGCCTGCAGGTGCGCACGCCCGATCCGCTGTTCGACGCACTGGTCAACCGCTGGCTGATCTATCAGACGCTGGCCTGCCGCCTCTGGTCGAAAGCGGGCTTCTACCAGGCAGGCGGCGCCTTCGGCTTTCGCGACCAGCTGCAGGACGCGATGGCCTTCGCGCTCACCGACCCGGCGCGGCTGCGCGAGCAGATCCTGGTCAACGCGGCGCGGCAGTTTCCCGAAGGCGACGTGCAGCACTGGTGGCACATGCCCGGCGGTGCCGGCGTGCGCACGCATTTCTCTGACGACCTGCTGTGGCTGCCGTACGCGTCGGCGCACTATGTCGAGGTGACGGGCGATGCATCTCTGCTCGACGAGATGGCCGGCTTCATCGAAGGCCCCGCCATTCCCGACGGTGCCGAAGACGCCTACTACGCGCCGCAGCGCAGCGGCCAGATGGCCAGCTTGTTCGAGCACGGCGCGCGCGCCATCGACCGCAGCCTGAAGACCGGCGTGCACGGCCTGCCGCTGATGGGCACCGGCGACTGGAACGACGGCATGAATCGCGTGGGCAACGAAGGCCGCGGCGAATCGGTGTGGCTCGCGTGGTTCCTGTGCAGCGTGGTCGCGCAGTTTGCGCCGCTGGCCCAGGCACGCGGCGAGCACGAACGCGCCGCGCGCTGGACCGCGGCACGCACCGGCTGGATCGCCGCGCTGCACGACGCGGGCTGGGACGGCGCGTGGTTCCGCCGCGCCTTCTTCGACAACGGCGCGCCGCTGGGCTCGTCGTCCAACGACGAATGCCGCATCGACCTGATTGCGCAGGCGTGGTCGGTGCTGTCGGGCGCCTCGGACGCGGCGCACACGGGGCCGGCCATGGAATCCGTCAAGAAACTGCTGCACGACGAACCGGCCGGCCTGTTGCGCCTGCTGACGCCGCCGTTCGCGCGTTCGGGCAACAACCCGGGCTACATCCAGGCCTACCCGCCCGGCGTGCGCGAGAACGGCGGGCAGTACTCGCACGGCGCGGTGTGGGCGCTGATGGCGCAGGCGCTGCAGGGCGACCACGAGGCCGCGTGGCGGAGCTTCGAGGGGCTGAGCCCTGCCCATCGCGCACAGCACCCCGAGCGCGGCCCGGCCTACGAGCTGGAGCCCTACGTGATGGCGGGCGACATCTACGGTGCCGCGCCCTACGTGGGCCGTGGCGGCTGGAGCTGGTACACCGGCTCGGCCGCGTGGCTGCACCGTGCGGCGGTCGAAACGCTGCTGGGCCTGAGCGTGAAGGGTCGCCAGCTCTCGCTGACGCCGCGCGTGCCTGCGCACTGGCCGGGCTTCGAGATCGCACTGCGACTCGGCGCGCGCAAGCTCACGCTGCAATGGGGCGATCTGCAAGGCGCTGCCGCCTCCACGCATCAGCTGGCGGTGGGCGAATGGATCGACTGGCAGGCGCTGCCGACCGATGCGGTGCTGCGGGTGGGATGAGCCGGCACTCGCGGTGGCCCTAGACTCGCAACCAGACCTCGCATCAGAAGTCGTGACTCGATCACGCATCCGACATTCCATCGCTTCCCGAAGCGGCGCCACCCAGAACATGAGCACCACCAAGATCCAGTTCCGCCGCAAGGTCATCGTCATCGTCCTGCTGTGCGTGGCCGTCGGTGGCGCCGTCGTCCGTCACTACGCGACACCCGGCACCACCACGCGCGACATCGCCACGCTGCTGATGGTGCTGTGGGTGCCGATCATCGGCAACGTGATTGCATGGCTCATCAGCAAGCGCCCGCGCCGTGCGCCGAGTGCGCCGGCCGTCATGCCGCCGAGCTTCGACACGGCAGGCGCCTTCACGCCGCATGCGCGCGTCGAGCTCACCTTCCGCAAGCCCGCGCTGCCCTCGCAGGACGTGCCGATTGCGCCGGGCGAATACCGCTGCGCACTGGTGATCGACAAGGAAGGCTTCTCGGCGCGCTGGGTCGTGCCACCGGGCGATGCGCTGGAGCGCGGCAAGCCTGCGGCGCTGGAGGTCGAATTCCTCTCGCCGGCCGTGGCGCAACCGAAGTTTGCGCAGGGTGCGGCCTTTCGTGTACTGATCGGCGACTCGTTCATCGCCGACGGCCGGGTGCTGTAGCTGCGGACCGCGCCAGCAAAGCCAGCAAATACGGATACGCGGATGGCTACAGCCATCAAAAGGGTCGATTGTTCGCCCCAGGGAAACTGACTACTGCTCCCCGGCGTCTTTGTCGCGGAGGCGACGGCTCGCACACTCCAATGCCTCTTCACCAGCATTGGCCCAGGCGTCGCCGATGCTTCCAAGGACCGCTTCCCATGATGAATTCCCCAAGCAGCAACCCGTGCATCGACGACCTCGCTGCACCGGCGCCGGTCTCCGCACCAGTGCCTGCGTCCCGCTCCGCATGGCTCGCCGTCAGCTCCATCGCCGTCGGCACCTTCGCGATGGTCTCGACCGAGTTCATGCCCATCGGCCTGCTGACCGACATTGCGCGCGGGCTCAACGTGTCCGACGGCACGGCCGGCCTGATGGTCACCATGCCCGGCGTGCTGGCCGCATTCGCCGGCCCGGCGTTGATCGTGGCGTCGGGCAAGCTCGACCGCCGCACCGTGCTGATCGCGCTCACCACGCTGCTGATTGCCTCGAACCTGCTCGCCGCCTTCGCGCCCAACTTCGGCACGATGCTGGTGGCGCGCCTGCTGCTCGGCCTGTGCGTCGGCGGCTTCTGGACTTTTGCGCCCGCCGCCGCCACGCAGCTGGTGCCGCATGCCTCGCAGGCACGCGCCATGTCGCTGGTGCTGGCCGGTGTGTCGGCCGCCACGGTGCTCGGGGTGCCGGCAGGTTCGTTCCTCGGCACGCTGTTCGGCTGGCGTGCCTCGTTCGCAGTGACCGGTGCGCTGGCGGCCGTCGTGCTGCTGGTGCAGCTGTGGCTGCTGCCCGCGATTCCGCCGGTGCGCGCCATCGGCGCACGCGACCTGCTGACGCCGCTCACGCGCCGCATGGCGCAGGTCGGCCTGCTCGCGGTGCTGTTCTTCATCGCCGGCCACTTCGCGGCCTACACCTACCTGAAGCCGCTGCTGCAGCAGGTGTTCGGCCTGGCGCCCAACTCGGTCTCGACACTGCTGCTGGTCTACGGCGCGGTGGGCTTCGTCGGCACCTTCGTCGGCGGCAGCCTGGTGGCGCGCAGCGTGCGCGGCACCACCCTGCTGGCGGCGCTGATGCTCGCCACTGCCTTGCTGCTGACGACGGTGATCGGCTCCGGCTTCGTGCCAGGCGCGGTGGTGGTGGTGATCTGGGGCGTGGCCTTCGGCCTGATCCCCGTGGCGCTCACGGGCTGGATGATGGAAGCGGTGCCCGACGCACCCGAAGCCGGCCAGGCCCTGCTGGTGAGCGGCTTCCAGGTGGCGATTGCCTCCGGCGCGCTGATCGGCGGCGTGACGGTCGACAACTTCGGCATCTCCAGCGCGATGGTGCTCAGCGGCGTGCTGGTGCTGATCGCTGCGCTCATCGTCGGTACGCTGGGCCGGGCACGCGGTGGTGCGTCGTTGGCTGCGGTTCCGGAATAACGCGGCACCGAAGAAGATCGATCAGCGGCGGCCGGGCTTCTTTCCGGCCGCCACGATCGCATCGAGCACCACGCGCAAGGCCTTGTTGACGGGCTTGTCCCGCCGGATCACCACGGCCAGCGTGCGGTGCATGCGGGGATTCAGGCGGCTGGTCTTCAGCTCGGGGTGGGCGCCGCGGCCCACCATCGACATGCCGGGCACGATGGCATAGCCCAAGCCCGCGGCCACCATCTCCTTCATCGCCTCGACGCTGCCCAGCTCCATTACGGGCTGCGGCTGCAGGCCACCGGCGGCGAACCAGCGGTCGACCAGCTTGCGCGTGTTGGCAGCGGGCTCGAACAGCACCAGCGGCAGCGCGCCCAGATCGGCCGGCGCCACCCTCGCCTTCAGCGGTGCGAGGTCTGCCCGGCCGATTGCGACGAACTCGTCGTCGAGCACCGGCATCACCGTCAACGAACGCCCAGCCGCCGGCAACGTGACCAGCACGAGGTCGAGGCTGTTCTCTTCCACCTTGCGCGCCTGGTCTTCGGTGTTGCCGGTGCTGACCACCACGCCCAGCTCCGGAAACTGCTCGCGCAGTCCGCGCAGCACGGCCGGCAGGAAATGCAGGCAGGCCGTCGCGCCAGTGCCCAGCCGCACGCGGCCCGCGATGCCGCTGGCATGGTCGGCCAATGCATCGACGGCGTTCTCGACCGCGGTCTCGATGTGTTGCGCGTGGCGCAGCAGCTCCATGCCCGCTGGCGTGGCCTTCGCGCGCTTGCCGACCCGCTCGACGAGGCGCACCGCCAAGTGGCGCTCCAGCTGGCGAATCTGCAGGCTCACGGCCGGCTGCGAGATGCCTAGCCGGTCGGCCGCTGCCGAGAAGCTGCCGGTTTCGATCACCAGCCCGAAGGACCTGAGCTGGTCTAGATTCAGTGATTTATCCAAAGTATTTCTTATGCCTTGCATAGCTCAGCGAAGCTTCACTTATCAAGTGTGGATCGTCAAGATCGGGCCATGTCATCTCCATGCCTCACTTCCGCCACCGTTGAAATCCTCGACGCCGAGCCGCATCACATGGCCGCCGTGCAGGCCATCTACAGCCACTACGTGCTGAACGACCTGTGCTCCTTCGAGGAAGAAGTACCCACCGTCGACCAGATGCAGGCGCGCCGCGCCGATGTGCTCCAGCGCGGCCTTCCCTACCTCGTCGCGCTGAAGGACGGCGAGGTGGTCGGCTATGCCTACGCCACCGCCTACCGCGCCCGCTCCGCATATCGGCACACGGTGGAAGACTCGATCTACGTCGCGCAAGGCATGCACGGCCATGGCATCGGCAAGGCGCTGCTGCGCGAAGTGATCCGGCGCTGCACCGACGGCGGCTTCACGCAGATGGTGGCGTGCGTGGGCAACAGCGCCAACGCAGGCTCGCTGCGGCTGCACGAGAGCCTGGGCTTCGAGCAGGTCGGCGTGCTGCGCGACATCGGCTTCAAGTTCGGGCAGTGGGTCGACACCGTGCTCCTGCAACGTGCATTGCGCTGAGCCCGCCCCGCAGCGCGGCTGGCTGGCATTGCTGTGCACGAGCCGGCTGCTGCAGGCGATGATCGTCACCGCCTATTCCGGCGTGCTGCCGTTCATGATGGCCGACTGGCACATGACGGCCGCGCAGGCCGGCTCGATCCAGAGCGCCTGGCACGTGGGCTACATGAGCTCGCTGTTCGCCGTGGGCCTGCTGGCCGACCGCTACGGGCCGCACCGCATCTTCTTCGCCGGCAGCGCCATCAGCGCGATGGCGGCACTGGCCTTCGCCATCTTCGCGCGCGACCATCTCTCGGCGATGCTGCTCTACGGCCTGGCCGGGCTGTGCGCGGGGGCCTCGTACACGCCGGGCCTGCAGCTGCTGGCGCGCAACACCGAGCCCGCCGTACGTGGGCGTGCGATGGGCCTTTTCATCGGTTCGTCGTCGATGGGCTATGCGCTCTCGCTTGCGGTGGTGGCGGCATTCAGCCATCTGCAGCACTGGCGGCTGGGCCTGCTGGTCGCGGCGGGCTGCACCGTGGCGGGCGCATTGCTGACGCTGCAGGCGCTGCGCCGCATGCGGCCGCCTTCGGCGCCCGTGCCTGGCGCGGTCCGCGAAGGCACCTGGCACGCGCTGGCCGCCACGGTACGCGACAAGCCCGCGATGGCTGGCAACTGGGCCTATGCCTTCCATTGCTGGGAGCTCATGGCGCTGTGGGCGTGGCTGCCGGCCTATCTGGTGGCGTCGTCGGGCACGGCGACATCGTGGCAAGGCGCGGGCATCGCGCTTGCCGCGCTGGCGCACCTCGTCAGCGTGTTCGGCAGCATCGCGGGCGGCGCAGCCTCCGACCGGCTTGGCCGCGCGCGGGTGATGATGATCGCCACCGTCGCAAGCCTGTGCATGTCCTTCGCCTTCGGCTGGATGTGGAGCTGGCCGCTGTGGCTTCTGGCTGCGGCCGCCGCCATTTACAACCTGCTCGCCATCGCGGATTCGTCGGTCTACTCGACCGCGCTGGCCGACGTGGTGGCGCCGCACCGGCTGGGCGTGGCGTATTCGGTGCGTTCGGTGATGGGCTTCGGCGCGTGTGCGCTCAGCCCGTGGGTGTTCGGCCTCGCGCTGGACTGGGGGCAGACGCGCTTCGGCCTGGGCAGCACGCACGGCTGGGTGGCGGCGTGGAGTTCGGTCGGGCTGGGCGCACTGCTGGGGCCGCTGATGATCGCGCGCTTCTCACGGCTGCACCGTGCACACGCGGCTGCTGCTCACTGAGCTTCTTCGCCCTCGGACCACTCGGGGCTGTAGCCGCCGAGCGTCGGGTGGTACATCTCGTCGCCCGAATGCTGGGTGAACTCGACGTTGAGCCGGTCTTCGCGCAGGCCCAGGATCTCGATGCAGTCGCGGCACAGCGCCTTGGCCACTTCGAGCCGCAGTTCGGCCGAACGGCCGCGCCGGATGTCGCACATGAGCACCGACACCTCGGCGGGCTCGCCGTCCACCATGCGCCACACGCCGCCCTCGCCCACTTCGCGGATTGCGATGCTGATGCGGCGGATGTCGACGCTCATCATCTGCGCGTAGGTTTCGCTGAGTTTCTTGGCGAGGCGTTTCTTGTCGGCCACGGGGTGGCGGCCGTTCACATCGAGTTGGAGATAGGGCATGTGGGGATTCCTTCAGGCTGATGCTAGTCATTGCAGTTTTACTCTGCAACCGAACGGCCATTGCGATCTAAACTCGCGCCCAACGCAGGAAGAAAAGCCATGGCCCGAAGAAGAAGCCTCAAAACCGACGCATGCCCGATGGCACGCGCGCTCGAGATCGTTGGCGACCAGTGGTCGCTGCTCGTCATCCGCGATGCGTTCGACGGCATGAAGCGCTTCGGCGAATTCCAGCAGAGCCTGGGTGTCGCGAAGAACATCCTGTCGGACCGGCTGAAAAATCTCGTGCAGGAAGGCGTGCTCGACCTCGTGCCCGCCTCCGACGGCTCGCTCTACCAAGAGTACGTGCTGACGGCCAAGGGCAAGGGCCTATTCCCCGTGGTGGTGGGCCTGCGGCACTGGGGCGAAGCGCACCTGTACGCCAAGGGCGAGCGGCATTCGGTGCTGCTCGAGCGCGACAGCGGCAAGCCGGTGCCGAAGATCGACCTGCGCACGCGCGATGGAAAGCCGCTGGACCCGGATCTCACCTTCGTGAAGAAACTGCCGGCAAGAACGGCAACGGCAACAACAGCGACTAAAGCAGGCTCTCGCTGATGAACGGGAAAAGCAGCCACAGCTGCAGCCGCGTACCGAAGTCGACGCCGGGGTCGCTCTCGTAGACGGTCTCGGCGCCGTTCACGTTCCCCACCCACTGCAGCCGGTCGCCCGATTCTCGGCGCTGTCTTCGCTGGTGGGTGCAGTGTCGCTGTCGCGTGCGGTCAACGACGAGGCTCTTTCGCGGGAGATCCTCACGGCTGCGGCTGGCGAGTTGAAGGCCCTGCTGGGCTAGGCCTACTCCCCCAGCAGCTCCCCGATCGGCTGCAGGTCTTCCACCCGGTCGCAGATCGACTTGATCACCATCGTGATCGGAATGCCCAGCAGCAGGCCCCAGATGCCCCAGAGCCAGCCCCAGAAAATCACGCCCACGAACACTGCCACCGGGTTCATGCGGCTGGTGCGGCTGGTGAGCCAGGGCATCAGCAGGTTGCCGATGATCGTGTGGATCGCCAGCGACACGCCGCCCACCACGATGCCCATCTGCAGGCTGTTGAACTGGAGGAAGGCCACCAGCCCCGCGGCCGCCAGCACGATCACCGAGCCGATGTAGGGAATGAGGTTGGTCACTGCCGCGATGATTCCCCACACCGCCGCGTTCTCCACGCCGAGGGCCCAGAACGCCAGCCCGGTCGCCACGCCCACCACCCCGCTCACCAGTATCTGCACCAGCAGGTAGCGCTCGATGTTGCGGGTGATGTCGTCCAGCACGTGCACCGTGACCTTCTTCTTCTGCAGGCTCGACCCGGTGATCTTGATGAGCTTGCGGCGGAAGGTGTCGCCCGAGCAAAGCGCGAAGTAAGTGAGGAAAGCCACCAGCGTGAGCTGCCCCATCGCACTCAGCAGCCCGACGGTGCCGCTCAGCAGGTAGTCGCGCACGTTGAAGCCCGGCCGTTCGATGACCACGCGCGCCACGCCCTTGCGCGCTGCGACGCGGGCGGAGTTTTCTTCGGCTGCTTTTTCGAGCTGCGCGGCGGCCTGCTGCACGCTTTCGAGCGGCGTGGCGCTGGCGCCCTTGTCGCGGCGCATGGCCTGGCCGAGCTTCTGCGCGGCCACCGGCAACGAATCGAGCAATTGCGAGGCGCTGCCCGACAGCGAATAGCCGGTCCAACCCAGCCCGCCGAACAGCCCCACGAGGATCAGCGCCGCGCCAATCCAGCGCGGCAGCTTCCAGCGATGGAGCAGGTCCACCAGCGGCGAAAGCGCGTAGGTCAGCAGCAGGCTCAGCATCAGCGGAATGAACACGGCCTGGCCCCACTGCAGCGCGAACACGCTGGCCAGCACCGCGAGCACCACCAGCGAGGCGCTGCGTACGTCGACGGGCATGTGCAGCAGCAGGCGGTCGCGTGCGGGCGTGGGCGGCTCTGGCTCCGGTTCAGGCTCGGTGACCGGTTCGGGCTCTTGCGCCTCGGGCGCAGGTGCGGGCTCGACCGCTGCGGCCTGCGGTGGCTCGGCAGCCGGTTCCGGCTTTGGCTCAGGCGGCGGTGGCGCCTCGGCAGCCGCGGGCTTGTCGTCGCTCATCGCGCTTCCTTGAGCACTTCGCGCACCGCGGCAAGCTGGCGACGCGACACGGCCACGGGTTCTGGAATGGCGTCGAGGCGCAGGGCCCAGCCCTCGGCATCCTCGCCGTCGTCGTATTTCTCAAGCGCGCGAATCGCCGAGCGCGCCACCAGCGCATTGCGGTGCACGCGCAGGAAGCGGTTCGGATAGCGCTCCTCGAACTCGTTGAGCGAGCCGTCGAGGATGTGGCTGCGCGTGGCGGTGCGCACGGTGAGGTACTTGTATTCGGACTTGAGGTAGAGCACTTCAGACAGCGGCACGCGCTCGGCTCGGCCGCGGTCCTGGATCAGCACCGTCTCGGGCACGGCCTCGGCCTGCAGCGCGCGGCGCTCTTTGAGAAAGCGCTCGGCTTTCTGCAGCGCCTGCTGCAGGCGCTCGGCGCGCACGGGCTTGGTGAGGTAGTCGACCGCATCGAGGTCGAAGGCCGTCACCGCGTGGGTCGCGTGCGCGGTCACGAACACCACGGCCGGCGCATCGGAGCGGCTGCGCAGCGCGCGCGCCACCTCGATGCCGTCGACGCCAGGCATGTGTACGTCGAGCAGCACCAGGTCGAGTGCCATCGTCGTCAGGTGCTGCAGCGCCTCGGCACCCTGCGAAGCCTCGGCCACCACTTCGGCGGCGGGCGATGTGCAGTCGCGCAGCAGCGTGCGAAGGCGCGATCGCGCCAGGGCTTCGTCGTCAACTATGAGTGTCTTGAGGGTCATGATTCGGCGGGGATCGCTATGCGCACCCGGTAGCTTTTCTGGTCCATGCCGGCGCTGAACTGCATCTGCATGTCGTGCAGCAGCCGCAGCCGGTCGCGCACGTTGGCCAGCGCAATGCCGTGGCCGCGCGGCAGCGGCTCGTCGGCCCAGCGCAGCGGCGGCAGGCTGTTGACCACCTCGATCACCACCATGGAACCTCGCCGCTCGGTGCGGATGCGCAGCCTGGCGCCCTCGGGGCTGGGCTCCACGCCGTGCTTGATGGCGTTCTCGACCAGCGGCTGCAGCAGCAGGGGCGGCAGGCGCGCGTTGCTGGCGGCGGCGTCCAGGTCCCAGCGGATGCGCAGGCGGTCGCCGAAGCGCACCTGCTCGATGGCCAGGTAGCGCTCGGCCAGCGCGATCTCGTCGGCCAGCGTGCACGATTCGCCCGGGTCGGCCAGCGCCTGGCGGAACAGCTCGGCCAGGTCTTCGAGCATGGTCTCGGCCTTGGCCGGCTCTTCGCGCACCAGCGCGATGGCGCTGTTGAGCGTGTTGAACAGAAAGTGGGGGCGGATGCGCGACTGCAGTTCTTCGAGCCGCGCGGTGGTCGCCGCCGGCGTCTGGCCCCGGGCGCGCAGCACCATCGCGGCCATCACCAGCCCCGCGAACAGGGCTCCGGTCAACGCACTGGCCAGCCACGGCGCACTGGCAAGAACACCCGTCAGCCGCAGCAGGCCACAGCCATACAGCGCCGACACCGCGCCGAGCACGGCCCCGGCCGCGTACTGCCACTGCTTCGGCAGGCGCCGCAGCGGCTTCTTGAGCCCGCAGGCGCTCACCAGCCACATCAGGGTGGCTGGCAGGGCCCCGCCCGTGACCGTGGCCGTCTGCACGAGCCATTCGCCGGGCGTGGAGGCCACGAACAGGGTGGCGATGGCCACCACCGCCTCGACGAACACCACGGTGCGCAGCACCACCCCGATCTGGCAGGCGTCGAAGATCGATGGGTCGCCGCGCAGGGGCGTGCGCACCCTTTCCGACGATGACGGGGGCGTGGGGGTAGAGCTGGCCGATAAAATCGCCGGGTTGCGCATCGCAGACATCAGATCCATCGGGTGACCAACCCATTATTGCCTCCTGGACGGCTCCCATGACCCAAAACCAATTCGACAAGAAATCCGAAGCCTGGTCGGCCCTTTTCTCCGAACCGATGAGCGACCTGGTGAAGCGCTACACCTCCAGCGTCTTCTTCGACAAGCGCCTGTGGCAGGCCGACATCCAGGGCTCGCTGGCCCACGCCGGCATGCTGGCCGCACAGGGGATCATCGGCGTGCAGGACCACGCCGCCATTGAACGCGGGATGGCGCAGATTCGCGCCGAAATCGAATCCGGCGCCTTCGAGTGGAAGCTCGACCTCGAAGACGTGCACCTGAACATCGAGGCCCGCCTGACCCAGCTGGTCGGCGACGCCGGCAAGCGCCTGCACACCGGCCGCAGCCGCAACGACCAGGTCGCCACCGACGTGCGCCTGTGGCTGCGCGGCGAAATCGACCTCATCGGCGACCTGCTGGTCGAGCTGCAGAAGGCACTGGTGGACATCGCCGAGAAGAACGTCGACGTGATCCTGCCGGGCTTCACCCACCTGCAGGTGGCGCAGCCGGTGAGCTTCGGCCACCACATGCTGGCGTATGTCGAGATGTTCAGCCGCGATGCGGAACGCATGGGCGAGGTGCGCCGCCGCGTCAACCGCCTGCCGCTGGGCGCCGCCGCGCTGGCCGGCACCAGCTACCCGCTGGACCGCGAACTGGTCGCCAAGACGCTGGGCATGGACGGCGTGTGCCAGAACAGCCTGGACGCCGTGAGCGACCGCGACTTCGCGATCGAATTCACCGCTGCGGCCAGCCTGTGCATGGTGCACATCAGCCGCATGAGCGAAGAACTCATCCTGTGGATGAGCCAGAACTTCAGCTTCATCCAGATCGCCGACCGCTTCACCACGGGCTCGTCGATCATGCCGCAGAAGAAGAACCCCGACGTGCCCGAGCTGGCGCGCGGCAAGACCGGCCGCGTGGTCGGCCACCTGATGGCGCTCATCACGCTCATGAAGGGCCAGCCGCTGGCCTACAACAAGGACAACCAGGAAGACAAGGAGCCGCTGTTCGACACCGTCGACACGCTCAAGGACACCCTGCGCATCTTTGCCGAGATGATCGGCGGCATCACCGTGAAGCCCGAGGCCATGGAAATGGCTGCGCTGCGCGGCTACGCCACCGCCACCGACCTGGCCGACTACCTGGTGAAGAAGGGCCTGCCCTTCCGCGACGCGCACGAAACGGTGGCGCATGCCGTCAAGGCCGCCACCTCGCACAAGGTCGACCTGGCCGAGCTGCCGCTGGCCGTGCTGCAGCAGTTCAACCCGGGCATCGAGAAGGACGTGTACGACGTGCTGAGCCTGCGCGGCTCGCTGAACGCACGCAACATCCTGGGCGGCACCGCCCCGGCGCAGGTGAAGGCGCAAGTGGCGCGCCACCGCGCCCGCCTCGGCTGATCGCACCGGCGGCCGCACCGTGTTCTACGCCATCCCGCTCGAGAACAAACCGAGCTGGCGCAACCCACCGTGGATGACGGTGCTGCTGATCCTCCTGAACATGCTCGTGTTCTGGGGGCCGCAGCGCAGTGAAGAGAACACGCGCGAGCGTGCCGCCAACTACTACACGAAGAGCGTGCTGCCCGAACTGGAGCTGCCGCCCTTCGTCGAATGGCTGGAAAAAACCGACCCCAAGCGCGGCAAGCTGGCCCGGCGCATGCTGCCGCACGAAGAGGCCTATGCGCAGTTGCTGGAAGGCCTGCAGAACGACAAGAAGTTCCTGGCAAAGCTGCGGGCCGACGAGGTCATCAAGCCCACGAACCCGCAGTACGGCGAATGGAAGCGCGACCGCCAGCAGTACGAGGCGATGCTGCCGGCGCCCTTCACCGAGCGCTGGTCGCAGGACTACAACAAGGACGCCGAGTTCAAGCCCTGGACCTGGATCACCGCCGCCTTCCTGCACGGCAGCACCGGCCACCTGCTGGGCAACATGCTGTTCCTCTTCCTGTTCGGCTTCTCGGTCGAGCTGGCGCTGGGGCGCGGCACCTACCTGACGTTCTATCTGCTGGGCGCCGTCGGCTCCTCCCTGTTGGCCGGCTGGGCCTATGCCGGCAAGGAGGGCTACGGGCTCGGCGCCTCGGGCGCCATCTCGGCGCTGATGGGCATGTACGCGGTGATGTACCGGCTGCGGCGCATCCGCTTCTTCTACCAGCTGTTCTTCTATTTCAACTACGTCACCGCACCGGCCTTGCTGCTGCTGCCGGCCTGGATCGTCAACGAGCTGATGCAGCACTGGCTGGGCGGCCAGGGCATCGCCTACATGGCTCACCTGGGTGGCCTGCTGACCGGCGCTGCGCTGATGACCGGCGCCATGCTGCTGGGCCGCGTGAAAACGCCCGAAACCGTCAAGTCGGAAATGACGAACGACGACGACCACTTCGATGCGCACGTGGCCGCCGCACGCCGGCTGGCCGCCGCAATGAAGTTCGAGCCCGCCTGCGCCGAGTGGCGCGCCGCCGCCGCCCTGCGCCCCAACGACGCCGACACGCTGCGCGCCTGGTTCAACACCGCGCGGCTGCAGCCCGCGAGCGACGACTTCCACCAGGCCGCGCGCCGCATCTTCCGCCTGCCTGGCACCGACCCCGAGACGATCGCTCTGCAGCACACCAGCTACAAGACCTACCTCGACCAGGCCAAGCCGGGGCTGCGCCTGAAGCCCGACGACATGGCCCGGCTCGCGCGCCGCTTCGCCCGCATCCGCGAGTTCGGCGATGCCGACATGCTGTGCCGCATCCTGCTGAAGACCGCGCCCGATCATCCGCAGCTGGCCGACACACTCTCCGTGTGCGCGAACGGGTTATTGCATGCCGGCGAACGTGAAAAGGCATTGGGCCTGTTGCCGCACCTGCTGCGGCTGGCGCCGAACGACATGGTCACGCGCGCCCTGCAGCGCGCCTGACAAGCGCCTGAGCGGGCGTCAGCCGCCCGGCATCGGCTCTTCGAAATTCGACAGCAGCCGCGCCCGGCCAGCCAGCACATGGCGTTCGGCGGCAGAGCGCGCACGCGCGCGGTTCGACGCCACGATCGCCTCGAAGATCGCGCGGTGCTCGATGTTCGAGCGGCGCATGTTGCCCGGTGCGTTGAAGTACTTGCGCCGCACCAGGTGCAGTTCCTTCACGTAGTCGTCGTAGGCCTGGTGGGCGCGACGGTTGTTCGACAGCGTGAGGATCAGCGCGTGGAACTGCAGGTTCAGCTCGTAGTAGAGCGTGCCGTCTTCCGCGTCGCAGGCGGCGTCCATTGCCGACAGCAGCGACTCGAACTGCTTCTTGTGCTCTTCGGTGAGGTGCTCGCAGGCGCGGTCGGCCGCGTAGCCGAACACCAGTGCGCGCATCTCGTAGATCTCCAGCATCTCGCGCAGCGAAAGCTGCCGCACGTACACGCCGCGGTTGGTTACCGCATTGACGATGCCCAGCCCCGCCAGCACCTTGATGGCCTCGCGGATCGGTCCGCGGCTGGTGCCCATGCGCAGTGCCAGGGCCGCCTCGTTGAGCCGCTCCCCCGGCTTGAACTCCCCGGTGTAGATCAGCTGCTTGAGTTCATTGACGATGGCATCCGACAGTGCGGAACCACGGGTGCTGGAAGATGGCGGAGGCATGCGGCAATCCTAACTTCAGACCAACTGCGCTCCGCCCAGCCTCGCCTTGGCCGGCGGCTAGTCGACCTTGACGTTCGCGCTCTTCACCAGCTTCACCCAGAACTTGCCGTCCTCCGCCAGGAAGCTGCCGAACGCCTCGGGCGACGCGGAGACCGACACCTCGGTGCCGTCTCGCGCCAGCGAGGCCTTGACCGAAGGCTGCTGCATCGCGGTGACGGTCGCGTCGTAGATCTTCTTCACCACGGCCGGCGGCGTGCCGGCGGGCACGAACATGCCGTACCAGAACTCGAGGTGGTAGTCGGGCAGGCCCGCCTCCTTCATGCCCGGCAGCCCGGGCACCAGCGGCGAGCGCTCGCGCGTGCTGACGGCCAGCGCGAGCAGCTTGCCGCCGCTGGCCATGGGCAGCACCGAGGGCGAGGTGCCGAAGGTCAGCTGCGTGTCGCCCGCCATCACCGACTGGATCGCCAGGCTGCCGCCCCGGTAGGGAATGTGCGTCATCTCGGCACCGGTGATCTGGCCGAACAGCGCCGCGCCCAGGTGCGGCGCCGAGCCGTTGCCAGAAGTCGAGTAGTTGAGCTTGCCCGGGTCCTTCTTCGCCGCCGCGACAAGGTCGGCCACCGAGCGGATGCCGGTCGCGGGGTTGACGGCCAGCACCAGCGGCGAGGTGGTGATCTTGGTAACGGGCGCGAGGTCGCGCGCCGAGTGGGCCAGCCTGGGGTTGAGCGCCGGGTTCACCGAGATGCTGCTCGGGCTTGCGATCAGCAGCGTGTAGCCGTCGGGCGGTGCCTTGGCCACGATTTCCGCGGCAATGCTCGAGCCGTTGCCGGGCTTGTTGTCGATCACCACCGGCTGCCCGAGCGCCCTGGCGAAGGCATCGCCCATCGCGCGGGCCACATAGTCGGCCGCGCCGCCCGGGGCGAAGCCGATCACGAGGCGCACCGGCTTGCTCGGGTAGTCCGCCGGTTGCGCCCAGCCGGTACTCGCGAAGGCGCACAGCCCGAGGGTCATGACGAGGTTTCTGGTGTTCATGCGCTTGTCTCCTTCATTGTGTTTTTCGTCGCGCGCTTCGGGACGGATCGATCAGCCCGCGGGCGGCATTCGCAGCACGATCTTTCCGACATGGCCGCCGGCTTCCATCCGGTCCTTCGCTTCCTGCAGCCTGGCGAAGTCGAAGACGCGGTCGACGTGCGGCTTGATCCGCCCCGCGGCAATGTGCGGCAGCACGTCGGCCACGAAGGCGGGCAGCGCCGCTGCGCGCTGCGCCTTGCTGCGCAGCTTGTTGGACACGCCGAACACGGCCAGCCGCTTCGCATGCAGGGCCGCCAGGTCGAGCTCGGCCTTCACCACGCCGTCGACATAGCCGACGGTGGCGAGCCGGCCTTCGAAGGCCATGGCGCGGATGTTTTCCGCGAACACCGTGCCGCCGACGGTGTTGATGACGATGTCGGCGCCGTGGTCCTGCGTCACCTCCAGCACGGCGGCCGCGAAGTCGGGTGTGCGCGTGCAGATCGCGACATCGAGCCCCAGGCTTTGCAGCAGCGCCAGCTTGTCGGCCGAGCCCGAGGTGCCGATCACCTTGGCGCCGAGCGCCTTGGCAAGTTGAAGCGAAGCCACGCCCACGCCGGAAGACACGCCGTTGATCAGCACCCAGTCGCCCGCGCGCAGCCGGCCTTGCAGCACGAGCATGTCGTACGACACCAGGAAGGTCAGCGCGACGCTGGCGGCCTCTTCCCACGACAGGCTGGCCGGCATGGCCATCGCCTCGATGTCTTCCATCAGCGCGTATTCGGCAAAAGCCCCTGCGCAGCGGCCCATCACCCGGTCGCCCGCGCGAAAGCGCGTGACCTCCGCGCCGACGGCAACGACCTCGCCGGCCCCCTCCCCGCCGATCGCCTTCCAGCTCCCGGCCTGGCCGTGCAGGCCATGGCCCGACACGAACTCACCGCGGTTGAGCGACGCGGCCCGCATGCGCACCAGCAGCTGGTTCGCTCCCGGCTGCGGCACAGCCGTGTCGCGTATTTCGAGGGCCGCGGCCTCGTCGCTCATCTGCATCCAGTACGACTGCATGGTGTTTGTCTCCTTGCTTCTTCTCAGCGTCCGGTGAAGACCGGCTTGCGCTTCTGCATGAAGGCGGTGCGGCCTTCGGTGTAGTCGGCGCTTTCGAAGCAGCCGCGGATCAGCGAGTTGCACAGCGCCAGGTCGAGCTCCGGCGAGGGCTTGAGGATTTCGCGCGTGATCGCCTTGCCCGCCGCAATGGTGAGCGGCGCGTTCTCCGCCATCGCGCCGGTGTATTCGGCGAGCAGTTGTTCCAGCCCATCCGGCTCGCTCACGCGCGTTACCAGGCCCAGTGCCTTGGCTTCGGCTGCATCGATGCGGCGGGCCGTGAAGAACAGGTCTTTCGCCGCGCCGGGGCCGATCAGGTCGACCAGGTTCTTCATCGCGGAGTAGCGGTAGCCCAGGCCGAGGCGCGCCGCCGGAATGGAGAACACCGCGTCCTGCGCCGCGATGCGGATGTCGCAGCTGATCGCCACGTTCACGCCGCCGCCGATGCAGTAGCCGCGGATGCAGGCGAGCGTGGGCTTGGGAAAGTCGTGGATGCTCATCAGCGCGTCTTCGGCCATGGCCTCGTAGCGGGCCACGGCCTCGCGCGCCGCGCGCATGTCCTCGAACTGCGAGATGTCGGCGCCCGAGACGAAGGCCTTCTCGCCCGCGCCCGAAAAGACGACCAGGCGCACACGGTCGTCGTCCTGCGCCACGCGCAGCAGATGCGGCACAGCCTCCCACATGTCGACCGACAGCGCGTTGTGCCGCGCGGGGTTGTTGAAGCGGATGTGCAGCGTGCTGGCGTCGAGCCAGGTCTGCACGCGTTCGGTGCTGGGTGCGTAGGTGGGGTTGGTCATGCTCTTCTCTTCAATAGACTCCGGTCGCTTTCATTCGGGCAAGCTCGTCCGGGCCGAGGCCCAGTTCGCCGAGGACTTCTTCCGTGTGTTCACCGCGCCGCGGCGCTGCGCGGGCGATGGTGCTGGGCGTGCGTTCGAGCTGCATCGGCTGGCCGACCAACCGCTGCGGGCCGAGGCGCGCCGAGACCACGTCCTTGACCATGCCGAGGTGCCGGATCTGCGGCTCCTCGAACACTTCGCGCATGTCGCTGATGAGGCCGCAGGCCACGCCGCCGGCGTTGAACTGCTCGATCCAGTGGCTGCAGTCCTGCGCGGCCAGCCGGCGGTCGATCTCGGCGTTGAGCGTGTCTCGGTTGACGGAGCGCGAAGCCTTGTCGTGATAGCGCGGGTCTTCGGTCCATTCCGGCGCGCCGAGGATCTGGCAGAAGCGCTCCCAGATCTTGGAGCCGAACACGGCGATGTTGAGATAGCCGTCGCGTGCCTTGTAGACGCCGGTCGGGATGCTGGTCGGGTGGAAGTTGCCCGCCTGCGTGCCGACTTCGCCGTCGATCAGGTAGCGCGAGGTCTGGAAATCCATCATGTAGACCATCGCCTCCAGCAGCGAGGTGTGCAGCCACTGGCCGCGGCCCGATGCTTCGCGCTCCAGCAGGGCCACGAGGATGCCCTGCGCCGCGAAGATGCCGGCGCAAAGGTCGGCAATCGGGATGCCGACGCGCACCGGGCCGTCGCCCGGCAGGCCGGTCACCGACATCAGGCCGCCCATGCCCTGCGCGATCTGGTCGAAGCCCGGTCGCTTGGCAAGCGGACCGCTCTGGCCGAAGCCCGAGATGCTGGCGTAGACCAGGCCCGGGTTGTCGGCCGAGAGCGTTTCGTAGTCGATGCCCAGGCGGAACTTCACGTCGGGCCTGAAGTTCTCGACCACCACGTCGGCACTGGCGATCAGGCGCTTCAGGGTGGCGACGCCCTCTTCTTCCTTCAGGTTGAGCGTGATCGAGCGCTTGTTGCGGTGGGTGTACTGGTAGTCGGAGCCGTCCTGCCCGCCAAGCGTGTCGTCGCCGCGCATGTGCTCGGGCATCTGCACCTGGATCACGTCGGCGCCCCAGTCGGCGAGCTGCCTGCAGGCCGTGGGCCCGGCGCGCACCTGGGTCAGGTCGATGACGCGAAAGCGTTGCAGGGCGGAAGAGGCAGGCAGATGGGGCATGCGGGCTCGATGAAGAAGGACCTTGAACGGGCCAGATTGTTTTCATCGACAACCCAAAGTGTCAACACTTTTATATAAACAGTGGACATTAAAGGCGGCAATCGTATACGATATTCCGGCAAACAAAGGATCTCCGCATGCTGCCCTGGCTCGCCGAACAGGCCTCCGATCACCTCTCGACCGTGCGCGACACCCCGCTCGCAAAGCTGGTGCGAGACGACATGCTGGCGATGATCCTGCGGGGCGAATTGAAGACCGGCCAGCGCATCAACGAGCCCGACGTTGCCGCCCGGCTCGGCGTTTCGCGGGTGCCGGTGCGCGAGGCCCTGCGCGAACTAGAAAGCACCGGACTCGTGGTCGCGCGCAAGCACGCCGGCGTCTTCGTGCGCGAGCCGACCAGCGACGAAGTGCACGACCTCTACGAGATGCGCGGCCTGCTCGACGGCTTTGCCGGGCGCCGCGCGGCGCGGCTGGCCGAGCCGGAACGCATCGCGCTGGCCGATGTGCTCGACGCCTCCATCGCCGCCATGAACGCGGCCTTTGCCGCCCACGACGTGCAGCGCTACTACCGCGAGAACCTCGCCTTCCACTGGGCCATCGTCGAGGCGGCGGGCAACCACGCGCTGGCCCAGACCTACCGGACGATCGTGCAGAAGCTGCACCTGTCGCGCCTGAAGAACCTCTCGCAGGACATGGGCATGCGCGCGTCGATCGCCGAGCACACGCGCATTGCCCGCGCGCTGCGCAAGGGCGACATCGCCCGCTGCGAAGACCTCATGGCGCGCCACGTGAGCGACGCCTACGACCGCCTGCAGAGCCGTCGCCACTGAACGCGCGGCGCAGCCGCTCTTGCCCGAACAACTACCAGGAGACATTCATGCAACGCCGCGCCTTCACACTGGCCATTCCTACTTCCGCATTCCTCGGGATGCACGGTCTTGCGCGTGCGCAGGACTTTCCGAACAAGCCCATCCGCTACATCGTGCCGGTCGCGGCCGGCGGCGGCAGCGACATGGTGGGCCGCACCGTCACCGAGCGCTGGGGCAAGCTGCTCAACCAGACCTTCATCGTCGACAACCAGGGCGGCGGAGGCGGCGTGATCGCCTCGCAGAACACCGCCCGCGCTCCGGCCGACGGCTACACGCTGATGCAGGGCTACGTCGCCACGCACGGCACCAGCCCCGCGACGCGCCAGGTGCCCTACGACCCCGTCAAGGACTTCACGCCGATCGGCATGATCGGCGGCACGCCCAACGTGCTGGTGGTCAACGCCGACCTGCCCGCGAAGGACTTCAGGCAGTTCGTCGAGTACGCGAAGGCCAACGCGGGCAAGCTCAGCTATGGCTCGGCCGGTGCGGGCTCGCTGACGCACCTGACGATGGAGCTCTTCAAGCAGCAGACCGACCTGCAGATGACGCACGTGCCGTATCGCGGCGTGGCGCCAGCCTTCAACGACCTGATGGGCGGCCAGACGCAGGCCATGTTCCCCGGCCTGGCCGCGGCAATGCCGCACATCAAGTCGGGCCGCGTGCGTCCGCTGGCAGTGACCGGCAAGGCGCGCCACCCACAGATCAAGGACGTGCCCACGCTCGAGGAGCTGGGCTTGAAAGGCTTCGACGCGATGCAGTGGTACGGCGTGGTCGGCCCGGCCAACATACCGCCCGCCGTCGTGAAGCTGCTCAACGACACGCTCAACACCGTGCTCAAGGCGCCCGATCTCAGCGAGAAGCTGGCGATCGAGGCCGTCGAGCCCATGCCCATGAGCGCGCAGCAGTTCGGCGACTACATCCGCGCCGACGTCGCGCGATGGACCCAACTCGCGCGCGACCGCAAGATCGAGCTCACGACCTGAAGCCCGCCACAGTTTTCCTTTTTTCCTTCCCAGCTATCCACCAAAGGCTTTCACACACATGGCCCGCAATACCCAGGTCGCCGCAGACCACAACGCACCTCCCATCACCCGCATCCTTGCCGAGTACGTCGCGGGCCATGCCTCGCGCGGCTGGAGCGACGCGGTGGACCACGAGGCGCACCGCACCTTCCTCAACTGGCTGGGCTGCGCCGTGGGCGCCGCGCGGCACGAAGCCGTCGAGGCCGCGCTGGCTGCCGTGCAGATGCTGCAGCCCGCACCGCAGGCCACCGTGCTCGGCCGCACGGAGAAAGTCGACATCGCGAACGCGGCGCTGCTCAACGGCATCAGCTCGCACACCTTCGATTTCGACGACACGCACCTGAAGACCATCATCCACCCCGCCGGCCCGGTGGCCTCCGCCGTGCTGGCGCTGGCCGAGCACACCGGTGCGAGCGGCCGCGCGGTGCTCGATGCGCTGGTGCTGGGCATCGACGTTGCCTGCCGCCTGGGCAACACCGTCTACCCCGAGCACTACGACCGCGGCTGGCACATCACCGGCACCACGGGCATGTTCGGCGCCGCGGCGGGTTGCGCGCGCCTGCTCGGCCTGGATGCGGACCGCACGGCGATGGCGCTCGGCATCGCCGCATCGCAGCCGGTCGGCCTGCGCGAGCAGTTCGGCACCATGACCAAGCCATTCCATCCGGGCGGCGCGGCGCGCGCCGGCCTGATGGCCGCACTGATGGCCCGGCACGGCTACACCGCGAGCCCGAAGGCGATCGAGGCGCCGCGCGGCTGGGCGCAGGTGGTGTCGACCAGGTACGCATGGAACGAAGTCACCGACGAGCTCGGCGAGCGTTTCGAGATTTCATTCAACAGCTACAAGCCCTTTGCCTGCGGCATCGTGATCCACCCGAGCATCGACGCCTGCGTGCAACTGCGCGAGCGCGGCATTGCACCGGAGCAGATCGAACGCATCGAGCTCAAGGTGCACTCGCTGGTGCTCGAACTCACGGGCAAGAAGGAGCCGGCCGACGGGCTGCAAGGCAAGTTCAGCGTGTACCACGGGTGCGCGGCCGGCCTGCTGTTCGGCCGCGCGGCCGAGGAAGAGTTCGCCGACGACATCGTGACGCGGCCCGACGTGGTCGCCCTGCGTCGCAAGGTGGTGGCCACGGTGGACGACAGCATCGACGAAGCCAGCGCCGACGTGACCGCGGTGCTGACCGATGGCCGCCGCGAGCACGTGTTCATCGAACACGCGATTGGCTCGCTGCAACGCCCCATGAGCGACGCGGACCTGGAGCGCAAGTTCCATGGACTGTCTGACGGCATCCTGGGCGCGGAGCGCACGAGCGAGCTTCTTGCGGCCTGCTGGTCGCTGGGCACTGCCGCCGATGTGCGCAGCCTTGTGGCGCTGGCCCGGCCCTGATACGGAGAACGGAGGCACGCATGAAACCGTCCGACCTTTCCCACGCCATCGCCCGCCGCGCCTTCTGCGCCGCGGGCGGACTCCTGCTGGCGGGCTGCGCCGGCACCAGGGCCAGCTCGCAGGCAGCCGCGGCGGCGGAGCTCGGCGGCACCGGCAAGCTGCGCGCCGCCATCAACTTCGGCAACCCGATCCTCGCCAGCCGCGGCGCGGGTGGCGTGCCGAGCGGCGTCTCGGTGGACCTTGCGCGCGAGGCGGCGCGCCGCCTCGGCCTGGCCGTCGAGCTGGTGCAGTTCAACTCCGCCGGCAACGTGGTCGAAGCCGTCAAGGCGCGGCAGGTCGACATGGCCTTTGTCGCCATCGACCCGGTGCGCGCGGCGGACATGGAATACACCGCGCCCTACGTGATCATCGAAGGCGCCTACCTGGTTCGCAACGGCTCGCCGCTGCAGCGCAACGCCGATGTCGACCGTGCGGGAACCCGCGTCGTGGTGGGCCGCGGCAGCGCCTACGACCTGTTCCTCACGCGCGAGCTGAAGGCCGCCACACTGGTGCGCGCGCCGACCTCGCCCGAGGTCACGAACCAGTTCCTGGCCCAGAACCTGGACGTGGCCGCCGGCGTGAAGCAGCAGTTGGAAGCGGATGCCGCGCGAGTGGGCGGCGTGCGCCTGCTGCCGGGCCGCTTCATGGTGATCGAGCAGGCCATGGGCGTGCCGAAGGGCCGGCTCGCTGCGCAGGCGTGGCTCAGCGATTTCATCGAGGAGATGAAGGCATCAGGCTTCGTTGGCGAGGCGCTGAAACGGCACGGCATCGAGGGCGCCGCCGTGGCGCCGCGCCTCGTAATACCGCGCGCTAGGCCGCCGGGGTCGGCCGCAGCAACCAGCGCACTTCCTGCGTCTGCTCGCTGTCGGGGTAGCGCGACTCCATCGTCGTCAGGATGGGCTGCGCCATGTCGGCCCGGCCCAGCCCCTGCACCAGCGCGCGGGCGGCCAGCTCGTAGGCCTGCGGAATCGCCTCGTTGCCGCGAAAGCGCTTGTCGAAGCCCGACAGCAGTGCCAGCGTGGCGTGCGCATCGCCGTTGCGCCATTCGGCGCGCGCCATCGCGATCACCATGGCGGCATCGTCGAGCGCGAAGGCCTTGTCCTTTTCCTTGCAGACCTTGAAGACCTTGAGCGCCTCCGAGGCCAGGTCGCGCCGCATCAGCAGCGGGATGAAGCGCCGCGCCTGATCGAGCATCGTGTCCTTCTTGTCGGGCATCAGCGCCAGCACGCGGTGGTAGCGGCGCTGCGCCGCGAGGTCGTCGGACGCGGCCGTGCGCTGGGCCTCGTAGGCCGAGCCCAATGCGGCGGCGAGGTCGCCCTCGGTGATCAGCTGCGCCACTTCTGCGTCCATGCGCTGCGCGGCGATCTGCTCGGGCGTGCGGCGGTCGACCGTGGCGCCGTCGCCCAGCTCGCTGCCCGGCACGGCGTCGAAGCCGAAGGCGTCGTGGTGCTGGAACATCACGTAGCCCAGCAGGCTCGCCATGACCCAGCCGAAGTAGATGAAGGCGAAGTTGATCACCGGCAGCGCGATGCGCCCGTCGAACATCGGCAGCAGCATCGACAGCGCCACCTGCGCGCCCGTGCTCAGCAGGAACAGGAAGAAGCACAGCAGCGCATACGGCCAGCCGATGATGCGCATCGCGTCCATCACGTTGCCAGGGTTCATCGCCTGGAAGAAGCTGGCCGACTGCACCAGCACGATCACCGCCGCCGGGAACGTGAACGACATGACGAACAGCCCCACCGTGCCGAGGATCGGCGCGTACCAGGCAAGCCAGCCGATGAGAAAGGCCTGCACCATCGTGATCGCGAACAGCTTCCACGGCAGGTAGGTCCAGTCGTCGCTGGACTCGCGGCCGAAGTCGGCTGAATCGCGGATGCCGCGCGCGCCCAGCGCAATGATCTTGAAGCCGTAGCGGCTGGCCGCCAGCATGATGCCGACCTCGATGACGAAGAGCGCCAGCGCGTCGGGCAAAAAGAAGATGGCGTCGAAGAACAGGCTGCAGAACGACAGCAGCAGCCCATAGGCCAGCGGCCGCATCTGGAACGGAAAGGCGAAGAAGCTGTTCAGGCGGTGCCAGAACGGCGGTGGCGGCGGCGCCGCATCCTTGACGACGATCATGGCAACGACCCCCTGTTTTTATGGATTCGCTTACTTGCGGAAGAAATCGCTCTGGCTCATGGCGCCCCGGCCGCCCAGGCGCACCACGGTGGCCTCTTCGGCATGCACCAGGCGCATCTGGCCCAGCTCGCTCTCCAGACGCTGCGTGAAGCTGGTCTTGAGCTGAATGACCGACTCGCCCATCTGCAGCACGCTGGTGCCCTTGACGATGGCGCTCTTGCGGTTGGGCGCCACTTCGACGGAATCGATGTGGTAGTCGTAGTCGAGGGTGAGGATGCCGCCCATCTGGTCGCCGACGCGGCGCAGGATCTCGAAGGTCTTGTGCTGCGCCTCGCAGGCCTCGTCGCGGTTGTGCGAGGTCTCTTCCGTGCGGCCCATCATGGTCGTCTTGCTGTCGATGACGGCCTTGCGGCTGAGCTGCTTGCACAGCTTGTCGGCGTCGCGGGCGGCAATGGCGCGCGCTTCCTTCTGGTAGTAGTCGCGCACCACCGGCTCGTCGAGCTTGCGACCGCCGATAAAGAAATACCACGCGCCCACGCAGAGCACGATCGCAATCGCAATTTGCTTCATTTCCCCGCTCGCGCGTGTGCGCGTCCCTCTAAATTTTGCGGGCAGTATACGTTGCCGAATGTTTCCTAAAGACTGCATTCGACCTGAAATCGGGCCTGCAGCATGAATCCGGCCACCCGGGCGCCCCGTATATCTGGCATGTGCATCGATGCCCCACAATCCGCGGATGCCAGCTCCCAGCCCCGACGCCGAACTGATGGCGCTGATCGACCGCATCGGCCATCGCGACGAAGCCGCCCTGCGCCAGCTCTACGACCGCACCTCGCCCAGGCTGATGGGCCTGGCGATGCG
This sequence comes from Variovorax sp. F042, assembly GCF_057814215.1. Lineage (NCBI taxonomy): Bacteria > Pseudomonadati > Pseudomonadota > Betaproteobacteria > Burkholderiales > Comamonadaceae > Variovorax > Variovorax sp. F042. The sequence goes on from NZ_JBVASX010000002.1 coordinate 400,106, forward strand.
CGTCGTGCGGCAGCGCGAATGGGCCGAGGACGTGCTCCAGGAGGCCTTCCTGACTGTCTGGCGAGTCGCTGGCGACTATCGCGCCTCGCTCAGCCCGCCGCTGGCGTGGCTCGGGCTGATCGTGCGCAGCCGGGCGCTCGACCTGCTGCGCCGCCGCACCGCCGACCGCGCCCAGCTGACCCAGGAATTCGACGAGCTCATGGCCGACCAGCTCGAATCGGACGCGCCCAACCCGGCCGACACCGCCGATGCGAGCGAGCAGGCCTGGGCGCTGCACCAGTGCCTGAGCCAGCTAGAGGGCCGCCAGCGCGAGGTGGTCAGCCTGGCCTACCTGCGCGACATGAGCCACGGCGAGCTGGCCGAGCAACTGAAGCTGCCGCTCGGCACGGTCAAGACGTGGATCCGGCGCGGGCTGGAAAAGCTGCGCGTCTGCATGGGGCGCTTTGCGTGAGAGCGACGATGAACAAGGCAGCCTCCCAATGAACCTCATCGCCCACCCCGAACTGCTCGAACTGCTGGCCGCGAGCCATGCGCTCGGCACGCTGCGCGGCGGCGCCCGACGCCGCTTCGAAGCCCTGGCCCGCGAACAGGCGCCGGTGCGCGCCGCCGCGCTGGTCTGGCAAGGCCGGCTCGCGGGCATGACCGAGCTGCAAACCTCGGTCGCGCCCGACCCGGCCGTGTGGACCCGCATCCGCAACATGATCGACGCCGAGCAGTCGGCACTCGCCATCGAACGGCAACGCGATGCCGCCAATGCCAAGGCCGACAGCGAGCCGCGCCAAGGCGGCTGGCTGCGCAGCCTCACGCTGTGGCGCGGCGCCACCGCCGCCGGCGCGCTGGCCACGGTGCTGGCCGTGGCGGTCGGCCTGAACCTGCGCGACCAGCTGCACAACGCCCCGGCGGTGCAGTACGTGGCCGTGCTGAGCGACGACAAGGACGCAGCCTCGATGCTCGTGACCTTCGACCCCAAGAAAAAGCAGCTGGTGCTTCAGCGCGTGGGCGGCTTCAATGAAGGCAACGACAAGTCGCTGCAGCTCTGGGCCCTGCCGCCGGGCGGCGCGCCGCGATCGCTGGGTGTGCTCGACAACGCCCCGGGCCTGCGCCTCGCGGCATCGGAGTCCGACGTGCATGCCGTGCCTGCGCTGGCCATCACGCTCGAAGCCAAGGGCGGCGTCCCGCCGGGCAGCGGGCCGAAAGGACCGGTCCTGTTCAAGGGCGCGCTCATCGAGAAAACCATCTAGGCGAGACCCGGCTGTCAACGATCACGGCCCCTTGGGCGTCGTGATGGAAAATCCGCCTACCGCTCGCTCCCCGCCCTTCTTCCGTTCTTCCGATGCATTCGATGAAAACCGCGCTGGCCGCGATCGCCCTGCTCGCCGCAGCGCTCACAGCGCACGCCCAGTCCAGCTTCTTCCCCCAGGAATCCGAGACGGCCGCTGCCGAGGCCGCGGCCGCGCGCGACTACCTGGCCGCCAAGGACCGCTGGCACAACGAGCTCGCGGCTTTTGCGCGCGCCGACCAGGAACGCTTTCCCGCGCCCGGCGGCGTGGTGTTCGTCGGCAGTTCCACGGTGCGCATGTGGACCCGCCTGCAGCAAGATTTCGCGCGCGTGCCCGGCGGCGTGATCAACCGCGGCTTCGGCGGCTCGACGCTGCAAGACTGCAGCCTCTTCGCGCGCGACCTCGTGGTGCGCTACAAGCCCCGGCAGGTGATGGTCTATGCGGGCGACAACGACCTGGCCGAGGGCCGCACGCCGCTGCAGGTGCTCGACAGCTTCGCGCGCTTTGCCAACGCGGTGCGCGCCGAGCTGCCGGATGCGCGCATCAGCTTCATCTCGGTCAAGCCCAGCCCCTCGCGCGAGCAGTTGATGCCGCAGATCCGCGAGACCAATCACGTGATCTCGGCCTACCTGAACCTGCTGCCCAACAGTGAGTTCATCGATATCTACACGCCGATGCTCGGCGCGGATGGCCGCCCGCGCATGGAGCTGTTCCGGGGCGACAGGCTGCACATGACGGACGAGGGCTACCGGCTCTGGCACTCGGTGATCGCGCCGCACCTGCCTGTTCCGCCCGCGCCGCCGACGGCCAGCCTGCCCTGAACCTGGGCGCTCAGGCCGGCGCGGGCTCCGACGGCACGTCGTCCGCCGGCGGCGGCACGTCCGCCCCACGCGTGAAACGCGCCACGAAGTACATCCCCGAGAACACCGCCAGCAGCAGCAGGCCGTCGCCCCACCATGGCCGCGCCGTCTGGCTGTCGCCGTAGAAGGCCAGCACCAGCAGCACCGCCACCAGGTGCGCGCAGAACACCGGCAGCGAGGCCGAGCCCATCGCCTCCAGCCAGCGTAGCCGCGGAATGCGCCGCATCAGCCAGGGCCCGAAGCGCACCGCCAGGATGCCCAGCGCCACCAGGTTCACCAGCCGCAGCGGCCCGAGCTGCCATTTGTCGAACAGCAGGTTCAGCTCCACGTCGCCGCCGAACGGCGCCTGCCCGTTGATGCCGGTGTGGCGCCAATAGACGCCGTACAGCGCGATGCCCGCCGCCAGCACCAGCAGCCACGCCGGAAAGCGCAGCGGCCGGGCTTCCGGCCCGTTGCGGGTGGCGCCGATGCACAGCCCCGCGAACCACAGGAACTGCCAGGCGTAGGTGTTGAACGCGCCCATCTCGTGGAACGGCACCGGCACACCCAGGTAGCGCTCTGCCAGCCCGTAGACCCATTCGCTGAGCCCGAACTGCGCCGCCGCCCACACGGTCGCGCTTGCCACCATCACCCAGGTCCAGCCATGGCGCATGGCGAAGGCCAGCACCCAGGGGCTCAAAAGCATGAAAAAGATGTACATCGGCAGGATGTCGAGCAGCGCCGGCTCGTAGATGAGCAGCAGCCCGAACAGGAAGCCCTCACGCGGCTCCGCCAGGTAGTAAGACACCAGGTTCTTCACGGCCGGCTGGTCGATGTGCAGCCCCACCGCCGCGATCACCGTGAACAGGAACAGCAGGATCGCCGCCTGGCACAGGTAGACCTTCAGCACGCGCCGCCAGAAGGCCTGGCGCATCGAATCGACCCCGCGCAGATAGCCGATGCGGCTGTACACCAGCCCGGCCACGAAGGCCGACAACAGCACGAAGCCCTCTGCCGCCGAAACGAACCCGAAAGGCTGGCCCAGCGGATCGGTCAGCCGGGTGGGAAGGTGGGTGACGGTCATCAGCACGAGCATCAGCCCGCGCAAGGCGTCTATTTCCCAGTAGCGTTTCATCGGTCGGCGGCGAGGTCTTGGTGGCGGTCCGCGCGGCGCACGCACGACAGCGGCTGATTGTAAGAAGGCCGGTGTAAAGACGTTCCGGGGTGCGCGCGAATGACACCGTCGTAGTGAGCGCACCTCCGGACAGCGCCGACGGCCTATGACTGTTGGCACTGCCGAAGCGTCGCGCAAATCGGCTACGCTGCGCGCTGCCTCAAGGTGGAGATACAAAAAAGTGAACCGTTTCCTTCCAACATTGCTCCTGGCCGGCGGCGTCCTCATGGCCGGCCCGGGCTTTGCCCTCCAGATCACCAGCCTCACGCCCCAGGGCGAGGTCGCGCGCGTACGCCAGGTCGTTGCCAAGTTCGACCAGGCCGCCGTCAACTTCGGCGACCCCAAGGCCCCCGCCCCGCTCACGGTGAGCTGCACCGACGCGCAGGCCGCCAAGGGCACGGGCCGCTGGACCGACGCCAAGGCCTGGGTCTACGACTTCGAGAACGACCTGCCGCCCGGCGTGCGCTGCACGGTCACCCGCATTCCCACCTTCAAGCCCGCCAGCGGCGAGCTGACCGGCCCCGAGCGCTACCAGTTCAACACCGGCGGCCCCTTCGTGCGCAACTACATGCCGGGCAGCTACAGCCGCATCGACGAACAGCAGATGTTCGTGCTCGAGCTCAACGGCGCGGCCACGCTCGACAGCGTGCGCCAGAACATCTGGTGCGCCGCCGACGGCGTGGGCGAGCGCATTCCCGTCAAGCTGCTCGACGGCGAGCAGCGCGCAGGCCTGCTCAAGGCCTTCGGCCGCGACAAGGCGGCCGAGAAAGACCCGCTGCGCTTCGTCACCATGCAGTGCAACCGCACGCTGACGCCCGGCGCCAAGGTGCAGGTCGTCTACGGCAAGGGCGTGGCCACGCCTTCCGGCGTGCCCAACAACGTGGAACGCCGCCTCGACTTCCAGGTGCGCGAGCCCTTCGCCGTCTCGTTCACCTGCGAGCGCGAGAACGCGCAGGCCGCCTGCCTGCCGCTGCGCCCGATGCAGCTGACGTTCAATGCACCGGTCACGCGCAAGCTGGCCGCGCAGATCCAGCTCAAGGGCGACAAGACCATCAAGGCCAAGCTCGAGAACGAGGGCGGCACGCAGAGCGACGATGACGTGGTCAACGGCGTGAGCTTCGAGCCGCCGCTGGCCGAGAGCACTCAATACAGCATCGAGCTGCCCTCCAAGTTCGAGGACGCCTCGGGCCGCCCGCTGGCTTCGCCCGGCACCTTCCCGCTGAAGGTGGCGACCGGCATGATGCCGCCGCTGGCCAAGTTCGCCGCCTCGCCCTTCGGCGTGGTCGAGCGACTGGCCGAGCCCGACACCCCGGCCATGATGCCGGTCACCGTGCGCCGCGTGGAGCCGAAGCTGATGGTGAACGCCCTCACGCCCGGCAAGGTGAGCGACATGAACCCGAAGACCGACGCGGAAATCATCGCGTGGTTCCGCAAGGTGCGCCGCTACGACAGCTTCACCATCTCGCGCGAGCAAGCCCGAAAGGACGTGAAGGGCCCGCTGCCGCCGGTCATCGACAAGGACGACCGCACCACGCTGCAAACGCGCATGCTGTCGCTGCTGGCGGGCCAGTCGGGCGTGAAGGCGCTCGACATGCCCAAGTCGGACGCCGGCGATCCGCGCCCCTTCGAAGTCATCGGCATTCCGCTGACTCCCGGCTTCCACGTGCTGGAAATCGCCTCGCAGAAACTCGGCGAGGCGCTGCTCGATGAGCGCTACAACGCCGGCCGCACGATGTACGTGCGCACCACCGCGCTGGCCACCAACCTGGCCGTGCACTTCAAGCTGGGCCGCGAGAACTCGATGGCCTGGGTGACCACGCTCGACAAGGGCAAGGTCGTGGCCGGCGCCGAAGTGCGCGTGTCCGGCTGCGACGGCAAGGCCGTGGCCAGCGGCACCACCGATGCGAACGGCATCGTCATGCTGAACGGCGTGTCGCCGCAGCCGCCGTCGTGCAACGGCCCGAACGAATACGAAACGGGCGCCTGGTTCGTCAGCGCCCGCGCCAAGGACGACAAGGGCGTCGAAGACCTCGCCTTCACCTGGAGCGACTGGCAGCGCGGCATCGAGCCCTGGCGCTTCAACGTGCCGACCAACCTGCAGGCCGAACCCGATCGCGTCGCCCACACCATCTTCGATCGCACGCTGCTGCGCGCCGGCGAAACGGTGTCGATGAAGAGCCTGATCCGCACGCAGACCAGCAAGGGCTTCGGCCTGCCGGAGAACCGGCCCGACACCCTCGTCATTACCCACACGGGCAGCGGCCAGCGCTTCACGCAGCCGCTGAACTGGCGCAAGACGGCCACCGGCGGCCTGAGCGCGGAGAACACATTCCCCATTCCACCGGCAGCCAAGCTCGGCGTGTACGAGGTGATGCTGCGCACCGGCAAAGGCAAGGATGCCAACGGAGAAGGCGAGTCCGACGGCGACGAGGACTACGCCCGCAGCTTCAGCACCGGCATGTTCCGCGTCGAGGAATTCCGCCTGCCCGTGCTCGAAGGCCGCATCTCGCCCACCGAGAAGAAGCCGCTGGTGGCAGCCACCAGCGTGCCCACCGACGTGCAGATCAACTACGTTGCCGGTGGCGGCGCCGCCAACCTGCCGGTGCGCGTGTCGGCCATGGTGCGCGGCAAGGCCCTGAGCTTCTCCGACTACGACGCCTTCAGCTTCAACCCGCCGCGCGCCACGCAGGGCGACGGCACCGAGGCCGCCACACCGGCCGCGGACACGAGCGCCGGCGAGGAAGACCTCAACAGCGTGAACGACACCCGCGTGATCGCCGACAAGCTGCCGCTCACGCTGAACAAGGACGGCGGCGGCAAGGTCACCATCGACAAGGTGCCCAAGGTCAAGGCCGCGCGCGAGCTGCTGCTCGAAGCCACGTACGCCGACCCGAACGGCGAGGTGCAGACCATCCGCAGCACGCAGACGCTGTGGCCCGCATCCGTCATCGCCGGCATCAAGACCGAGGGCTGGGTTTCCACCGCCCAGAAGCTGAAGTTCCAGGCGCTCGCGCTCGACCTCACGGGCAAGCCCCAGGCCAACGTAACGCTCAACGTGCGCGCCGTGGCGCGCATCACCACCACCAGCCGCAAGCGCATGGTGGGCGGCTTCTACACCTACGACAACAAGACCGAGACCAAGGACATCGGCACCGTCTGCAGCGGCAAGAGCGACGCACGCGGCCTGCTGCTGTGCGAGTCGGAGCTGAAGGAAGCCGGCGAAGTCGAACTCATTGCCAGCGCCACCGACAGCGACGGCCGCGACGCCAAGGCCGTGAGCTCCGTCTACGTGACGAAGCAGGGCGAGCTCTGGTTCGGCGGCGAGGACAACGACCGCATCGACGTGCTGCCCGAGAAGAAGAGCTACCAGCCCGGCGAAGTCGCCAAGTTCCAGGTGCGCAGCCCCTTCCGCTTCGCGACCGCGCTGGTCGCGGTGGAACGCGAAGGCATCATCGAAACGCACGTGGTGCAGCTCGACGGCAAGGACCCGACCGTCACCCTGCAGGTCAAGCCCGAGTGGGGCCCGAATGCCTACGTGAGCGTGCTCGCCCTGCGCGGCCGCCTGCGCGAAGTGCCGTGGTACAGCTTCTTCACCTGGGGCTTCAAGTCGCCGCGCGAGTGGTGGACGGCCTTCTGGTACGAAGGCAAGGAATACGTGGCGCCGACCGCCATGGTCGACCTGAGCAAGCCGGCCTACCGCCTCGGCATGGCCGAGATCCGCGTCGGCACGCGCGCCCACCAGCTCGACGTGACCGTCACCAGCGACAAGCCCAGCTACCCGATCCGCAGCAAGGCGCAGGTCACCATCAGCGCGAAGCTGCCCGACGGCAAGCCGGCGGCAGGTGCCGAAGTGGCGCTGGCCGCGGTCGACCAGGCCCTGCTGGAGCTGATGCCCAACGACAGCTGGAACCTGCTCAACGCCATGCTGCAGCGACGCAGCTGGGGCGTGAGCACCTCCACCGCGCAGATGGAAATCGTCGGCCGGCGCCACTACGGGCGCAAGGCCGTGCCCGCGGGCGGTGGCGGCGGCAAGGGCCAGACGCGCGAACTGCTCGACACCCTGCTGGTGTGGAACCCGAAAGTGGTGCTCGATGCCAACGGCCAGGCCGTGGTGACGGTGCCGCTGAACGACGCGCTCACCACCTTCAAGATCGTGGCGGTGGCCGATTCGGGCACCAGCCTGTTCGGCACCGGCCAGGCCAGCATCCAGGCCACGCAGGATCTGCAGATCATCAGCGGCCTGCCGCCGCTGGTGCGCGAGGACGACCAGTTCCGCGCGCAGATCACGCTGCGCAACACCACGCAGAAGCCGATGAAGGTCGAGGCCACGCCGCGCGCCACCCTGCTCACGCTGGAGCCGCAGACCGTGGACATTCCGGCCGGCGAGGCGCGTGAAGTGGCATGGACCGTGACCGCGCCCGCGCAGCTCGCGCAGACGCGCGCCGAAGCCATCCTGTGGGAGATCGAGGCGAAAGACATCATCAGCGGCGCGCAAGGTGCGAGAGATGCGCTCAAGGTGCGCCAGCGCATCGTGCCTTCGGTGCCGCTCACGGTGCAGCAGGCCACGCTGGTGCAGGTCGATGGGCCGTTCACGCTCGACGTGGCACCGCCCGCCGACGCCCTCCCCGGCCGCGGCGGCCTCAAGCTGTCTCTGCAGCCCAAGCTGGCCGAAGGCCTGCCAGGCGTGCGCGACTGGTTCGCGAACTACCCCTTCATCTGCCTCGAACAGAAGACCAGCAAATCGGTCGGCCTGCGCGACGCGAAGATGTGGCAGGGCGTGCTGGCCCAGCTGCCGACGTACCTCGACAGCGACGGCCTGGCCAACTACTTCCCGCCGCGCGACGGCGAGGCCAACCGCGGCAGCGACATCCTCACGTCGTACCTGCTCGCGGCGACGAACGAGGCCGCGCAGCTCAACCCGGCCTTCGCGCTGGCCGACGACGTGCGCGCACCGATGGAGTCGGGCCTGATCGCCTTCGTCGAAGGCCGCATCACGCGCGAGTTCTGGAGCCCGCGCAAGGACCTCGACGTGCGCAAGCTCGCCGCGCTCGAAGCGCTCTCGCGCTACGGCAAGGCCAAGGGCAGCATGCTCGGCAGCATCACCATCGCGCCGAACCAGTGGCCCACCAGCGCGGTGATCGACTGGCTCAACATCCTCAAGCGCGTGAACGACGTGCCGCAGCGCCAGCAGCGCCTGGACGAAGCCAACAACGTGCTGAAGGCCCGCCTCTCATACCAGGGCACCAAGCTGATCTTCAGCACCGAGCAGGACGACTACTGGTGGTGGCTGATGACCAACGGCGACGTCAACACCGCCCGCCTGCTGCTCAGCGTGATGGACGACCCGAGCTGGAAGGACGACATCGGCAAGCTCGCCAACGGCTTCATCGGCCGTCAGCAGAACGGCGCATGGCACACCACCACCGCCAACCTGTGGGGCGGGCTGGCGCTGGAGAAGTTCAGCAAGGTGTTCGAAAGCACGCCGGTGGCCGGCGTCACTGCCGCCACGCTCGGTGCAGTGAAGGCCCAGGTCAACTGGAGCCAGGTCGAACGCGTGAAGACCAGCGACCCGGCCGGTGCACCGAACCAGACCACCTTCTTCGGCGCGCCCGCATCGCCGGGCAACCTGAAGAACAACACGATGTTCCTGCCGTGGGCAGCATCGCCGTCGGGCGCACCGGTGCGCGACACCCTGCTGGTAACGCAGCAAGGCACCGGCAAGCCGTGGCTAACGCTGCAGTCGATTGCCGCCGTGCAGCTGAAGGCGCCGTTCGCGGCCGGCTACGCCATCAAGAAGACCATCACGCCGGTCGAGCAGGCCACCGCCGGCAAGTACACGCGCGGCGACGTGCTGCGCGTGACGCTGGAGGTGAACGCCAGCGCCGACATGACCTGGGTCGTCATCAGCGACCCGATTCCTGGTGGTGCCACCATCCTCGGCGGCGGCCTCGGCCGCGACTCGCAGATCGCCACCCAGGGCGAGAAGAAGTCGGGCGCCGGCTGGGCCGCCTTCGAGGAACGCAGCTTCGAGGCCTTCCGCAGCTACTACGAGTACCTGCCCAAGGGCGTGGTGAAGATGGAATACACCGTGCGCCTGAACAACGTCGGCGACTTCGCGCTGCCGCCAAGCCGCGTCGAGGCGATGTACGCGCCGGAGATGTTCGGCGAGGCGCCGAATGCACGGGTGAAGGTGGAGGCGGCGAAGTAACAATTTAGCGGTCATCGCTTCTTCACCGGCGGTCGTCACCATCGCGGCGAACCAACAACCTGGAGGAAAGATCATGGGTCTGGCTGTCTGTGTCGGCATGCTCGCCGAATTGCTCGAAGACGATCCCGAAAGCGCCGAGGGCTTCGAGGAAGAACTGGCCGAAGCCAACCGCGTGCTGGCCGCCGCGGGGCTTCCCCAGCACACGGAGCCACGCGAGCCGATGGAGCTCGACTCGCGCGCTTCGATCGACGGCTTCCCGTATTCCTTCATCCACTACCTGCGCCGCGCCTACGCCCACCGACTGCTCTCGCCCGACTGGGTAGCGACGCCGCTGCCGGACGACGTCGACCCCACGGCCGACCCGAAGATCCAGGCGCTGCTCGACGGCTCGGCAAGCCACCTGCTGTGCCACTCGGATGCGGAAGGCTTCTACGTTCCCATCGATTTCAAGGATGTGCTGTTCGACGGGGATGACAGCTGCGAAGAGGATGACGAGGACGACGAAGACGAGGAGGAAGAGGAAGCCGGCCTCCCCGGCGGCATGCTCGGCTCGTCCTACCGCCTGCTCGAAGAACTCGTGTTCGTGGCTCCGGCCCTGGGCATCCACCTCGACAACGGCAAGCTCTCGGACGAGGAAGCGGAACGCATCGACGCGCTGATCGAGGAAGACGGCGGCCTGTACCGGGAATACGTGTCTTGGCTGCTGCTGTATGAATCGGCGCGGCTGAGCATTGCGCACAAGACGGCGATTGTTTTCTGCTGACGCCGTCACTGAACCCCGGCTGACCGCGACACAGGCAGTGTTGAACGCCCTCTGACGCGCCCATCGGCCTAAACTGCTTTCCCACCCGCCCCTTCCCCAGGAGACAACCATGACCACGCTCGAAATCGCGAACAAGCTCGTCGCGCTGTGCAGAGAAGGAAAGTTCGAGGACGCGAAATCGCTCTACGCCGATGACGCGGTGAGCGTCGAGGCGGGCGCCCCGCCCGGCCAGCAGCGCGAAGCCGTCGGCCTGGCAGCCATCGAGGCCAAGGGCAAGTGGTGGAGCGACAACCACGAAGTGCATTCGTTCAAGATCACTGGCCCCTGGCCGCATGACGACCGCTTCATCGTCGGCTTCGATTTCGACGTGACCATGAAGCCCACGGGCCAGCGCTTCCAGATGGAAGAAGCAGGCCTCTACACCGTCAAGGACGGGGCCATCGTGCGCGAAGAGTTCTTCTATTCGATGGGCGGCTGAGGCGCCCCGGGGGCACGAACACCGGCAAAATGCCTGCAGGTGCCCCCATGAATACACGATTTGTAGAAGCCTTTCTCTGGGCCGCACGGCTCGGCAGCTTCCGCGCGGCGAGCGACCGGCTCCACATCACGCAGGCGGCGGTGTCCAACCGCGTCGCCTCCCTCGAAGAAGACATCGGCGCGCGCCTGTTCGAACGCGATGCGCGCGAGCTGCGGCTCACACCGGTCGGCGTGCGGCTGATGGACTACGGCGAGCGCCTGCTCGAGTTGCGCCGCGAGATCGTCTCGCTCGGCCGTCCGCGCGAAGACATCCTCGGCCTGGTTCGCATCGGCGCCATCGAGACCGTCGTCCATACCTGGCTGCTGGGCTTTCTCACCAACCTGCGCTCCACCTACCCGGGCATCGAGGTGCAGCTGACCTCCGAGACCACGCTGGCCCTGCACCGAGGCCTGCGCGAAGGCGCGCTCGACATCGCGCTGCAGACCGATCACATCGCCGGCGCGGGCATCGTGAGCACGCCCTGCCTGCCGATGCCCATGGGCTGGGTCGGGCCGCCCGGCGCCGAGCCCATGCAGACGGTCGAGCAGTTGCTGCGCCAGCCCGTGCTCACGATGAGCCCCGGCTCGCAGCCGCACGAGGCGCTGAAGAACCTGTTCCGCGCGGCCGGCATTCCGCTGGGCAAGGTGCACTGCGTGAGCTCGATCTCTGCATTGGCGCGGCTGGTGAAGGCGGGCTTCGGCAACGCGCTGGTGCCGCTGCCGCCCTGCTATGAATACGTGGCCATCGGCGACGTGCGGATCATCGAGTGCGACGCGCTCATCTCGCCGCAGCGCATCGTGGTGAGCCACCTCGAAGCCGCAGACTCCGACGCCATCCGGCTCGTGGCCGAGCTGGCGTGCCGCGCTTCCGACCAGTTCACCACGTCGGCAATCGCACCAACCTGGAGCGCATCGGCAGAGGGTTAACCCTCAAAACAGCGCATTTCGGCCCCGAAAAGGGGCCAGTAATTCTTGTGGCTGTAGCCCAGAAAAACTCGTTTGTGACAGTTCGACCCCGCGACGGAAGATCGCGCCTTCATTTTTCGAAGGCCCGCCTGCTCTTCCGCCGCCATGAACACACCTGACCTTTCTTTCCCCGCAGCGAACGCGAACGGCCTGCTGTTCGTCGCTTCCGATGTCGAGCCGGCCGACGATGCCGACTTCAACCGCTGGTACGACCAGGAGCACGTGGAAGAGCGCGTGCGCATCCCCGGCTTTCTCTCGGGCGCGCGCTACTTCTCGCTCGAAGGCGGCCGCAAGTACCTCGGGCTGTACCGCACCGAATCGCTGGCGGTGTTCGGTTCGCCCGGCTACCGCGCCGCTTTCGAGAAGCAGACGCCGTGGTCCATCGCCAACCTCGACCGCATGCGCCAGCCAGTACGCCGCGTCTGCGCCGTGCGCGCCGTCACGGGTTTCGGCAGCGGCAGCCACGTGGTCGTGCTGCCCCTGCCGGTGGCCGCCGACGCTGAAGCGCTGGTGCAAAGCGCAGAGCGCACCGGCCTTCAGCTGAAGAAAGAGCAGGCAGGCTTCGTGCAGTCGTACCTGCTCGTGCCCGACACCGCGCTCAGCACGCCGCTGCCGCGCGAATCCACCGAAGGCCGCGTGCTGCAGCCGATGCTGGTGATCGAAACCAGCAGCGCCGCTGCCGCACGCACCGCACGTGCCACGGCCGCCGGCGCCTTCGATGCCGACCCCACCACAGGCTGGCTGCTCGCTCTCGGCTGGAAGCTGAGCGCGGCCGAGCTGGGCTGACCCGACTTCCATCTCCTCCCTGAACAAAGGTATTCCGATGACCGAACATGTTCTCCCCGCTGCGGCCACCGCAGCCACGCCGCCCGCGCCCGGGTCCGCCAAGATGGGCCGCCTGGCCATGGCCAGCTCCATCGGCACCACGCTGGAGTGGTACGACTTCACCGTCTACAACATCATGGCCGCGCTGGTCTTCAACGCGGTGTTCTTCCCGTCGTTCGACCCGCTCACCGGCACCATCCTCGCGTTCTCGACCTATGCGGTCGGCTACATCTCGCGTCCGCTGGGCGGCATGGTGTTCGGCCACCTCGGCGACCGGCTGGGCCGGCGCTTCGTGCTGGTGGCCACGCTGGTCATCATGGGTGTGTCCACTGGCCTGATGGGCCTGCTGCCCACCTATGCGACCTGGGGCATCTGGGCGCCGGTGGCACTGGTTGCGCTGCGCTTCGTGCAGGGCGTGGCGCTCGGCGGCGAATGGGCCGGCGCGGTGCTGCTGTCGATGGAACACGGCAAGCCCGACGAGCGCGGCCGCAACGCCTCGTTCACGCAGGTCGGCCCGTCGTGCGGCACGCTGATCGGCACCGGCTTCATCGCCATCGTGTCGGCCTGGCTGAGCCCGGAAGAGTTCCAGGCCTGGGGCTGGCGCCTGCCGCTGATCTCCAGCGTCGCGCTGGTGCTGTTCGGCCTGTGGCTGCGCCGCGGTGTTGACGAGACTCCCGTGTTCCGCGAGATGGAAGAGAAGAAGGCCACCGCCAAGACCCCCATCAAGGAAGTGTTCACCCAGCACTGGCGCAGCCTGCTGGTGGCCGGCGGCTCGCGCATCGGCTCCGACGTGCTGTACGCGCTGGTGGTGGTGTTCACGCTGACCTACGTGACGACGGTGCTGCACCTGTCGCGGCCGCTGGCGCTCACCGCCACGATGATCGGCGCGGCCTGCAACGCGATTGCAGTGCCGTGGTTCGGCAGCCTGTCTGACCGCATCGGCCGCCGGCCGGTCTACATTGCCGGCGCGCTGCTGGGCATGGTGTGGGCCTTCGTGTTCTTCGTGCTGATGGACAGCGCGCAACCGGTCGCCATCTGCGCGGCGGTGGTGGTTGGCCTCTTGATCCACGCAATGATGTACGGCCCGCAGGCCGCCTTCGTGACCGAGCAGTTCCCCGGCCGCGTGCGCTATGCGGGCGCCTCGCTGGCCTACACGCTGGCCGGCATCGTGGGCGGTGGCTTCGCGCCGCTGATCATCGCGAGCCTGTTCAAGTCGTGGGGCACCACGGTGGCCGTGTCGTTGTACGTGGTGGCCGCACTGGGCCTGACGCTGATCGCCCTCGTGGTGGCCCGCGAAACCGCCAAGCGCCCACTGGAGAACTGATGACGACGAGCATGCATTCCCCTCTGCACTCCCCCCTGCGCTTCGCCTGCGAGAGCATTGCCGACGACGGCACCCGCTCTACCGCCCTGCACAGCATCGCGCCCCGTGCGCTGGTGGTGGCGGGCTGGACCGGCCGCGACATCGCTGCCATCGAGCACCACATCGAAGAACTGGTGGAGCTCGGCGTGCCGCGCCCTTCGAGCGTGCCGCTGTACTACCGCGTGGCGGCCCAGCTGCTGACGCAATCGCCGGCCATCGAGGCGCTGGGCGACCAGAGCTCCGGCGAGGCCGAGCCCGTGTTCTTCTTCTCGCAGGGCGAGTGGTGGCTGAGCGTGGCCTCTGATCACACCGACCGGCATGTCGAGAGCTATTCGGTGGCCGTTTCGAAGCAGATGTGCGCCAAGCCCGTGGCCGAGACCGCATGGCGCTGGCGCGACGTGCAGGCGCACCAGGACTCACTCGAACTGCGCTCGCGCATCTTCGAGGATGGCCGCTGGACCGACTACCAGCGCGGCACGCTCGCATCGATCCGGCCGCTGGCCGCGCTGCGCGACGGCATGCCCGGCGCCGGCAGCGCACCCGAGGGGCTGTTCATGACCTGCGGCACGCTGGGCGCACTGCCCAACGCGAAGGGCGAAGGCATCCGCCCCGCCGGGCAGATGGAAATCGAACTGCACGACCCGAAGCTGCAGCGCCGCATCGTGCATCGCTATGCGGTGGAAGCGCTGCCGGTGGTGGCGTGATGAAAGACGTCTTCACCATCGCAGCCCTGCGCGAACGCATCGCGCGCGGCGAGCTGTCGCACGAGGCACTGATCGAACAGGTGCTCGAAGCGGCCACGCAACCCGCTGCCGAGCACGTCTTCACGCGGCTCTACGCCGATGCCGCGCTCGCTACAGCCCGGCACGCCGATGCGGCGCGCAAGGCCGGCATCGAACTCGGCCCGCTCGCCGGCCTGCCCGTGTCGGTCAAGGACCTCTACGACGTGGCCGGCGAGACCACCATGGCCGGCTCCGCCGTCTGCGCAGGCGAGCCGCCGGCCACGCGCGACGCAGTCGCCGTGACGCGGCTGCGCACGCAAGGCGCCGCCATCGTCGGCAAGACCAACATGACCGAGTTCGCGTTCTCGGGCGTGGGCATCAACCCGCACCACGGCACGCCGCACAACCCGGCCGACGAAGCCACGGCGCGCATCCCGGGTGGTTCGTCGTCGGGCGCTGCGGTGTCGGTGGCGCTCGGCCTCGCTGTCGCGGGGCTGGGCTCGGACACGGGCGGCTCCATCCGCATTCCTGCCGCGCTGTGCGGGCTCGTGGGCTTCAAGAGCACCCAGTCGCGCGTGCCGCGCACCGGCGCCTTCGAACTGGCGCGCTCGCTCGACACGGTCTGCGCCATGGCCCGCAGCGTGGAAGACTGCCTGATCGCCGATGCGGCCATTGCCGATGCACCGCTCGCGGTGCGCCGCCGCCCGCTGCAGGGCATGCGCCTTGCCGTGCCGCGGACGATGATGTTCGACGATATCGAGCCCGCAGTGGCGCACGCCTTCGACCGCGCGCTGCAGGCCCTATCGGCCGCTGGCGCGCAGATCGTGGACATCACGCTGGCCGAACTCGCCGAGATCGCGACCGTCAACGCGCCCGGCGGCTTCTCGCCGGTCGAGGCCTCTGCGGTGCACCGCGAGCGCTTCGCCGCAAAGCGCAGCGGCTTCGATTCGCGCGTGGCCGCCCGCATTGCGCTCGGCACCGAAGTGCGCGCCGCCGACTACATCGCCATGCAGGACCGCCGGCGCGACTGGATCGGCCGCGTCGAACAGGCCATCGAAGGCTTCGACGCCCTCGTGTGCCCGACCGTGCCGATCGTCGCGCCGCCCATTGCGGCGCTGGCGGAAGACGCCGCCTTCTTCAAGGCCAACGGCCTACTGCTGCGCAACACCTTCGCGATCAACCTGCTCGACGGCTGCGCCTTCAGCCTGCCCTGCCATGCGCCGGGCAAACTGCCGGTGGGGCTGATGCTGGCCTCGGTGCGCGGCGACGACGCACGGCTCGCGGCGGTGGCGCTGGCTGTGGAGGCTGCGCTGCCCGAATCCGGAACGTAAATCAGGGGCTGACGAATCTCGGGTCGAGTTGCGCCACGGCGAACTTGCGCACGTGATCGACGAAGGCGCTCACCAGCAATGACGAGCTCCGCCGCACCGGCGTGAGCACGGAAAAATCCGTCACCATTTCCGGCTCGAAGGGCAGGAAGCTCAGGCCCTGGCCGGCGTGCTCCAGCGCGGTGATCGGGTCCACCAGCGACACGCCGAGGCCGGCAGCCACCATGGCGCAAACGCCGGCCGACACCTGTGTCTCGACCTGCAGCTTGCGCTCGATGCCGTAGGACGCGAAGAGCGCGTCAACATGCAGCCGCGATTCGATCACATGCGGATGCGAGACGAAGTGCTCGCCAGCCAGGTCCGGAGGACGGATCACCTTTTTCTTCGCGAGCCGGTGATCGCTGCGCATCACGCAGACCATCCGGGTCGCGATCAGCCGCTCACCGTGCGTGCTCGAATGGCTTACCGGCAGGATGACGAATCCGACGTCGCAGCGCTCGCCCACCACCAGGTCCACCACCGTGCGCGAGGAATGGTTGGCGAGCGACACCCGGATGTCGTTGTGCTCGGCCAGGAAGCCCGCAATTGCGCGCGGCAGGAAAGACAGCGCCAATGCCGGCGCGGCGGCAATGCGCAGCGCGCCGCGCTGCAGCGACCGGATCTCCTCGGCGGTTCGCGCAATGCGCTCCATGCCGAGCAGCGAGCGCTCGACCTCCTCGTTCAGCGCCTCGGCCTCCGCGGTGGGTTGCAGGCGCCCCCGCACACGCAGGAAAAGCGGGAAGCCCACGCTTTCCTCCAGGTCGGCAATCAGCCGCGTGACGGCAGGCTGCGACACGTGCAGCGACTCGGCCGCGCGTGTCACGGTTTGCCACAGCATCACGGCGCGAAAGGCCTCCAATTGACGAATCTTCATGTCGGGCACTCCATACATGAATGTTATGGCCTTCTGAAAAAAAACGATTGTTCAGCGAACAAACGCATCGTTAATCTGCGTTCTTCGAGTGAAACGAACTGCGGAACCCATTCTGGTGCACCATAAGAGAAACGCATCACGATAGGGAAAACCCGGACTTTTTGGTGCGCAACAAAGGAAATCCCATGATGCTTCGTCCCGTTTCCGCGGCCGTGAATGCGGCGCTGTCCACCGTGCTGGCCTTCTGCGCCCTTGCCGCAGCAACCATCGCGTCAGCCCAGCAGCCGACCACGCTCTACGTCGGCTCCTACGGCGGCTCGACCGAGAAGGCCTTCAAGGAGAAGCTGATCCCCGCGTTCGAGGCTAAGCACAACGCCAGGATCGTCTACGTGTCGGGCAACTCGACCGACACACTGGCCAAGCTGCAGGCACAAAAGGGCAAGCAGGAACTCAACGTCGTGCTGCTCGACGACGGCCCGATGTACCAGGCCGTGCAGTTCGGCTTCTGCGACAAGCTGGGCAACCAGCCGGTGCTGAAAGACCTGTACTCCGTCGCACGCATGACCGACAGCGCAGTCGGCGTGGGCATCGTCGCCGCCGGCATCGCCTACAACACCGAAGCCTTCAAGAAGGCGAACCTGCCTCCGCCGGATTCGTGGGAGGTGCTCACCGACAAGCGCTTCAAGCAGAAGGTCGCGATCCCGCCGATCAGCAACACCTACGGCCTGCAGACGCTGCTGACCTTCGCCAAGCTGCGCAAGGGCGGCGACAAGAACATCGACCCGGGTTTCACGGCAATGGCGCGCGAAGTCGGGCCCAACGTGCTGGCGTGGGAACCGTCGCCGGGCAAGATGACCGAGCTGTTCCAGAACAACGACATCATGCTGGCCGTGTGGGGCAGCGGCCGCGTGCAGGCGCTGAAGGACACGGGCTTCCCGGTGCAATTCGTGATTCCGAAGGAAGGCGCGCCGGCCCTGCTGATAGCTGCCTGCCCGGTGGCGCAGAACACCGCCCCGGCGCTCTCGCAGGCCTTCGTCAACTACCTGCTGACGCCTGAAGTGCAAGCCATCCTCGCCGACACGCAGGGCTGGGGCCCGGCCAACTCGACCACCAAGCTGGCACCGGCAGTGGCGGCCAAGGTGCCGTACGGCAAGGAACAGATGGACAAGCTGCTGCCCACCGACTGGACGCTGGTCAACGAGAAGCGCGCCGAGTGGACCAACCGCTGGAACCGCACCGTCGAACGCTGAGCAAGCATGACCTTCCTTCAACTCGATCAACTCGGCAAGACCTTCGGCGACTTCCGCGCCGTGGAGAGCCTGAGCCTGGACGTCGAGCGCGGCGAGTTCATCTCGCTGCTCGGCCCCTCGGGCTGCGGCAAGACCACCACCCTGCAGATGGTGGCGGGCTTCGTCGAGCCGACGCGCGGACGCATCCGCCTGAACGGCGCCGACATCACGGCCATGCGGCCGGAGAAGCGCGGCATGGGTGTAGTGTTCCAGAGCTATGCGCTGTTTCCGCACATGACCGTGGCCGACAACATCGGCTTCGGCCTCGAGATGCGCGGCATGCGGGGCGCCGAGAAGTTGAAACGCATCGACGAGACGCTCGAGCTCGTGCGGCTGCCGGGCCTGGGCAAGCGCTATCCAAAGGAACTCTCGGGCGGCCAGCGGCAACGCGTTGCCATCGCCCGTGCGCTGGCGGTGCGCCCCGAGGTGCTGCTGCTCGACGAGCCGATGTCGAACCTCGACGCGAAGCTGCGCGAGGACATGCACGTCGAGCTGCGCGGCATCCAGCGGCACCTTGGCATCACCACGATCCTGGTCACGCACGACCAGGTCGAGGCCATGACCATGAGCGACCGCATCGCGGTCATGCACGGCGGGCGCATCGTGCAGCTCGCCACGCCCTACGAGGCGTACGAGCGACCCGAATCCGCATTCGCCTCGTCCTTCCTCGGCAAGACGAACGTGCTGAAAGGTGTCGTCGAAGCCCGCAACATGCGCTGCTGCGAAGTGCGTGTCGGCGATTCGCTGCTGCACGTGCCGCACCAGGAAAAGCCGCTTGCGCGCGAGGTCAACGTCTATGTTCGGCCCGAGAAGGTGAAGCTTGCGCCGGCCTCGGCCGCGAACGGCATTCCGGCCACCATCCGCACGAGGCTCTTCCTGGGCAACCACTGGCTGGTCGAGGTCGACAGCGCGCTCGGGCCGATGCGCGTAAGCCATCCCAACATCGGCGCGGTGCCACCGGCCGAAGGCGAAGCCGTCGCGCTGCACTGGCTGGACGACGACCTGCGCCTGCTCGACACGGAGGCCGCGAATGGCTGAGGCAGCCTCCGGGCCGCGCGCGGGTTCTGCGCCCTGGTTCCTCAGCGCGCCCGCGCTGCTGCTGTTTCTCGGGCTGCTGGTGATTCCGCTCGCGCTCACCGCGGTGTTGTCATTCCATTCGTTCGACGGCACGCGCGGTGTGCTGCCGGATTTCACCGCGCGCAACTACTTCGAAGTTTTCTCGGACCCGTACTACTACGAGATCTTCCTGCGCACGGCCGGCCTGGCGCTCGCGGTCACGCTGCTGTCGGTGCTGTTCGGCGTCCCGGAAACCATCATCCTGTCGCGCATGAAGGCGCCGTGGCGCGGCATCTTCCTGATCGTCATTCTTGGCCCGCTGCTGGTCTCGGTCGTGGTCCGCACGCTGGGCTGGGCCATCCTCATGGGCAACAACGGGCTCATCAATGCGGGCCTGCGGGCGCTCGGCCTCACGGACGAACCGGTACGCCTGCTGTTCACGATGACCGGGGTGGTCATCGCGCTCACGCACGTGCTGATGCCGTTCATGGTGATCTCGGTGTGGGCCTCGCTGCAGAAGCTCGATCCGCAGGTCGAGAACGCGGGGCTCTCCTTCGGCGCGGCGCCTTTCACGGTGTTTCGCCGGGTCATCCTGCCGCAGATCCTGCCAGGCATCCTGTCGGGCGGGATCATCGTGTTCGCGCTGGCGGCCTCGGCCTTCGCCACGCCGGCCATTCTTGGCGGGCGCCGGCTCAAGGTGGTGGCCACGGCCGCGTACGACGAGTTCCTGAGCACGCTGAACTGGCCGCTGGGCGCGTCGATCGCGATCCTGCTCCTGGTGGCCAACGTCATCGTCATCGCCGGCTTCAACCGCTGGCTCGAGCGGCGCTACGCACAGGTCTTCGAAGGCTGAGAAAAAGAGGCACGACATGCGCAAGAACGGACTGCTCTCCCTCGTCTACCACGCGATCTTCATCGCCTTCATCCTGGCGCCGCTGGTCGTGGTGGTGCTGGTGTCGTTCACAGGCAAGGGCTACATCTCGCTGCCGACCGACGGCTTCTCGCTGCGCTGGTTCCGCGCCATCGGCGGCGCCACCGAGCTGGTCAACGCGTTCTGGATCTCGCTCTGGCTCGGCCTTGCGAGCGCGACCGTCGCCGTGGTGCTGGCAGTGCCGGCCGCGCTGGCGCTGGTGCGCTACCGCTTTCCGGGGCGCGGCGTGCTCGCGGCCTTCTTCATGTCGCCGCTGATGATTCCGCATGTGGTGCTGGGCGTGGCGTTCCTGCGCTTCTTCACCACGGTGGGCGTGTCGGGGTCGTTCGCGTGGCTCGCGCTGACGCACGTGGTGGTGGTCATGCCCTACGCACTGCGGCTGGTGCTGGCCTCGGCCACGGGCCTCGATCGCGATGCAGAGAAGGCCGCGCTCTCGCTCGGCGCGAACCGCATGACCGCGTTCCGCCGCATCGTGCTGCCGCTGATCCTGCCGGGCGTGGTCGGCGGCTGGATGCTCGCCTTCATCCAGAGCTTCGACGAGCTCACCATGACCGTGTTCGTCGCCACGCCGGGCACCACGACTCTGCCGGTCGCCATGTACAACCAGATCGCGCAGACCATCGACCCGCTGGTGGCGTCGGTATCGACCGTGCTCATCGCCGGCACGGTGGTGCTGATGGTGCTGCTCGACCGCCTCGTCGGTCTCGACCGCGTGCTGATCGGCAAGGGCTGAGCGCGCCCTGCCCGCCTCTGCCCATCTGCTCGCATCCGGGCATTTCTTTTTCTGCATTCCATGAACACAAGTGATTTGATCGTCGTCGGCGGCGGCCTGGTCGGCACCGCGCTGGCCTACGGCGCGGCGCGCAACGGCACTCGCGTGACCGTCCTCGACGAGGGCGACGATGCCTTTCGTGCGTCGCGCGGCAACTTCGGACTCGTATGGGTCCAGGGCAAGGGCTTCGGCATGACGCCGTATGCGCGCTGGACGATGAGGTCGGCCGCGCAATGGCCGCAGCTCGCCGAGGCACTGAATACCGACACCGGCATCGACGTGCAGCTGCGCCAGCCCGGCGGCTTTCATTTCTGCTTTTCCGACGAGGAGATGCAGGCACGCGAAGCGCGCATGCGCAGCATCAGCGACGCGCTCGACGGCAACTACTCCTTCGAAATGCTGGACCACGCATCGCTCAAGGCACGGCTGCCCGGCATCGGGCCCGCGGTCGCCGGCGCGAGCTATACGCGGATGGATGGCCACGCCAATCCGCTGAAGCTGCTGCGGGCGCTGCACGCGGCCTGCCGCCATCACGGCGTGCGCTTCGCGCAGGGCAGCCGGGCGATGCGGATCACGCCGCAGGCCGGCGGCTTCGAGATCGAGGCCGGCACGGCCATATGGCACGCGCCGCGCGTGGTGCTCGCGGCCGGCCTCGGCAACCGCGAGCTGGCGCCGCAGGTCGGCCTCTTTGCGCCAGTGCAACCCAACCGGGGCCAGGTGCTGGTCGGCGAACGCGTCGCCCGCTTTCTCGACCATCCGACCACCTACGTGCGCCAGACGGACGAAGGCACGATCCAGCTCGGCGATTCGCTCGAGGACGTCGGCCTCGACGACGGCACGACCGCCGACGTACTGAGCACCATCGCGCGTCGCGGCGTGCGCAGCTTTCCGGTGCTGGAGAGCCTGCGGCTGGTGCGCGCATGGGGCGCGCTGCGGGTGATGACGCCCGACGGCTTTCCGATCTACCAAGCATCGACGCAGTGCCCTGGCGCATTCGTCGTGACCTGTCACAGCGGCGTGACGCTGGCCGCCAACCATGCGTTCTCCATCGCGCCGTGGATCGCCGGCAGCGCCGGGGACGGCGCACCGGCCGGCATCGAATCTTTCAGCGGTGACCGCTTCCTCAACGGCAACGAGACCTTCCAACATGCCCACTAACGTCCGCTTTCGCTCCCTGGTTCCGGCCGATGCTTCGCCGCGCGGCGAGCCGATGGTCAACCTGTTTTTCGATGGCCGTGGCCTGCAGGCTCCGGCCGGTTGCAGCGTGGCCGCGGCCCTGCTCGCCAACGGTGTCTCTACCTTCCGCACCACGCCCGTGAGCGGGGCGCCGCGCGCGCCCTACTGCATGATGGGCGCGTGCTTCGATTGCCTGGTCGATATCGACGGCCAGCCCAACCGGCAGAGCTGCCTCGTCGCGGTGGCCGAAGGCATGCAGGTAAAGACGCAGGCCGGCCTGCGTTCCTTCGACGGCGCTGATGCCGTGATAGCCGAAGAGGCCGCGCATGTCGAATGAACGTTGCGACATCGCCATCGTTGGCGCCGGACCGGCCGGCATGTCGGCCGCCATCGTTGCCGCGCGGCTCGGCGCCAGCGTCGTCGTGCTCGACGAGCAACGCGGTGCGGGCGGGCAGATCTATCGCGCCATCACCGACGCGCCGGCGCGCCGGGTCGACCTGCTCGGGCCGGACTACGCCGCCGGCCGCTCGCTCGCCGATGCCTTCGCTGCAAGCGGCGCCCGGCACCTGACCAACGCCGCCGTCTGGCAGGTGACGCCCGACGGCGCTGTGCATTACCTGCGCGACGGCGCGACCTCAACGCTGCAGGCCGGACGCGTCGTGCTCTGCTCGGGCGCCATGGAGCGTCCGTTCCCGATCCCGGGCTGGACGCTGCCGGGCGTGCTCACCGCTGGCGCTGCGCAAATCCTGCTGAAGAGCGCCGACGTGGTGCCGGCCGAGCCCGTCGTGCTCGCGGGCTGCGGACCGCTGCTCTACCTGCTCGGCTGGCAGTACGTGCGCGCGGGCGTGCCAATTCGCGCGCTGGTCGACACGACGTCGATGGAAGACTACCGCCGCGCGCTCTCGCACCTCGGCGGCGCGCTGGCCGGCTGGCGCTACCTGAAGAAAGGGCTGTCGCTCATGCGTGTGCTGAAGCGCGCCGGTGTGCCCTTCCACACCGGTGCCGAGAACCTCGCAGCGGAAGGCGATGACGGCGTGGAGGCGCTGCGCTTCACGGCCGGCGGCAAGGCGCATCGCATCGAAACCTCGACCCTTCTGTTGCACCACGGCGTGGTGCCGAACACGCAATTCACCTGGTCGCTGCGGGCCAGACACACGTGGGACGATGCACAACTGTGCTGGCGGCCCGAGGCGGATGCCTGGGGTGCACTCGACGTGCCCGGCATCCACGTCGCCGGCGACGGCCTCGGCATCGGTGGTGCGCTGGCGGCGGCGCAGCAGGGCGAGCTTGCGGCGCTCGGCGCGATGCACGGGCTCGGCCGGATCACCACCGCGGAGCGCGACAAGCTTGCCGAGCCGCTTCGCGCGGCGCTGCGCGAGCACCTGCGCATCCGCCCCTTCCTCGATGCGCTGTACCGGCCCAAGAAGGCCAACCGCATTCCGGCAGACGACGTGATCGTGTGCCGCTGCGAGGAAGTCGCTGCCGGCGCCATCCGGCATTTCGTGGCGCTCGGCTGCGACGGACCGAACCAGGCGAAGGCCTTCGGGCGTTGCGGCATGGGCCCGTGCCAGGGGCGCCAGTGCGGCCTGACCGTGACCGAGCTGATCGCGGACGCGCGCGGCGTGACGCCGGCCGAAGTGGGCTACTACCGCATCCGGCCGCCGATCAAGCCGATCTCGCTGGGCGAGCTCGCGGGCGCGGAATGAAGCGATCGGCGGATGTGATCGTCGTTGGCGGCGGCCTGCACGGCCTGTCGAGCGCGTTGCATCTTGCGCAGCGCGGGCTGGCGGTCATCGTGCTCGAAGCCGAGTTCTGTGGCCGCCATGCTTCCGGCGTGAATGCGGGCGGCGTGCGAACGCTCGGGCGCCACGTCGCCGAGATTCCGCTCGCGCTGGCGTCGCGAACAATGTGGCACCGGCTGGCCGAACTCGTCGGCGATGACGCGGGTTTTGCGCCCAGCGGCCAATTGAAGGTTGCCGAGACCGATGAGGAACTGCAGACGCTGCGCGACACCGTTGCGCGTCTGCATTCGCTTGGCTTCGGCCATGAAGAACTCGTCGACGCCAAACAGGTGCGCGAACTCGTGCCCGCCATTGCGCCGCACGTCGTCGGCGGCATCTGGGTGCGCGATGACGGCCATGCCTTGCCGTACCGCGCCGTCACCGCATTCCGGCTGGCATCCCAGCGCGCCGGCGCAGAAGTGCACGAGGAGACGCGCGTCGAACGCATCGACCATCGCGCCGGCCGCTGGCACGTGGCAACCACGCGTGGCAGCTTCGATGCCACCCATCTGGTCAACGCCGCCGGTGCCTGGGCCGGCACGCTGGCCGCGCAGGCCGGTGACCCGGTGCCGGTCGAAGGGGGCGGGCTGATGCTCATGATCACGCACCGTGCACCGCCCTTCGTCACGCCGGTGCTCGGCGCGACCGGCCGGCCGCTGTCCTTCAAGCAGTTCGCGAACGGCACGGTGCTGATCGGCGGTGGGCTGCGCTGCACCGCGGACCTCGACGCGCGGCATGGCATCGTCGACATGCCGAAGCTCGCCCGCAGCGCGCGCACGGTGACCGACTTGTTCCCGCACCTGAAGCCGCTGGGCGTCAACCGCGCCTGGGCCGGCGTCGAGGCCTTCATGCCCGACGGTATTCCCGTGATCGGCCCGAGCCGCGCGGCGCCGAACCTCGTGCATGCCTTCGGCTTTTCTGCGCACGGCTTCGAGCTCGGGCCGATCGGCGGGCAGATCGTTGCCGAGCTCGTGACCGAAGGCCGCAGCACGCTGCCCATCGAAGCCTTTGCCGTCGACCGCTTCGCGCGTCGAGCGGCCGCAACTTTTCAACCACTCCAGCAAGGACAACCATCATGAGCGACATCCAGCGCTACGACTCCAACGCACGCCTTTCCCGCATCGTCGTGCACAACTCGGTGGTCTACGTCGCAGGCGTCACCGCGAACGACCGCAGCGGCGACGCCCAGGCGCAGGCCGCGGACATCCTCGCCAAGATCGACGGCTACCTTGCGAGCGTCGGCACGAACAAGTCGCGCCTGTTGTCGGTGCAGATCTGGCTGCAGGACATCGACCGAGATTTCGCCGGCCTGAACGCCGCCTGGGCAGAGTGGATTCCCGCCGATGCCATGCCCACACGGGCCACCTGCGAGGCCAGGCTGGCAGCGCCCGACCTGCGCGTCGAGATCATCGTGACGGCGGCGCTGTAGGGCGTCGCGTCAGGGCGCTTCGCACTCGTCGATGAAGTTCTCGAGCAGCTTCTTGAGCTGGCTGGTCTTGCGCGGGCCCAGCGCTTCTTCGATGACATCGTGGTGCGCGTCCACGCTTTTCTTCAGGCGCGAGACCGTTTCCAGGCCCAGGTCGCTGATGTAGACCAGCACCCTGCGGCTGTCGGTGGCGTCGGCTGCGCGCTGCACCAGCCCGCGGCTCACCAGCTTGTCGATGTTCTTGGTCAGCGCCGGGTGGTTCAGCAGCACGGTTTCCGCCAGGTCGCCCATGGAACGCCCCTGCTCGTCGGCCAGCACCTGCAGGATGCGCCAGTGCTCTTCCGTCACCTCTTCCGCGGCGATGGATTGGGCCAGGCCGATGCGCATGCGCCGGTTGGCGGAGGCCAGCAGGTAGGCCAGGTACTGGGAAATGTCTTGCTCGGGCATGGGCGGCGGGGCGGTCTGCGTCGGAATCGGATGCGGGTGAGTCTACGCAGAATCGTTTGCCTTGGAAAGTATTGGCGCGATTTTTGCAGCATGCTCAGCCCCAGTCGCCGTCCTTCCATCCTCCGCACCGGTCACTCGTCCCATGCCCGCCCTCTCATCGAACAGGATTGCGGCCCGCGCGCAACGGCCGCGGCCCCTGCTTGCGCGCCAGGAACTCAACATCGCGCTGTGCGTGCCGCTGGGCGGCACGGCCGGCATATGGGCTCCCTCTTCCCTCGCCTGCGCCAAGCTGGCGCAGGCCGAGCTCAACCGCGACGCGGGCATCGGGGGCCGCTCATGCCGGCTGCTGACCGTCAATGCCGCGGGCGATTCGGCCGACATCGAAGCCACGCTGACCGAACTGGTGCAGGCCGGCGACATCGACGCCATCATCGGCATGCACACCAGCGCCGTGCGCCACCGCATCCTGCGCGCCGTGGGGGGGCAGATCCCGATCGTCTATACGCCGCTGTACGAAGGCGGGGAATCCACGCCAGGTGTCTTCGCGATCGGCGAGACCGCCGCACGCCAGCTGCAGCCGGCGATCGGCTGGCTGGGCCGCCACAAGCACCCGCGGCGCTGGTTCGCGGTCGGCAACGACTACATCTGGCCGCACGTCTCGCACCGGATGGCGCGCGGCTACATCGCGCAAGCCGGCGGCGAGCTGGTCGGCGAGACGTACGTTCCCTTCGGAACCACGGATTTCTCGCAGGTGCTCGACGCGCTCCACAAGGGCAGCGTCGACGCCGTCCTGCTCTCGCTCATCGGACAGGATGCCATCGAGTTCAACCGGGCCTTCGGCCGCACGAGCCTGTCGCGCGCCATGCTGCGGCTGTCCTGCGCCATCGGGGAGAACGAACTCCTGGGCATCGGCGCCGACAACGCGGAAGACCTCTACATGGCCTGCGGCTACTTCGCCACGCTCGACACGGAGGCCAACCTGGCCTTCAAGGAGCGCTACCACGCGCATTTCGGCGAGCGCGCGCCGACCCTCAACACCTTCGGCCAGTCGACCTACGAGGGCATGCATTTCCTGGGCGCGCTGTTCGCCGGAAGCAGGCAGCCCATGGCCTGCCTGGAACACCTGGGCGGCACGCCGATCCACTACCGCAGCGCGCGGGAAGCCGACTACCAGGGCGGTGGAGTGAACCGCACGCCGATCTATCTGGCCCGGGCCGAAGGCAATGCGTTTCGCGTCATCACGCGACTTTGAGTGAGCTGAGAACGGGTCTGTTTTATTTTCCAAGGAAAATAAAATCCTTGACTTGGAAAATATCGGCACACAGAATAAAGCCGTGACGAGCCTGTAGGCGCCCGCTGCTTCGCACGGTGCGGCAAGGCCGACGCAACGCTGATCCGGCCGCCTCTTCGGGGCTGCCGGCGCCCACTCAACGAAGAACGCGGAGTCCGCTCATGGCCATCAAGCGCCCCACCCTCGACCAGCTGCAGGACGTTGCCCTGGGCCTGGGCATCCATCTGTCCGAAGCGCAGGCCAGCAGCTACAACGCGCTGCTGCAGGCCAACTTCGATGCCTACGATGCGGTCGACGCGATGCCCGACTACCTGCCTGTCGTGAGCTATGCGCGCACGCCCGGCTACCGTCCCCTGGGCGAAGAAAACAAGTACGGCGCCTGGTACGTCAAGACCACGATCAAGGGCAAGGCCGAGGGCAAGCTCGCCGGCAAGACCGTGGTGCTCAAGGACAACGTCTGCCTCGCCGGCGTGCCGATGATGAACGGCGCCTCCACGCTCGAAGGCTATGTGCCGAACGTCGACGCCACCGTCGTCACCCGGCTGCTCGATGCCGGCGCCACGGTGGTGGGCAAGTCGGTCTGCGAATACTTCTGCTTCTCGGGCGGCTCGCACACCAGTGCCTCCGGGCCGGTCCACAACCCGCACCGCATGGGCTACTCGGCCGGAGGCTCCTCGTCGGGCAGCGCAGCGCTGGTGGCCGCGGGCGAGGTCGACCTCGCGATCGGCGGCGACCAGGGTGGCTCCATCCGCATGCCGGCGTCCTACTGCGGCATCTACGGCATGAAGGCCACCCACGGCCTGGTGCCCTACACCGGCGTGATGCCGATCGAACTCACCATCGACCACACCGGCCCGATGACGGCCAACGTGACCGACAACGCGCTGATGCTCGAAGTGCTGGCCGGCCCCGACGGACTCGACCCCCGCCAGCATGCAGGCCAGGCCGCCAAGCCCTACAGCGAGCTCATGAAGGACGGCGTGCGCGGCCTGCGCATCGGCATCGTCAAGGAAGGCTTCGGCTGGCCCCAGTCGGACCCCGCCGTCGGTGCCAAGGTGCGCAAGGCGGCCGAGGTGTTCACCCGGCTGGGCGCGATCGTCAGCGAGGTGTCGGTCCCCATGCACTCGGTCGGCCCGGCGATCTGGCTGCCGATTGCCGCCGAGGGCGCCACCCAGCAGATGATGAAAGACAACGGCCACGGCTTCAACTGGAAGGGGCTCTACGTCACCAGCATGGTCGACTTCCACGCCGGCTGGAAGCACCGCGCCGACGAGCTCTCCGAAACGCTCAAGCTCACCATGGTGCTGGGCGAGTATTTCATCAAGCACTACCGCGGCCACTACTACGCCAAGGCGCAGAACCTGGCCCGCCAGCTGACCGCGGCCTACGACAGCGCCCTGTCCGATGTCGATCTGCTGCTGATGCCCACGCTGCCGATCACGGCCACGCCGCTGCCGGCGCCAGGCGCCAGCATCGAGGAGGTGGTCACGCGCGCCTTCGAGGTGCTGCCCAACACCTGCCCCTTCGACGTCACCGGCCATCCCTCGATGAGCGTGCCCTGCGGGCTGATCGACGGCCTGCCGGTCGGGATGATGCTCACCGGCCGCTGCTACGACGAGGCCACCATCTACCGCGCCGCCTATGCCTTCGAGCAGGCCGGCGACTGGAAAGCCATCTGACGCTTTCGCCCGCTTTCTTCTGTTCCTGCCCTTCCCGACAACACAGTGGCGGCTGCGCCCGCCGAGCAACGAGGAGTTAGTTCCATGGATCGTCGTTCCTTCATCCAGTCTTCGGCCGCTGCCCTGGCGGGCACCGCGGTGCCGCTGTTTCCGATGGCAGCCATGGCCGCCGACGAGATCGTCGTCGGCAGCATCGTCGACATGTCGGGCGGGCTGGACATCTACGGCAAGCCGATGGCCGACTGCATGACGCTCGCGGTCGAGGAGCAGAACGCCGCCGGCGGCCTGCTGGGCAAGAAGATCAGGCTGGCCACCTACGACCCGCAGTCGAACATGCAGCTCTATGCGCAATTCGCGCAGCAGTCGGCGCTGAAGGACAAGTCGACGGTCGTGATGGGCGGCATCACCTCGGCCTCGCGCGAGGTGATCCGGCCGGTGCTCACGCGCAACAAGACGCTGTACTTCTACAACACGCAGTACGAAGGAGGCGTGTGCGACCGCAACACCTTCTGCACCGGCGTCACGCCCGGCCAGACCGTCGCCAAGCTCATTCCCTACGCGATGAAGAAGTGGGGCAAGAAGGTCTACGTGGTGGCGGCCGACTACAACTACGGCCAGATCACGTCGCAATGGGTCAAGAAGTTCGTGCAGGAGAACGGCGGCTCGGTCGCCTCCATCGACTTCTTCCCGCTCGACGTGACCAACTTCGGCCCGACCATCTCGAAGATCGAGGCGGCCAAGCCCGACATGATCGTCTCGGCGCTGGTCGGCGGCGCGCACATCTCCTTCTACCGCCAGTGGGCAGCCGCGGGCCTGACGAAGAAGATCCCGCTCGCGTCCACCACTTTCGCGGGCGGCAATGAGCACATCGTGCTGTCGCAGGCCGAGGCCGACGGCTTTCTCATCTCCTACAACTACTTCCAGAACCTCGACACGCCGCAGAACAAGGCCTTCAAGGAGCGCTTCTACAAGCGCTTCGGCGCCGACTATCCCAACATCACCGAACTCGCGATGGGTACCTACCAGGGCTTCAAGCTCTGGGCCGAGGGCGTGAAGAAGGCCGGTTCACTGGACCGCGAGAAGATGATCGCCGCCCTGGAGACCGGCATCAGCATCGACGGCCCGAGCGGCAAGGTCTCGCTCGACCCGGCAACCCACCACTGCGTGCTGAACGTGAGCATCGCGGAGGTGCGCAACAAGCAGCTCAACATCGTCGAGACCTTCCAGCAGCAGCCCCCGGTGGACACCAGCGCGGTCTGCAACCTCGTGAAGAACCCGAAGGACAACCAGCAGTACGTGATCAAGGTCTGAAGGCAAGGCACCGGCATGGATCTCGCACTCGTCGTTCTCATCCAGGTGCTCTACGCGGTGGCGAGCCTGGTCATCGTCTCGGCCGGGCTGGCCGTCATCTTCGGGATGATGAAGGTCATCAACCTCGCGCACGGCGAGTTCATGATGCTCGGTGCCTATGCCGTCATCGCGGCGCTCAAGATCGGCATCAACCTGTGGATCGCGATGTTCATCGTCGCGCCGATCGCGGTGGGCCTGGTCGGCGTGGTGCTGGAGCGGCTGGTCATCCGCCGCCTCTACGGCCGCATGGTCGACACCATGCTGGCCACCTGGGGGCTGTCGCTGCTGCTGGTGGGCATCGTCACCTCGGTGGCGGGCAACACCACGGCCGGCGTCTCGGCGCCGCTGGGCAGCTTCTCCGTCGGCGCCTATTCGGTCAGCGGATACACGCTGGTGATCATCGCGGTTGCCGTGGCGCTGTCACTCGCGATCCGCTTCGTGCTCACGCGCACGCAGCTTGGCCTGATCGCACGCGGCACCATGCAGAAGCCCGACATGGCGAACGCACTCGGCATCAGCCCGAGCCGCGTGTACTCGGTCACCTTCGCGGTGGGTGCCGCGCTCTCCGGCCTGGCCGGCGGGCTGCTCGCGCCGCTGACGGGCGTGGTGCCGACCATGGGCGCCGCCTTCGTGGCCAAGGCCTTCATCACCGTGATCGGCGGCGGGCCGGCCATCCTGGCAGGCCTGATCGGCGCATCGGCGCTGTTCGGCGCCATCAACCAGCTCGCGACCTTCGTGACCACGCCGGTGCTGGGCGAGGTGGCGCTGCTCGTGGCCGCGATCGTGATGCTGCGGCTGCTGCCGCAAGGCATCACCGGGCGTTTCTTCAAGGGGTCCCTGTGAATCGTTTTGCCAAGTCCTGGGCCAGCGCGGCGATCAGCCTGGCCGTTGGCGTCGCGCTGCTCTTCGGCCTGCCCGGCGTGATGGACGACTACACGCTGATCGAAGTCACGATCTACGCCGTCATGTCGATCCTCGGCGTGAGCCTGGCCTTCATCTGGGGCTTCGGCGGCATCCTGTGCTTCGGGCAGGCAGCCTTCTTCGGGCTCGGCTCGTACACCTACGCGATCGCGATGATGAACATGGGCGACAGCACCGTGCCCTTCCTGCTCGCGATCGTGGTCCCCGCGCTGTTCGCCGCGCTGCTGGGCTACGTGATCTTCTACGGCCGGCTGTCGGACGTGTACATGGGCGTCATCACCCTCACCGTCACGCTGATCCTGTTCAACCTGATCAACTCGACCGCCGGGCCGGAGTGGCGCATCGGCAGCGCGCCGCTGGGCGGCTTCAACGGCATCCCGGCGATACCGACGCTCAACTGGCCCGGGCAGCAGGACGAGGTGCTCACGCCGAAGGACCTGTTCTACGTCACCTTCAGCTGCCTGCTGCTGGTCTATCTGGGGCTGCGCGTGCTGATCAGCTCGAAGATCGGCCGCGTGATCGTCGCGGCCAAGGAGAACGAGCAGCGCGTGCTGCTGCTGGGCTACGACGCGCGCGCCTACAAGCTCTTCAGCTTCACGCTGGGCGGCGCCATCGCGGGCCTGGCGGGCTGCCTGTTCGCGAACTGGGGCGCGTTCACGAGCCCCACCATCTTCGGCCTCGGGCAGTCGGCGCAGATCATCATCTGGGTCATCGTCGGCGGCCTGGGCACGCTGGTCGGGCCGATCGTCGGCTGCATCGCGATCCAGTGGCTCACCTCGCAGATCGGTACGCAGCAGACCTTCAATTCCAACCTGGTGCTCGGCGGCATCCTGGTGGTCTTCGTGCTGCTGGTGCCGCGCGGCATCGTGCCGACCCTCGGCGACCTGATCGACATGGCGTGGCGGCGCCTGCGCAAGACGCCGGCCCATGCCCCGAAGGTGGCCTCGCCCGCGGCAGTCCCCAAGGCCCCGGTCGAAGCGCCGCACGCGCTGGCCGCAACGGAGACGGCCCCATGACGACACCCCTGATCGAGACCCGCAACCTCAACGTGCGCTTCGGCGGCGTGCACGCCACGCGCGACGTGAACTTCACGCTGGCCGAAGCCGAGCTGCGCTGCGTGATCGGCCCGAACGGCGCCGGCAAGAGCACCTTCTTCAAGCTGCTGACCGGCCAGGTCAAGCCGACCTCGGGCCAGATCCTGTTCCGCGGTCAGGACATCTCGAAGATGCAGCCGCACGACCCGGGCCGCCTGGGCATCGGCATCAAGACCCAGGTGCCGAGCCTCTTCAACGGGCTGAGCGTGTGGGAGAACGTGTGGCTCTCGGCGCGGCGCCTGAACAGCACCGCGCAGGCCGACCGCATCACGCGCGAGACGCTCGAACGCGTGGGCATGCATGCCTACCGCGACGTCACGGCCGGGCTGCTGGCGCACGGCATGCGGCAGTGGGTCGAGATCGGCGTGGTGATCGCGGCCGATCCGCCGCTGATCCTGCTCGACGAACCAGCCGCCGGCATGAGCGACGCCGAAGTGGCGCGCACGGCCGAACTCATCCTGGAAATCAACCGCCAGCATGCGCTGGTGGTGGTGGAACACGACATGAACTTCATCCGCATGATCGCCAGGAAGGTCACCGTGCTGCACCAGGGCGCCGTGATCAAGGAGGACACGCCGGACCGCATCATGAGCGACCCGCTGATCCAGCAGATCTACCTCGGCAAGAAGCCGCACTGAACCCGAAGGCGCACCACAACATGCTGGACGTATCGGGTCTTCACGCAGGCTACGGGGCCATCCCCGTGCTGCACGACATCTCGCTGAAGATCGCACAAGGCGAATCGGTCGGCATCCTCGGCCACAACGGCATGGGCAAGACCACCATGCTGCGCACGCTGATCGGCGCGCTGCGTGCCACATCGGGCACCGTGCGCTTCGGCGATGCCGACGTCACGCGCCTTGCGCCGCATGCGCGAGCCCGCCTGGGCATGGCCTACGTGCCGCAGGGGCGCGAGATCTTTCCGACGCTGAGCGCGATGGACAACCTGCGCATGGGCCTGGTGAAGACCGGCGAGCGCACGCTGCACACCATCGAGGCGCTGCTGGAGGACTTTCCGCGCCTCAAGCCGCTGCTCGAACGGCCCGGCGGTTCGCTCTCGGGCGGCGAGCAGCAGTTGCTGGCACTGGCCCGCGCACTGGCCGGAAAGCCCACGCTGCTGCTGCTCGACGAGCCCACCGAAGGCATCCAGCCTTCGATCATCGAGGAGATCGCCGAAACGCTGGCGGCGCTGCGCGACCGCATGAAGCTCACGATCGTGCTGGTGGAGCAGAACCTCGAATTCATCGCCGCCGTGTCGCAGCGAGTGCTCGTCATCAAGCGCGGCCAGATCGGCGGGGAGATCCCGCGCGAGCACCTCGGCGATTTCGAAATCATGAGTCAATACACAGGAGTCCATGGATGAGCAACGAACTGCATTACCTCGAGCTGGTGGACATCGGCCAGCGCATCCAGCGCAAGGAGCTCTCGCCGGTCGAGGTCACGCAAGCGCAGCTCGACCGCATCGGCAAGGTCGACGGCGCGCTGAAAAGCTATGCGATCGTGACGGCCGAACAGGCGCTGGCCGAAGCGCGCCGCGCCGAGGCCGAGATCGCAAAGGGCCAGGTCCGCGGGCCGCTGCATGGCGTGCCCATCGCGGTAAAGGATCTGTGCTGGACCGAGGGCGTGGCCACCGCCGCCGGCATGACGCTCTACCGGGACTTCGTGCCCACCGAGGACGGCACGGCCGTACGCAAGCTGCGCGAGGCCGGCGCCGTGATCCTCGGCAAGCTGCAGCTCACCGAGAGCGCATATGCCGACCACCACCCCACAGTCACGCCGCCGGTCAATCCGTGGAATGCGGCGCACTGGTCGGGTGCGTCATCGAGCGGCTCGGGCGTCGCGACCGCGGCGGGGGCTTTGCTATGGCTCGCTGGGCACCGACACGGGAGGCTCGATCCGCTTCCCCAGCGCCGCCAACGGGCTCACCGGCCTCAAGCCGACCTGGGGCCGCGTGAGCCGCTACGGTGCCTTCGAGCTGGCCGCGACACTCGACCACATCGGCCCGATGACGCGCAGCGCCGCCGATGCGGGCGCGATGCTCGGCGCCATCGCGGGCGCCGACCCCAAGGACCCGACCGCGAGCCTGGCGGCCGTGCCCAACTACCTGGCGGGCATGCAGGGGGGCCTGCGCGGCTTGCGCGTGGGCATCGATGCGCGCTGGAATGGCGAGGGCGTCGATGCGCAGACCTTGAAGGTGATGGAAGGCGCGCTCGCGGCTGTGCGCGAGCTGGGCGCCGAGGTGCGCGAAGTTGCCTTCCCCGACCCGGCGCAGGTCATCGCCGACTGGTTTCCGCTCTGCGGCATCGAGGCGGCCGTGGTGCACGAGTCGACCTACCCCGCACGCAAGGACATGTACGGCCCGGCCCTGTCCGGCCTGCTCGACCTCGGCCGCGCGCAGAGCGGCATGGACTACCAGAAGATCGTGCTGAACCGCCATGCCTTCAGCGGCCGGGTGCGGGCGATGTTCGAGGGCATCGACCTGCTGCTAGTGCCGGCCCACGGCGTGGCGTCGCCCACGCTCGCGCGCATGGCCACCTTCGGCGAGGACGCCGCGCTGATGTCCGCCATGCTGCGCTACACATGCCCCTTCGACATGAGCGGCAGCCCCACGATCACGCTGCCGGGCGGCTTCACCGAGGCCGGCACGCCGGTTGCCTTCCAGTTCGTCGCCCGCCATTTCGAGGAAGAACTGCTGGTGCGCGCGGGCTGGGCCTTTCAGCAGGCGACCGACTGGCACCAGCGGCATCCGGCGCTTTGAAGGCGTACGACACGATCATCGTGGGCGCCGGCACAGCAGGCTGCGTGCTGGCGAACCGGCTGTCGGCCGATCCGGCCCGCAAGGTGCTGCTGCTCGAGGCGGGCAGGGCCGCGCCCCGCGCCTCCAGCATTCCGGCGCTGTGGTCGTCGATGTTGAACACCGAGGTGGACTGGAGCTTTCATACCGAGCCGCAGCCGGGTTGCAAGGGAAGGCGCCTGTACTGGCCCAGAGGCAGGATGGTCGGTGGATCGGGCGCCCTGAACGCGATGATCTACATGCGCGGCGTGCCCTCCGACTACGACCGCTGGGCAGCGGCCGGATGCGCCGGATGGAGCTGGAAAGAGGTACTGCCGTTCTTCAAGCGGTCCGAGCAGAACCTTCGGCTTGGCGCTTCGCCCCTGCACGGCAGCGAAGGGGAGCTGGTCGTCTCCGACATCGCGCACGTCGACGCGGTGGAGCGCCTCTGGCTGCAGGCCGCGCAGGCAGCCGGCTTGCCGGCGAACGAAGATTTCAATGGCCCGCGCCAGGAAGGCGTCGGGCTGTTCCAGGCCACGGTGAAGGACGGCGCGCGCTTCGGCACCGGCAGTGCGTTCCTGGCGCCCGCGCTGGCGCGTCCCAACCTGTCCCTGCACACCGGCGTGACGCTCCTGCGCCTGATCTTCGACGGTACGCGGGCGACCGGCGTGGAGTTTCTTCACAACGGGATTCCCGGACGCATCACCGCCTCTTCCGAGGTGGTGCTCTGTGCAGGCGCCGTGGGCTCGCCTCACCTGCTGCTGAACTCGGGCATCGGTGCGGCCGACGAGCTTTCCCGCGTCGGCATACGCCCGTTGATCGACCTGCCCGGCGTCGGCAAGAACCTGCAGGACCACGTCAACGCTTCCATCACCTGTGCCACGCACGAGCGGTTCGGCATTGCACAGGCTGCGGACGAGGAAGCGGCGCTCCACATGAAGCTGTGGGAGCAAGACCGCAGCGGACCGCTCGCCTCGAACTGGTCTTCATGCGGGGGCTTCGCGCGCGTCGGGCCCGGCACCGGCGACCCCGACCTTCAGCTCTATTGCATCCCCAGCGCCAACCGCGACCACAACCGCCATCTCTCGGCAGGCCCGGGCATCACGCTTTTCTCGGTCCTGCAGCGACCGCAGAGCCATGGCGAGCTGCGCCTGCGTTCCGCCGATCCGCTCGAGGCGCCGGCCATCGACCCTCGGTACTTCAGCGACGCGCAGGGTAGCGACCTGCAGCTTCTGGTGGAAGGCATCCGCCTGAACCGAGAGATCTTGCGCCAGGCGCCCATCGCCGAACACCTCGGCAATGAGATTTCAGCCAGTGCGGGCGCAGTCACCGATGCGCATCTGCGCGATTTCGTTCGCGGCCACGCATCCACCCTGTATCACCCGACCAGCACCTGCAAGATGGGCATCGACGACCTGGCAGTCGTGGACCCGACGTTGAAGGTTCATGGCATCGAAGGCCTCTATGTGGCCGATGCCTCGGTGTTCCCTTGCATGGTTTCGGGCAACACGAATGCACCGACGGTGATGGTGGCGGAGCGTGCGGCGCACTTCATCGCCCCCTGAGCCGCCCGTTACCGGCTCAAGGCGATAAGGCTCCACACGATCGCCACGAGCTGGGCGAGGTTGATCAGGATTGCGGTGATGTGGGTCCTGCGGAATCCCGGGATCGCATCCATGTAGTTGGACTGGATCTGCGCCCCGAGCGCGTCCATCTTGGGAATGACCTTCTTGCGCAGCGCGACGGCAATCAACGCCAGCGCCGCAGCACCCACCGCGAGCCCCGGGCGACCCGCAAATGCAAAGCTGACGGCCGTTGCAGCCGCGGTAACGAATGCGGCGCGGTAGTAGATGTTGAAGAAGCCACGCACAAAGCGGGCGTCGAGCGGCGTGTCGTGCTTCAGCACCAGGAGCGGGATGGAACCCATGATGAAGTAAGCCGTCGTGACGAGAAGTGCCACCGTGAAGAACAGGGCGGCAAACATGGCAGCAGACATCTTGGTTTTCCTCCACGCCATGGGGCTTGGGACGACCGGCACATTATGGGCATTGGCCCGCTGCCGTCCACTGGTGGCTGCCCTGCCCCGGGGTCATCGGCTATCGTCCTGTTCATGTCGCTCGCGCAACCCTCACTCACCGGCCCCCGCCTTCTGCTGCGCCCGCTGCTCGATTCCGACGCGGCGGCGCTCGTCGAGGCAGCCTCTGACGGCGAACTCTGGAGCCTGCCGTTCACCGTCGTGCCCTCGGCCGAAACCGTCGATGCCTACATCGGCAACGCCCTCGCCGGCCGGGACGCCGGCACCGTGATGCCCTTCGCCACCGTGCTGCGCGAGACCGGCAAGGTCATCGGCTCCACGCGCTTCTGGAAGATCGACCGCATCAACCGCAAGCTGGAAATCGGCAGCACCTGGATCGCGGCCTCATGGCAGAAGACCTTCGTCAACACCGAGGCCAAGCTGCTGATGCTGCGCTACGCTTTCGAAGAACTGCAATGCGTGCGCGTACAGCTCACCACCGACGAGATCAATGCCAAGTCGCGCGCGGCCATTCTTAGGCTCGGTGCGAAGCAGGAAGGCGTCGTGCGCAACGAACGGATCATGCCGGACGGCCGCAAGCGCAATTCGGTGCGCTTCAGCATCATCGACGACGAGTGGCCGGCGGTAAAACAGCAACTGGAAGCGCGAATCCGTGCATGAATGTCGCGCATGAACCAAATGGAGA
This sequence comes from Variovorax sp. F042, assembly GCF_057814215.1. NCBI lineage: Bacteria > Pseudomonadati > Pseudomonadota > Betaproteobacteria > Burkholderiales > Comamonadaceae > Variovorax > Variovorax sp. F042. The sequence continues at coordinate 437,709 of NZ_JBVASX010000002.1, forward strand.
GTGCCCATGTGCCGCAGCATCAAGACCCTCTACAACTTCGAGCCGCCGGCCACCGAGCAGGAGATCCGCGCCGCCGCGCTGCAGTTCGTGCGCAAGCTCAGCGGCTTCAGCGTGCCGTCCAGGGCCAACGAGGAAGCCTTCGAACGCGCTGTCGATGAGGTGGCCGCCACCGCGGCGCGGCTTATCGACTCGCTGGTCACCACGGCCGAGCCGCGCGATCGGGCCATCGAGGCCGAGCGCGCCAAGGCCCGCGCCGCCGTGCGCTTCGGCAGCAGCACCGCCGGATAACCTGCTGCCAGCGTCGCGGCATCGCCTTTGATATGGTGCTCTCCAGCACCACCATGCGAATTCCGAGCGTATGAAAAAGACCTACACGGGCGGCTGCCATTGCGGCGCCGTTCGATTCGAAGCCGATATCGACCTGAGCCTGGGCACCCTGCGCTGCAACTGCTCGATCTGCACCAAGACCCGCTTCTGGCCCGCCATCGTTGCGACCGATGCCTTCCGGCTGATCGAAGGCGAATCCGAACTCAGCGAGCAGATGCTCGACACCCGCAACAGCCACTACATCGTCTGCAGGCATTGCAGCGTGCGCTCCTTCGGCGTGGGCCATTCCCCCGAGACCGGCGCGAGCGCCTATGGCGTGAACGTGACCTGCCTGGACGACATGGACCTCGACGACCTCGCCAACTCGCCGATAAGCTACGTGGACGGACACCGCGGCACCTGGCACGTCGCGCGCACAGCCATCGGAATCTGACGAAGAGAACCGCTTCCCGCACAAACCACCATCTGGAGATATACACATGCCCATCGAACTCTGGCTCGCCTTCGTCGCGGCCTCCGCCGTCATGCTGATCATTCCGGGGCCGACCATCCTCACGGTGATCAGCTATTCCATGTCGCACGGCCGCCGCGCCAACGTGCCGCTGGTGGCGGCCGTGGCGCTCGGCGACTCGACGGCGCTGGTGGTGTCGCTGCTGGGGCTGGGTGCGCTGCTGGCCACCTCGGCCTTCTGGTTCACGGTAGTCAAGTGCGTGGGCGGGCTGTACCTGCTGTACCTCGGCATCAAGTTGCTGCGCGCGGGCATCTCGTCCACCGAGGTGGCCGCACCGGCCGCGCCCGCCTCGCGGCTGCGGCTGTTCGCCAACACCTACCTGGTGACGGCGCTGAACCCGAAGGGCATCGTGTTCTTCGTGGCCTTCCTGCCGCAGTTCATCAGCCCGGCGGCCGACGTGACGCGCCAGCTCTGGGTGCTGGCCGTCACCTTCGTGGTGCTGGCGGCGACCAACGCGACGCTCTATGCAGTGTTCGCTGGCTCGGCGCGCAAGCTGCTGTCGTCGCCACGCGCGCAGCGGCGCTTCAACTTCGCGGGTGGCTCGCTGCTGAGTGCGGCGGGCATCTGGGCACTGATGGCGCGCCGGCCGGTGTAGCCGACCCGCACAGCTCCATGAAAAAGGCCGCGAAGCGCCATGCTTCGCGGCCTTTTCTTTCGTTGCCGCTCAGTTGCGGTACGGGTTGTTCGGATTGCGGTCGTAGCGGTTGGGAACGCCGTCGTTGTCACGGTCCCTGTCATAGCGGTTCGGCACGCCGTCGCGATCGCGATCGCCGTAGTGCTGGCCGCGCGGCGGCGGCGGACGGTCGTAGGGTGCGACCACACAGCCGGCCAGGATGGCCGATGCGGCCAGCAGGATCGCCAATGTCTTCGTCATGTGAGTTCTCCTTGGAGTGTTTGTGAAACCGGGGTTCGCCTCCTGCGAGCCGGTACTGCATTGAAGGCCACGCCGGTACGCGTTGGGTTTCTCGATTGAGGCCCTTGCGTGAAGTTCGTTACCGGATGTGGAACCTGAAGAGAACTCTGAGCCGGAGTTCCAGCTCCGGCAAGGCGGCGGGCCGCCCGTCCCCGAGTAGGCGAGGTTCCCGTGGTGCATCGCCGAGAATGTCGTGGCCTCACGCCTTTCGGACACGAATCTTTTCGATGCAGCTCGCGCCCCTCATTCCCGCCCGCAAGACCCTCGCCGCTGCCTTGCTGGCCGTGGCTTGCGCGCACCCTGCCTGGGCTCTCGTCAGCTTCGAGGAAGTGAAGCGCGATTTCCGCTCGTCCGACACCGCGGTGCTCGACCGCAACGGCGAGCTGCTGCAGCGCGTGCGCACCGACCCCACCGTGCGGCGCGGCCAGTGGACCGCGCTGGCCGATGTGTCGCCAGCGCTGCGCACGGCCATGGTGCTGAGCGAGGACAAGCGCTTCTACGAGCACAGCGGCATCGACTGGCGCGCAGTTTCGGCGGCCGCCTGGGGCAACTTGTGGAACACGCGCACGCGCGGCGCCTCGACCATCACGATGCAGCTGTCGGGCCTGCTCGACGAAGACCTGCGCCGCAACTCGGGCGGGCGCAGCTTCACGCAGAAGATCGGGCAGACGGTGGCGGCCGCGCAGCTGGAGCGCAACTGGCGCAAGGACCAGATTCTGGAGGCGTACCTCAACACCGTGCCGTTCCGCGGCGAGATCGTAGGCATCGACGCGCTCTCGCGTACGCTGTTCGGCAAGGCGCCGAGCGGGCTCGATGCGCGCGAGGCGGCCGTTGCGTCGGCGCTGGTGCGCGCGCCGAATGCCAAGCCCGCCGTGGTGGCGCAGCGCGCCTGCGAGGTGCTGCGCGCGATGGAGCCGCAGCAGAAGACCGACTGCGAGGCGCTCGACATGTTCACCAGCGCGGCGGTGCAGCGAAAGGCCTTCGAGGCGAACGAAGGGATTGCGCCGCATGCGGCGCGGCGTGTGCTGCGGGAACTGAGGGACGCGAATGCGGGGGCAGCCCCCGCCCCGCCCCTCGCCCAGCGGCCGAAGGAGAAAGGCAGGGAAGTCGGCGTGCGAACCACGCTGCGCGCACCGCTGCAGCGCTTTGCGCTCGACTCCCTGCAGCGCCACCTGCGCGAATTGCGCGAGCGCCATGTGGAAGACGGTTCGCTCGTCGTGCTCGACAACGCAACGGGCGAAGTGCTCGCCTGGGTCGGCTCCTCCGGTCCGCTGAGCCAGGCGGCCGAGGTCGATGGCGTCACCGCCTTGCGCCAGCCTGGCTCCACGCTCAAGCCCCTGCTCTATGGCCAGGCGATTGCCGAGCGGCGCATTACCGCGGCCTCGCTGATCGAGGATTCTTCGGCGCAGATCAGCACCGCCAGCGGCCTCTACATTCCGCAGAACTACGACCGCCGCTTCAAGGGCCCGGTATCGGCGCGCACCGCGCTGGCAGCGTCGCTCAACGTGCCGGCGGTGCGCACGCTGGTGATGGTGTCGCCCGAGGCCTTCGCGCGCGAGCTGCGTGCAGCCGGCCTGCCGCTGCGCGAGAGCGGCGACTACTACGGCTACAGCCTCGCGCTGGGCAGCGCCGAGGTATCGCTGCTGTCGCTCACCAATGCCTACCGCATGCTGGCCAACGGCGGGCGCTACGGCACGACGACGCTGACCGCGCGGCCACCTGTGCCTGCGGACAAGACGAAGGCAGGCGCCCCGCCGCTGCTCGACCCGCGCGCCGCCTTCATCGTCGGCGACATCCTCTCCGACCCGAACGCGCGCACGCGCACCTTCGGCCTCGACAGCATCCTCTCCACCCGCTTCTGGACGGCCGTGAAGACCGGCACCAGCAAGGACATGCGCGACAACTGGGCCGTGGGCTGGTCGCAGCGCTACACGGTGGGCGTGTGGGTCGGCAACGCCAGCGGCGAATCGATGTGGGACGTGAGCGGCACCAGCGGCGCCGCGCCGGTGTGGGCCGAGGTGATGCGCTTCCTGCACGCACGCGAGCCGAGCCGCGCACCCGCGCCGCCGCCGGGCCTCGTCGAAACGCGCGTGAGCTTCGGCCCCGGCGCCGACGGCAACCCGCTCGAAGCGGCGCGCAGCGAATGGTTCCTGCAGGGCACCGAGCAGCCGCTGTTCGCGCTCGACACCGGCATGGCGGCCGACACCGTCTCGGCGCGCATCACCGCGCCGACCGACGGCACCATCATCGCGCTCGACCCCGACATTCCGCCCCAGCGCCAGCGCGTGCGCTTCGACTCGGAAGGCCGCGGCGTGCAGTGGCGCGTCGACGGCAAGCCCTTTGCGCGCGGCAACAGCGTGCAGTGGTTTCCCTGGCCCGGGCGCCACGTGATCGAGCTGGTGGACGCCAGCGGCAAGGTGGTCGACCAGCGCCGGCTCGAAGTGCGCGGCGCGGGCGTGGTGACGAAAAGCGCGCGCCGGTAATTGGCCCGGTTGCCGTCCGGGCCAATCAGCGGATGTACAGTCCGGGCTTTGGACGGCAAAATTCGTCCAATCATTGAATGACTAGGCCCACCTGATGCTTGCCCAAGCCCCTCGCACATCTCTGGCGGACACCGCTGCCGACAGCATCCGCGCCGAAATCTCCGCCGGCCGCTGGGCCGTCGGCTCCCGCATACCCATCGAGCCGCAGCTCGCACAACTGCTGGGCGTGAGCCGCGGCACGGTGCGCGAGGCGGTCAAGACGCTGGTGTCGCGCGGGCTGCTCGAAGTGCGCCAGGGCTCGGGCACTTACGTTCGCTCGGGTTTCGACCCGTCTTCCAGCCTGCAGAAGATGCGCCTGGCCAGCCTGCGCGACCAGTTCGAAGTGCGCCGCGCACTCGAAGTGGAGGCCGCGCGGCTCGCGGCGGTGCGCCACACGGCGCGCGACCTGCGCCGCCTGCACACCCTGCTCGACAAGCGCGGCACCTTCGACGCCAGCGACAACGGCGCGGGCTTCATCGAACGCGACCTCGCCTTTCACCTCGCCATCGTCGACGTGTCGGGCAATCTCGCGCTGGCCGAAACCTGCCGCTTCATCACGGGCTACATCAAGGAAACCATCGCGAGCTCGCTGGGCAGCAGCAACCTGCCCGAGCCCGACGAAGCCGCGCACCGCGCCATCGTCGAAGGCATTGCCAGCCGCGACCCCGACGTGGCCGCCGCGGCGGTGCGCACCTTCATGGCGCCGATGATCAACGCGCTGGCGCTGGGCTCGTGATGAGTTCGGCCACCTTCGCGCCGGGCAACGGCGCCACTACGCGCCACGCAAGCAACGACCTGCTGATCGACGCCGAAGCCGACAGCCTGCCCATGCCGCGGCCCACACCCGCGCCAACACTCGCCCGCCGAATCCTGCTCGGCGCGAGCGTGGTGCTGATCGCCTTCAACCTGCGCCCGGTGTTCGCCAGCCTCTCGGTGGTGCTGCCGGAAATCATCAAGGCCACCGGGCTCTCGTCCACCGCCGCGAGCCTGCTGACCACGTTGCCGATCGTCTGCCTCGGCGTGTTCGCGCCGCTCGCGCCCGGCCTGGGCCGGCGCTTCGGCACAGAGCGCACGCTGCTCGCGTGCATGGTGCTGATCCTGGTCGGCACGGTGCTGCGCGGCACCGGCAACATTCCGCTGCTGTTCCTGGCCTCGGCCATCGCGGGCAGCGGCATCGCGGTGTCGAACGTGCTGCTGTCAGGCCTGGTGAAGCGCGACTTCGCGGCGCAGGCGGCGCTGATGATGGGCCTGTACACCATGGCCGTGTGCGGCGGCGCGGCCAGCGCCGCCGGCCTCACAGTGCCCATCGAGCACGCGCTGGGCGGCGGCTGGACCATGGCGCTCGCTATGTGGGCGCTGCCGGCCGCGCTGGTCACGCTGATCTGGGCGCCGCAGGCGCTGCCGCTGAAGCCGGTAGCGAGCGAATCGGGCTTCACGGTGCGCGGCCTGTGGCGCGACAGGCTGGCGTGGCAGGTCACCTTCTTCATGGGGCTCCAATCAGCCCTTGCCTACATCGTGATGGGCTGGCTCGCGCCGATATTGCGCGAGCGCGGCCTCGGCAGCGAAACAGCCGGCTACGTGGTGTCGCTGTCGGTCATGACGCAGGTGGTCACCTGCCTCGTGGTGCCGGCGCTGGCGGTGAAGCTGCGCAACCAGCGCGGGCTGGCCGTGGTGCTGGCGATGCTCACGGTGGGCGCCATGCTGGCGATGCTGTTCGCGCCGCTCGGTGGGGTATGGGCCTGGGCCGTGCTGCTGGGCATTGCGCAGGGCGGCACCTTCGCGCTGGCGCTCACGATGATCGTGCTGCGCTCGCCCGACTCGCACGTGGCCGCGCACCTCTCGGGCATGGCGCAGGGCGTGGGCTACATGGTGGCGGCCTTCGGTCCGCTGGTGGCCGGGCTGCTGCACGGCTGGACGGGGAGCTTTCGCGCCTCGTCGTGGCTCTTCATCGGGCTGGGCATCGCGCTCGTCGTCGCGGGGCTGGGCGCCGGCCGCACGATGCACGTGGGCACGACGACCGTGCCGCGGCACTGAGCAAGTCTGCTTCCTTACTGCGGCCCGCCGCAGAAATCCGCGCGTTCGGTGGTCTTCGCGGTGAAGCGGATGCGTGTGCTGCTCGCTGAGCTTTTCGGCTCGTTCTGCGGCCACTCGCTCTGCAGCCAGGTGTATTGCCACTCATACGACGCACCCGGCTTCGCGGCTTCGCCGTAGGCGATGCGCAGGCTGCCGTTGCTTTCGTCGTGGCAGTGCTTCGAGGTCTTGTATTCCTTCTCGCTGAAGCAGGCGCGGATCATCTTGAAGCACGAGAACGGAATGCCTTCTTGCACGGCCTTGCCGCCTTCGAGCGGGATGAAGTCGGCCGTGTCGAACGAGGCGCCGCCGCCGGAGTACCCCTCGAACACGGTCTGCAGCACGGCCACGGCCCACTTGCCTTCAGCCAGCGGATAGAGCGCGGGCGCAAGCGACAGGTGCGTGTCGGGCCGGTCGGCGTCCTTCTTCAGGCCCTGCGCGTAGTCCGAGAAGTCATGGAGGCGATCGAGCTGCCAGCTCTTCGCATCGATGCCTCGCTTGATGCGCGCCATGACCAACGGCTCGCCAGAGAGCACCACATAGTCATTGGGCGAAGCGCCGCGCGGGCGGTACAGGCCGAGCTCCTGCACGTCGCAGGGCTGCGGCAGCAAGCCGCAGAGGTGCGCTCGCCATTGCGCATCGAGCGACTCGGGCTTCTTCACGGCATCGAACACCTGCGCGGACGGCGCGGCGAGCACGGGAGCGGCGAACGGCAGGGAGAGCAGCAGCGGCAACAGCTTTTTCATGGAGCCGAATGGTAGCCACGGCCTGGGCGTTGCGCGAGGGTAGCTTGCTAAAGTCGGCTCCGACCATGAATCTTTCTTCTCCTCCCCTCCTCCGGATCGATGCGCTGCGCTTCGCGTACCCCGACCAGCCTGCGCTGGTGTCGAACTGGAGCGCATCCATCGGCCCGGGCGTCACGCTGCTTTATGGCGACACGGGCACCGGCAAATCGGCGCTGCTCCAGGTGATTGCAGGCACGCTGCCCGCCACCGGGCGGCTGACGGTGGCGGGGGTGAGCCTCGATGCCGCGCCCGAGGCGTATCGCCGCCAGGTGTTCTTCGTCGATCCGGTGACCGACCGCTTCGACCAGCTCACCGCACGCGAATGCACGGCCTCGCTCGTCGAGGGCGACGCGGGCTTCAGCGACGCGAAGTGGCAGGCCATTGCCGACGGCTTTGCGCTCGCCCCGCATCTGGACAAGAAGATGTTCATGCTCTCGACCGGTTCGAAGCGCAAGGTGTGGATGGCGGCCGGGCTTGCATCGGGCCGCCCGCTCATCCTGCTCGACGAGCCGACGGCCGGGCTCGATGCACCATCGACCCGCTGCCTGTGGGCCACGCTCACCGGCTTTGCGGACCAGTCGAAGCAGGCGGTCATCGCGGCCAGCGCGGCGCGCATCGACACGGTGCCGCTCGCGGCCACCATCGAGCTGCCGCTCGGCTGAAGCGTCTCTTCAGGCCGCGTCGAAGTTCGTGCTGCGGCTCACGGCCTCCCAGGCCTCCATGTCCTTGAGCAGCGCCTGCGCATGCGCGCGCACCGCATCGACCGAATCGTCGCCCAGTTGCAGGCGCAGCGGTGTGTGTTCGGCGTCCAGCGCCTTCTCGATGGCCACCGCCGCCTTGCGCGGATCGCCGGCCTGCGTGTTGTGCATGGTGTGCGCGAACTCGCGCGTGGCGCCCACCACCGGCTGGTAGGCCTCGATCACCGGCATGTGGCGCATGCCGCTGCCCGCGAGCTGCGTGCGGAACTGGCCCGGCTCAACGATCAGCACCTTGATGCCGAAGGGCGCCACTTCCTGCGCCAGCGCTTCCGAGGCGCCTTCCAGCGCGAACTTGGAGGCCGAGTACGCGCTGAAGCCCGAGAACGACAACTGCCCGCCCAGGCTGGAGATGTTGACGATGGCGCCCGACTTCTGCGCACGCAGCACCGGCAGCGCGGCGCGGGTGACGGCCATGGCGCCGAAGAAGTTGGTGTTCATCAGGGCGCGCAGCTCGGCGTCGGGAGTTTCTTCTAGCGCGCCGACCACGCCGTAGCCGGCGTTGTTGATGAGCACGTCGATACGGCCGAAGCGCGCGACCGCGGCTTGAACGGCGGCTTCGGCTGCGCCGGCCACATCCACGTCGAGCGGCGTGGCCAGCACGCGGTCGGGCGCCAGCGCCACGAGATCGGCGAGGCGGCCGGCGTCGCGGGCGGTGGCGACCACGTTGTGGCCCTGCGCCAGCGCGTGTTCGGCAAAGGCGTGGCCGAAGCCGGAAGCAGCGCCGGTGATGAACCAGGTCTTGCGGGTTTCGGGAGTGTTGGCGGTGATGGGCATGAGGGTGGCTCCTTCGGTATTTGCGGGTTGTTGGAGAGGCATGGCGTGACTGTTCCAGCAATCGCATTCATCGACTAGACGGTTCAAATCGAATGCACCTTGCGATACAATGCATGAATGGACCGCACCCTGCTCCCGCACCTCACGATCGTGCTGGCGGTGCACCGGCGCGGCGGCTTCGCGGCTGCCGCGGCCGAACTGGGCATGAGCGCCTCGGCCGTGAGCCACGCGGTGCGCGCCGTCGAAGACCACCTGGGCCAGCCGCTGTTCGCGCGCACCACCCGCAGCGTGCGGCTCACCGAGGCCGGCGCCGGCTTCATCGGCATGCTCGGCCCCGCCATGGGCGAGATTGCCGATGCGGTCGACCGCTTTGGTGAAGCATTGGGGCGCGTGAGCGGCGTGCTGCGCATCAACGCGCCGCACGTGGCGCTGCCACTGGCCATGACGCCGCTGGTGGCCGAAATGTCGCGCCGCCACCCCGAACTCACGGTCGAAATTACCTGCGACGACGGCCTGGCCGACATCGTCGCCGGCGGCCACGACGCGGGTGTGCGGCTGGGCCACACGGTGGCGCAAGACATGGTCGCCGTGCGGCTCACGCCGCCCTTCCAGGCCATCATGGTGGCCACGCCGCGCTACCTGGCCACGGCCGGAGAGCCGCGCAATATCGACGCGCTGCAGCAGCACAACTGCATCGGCTTTCGCTTCGTGACTTCGGGCGGCGTGTACGCCTGGGACCTGCGCGACAAAGCAGGCGCCCACGTATCGGTCGAAGTGCCGGGCACGGTGCGCGTCACCGACGCGCTGTATGCCCGTGATCTGGCACTGGCCGACGTGGGCATTGCCTACATCTTCGAGCCGCTGGTGCGCACCGAACTGCGCGACGGCCGCCTGCGGCAGCTGCTGCCGCGCACGGCTTTCGACGAGCCGGGGCTGTTTTTGTACTTTCCGCGCCGCGCGGCGCAGGCACCCAAGCTGCGCGCTTTTGTCGACCTGGCGCGGGAAATGCTGAAGCCTTAAGACGCCCTCCAGTGGGGGGCATCGGGCCCAGCCCGGCCAAACCCGGCTCCAGCCGGGCGACAATCGGGGATTCCGGCGAAAACACCCCTATCCCCGTTCCGCCGGAAGTTCCAGCCAACCCGACAACCCAGGATCTACGGAAGCAAGCGCATGAGCTCGAAGCAACCCACCATCGTCTACACCCTCACCGACGAGGCGCCCCTGCTGGCGACCTACGCGTTTCTGCCCATCATCCGCGCCTTCACCAACCCGGCCGGCATCAACGTGGCCACCAGCGACATCTCCGTGGCGGCCCGCATCCTGGGCGAATTTCCCGAGCTGCTGAGCGACGACCAGAAGGTGCCCGACAACCTGGCCGAACTGGGCAAGCTCACGCTCAAGCCCGAGGCCAACATCATCAAGCTGCCCAACATCAGCGCCTCGGTGTCCCAGCTCAAGTCGGCCATCAAGGAACTGCAGGGCAAGGGCTACAAGATCCCCGACTACCCGGAGAACCCGACCTCGGACGAGGACAAGGACATCCGCGCGCGCTACAACAAGTGCACCGGCAGCGCGGTGAACCCTGTGCTGCGCGAAGGCAACTCCGACCGCCGCGCGCCCAAGGCCGTGAAGGAATACGCACGCAAGAACCCGCACAGCATGGCCGACTGGAGCCAGGCCTCGCGCTCGCACGTCTCGCACATGCACGGCGGCGACTTCTACCATGGCGAAAAGTCCATGACGCTGGACCGCGCGCGCAACGTCAAGATGGAGCTGATCACCAAGAGCGGCAAGACCATCGTGCTCAAGCCCAAGGTCGCGCTGCTGGACCGCGAGGTCATCGACTCCATGTTCATGAGCAAGAAGGCACTGCTGGCCTTCTATGAAAAGGAGATCGAGGACGCGCACAAGACCGGCGTCATGTTCTCGCTGCACGTCAAGGCCACCATGATGAAGGTCTCGCACCCCATCGTGTTCGGCCACTGCGTGAAGATCTTCTACAAGGAAGCCTTCGAGAAGCACGGCAAGCTGTTCGACGAGCTGGGCATCAACGTCAACAACGGCATGATCGATCTCTACAACAAGATCGCCACGCTGCCGCAGAGCACGCAGGACGAGATCAAGCGCGACCTGCACGCCTGCCACGAGGGCCGCCCCGAGCTGGCGATGGTCGACTCGGCCAAGGGCATCACCAACTTCCATTCGCCCAACGACGTGATCGTGGACGCCTCGATGCCCGCGATGATCCGCAACGGCGGCAAGATGTGGGGCGCCGACGGCCGCCTGAAGGACGTGAAGGCCGTGATGCCCGAATCGACCTTCGCCCGCATCTACCAGGAGATCATCAACTTCTGCAAGTGGCACGGCGCCTTCGACCCCAAGACCATGGGCACGGTGCCCAACGTGGGCCTCATGGCCCAGAAGGCCGAGGAGTACGGCTCGCACGACAAGACCTTCGAGATCCCGGAGGACGGCGTCGCCAACATCACCGACCTGGACAGCGGCGAAGTGCTGATGAGCGAGAACGTGGAGCAAGGCGACATCTGGCGCATGTGCCAGGTCAAGGACGCCGCGATCCGCGACTGGGTCAAGCTGGCCGTTACCCGTGCGCGCAACTCGGGCATGCCGGTGGTGTTCTGGCTGGACGCCTACCGCCCGCACGAGGCGCAGCTGATCACCAAGGTCAAGATGTACCTGCACGAGCACAACACCTCGGGCCTGGACATCCAGATCATGAGCCAAGTGCGCGCCATGCGCTACACGCTGGAGCGCGTCGTGCGCGGCCTGGACACCATCAGCGCCACCGGCAACATCCTGCGCGACTACCTGACCGACCTGTTCCCCATCATGGAACTGGGTACCTCGGCCAAGATGCTGTCGATCGTGCCGCTGATGGCCGGCGGCGGTCTGTACGAGACCGGCGCGGGCGGCTCGGCCCCCAAGCACGTGCAGCAGCTGGTGGAAGAAAACCACCTGCGCTGGGACTCGCTGGGCGAATTCCTTGCGCTGGCCGTGAGCCTGGAAGACCTGGGCCTGAAGACCGGCAACAAGAAAGCCGCCATCCTGGCCAAGACGCTCGACACCGCCACCGGCAAGCTGCTCGACAACAACAAGAACCCGTCGCCCAAGACCGGCCAGCTCGACAACCGCGGCAGCCAGTTCTACCTGGCCATGTACTGGGCGCAGGAACTCGCCGCGCAAACGGACGACAAGGAACTGCAGGCCCAGTTCGTGAAGCTGGCCGGCACGCTCGCCAGCAACGAGCAGAAGATCGTCGACGAACTCTCGGCCGTGCAGGGCAAGCCGGTGGACATCGGCGGCTACTACCTGGCGGACCCCGCCAAGTTCGAAGCCGTGATGCGCCCGAGCGCCACGCTCAACGCGGCGCTGGCGTCGGCCCAGGGCTGATGCGTATCGAGCGGGTGGCAGCCATGAAGCCTTGGCTCGCAATGCTTCCCGCCGCGCTGGCCCTGGCTGGCGCGGCAGGCACTGCGCACGGGGCCGAAGACTGCGAAGCCCTGCGCACCCGCGTCGAATCGAAGATTGCCGCGGCCGGCGTGGCGCGCTTCACCGTCACCGTCGTCGATGCCAACGCATCGGCGAACGGCCAGGTGGTGGGCAGCTGCGAGCTCGGCAGCAAGAAGGTCGTGTACCTGAAGGACGCCGGGTCCGGGCCGGGCTCGGCCCCGGCGGTCCCGCCCACATCGTCGGGCGAACCGATCCTCACCGAATGCAAGGACGGCACCGTGTCCGTCGGCGGCGACTGCAGGAAGTAGACGGGGCAGCGCTCAGCGCTTCCTCACCACCCGCGCAATCCAAGCCAGCAACACCGCCTCGACTTCCTCACGGTTGACCTCGTTCAGCGTCTCGTGTCGCGCGCCGCCGAACACGTGGCACGACACATCGCGCAGCCCCGCCTCGCGGTAGCGCTGCACCAGCGGATAGAACCACTCGGCCTTGTTGCTGACCGGGTCCTCATCACCGATGAACAGATAGAGCGGCAGCTCGGGCCGGATGTGCTTGCGCATCGCGGCAGGCGTCAGGTCGGCGAGATTCGCGAACATCGAACCCAGCCCCTCGGCCGATACCGTGAAGCCGCACAGCGGATCGGCAATGTAGGCATCGACCTGCGCCGGATCGCGGCTGAGCCAGTCGAAGGGCGTGCGAACGTCTGGCAATGCGGCGTTCATGTCTTCCAGCTTGAAGCCAGACTGCAATGCGGCACCCAGCAAGTCGAGCGCCGAAGTGCCCGAGAGCACCGCGCCCGCCAGCAGCGCGCTGTGTTTGACGAGGTAGTACTGCGTGGCGAACGAGCCCATGCTGTGGCCCACAAGAATCAGCGGCAGGCCGGGATGCACGCCGCGCACGTGATGGCTCAGCAGCGCCATGTCGTCCACCAGCCCGGCGAACGCGCGCGGTCCGAACTCGCCCAGCTCTCCGCGCTCCGAAGCGCCCTTGCCATGGCCGCGGTGCTCGTTCGCATAGACCACGTAGCCGGCCTGCACCAGCGCATCCGCCAGATGCCGGTAGCGCAGCGAATGCTCGCCCATGCCGTGCGCCAGCTGGATGACGGCCCGCTGCGTCGCGCCCTGCCAGCGATGGACCTCCACCGTGACGCCGTCGTTGGCGGTCAGTTCGAAGTGGGTCTCGGTGGTGGGCATGCGGTGCTCCGATTTGAAGGGAGCACCATCCTAGGTGCTGATGAACGGAGCTTCGATCAGGGGTTTCCAGCCTCTGTCGCGTGGCGGACAGCCAGTAGCGCGGCCATCTTCTTCAACGCAGCTTCCGGCGTCGGCTCGATGTGGATCGAGCAGGCCAGCATCAGGTTCAGCGGCTGGCCGAAGTCTTCGACCGCGATGCCCGTGCCGCTTTCGCGCAGCACGTCATTCGCGTCGACCTCGCACTGCAATGCCGCCCGCGCGCGATCTGCATAGCTGCCTTCGGGCACGCCGTAGGCCACCACCGGAATCCCCAGCGCAATCGCCGCGCCAACTTCGAACACCGTGCCGGAATCGGGCTCCATGCCTCTGAAGCACTGGAGGTTGGCAACGACGCCGTCTGCGCTGCGAAGGCGCTGCAGGTTGGCTTCGTAGATCTGCATTTCCGGGGCGTCGGGGGTTTGCTCCTCGTTGCCGTCGGCGGGTAGCAGTGCCGTGAGGCCGGCCGCATCGCACGCGGCAGTCAGCCGGATGAAGTGATCTCTCGCGTCGGGACGGAAGACGTCCGGGCCCGCCAGGTAGATGCGCGGGCGGGCCGGGATCTCGGGAGATTTGTCCATCGACAGAGCATCATCGATTTCCGAGCTCGGCTCAATCTCGGCAACATGGTGTGAAGCGACTTACCGATGGATGCATCAGGCGCACGGCACCAATCCCCGGCCTTCGGGGAATCAGGCAAGAAACTCGCATAAAGCGACTACCGCCCCGCTCGCGCCTTTTTCAAGAATGGACGCTCCCTCTATTCACGACCCAAGGCGCACCATGAACACCGCACATCGCACCGGCGCAATCACCGCGCTCTCGCTGTCCCTCGCCATGGCCTCCGGGCCTTCGCAGGCCCAGGCGCAACGCCCCAGGCTGCTCGAAGACCCGAAACGCTACGTGGGCATGTGGGTGACACAAGACGGCCATATCCGCCACGAACTGCTTCCAAACGGCCGCTACGACGAAGCCCGTGGCACGCGCCAGAGCGCCTACCAGGGCCGCTACACGCTCACTGGCAATCACATCGACTACGTCGACGACACCGGCTTCACGGCCGACGGCGAGTTCCGCGAAGGCGTGCTGTACCACGCCGGCATGGTGCTCTACCGCGAAAGCAAAAGCACTACGCGGCGCTGAGCGGCAACCGGATCAGCCTCGCGTTTTGCAGGATCAGGCAAAAACCACGTTCGATTCGGATACCACCTCAAGCACCTCGGAAGCGAAACTTCTTTCCATGCCCGGCTCATGCTCTTTTCTGCGTGAGCCCCACGGCAACCAGACCAGCACGAGGAGTTCTCCATGACCGCAATCCAGGAAAAAGTCGTTCTCATCACCGGCGCGAGCAGCGGCATCGGCGAAGCGACCGCGCGGCTGCTTGCGCGGCGCGGCGCCAAGGTGGTGCTCGGTGCGCGCCGCACTGACAGGCTCGCGGCACTCGTGGCCGAAATCGAGGCCACGGGCGGCACGGCGAGCTTCCAGCGGCTCGACGTGACGCACCGGCCCGACGTGGAAGCCTTTGCCGAATTCGCCCTCGAGACGCATGAGCAGATCGACGTGCTCGTCAACGCCGCGGGCGTGATGCCGATGTCGCCGCTGTGGAACCGCAAGATCGAGGAGTGGGAACTCATGATCGACGTGAATCTGCGCGGCGTGCTGCTCGGCATCGCGGCCGTGCTGCCGACGATGCAGGAGCAGGGCTGGGGCCACATCGTGAACGTGGCGCCGGTGGCGATGCAGGGCGTGTCGCCCAACTCGGCCGTGTACCACGGCACGCAGTACGCGGTGAACGCGATCTCCGAGGGGCTGCGGCAGGAGCACGCCGGCCGCCTGCACGTGACGGTGGTGAGCCCCGACGTGAACGGCCCGAGCGACCCGCTGGCCGAGCGCATCGCGGCCAGCTACGCCCGCGAACGCATGCGCACGAACCGGCGGCTTGCAGTGCCGGTGGATGCCGTGGCCCGGTCGATTGCCGGGGCCATCGAAGGCTATGGCATCACGGCCGGAGCGATGCGGCCGCCCAGCAGGCAGAAGCCGCATCCCTCCGTGTACGTCCAGTAATTCAATAAGTCTTGTACGGCAGGAACTTGCCCGACAGCACCACGTTGACGCGGTCGCCCTTCGGGTCGGCCTGGCGCTGGATGTCCATGCTGAAGTCGATGGCGCTCATGATGCCGTCGCCGAACTCTTCATGGATCAGCTCCTTGATGGTGGTGCCGTACACGCTCACCACCTCGTACCAGCGGTAGATGAGCGGATCGGTCGGCACAGGCGTGGGCAGCGAGCCCTTGTAGGGCACCACCTGCAGCCACTTCTGTTCCTCGACCGTGAGGCCGAAGATCTTGCCGATGACCTTGGCCTGCTTGTCGTCGAGCGTCATCTGGCCGAGGCAAGCGGCGGTGGTCCACTCTTTCGAGAGACCGACCTTCCTGGCCACGTCGGCCCACTGGATGCCCTTGCTCACCTTGACGGTGATGATTTTCTCGGTGACGTCGTTGCGGTTCATGCGGGTTTGCTCCTGATTGGATTGAAGAAAAGCGGAAGGCTCACGACGCCTTCGCGCGCGTGACGAGAAAGTCGACGATGTGATTGCGCAGCGCGTAGTAGCCGTCGAGGTGGTGCAGCGAGGCGCGCGTGCGCTCGCGCGGCAGCGGGTTGACCACCGTCTCGACGATGTTCCCCGCACGGTAGCCGCCCTGCGGCAGGTCGGCGCCATTGGTCATCAGCAGGATGCGGTCGGCCAGCAGGATGGCCTCGTCCACGTCGTGCGTGATCATGAAGACGGTCTGCTGCGTCTGCCGCACGATGGCCATCAATTCATCTTGAATGGTGCCGCGCGTGAGCGCATCGAGCGCGCCGAAGGGCTCGTCGAGCAG
Organism: Variovorax sp. F042; assembly: GCF_057814215.1. Lineage (NCBI taxonomy): Bacteria > Pseudomonadati > Pseudomonadota > Betaproteobacteria > Burkholderiales > Comamonadaceae > Variovorax > Variovorax sp. F042. Next base: position 453,945 of record NZ_JBVASX010000002.1, read on the forward strand.
CAGCATCTTGGGCTGGATGGCAAAGGCGCGCGCAATGCCCACACGCTGCTTCATGCCGCCCGAAAGCTGCGACGGCTTCTTGTCGATGGCCGCCTGCAGGCCGACCATGGCAACGAAGCGCTCCACCTGCGCATCGACCTGCGCGGCCGACCAGTCGGGCCAGCGCGAAACCACGGCGAACGCGATGTTCTTGCGCACGGTGAGCCACGGCATGAGCGCATGGCTCTGGAACACCACGCCGCGCTCCAGGCTGGGGCCCGCCACCTCGCGTCCATCCATGAAGACGTGGCCTGCGCTGGCCTGGTCGAGGCCTGCCAGCACGTTGAGGATGGTGGTCTTGCCGCAGCCCGAGTGGCCGATGATGCAGACGAATTCGCCACGGTCGAGGGTGAACGACACGTCCGCGAACACAGGCCGTGTTGGCACAAAGGCCTTGGCGAGCCCTTCGATGCGCAGGAAGCCGCGGGCGCCTGGCGCCTCCACGGCGGCAGTGGATGCAACGGGTTGAGTCATGACTTCGCCTTGGGTCGCAAGATCGGTGCGCTCACTCCACATACGTCACCTTCCGCTGCAGGCCCGCGAAGGCCTGGTCGAGCAGCATGCCCACGACACCGATCAGCAAGATCGCGAAGATCACGTTGGTGAGCGACAGGTTGTTCCACTCGTTCCACACGAAGTAGCCGATGCCCGTGCCGCCCACCAGCATCTCGGCCGCCACGATGACAAGCCACGCAATGCTCATGCTGATGCGCATGCCCGTGAGGATGGTCGGCGCTGCCGCCGGCAGGATCACGCGGAACGCGCGGCGCAGCGGCTTCACCTCGAGCGTGCTGGCCACGTTGAGCCATTCGCGCTTGACCGAGGCCACGCCGAAGGCCGTGTTCAGCAGCATCGGCCACACCGAGCAGATGAAGATCACGAAGATGCCGCTGACCGACGAGTCCTTGATGGTGTAGAGCGCCAGCGGCATCCACGCCAGCGGCGAGATCGGCTTGAGCACCTGTATGAACGGATCGAATGCCTTGTGCAGCAGCGGCGACATGCCGATGACGAAGCCCAGCGGCACTGCAACCAGGCACGCCAACGCAAAGCCCAACCCCACGCGTGCCAGCGAATAGGCCAACTGGATGGCAATGCCCTTGTCGTTGGGCCCGTTGTCGTAGAACGGATTCGACAGGTGCTTCCACGCGGTGGCGCCCATCTCGGCCGGCGTGGGAAAGCCCGAACTCTTCACCTGGCCCTGCGTCGGGTCCTTGCCAAGCATCTTCTGGTATTCGATCTGCTCGGCTGTCATGCCTGCTACAGCGGAGGCACCGGTGGTCGGTGCGGTCGCCAGCTGCCACACGCCGACCAGCAGCAGGAACATCAGCAGCGACACCAGCGCCGCCTTGAACGAGAGGGCCTTCTTCGGCATGGCTCAGGCCATCTTCGCAATGGCGAAGCTCTTGACGTAGTCGTCGGGCTTCGCCGGATCGAACACTTTGCCCATGATCGTGAACTTGGGGTAGGCGCCATCGGGCACGGCCTGGCCCAGGTCCTTCATGCGCTTCTTCGCGTCGGTGAGCAGGAAGACTTTTTCGGCGATCTGCTTGTAGTTGATGTCGCCTTTCACGTAGCCCCAGCGCTTCATCTGCGTGAGCATCCACACGGCCATCGATTGCCAGGGAATAGGGTCGAAGTCGGCTCGGTCGGGCACGGTGCGGATGTTGCCCAGCCCGTCGGCAAACTTGCCGGTGAGCACCTGCATGAGCACGGTCTCGGGCTGGTTCAGGTACTGCGCGGGCGCGATCACCTTCGCGATGAGCTCGCGGTTCTTCGGATCGCGCGCCATGGCCGATGCGGTGAGCACCGAGCGCACCAGCGCGGCGAAAGTGTTGGGGTTCTTCTCGATGAACTCGGTCGAGGAGCCGAAGGCGCAGCACGGGTGGCCGTTCCACAACTCTTTGGTGAGCAGGTGGATGAAGCCGATTTCCTCGAACACGGCGCGCTGGTTGAACGGGTCGGGGCCGAGGTAGCCGTCGATGTTGCCGGCGCGCAGGTTGGCCACCATCTCGGGCGGCGGCACCACGCGGATCTGGATGTCGGTGTCGGGGTTCAGGCCCGCTTCCGCCACGTAGTAGCGCAGCAGGAAGTTGTGCATGCTGTACTCGAAGGGCACGGCGAACTTCATGCCCTTCCAGGTTTTCGGGTCGCGCTTGTCCTTGTGCTTGTTGGCCAGGGTGATGGCCTGACCGTTGGTGTTCTGGATGGTCGCGACGTTCATGGGCACCGCGTTGGAGCCCGCGCCCATCGAAATGGCCAGCGGCATGGGCGACAGGAAGTGTGTAGCGTCGTACTCCTTGTTGAGCATCTTGTCGCGGATGAGCGCCCAGCCCGCCGTCTTCACCACTTCCACGTCGAGGCCCTGCTTCTGATAGAAGCCCAGCGGGTGCGCCATGATGAGCGGCGTTGCGCAGGTGATTGGAATGAAGCCGATCTTGAGCCTGGTCTTCTCGAGCGGCGCTTTCTCCTGCGCCATGGCCTGCAGCGCGCCGAGCGGAAATACCGAGGCGATGGCGGCGCGCGCGGTGTTGGCGCCAACGGCGCGCAGGAAGCCGCGCCGCACGCTGTCGACAGGGAACAGCGCCTTCATGAGGCTGGCTTCGAGCTTGTCTTCTGGCAGCACCCCCGCGCCGTGCACGCGCCCGCAGGCGCAGCGCATCTTCAGTGGCCGGTCGGCATCGTAGGGATCGCAGGCGGTCTGTTCGCGCGGGCTGGACATGGTGGTGCACCTCGTTGGAAAGATGCAGCAGCCGTTGCAAGCGCCGGGCCGGAAATGCGCCGCAACTCCCTTTCGACACGTTGCGGCTCCAGATCGTGCCGCCGATGTCGAGGCCTTGTAGGGCTGGCACTACAAGCCGGTGCACACCGGCCGTGTTTTCAGCCAGTCGCACCCTGCTTGCCGTGGCGTTCGGCATACAGGGCCAGTTCCACGTCGTTCTTGGTGCCGGTCTTTTCGAGGATGCGCGCGCGGTAGGTGCTCACGGTGTTGGGCGCCAGGCCCAGCTGCGCACCGATTTCGCTCACGCTGTGCCCGGCGCTGAGCAGGCGGTACACCTGATGCTCGCGGTGCGAGAGCATTTCGGCGCCCTGCCCGGCGCCACGGCCCACGGCAGTGGCCAGTGCCTCGGCCGTGGCCGCCGACACATACAACCCACCGGCCGCCACCTTGCGCACCGCACCGACCATGTCGTCGGCGTCGGCGCTCTTGTTGAGATAGCCCGAGGCGCCGAGCTTGATGCAGCGTACGGCGTACTGCTTCTCGGGGTACGTGCTGAGCATCAGCACGGGGAGCGTGGGCCACTGTTTGCGCAAGGCTTGCAGCACGTCGAGGCCGTCGCGGCCCGGCAATGCGATGTCGAGCAGGACCACGTCGAGGCCTTCCTGGCCTCCGAGCGCCTGTACCGTTTCCAGCACTTCCGGGCCGGTCTGTGCTTCGGCGCGCACGGTCATGGTGGGCAGGCCGTTGGAGAGGTCGCCGAGCATCTGCTTGAGGCCCTCTCGCACGATGCGGTGGTCGTCGGCTATCAGTACGCGGATGTCGGTCATCTCATTTGTCCGTGTTTTCTTGTTCTTGTTCGGGGTGCGTGCGGATGACACCGGGTACTCCCCTCCGCGAATGTCCCCCGTCGGCGTGATCGCGCCCCAAACCGACGCAGCAAATCGAAAGACAGGGCTTCATGGCAGCGGCAGGTGCAAAAAGAAGGTGCTTCCCTCCCCCACGTGGCTTTCGATATCTATGCGCCCGCCGAAGTGGCGCGCACGCTCTCGCATGCCGAGCACGCCATAGGAAGTGGCAGCCTCGAAGGCCTGCGCCGGTGCACCGACACCGTCGTCGCGCACGCTGATGCTCAGTTGCTCTTGTTCGACACCGATGCGAATGTCGAGGCTGTGCGCCCGCGCATGCCGGCCGACGTTGCTCAGCATCTCCTGGAAGATACGGAACACTGCAATAGCCGCAGGCTCGGGCAGCTCCACGCCAGGCGGCACGTCGAAGCGCCAGTCCAGTTCGAGCTCCGCCGCCTGCACGAACTCGTGCGCCTGCCATTCGAGCGCGGCCCACAGGCCCTGATGGTCGAGGATGCTGGGACGCAGGTCGGTGATGATGCGCCCCACGTTGTCTACCGCGCGTTCGATGAGCTGGCTCATGTTCGTGCACTTGCAGCGCATCTGGTCGCGCATGGCTTGTGCCGCGTCGGGCGTGCGCTCCTGCTGTTCGCCCAGGCGCTTGCCGATCCAGTTGACGTCCATCTTCAGCGCCACCAGCAGGCTTCCGAGCTCGTCGTGCACCTCGCGCGCGATGCGGGTTCGCTCGTCTTCGCGCACCTTGTCGAGCCAGGCAGAGAGTTCGCGCAGTTGCACCAGCGCGTCGCTGAGTTCGCGGGTGCGCTCTTGTACGCGCAGGCCGAGTTCGTCCTTGGCCTGCTGCAAGGCTTCGGCCTGGCGGCGGCGTTCGGTGATATCGACAAAGGTGATGACGGCGCCGCGCACCTGCGCGCCATCCATGATGGGGTGGCTCGAATATTCGACCGCGAAGGCGGTGCCGTCGCGGCGCCAGAACACCTCGGTGTCGATGCGGCACGGCAGGCCGCGTCTGAAGGCGTTGAAGATGGGGCAGTCGGTGTCGGCGTAGTGCGAACCGTCGGGGTGCGAGTGGTGCGTGAGCTCGTGCATGTTCGAACCGAGCACGTCGCGCACCTCGTGGCCGAGCATCTGCGCGCCGGCCCGGTTGATGAACATGCAATGACCGTCCAGGTCGATGCCGAAGATGCCCTCGCCCGTCGACTCAAGCAGCAGGCCAAGCTGGTGCTGCCAGAGCGGGTGGCTGGCGGTCGGGTTCAGTAAGGGCGTCTCCATGCACCAAAAGCAAGCAACAGCCGTGCCCGCAGCACCCGGCAAGGTCAGGTGCGCGCCCAGTGGAACTTGCGATCCGCCTCCTTGATGGGCTGGTCGTTGATGCTCGCAAAGCGCCTTTGCATCAGGCCGTTCTCCGCGAACTCCCAGTTCTCGTTGCCGTGGCTGCGATACCAATGGCCCGCGTCGTCGTGCCATTCGTACTCGAAGCGCACCGCGATGCGGTTGTCCATGAAGGCCCACAGCTGCTTCTTCAGCCGGTAGTCGAGCTCGCGCACCCACTTGCGCGACAAGAATTCGACCACCTGCTCGCGGCCATTGACGAACTCGGCGCGGTTGCGCCATTCAGTGTCGGGCGTGTAGGCCAGGCTCACGCGCACGGGGTCGCGCGAGTTCCAGGCGTCTTCGGCAGCCTGGACTTTCCTGGTGGCCGATTCAAGGGTGAAGGGCGGCAGCGGCGGGCGGGATTCCATGAGGGTCTTTCGTTGAAGTGGTGAAGGGGAATGCGCCGCAATGTGCCACATGTAGACAGACCTGTCTACATGCCTACAATCGCGGCATGGACATCTCCGTCATCTCTGCGCTGCCTGCGCGCGAGCGCATCCTTCTCACCGCGCACGACCTCTTCTATGCCGACGGCATTCGCGCCACCGGCATCGACCGCGTCATTGCCGCGTCGGGCGTCACCAAGGTCACCTTCTACCGGCACTTTCCTTCGAAGGACGACCTGGTGCGAGCCTTTCTCGACCACCGGCACGGACGATGGATGGCATGGTTCATCGATGCGCTCGGCCGGCGCGGCGCGCAGCAGCGCATCGGCGACGCACAGGCGCTGGAGATGCTGGCCGACGTGATGGCCGAATGGTTTGCCGACCCGGTGTTCCGCGGCTGCGCGTTCATCAACTCGGTGGTGGAAGTGGGCACGAGCGTGGCCGGTGCCAGCGAAATCGCGCGCGAGCACAAGCGCGAGATGGTCGAGGTAATTGCGGGCCTCATGCCCGACGGACCACAGCGCACGGCCATTGCGCAGGCGGCCGCGCTGGGCGTCGACGGCGCCATCGTCAAGGCGCAGATGGGCGACGCCGCACTCGCGCGCGAAGCGGTCGACGACCTGCGCCGCTTGCTTCAGGCGCTGACAGCCGCGCTCGTCACTTCACGACCATCAGCGTGAACGGCCACACATAAGCCTGCAAGGTCACGTAGAAGCCCACGAGGCAGGCCAGCGCGATGGAGTGGAAGAAGACGTAGCGAAGGATCTCGCCTTCGTGGTTGAACCAGCGCGTGGCGGTGGAGGCAACCACGATCGACTGTGCATCGATCATCTTGCCCATCACGCCGCCCGAGCTGTTGGCCGCGCCCATCAGGTTCGGGCTCAGGCCCAGCTGGTCGGCAGCCACCTTCTGCATACCGCCGAAGAGCACGTTCGACGCCGTGTCGGAGCCCGTGAGCGCCACGCCCAGCCAGCCCATCAGCGTGCCGAAGAACGGGTAGAACATGCCGGTGTTGGCAAAGGCCAGCCCCAGCGTGGTGTCCAGCCCCGAGTAGCGCGTGAGCGTTCCCAGCGCGAGCATCAGCATGATGGTGAGCAGCGAGAACTTCACCAGCCACAGCGTGCGGCCATAGGCGGCCACGAGCTGGATCGGGTTGTACTTCATCACCAGCCCGCCCACGATGGCCGACACCAGGATGCCGGTGCCCGTGGCCGAGAGCAGCAGCAGCTGGTACACAGCGCCCTCCTTCGTCGGCTTGGGCACCACGGGCGCCACCTTCTCGATCATGTTGTGCAGCCCCTCGATGGGGAAGTTGGGCGCGAAGATGCCGTTGAGCCAGGTCTTCACCACAGGCAGGCCCCAGATGAACACGAACACCGTGAGAATGAGCCACGGCGTCCAGGCGCGGATCACGGCGGCGCTCGAATGCTTCGCGGGCGCAACGGCCGGGCCGGCCTCGCCGCCGTCGGTTTCGTGCCCCTTGAGCGACACCGAGGTCCAGATCTTCTTCGGCTTCCACACGCGCAGGAACAGCACCAGGCAAACCATCGACACGATGGCCGCGATGATGTCCACCAGCTCGGGACCGATGTAGTTCGACACCAGGAACTGCGGAATCGCAAAGGACACGCCCGTCACCAGGATGGCCGGCCACACCTCCATCATTCCCTTGCGCCCCGCGAAGGCCCAGATGAGCCAGAACGGCACCAGTAGCGAGAAGAACGGCAGCTGCCGCCCGATCATCGCGGTGACCGCCATCAGGTCGTAGCCGTGCACCTTGGCCAGCGTGATGACCGGTGTGCCCAGCGCGCCGAAGGCAACCGGCGCCGTGTTGGCAATGAGCGAGAGCCCCGAGGCCGCGAGCGGCGAGAAGCCCAGCCCGATGAGAATGGCCGCCGTGACCGCCACCGGCGTGCCGAAGCCGGCCGCACCTTCGAAGAAGGCACCGAAGGCAAAGGCGATGAGCAGCAGCTGCAGGCGCCTGTCTTCCGTGATGCCGGCAATGGAGTCCTGCAGTATCTGGAAGCTGCCGTTCTGCTGCGTGAGCTGCTGCAGGAAGATGATGTTCAGCACGATCCAGCCAATGGGCAGCAGGCCGGTGATGCCGCCCAGAAAGGCCGCCTTGCCCGCCATGTCGGCCGGCATGCCGAAAGCGAACACCGCGATGACCACCGCACTCAGCAGGCCGAGCCCCGCCGCGTAGTGCGCCTTGACGTGAAGCAACCCGAGGCACACCAGCATCACCACCACCGGTATCGCGGCCAGTGCCGTCGATACGATCATGTTGCCGAACGGGTTGTAAACCTGTTGCCAGACCATGCGCTTGTCTCCTCTTTGTTGGAATCTTTTTGAGTCGGCAACACGAGGCGGGAATGGTCCTGCCACGAGCGGCCGAAAGCGTTCGCTACCATCCTAACCCGCTCCCCTCGCCAGCAAAAGATGGTTTCTCCGCGTCTCCCCTCGACCCAGGGCCTGCAGGCCTTCGAGGCCGTTGCACGCCTGCGCAGCGTGAACCTCGCCGCCGAAGAGCTCAGCGTGACGCCCAGCGCGGTGAGCCACCGCATCCGCCAGCTCGAACTGCTGCTGGGGCTGAAGTTCTTCGTGGGTAGCGATTTCAGCCTCAGCGCCGACGGCATGGCCTACCTGGCGCGCGTGCGCGAGGCCATTGCGGCGCTGCAGCAGGTGCCGGGCCGCGAGCCCGAGTCGCAGGTGCGGCGGCTGCGCGTGGCGGTCACGCCGACCTTCTCGCGGCAGATGCTGCTGCCGCGGCTCGCGCGATTTCGCGACGCGTACCCGAACATCGAGCTGATGCTGCAGGTGACCATGCCGGTGCGCAACGTCACGGTCGAAGAGGCCGACATCGAGTTGCGCTTCGGCACCGGGCCCTTTCACGATCGCGAGTTTGTCCAACTGCTGGCCGACGAGGTCTCGCCGGTGTGCAGCCCCGCCTACCTGAAGCGCCACGGCCCCTTCGACGGCTTTGCCACCGATGCCGAGGTGTCGCGCGCGCAGTTGCTGCGCACGCCGCTGGAGTCGTGGCGCACCTGGTTCAAGGCCTGCGGCGTGGGCCTGCCCGAGCCGGCCACGGGACACCAGTTCAACGACCTCGGGCTGGCGCTCGACGCGGCGGCCGAAGATTTCGGCGTGGTGCTGATGCACCTGCGGCTGGGCAGCGCCTGGCTCGACAACGGGCGGCTGGTGCGGCTGTCGCAGCGCAGCGTGCCTTCGCCCAACGCCTACTTCCTGTGCTGGCGGCCCGGCGCCATGGAGCGCTGGGAGTGCGCGACCTTCGTCGAGTGGCTGCGCGAGGCCCTGCGCAAGTGAAGCGACCGATCTGAATTTTTTTCAGTTGCGAGCCCGGCTTTTTTCAGATGGCGCACCGGAGCGCCTGCCGATAATGGCCGGTTCGCCTTCGTCAATCCACAAGAACCAGCCAGGAGACAGCCCGTGTCCGACCTTTCCAAGATCACCAGCATCGAAGACCTGCGGGTGATCGCCAAGCGGCGTGTGCCGAAGATGTTCTACGACTACGCCGACTCCGGCGCCTGGACCGAGGGCACCTACCGCGCCAACGAGAGCGACTTCCAGAAGATCAAGCTGCGCCAGCGCGTGGCCGTGAACATGGAAGGCCGCTCCACCCGTACCACCATGGTCGGCCAGGAGGCCGCAATGCCCGTGGCCATTGCGCCCACCGGCCTCACCGGCATGCAGCATGCCGACGGCGAGATCCTCGGCGCGCGCGCAGCCAAGGCCTTCGGCATTCCGTTCACGCTGTCGACCATGAGCATCTGCTCGCTCGAAGACATTGCCGAAGGCACCGACCGCCATCCCTTCTGGTTCCAGCTCTACGTGATGAAGGACCGCGACTTCATCGAACGCCTGATCGAGCGCGCAAAGGCCGCCAACGTCACGGCCCTGCAGCTCACGCTCGACCTGCAGATCCTCGGGCAGCGCCACAAGGACATCAAGAACGGCCTCACAGCGCCGCCCAAGCCCACCATCAAGAACCTGATCAACCTGGCCACCAAGCCGCGCTGGTGCATGGGCATGCTGGGCACCAAGCGCCGCACCTTCGGCAACATCGCGGGCCACGCCAAGGGCGTGAAAGACCTGTCGTCGCTGTCGTCATGGACCGCCGAGCAGTTCGACCCCGCGCTGAGCTGGGCCGATGTCGAATGGATCAAGAAGCTCTGGGGCGGCAAGCTCATCCTCAAGGGCATCATGGACGTGGAAGACGCGCGCCTTGCAGCCTCGAGCGGCGCCGATGCGCTCATCGTGTCGAACCACGGCGGCCGGCAGCTCGACGGCGCACCTTCATCCATTGCTGCGCTGCCCGCCATCGTCGACGCGGTGGGCACCGAGATCGAGGTGTGGATGGACGGCGGCATCCGCAGCGGGCAAGACGTGCTCAAGGCCCGCGCGCTGGGCGCACGCGGCACCATGATCGGCCGCAGCTTCCTGTATGGCCTGGGCGCCTACGGGCAAGAGGGCGTAACGCGCGCGCTGCAGCTCATCCACAAGGAGCTCGACATCACGATGGCTTTCTGCGGCCGCACGAACATCGACGAAGTCGATTCGAGCATCCTGCTGCCGGGTACGTTCTAGGCTTGCCTGAAGGCCTCCCGAAGGCCACTTCGGGGGTAGGCCGATGCGGCGTTGACCGACACGCCGCAGCCTCTTGCCGGCGCAGAATGTTTTGGCAACAACAACATTGCCTGCACGGCACAAGAAGGCACCATGAGCGCAGTCACGCCTGTTCCGGGAGGCCCAGCGGCCTCTGCTTCGCCACTCCCGCACTACACGGCCGAAGAAAAGCGCCACCGCGTCTTCGCGATCATGGCGGCCTCTTCCGGCAACCTGGTCGAGTGGTTCGACTTCTATGTGTATGCGTTCTCGGCGCTGTACTTTGCGCCGGCCTTCTTTCCCAAATCGGACCCCACCGCCCAGTTGCTGAACACCGCCGGCGTGTTCGCGGCCGGCTTCCTGATGCGGCCCATCGGCGGCTGGCTCTTCGGCCGCGTGGCCGACCGGCTGGGGCGCAAGACGTCGATGCTGATCTCGGTGACGATGATGTGCGCCGGCTCGCTCGTCATCGCGTGCCTGCCGACTCACGCGCAGATAGGCGCGTGGGCGCCCTTCCTGCTGCTGATCTGCCGCCTGTTCCAGGGGCTGTCGGTCGGCGGCGAATACGGCACCACCGCCACCTACATGAGCGAGGTGGCACTGCGCGGCCAGCGCGGCTTCTTCTCGTCATTCCAGTACGTCACGCTGATCGGCGGGCAACTGCTCGCGGTGCTGGTGATCGTGGTGCTCGAACAACTGCTGACCGAGGCCGAACTCAAGGCCTGGGGCTGGCGTGTTCCGTTCGTCATCGGCGCCATCGCAGCGGTTGTCGCGCTGCTGCTGCGCCGCACGCTGCATGAAACGCAGACCGACGAAGCCAAGAAGAACAAGGAGGCCGGCAGCATGGCCGGCCTGTTCAGGCATCACACGCCCGCCTTCCTCACGGTGCTGGGCTACACGGCCGGCGGCTCGCTGATCTTCTACACCTTCACCACGTACATGCAGAAGTACCTGGTGAACACCGTGCACCTGCCCATCAAGACCGCAAGTTATGTGATGACCGGGGCGCTGTTCGCCTACATGTGCATGCAGCCGGTGTTCGGCGCGCTGTCGGACCGCATCGGGCGGCGCAACAACATGCTGCTGTTCGGCGGACTCGGCGCGCTGACGACCGTGCCCATCCTTACCGCACTGCAGCACACGACGAGCCCGGTGATGGCTTTCGTGCTGATCATCGTGGCGCTGGCCATCGTGAGCTTCTACACGTCGATCAGCGGGATCGTGAAGGCGGAGATGTTCCCGCCTGAAGTACGGGCGCTGGGCGTAGGACTGGCCTATGCCGTGGCCAACGCGATCTTCGGCGGCTCGGCCGAATACGTGGCGCTGGGACTCAAGTCACTGGGACACGAGTCGGCGTTCTTCTGGTACGTGAGCGCGATGATGGTGATCGCGTTCCTGGTGAGCCTGCGCCTGCCGAGGCAAGCGAGCTACCTTCATCACGATCACTGAACCAACACTGGCGGCTGGCTACTCGGCTTCCAGACGCTGCGCCACTTCGTGCTTGCTCAGCCCGCGCACCGAAGCAAGGTTCTCGAGTTGCGCTGCCCTGGGCCGGGCCTTGCCCTGTTCCCAGTGGTAGATCGTCTGGCCCGACACGCCCACCAGCTTTCCATAAGACGCGGCGGAAATACCCAGCTTCGTGCGATGCGCAGCCAGGCGCCCGGCACTGAAGCGGCGCTTGGTTCCGCCTTCATCCGACTCGTCTGGTTCGCTCGCGCGTGCACTGCGGGCCGTGCCTTTGGCAACGTTGCGCAGTTCCTTCTCCAGTGAACTCACTTGGCGGCGCAATGCCGCTATGGCCGCGCGGTGATGAACCGATGCCTTCTTGAGGGTTTCCATTTCTGCGCGGACTTCCTTGCGGGCGACACGCGAGATTTCAGATTTAAGGATGGATGCAATGTTTGGCATGCCGGCATTGTGCCCAGCAAATGTAAACACGGGACAAAAATGTCAAATCTTGGATCAAATTTGAATCTTTTGATTACAAAGCGAAGATCCGCGTCATCGCGACCCACTTCTCCCCTTCAGGCGTCCAGGGCGTGGGCGCCTGGAACTTCCACATCAGTTCTTCCCACTCCCTGATCTTTGGATTGCTCCGCGTGGCAAGCGCCATGGCATCGGCGTTGTAGCAGGCATCGTCCGTCTCCATCAGCATCACCATCCGCGTACCGAGCCGGTAGATTTCCATGGCCGTTATGCCGTGCGCATTCAGGTGCTCGCGCACCTCGGGCCAGATGCTGCGGTGATAAGCCTCGTACTCGGCGATCAATGCGGGGTCGTCTTTCAAATCGAGAGTCAGGAAATGGCGCATGGCTTGTTCCGATCAAAGCAGGGAATCAATCAGGTCAGCGCCCGATCCAGATGCGTATATCCGCCGTCCACAAACACCCATTGCCCGGTGGTGTGCGCGGCACGCTCCGACAACAGGAACACGACGTTGTCCGCAACCTCCTGTGGAGTCGTCATGCGGCGGCCAAGCGGGATCTTGTCGGTGATCTCCGCGAGCTTGCGATCAGGCTCGTCGAACGCGGAAATCCAGCGCTGGTACAGCGGCGTCATCACCTCGGCCGGGATCACCGCGTTCACGCGAACGCCGTCCTCCAGCAATGAAGCAGCCCACTCACGCGTCAGCGACAGTTGCCCGCCCTTGGCGGCGGTGTAGCCGCTGGTGTTGCCCTGCCCCGTTATTGCCGTCTTCGACGAGATGTTCACGATCGCGCCGCGGCTGGCCTTCAGGTGCGGCAGGCAGTAATGCGCCATCACGTAGCAGTGGACGAGATTGCGTTCGAGTGAACGTACGAAGGCCTCGCGTCCCGCCTCCAGCCCCACGCTGTCGTTCACGCCCGCGTTGTTGACCAGGCCATCGATGCGACCGAACTCGGCGGCGGTATCGGCAATGGCCTTGGCACAAGCGGTTTCTTCCATCAGCTCGAACTGGAAGAACCGCGCACGCGGCTGCAGCGAACGCAATGCCTCTTCAAAAGGCGCTTCGAGCGGATTCTTCCCGCAGATCACAGGCACCGCGCCCTCCTGTGCCAGCGTCATCGAAATGGCCGCGCCGATTCCGCTGCCGCCACCGGTAACGATCACCACCTTGTCCTTCAGATTCAGGTCCATGCTGTGCGATGCCTTTCCTTATCCACGAAAGCGGTATTTCTCCAGCGACTCCGGCTTCATCGTGATCGAGAAGCCCGCGCCCTTCGGCGGCATGTAGGCCGCATTGCGAATCTCGCAGGGCTCGACGAAGTGCTCGTGCAGGTGGTCGACATACTCGACCACGCGGCCTTCGCGCGTGCCCGAGATGCAGAGGTAGTCGATCATCGACAGGTGCTGCACGTACTCGCACAGCCCCACGCCCCCTGCATGCGGGCACACGGGCAGTTTGTACTTCGCGGCCATCAGCATCACTGCAAGAATCTCGTTCACGCCGCCTAGCCTGCACGCGTCGATCTGCACCACGTCGATGCCGCCGCGCATGATGAACTGCTTGAACATGATGCGGTTCTGGCACATCTCGCCCGTGGCCACTTTCACCGGTGCGATGCCCTCGCGAATCTTGCGGTGGCCTTCCACGTCGTCGGGGCTGGTGGGTTCCTCGATGAACCACGGCTTGGCAAACGCCAGCTGGCGCACCCAGTCGATGGCCTGGCCGACTTCCCACACCTGGTTGGCGTCGATCATCAGGTGCCGGTCGGGCCCGAGCACCTCGCGCGCCACGCGCAGGCGGCGGATGTCGTCCTGCAGGTCGCGCCCCACCTTCAGCTTGATGTGGTTGAAGCCCGCATCCACAGCCTCTTGCGCGAGGCGCCGCAGCTTCTCGTCGGAGTAGCCCAGCCAGCCGGCCGATGTGGTGTAGCAGGGGTAGCCCTCGGCCTGCAGCGTGGCGATGCGTTCGGCCTTGCCAACGGCCGCCGCGCGCAGCAGGGCCAGTGCCTCGTCCGGCGCGATGCAGTCGGTGATGTAGCGAAAGTCGATGCATCGCACCAGTTCCTCGGGGCTCATGTCGGCTACCAGCTGCCACACGGGCTTGCCTTCGGACTTGGCCCACAGGTCCCACATCGCGTTGACCACCGCGCCGGTCGCAAGATGAATCGCGCCCTTGTCGGGGCCGATCCAGCGCAGCTGGCTGTCCGATGTCACATGCCGCCAGAAGCGGCCCATGTCCTCGGCCACCCATGCCAGGTCGAGCCCCACGACCAGATGCCGCATCGCCTCGATGGCCGCGCAGCAGATCTCGTTGCCGCGGCCGATGGTGAAGGTGAGGCCGTGGCCTTCGAGCCCCGGCTGGTCGGTTTCGAGCACGACGTACGCCGCCGAATAGTCGGGGTCGGGGTTCATCGCATCGGAGCCGTCCAGATGCTGCGAGGTGGGAAAGCGCACGTCGAGCACGCGCATGGATCGGACGATGGTCATGGGACTTTGCGGGCGAGCGATCAGTCGTACAGCACCGCTGCGATCTTCGGATCGGCGATGTTGGTCTTGTCGTACCAGAAGAACCCGGTGTCGACCACCTTCGGCAGCTTCTCGCCCTTGATGGCCTTCACGGCCATCTCGACGGTCTTGTAGCCCATGCCCACGGGGTTCTGCGTGATGGCGCCGGCCATGCTGCCGTCCATGATGGCGTTCTTCTGCTGCTTGCCGGAGTCGTAGCCGATGATCACGACCTTGCCATTGCGCTTCATCTCCTTCACGCCGTTGACCACGCCGATGGCAGAGCCTTCATTGGCGCCGAAGATGCCCTTGAGGTTGGGCGAGGCTTGCAATATCGACTTGGTGATCTCGGTCGACTTCAACTGGTCGCCGCCGCCGTACTGCACGCTCACGATCTTGATGTTCGGGTAGGTCGACTTGATGCGGTTCACGAAGCCGTCGCGCCGGTCGACGCCCGTGCGGCTGGTCTGGTCGTGCACCACCAGCGCGACTTCGCCGCTCTTGCCGATCAGCTCGGCCATCTTGTCGGCTGCGAGCGCGGCGGCAGCCTTGTTGTCGGTGGTCGTGGTGGTCACGGGAATGTCGCTGTCCACGCCCGAGTCGAATGCCACCACCGGAATCTTCGCGGCCTGCGCTTTCTTCAGCAGCGGAATGGCCGCCTGGCTGTCGAGCGCGGCAAAGCCGATGGCCTGCGGCTTCTTGGCAAGCGCGGCAGAAAGCATGTCGATCTGCTTGTCGACCATGGCCTCGGTCTCGGGGCCTTCGAAAGTGACCTTGACCTTGTAGTCTTTCGCGGCCTGCTCGGCGCCCGACTTCACGGCCTGCCAGAACTGGTGCTGGAAGCCCTTCGACACGAGCGGGATGTAGACCTCTTGCGTCTGCGCCTGCGCGATGCCGGCAAGGCCGATGAGCGCCGCGCCCAGCGTGCACGCAACGGCTGTTCTTCTCTGGATCATGCGAAGTCTCCTGTGGTTGTAGAACGAAACGAAAGCGAGGGGAATCAATGCGTCTTGCTGCCGCGGCGGCGCAGGATGTCGGCGTACACGGCCAGGATGATGATCACGCCCGTGACCACCGTCTGCCACTCCTGCGCGACCGAAAGAATGCGCAGGCCGTTGGTGAGCACGCTCATGATGAAGGCGCCGATGATCGTGCCGACGATGGTGCCGGTGCCGCCGCTGAGCGACGTGCCGCCGATGACCACGGCCGCAATCGCGTCGAGTTCGTAGCCCTGCCCCAGCGCGGGCTGCGCCGAGTTCAGGCGCGAGGCAATCAACAGCCCCGCAATGCCGCAGATGCCACCGCTCACCGTGTACACCACGATCTTCCAGAAGTCGGTGTTCACGCCCGACAGGCGCACCGCTTCTTCATTGCTGCCGAGCGCGAAGGTGTAGCGGCCCAGGATGGTCTTGTTGAGCACGATGCTCGCGGCCACCGCCACCAGGAACAGGATCAGCACCGCATTTGGAATCGGCAGCGCCGGAATGAAGTAGCCGATGAGCGAGTCTTGCGAGATCGCCGGAAAGTCCGGCGTGTCGTTGAAGTAGATCGGCTTGGTACCCGAGATCACCAATGACAAGCCCTTGAGCAGCATCATCATGCCCAGCGTCGCGATGAAGGGCGGTATCTTGAGCTTGGCGATCAGCACGCCAGAGACAAAGCCTGCCAGCGCGCCGAAGAGAATCGCGGCCGCAATGCCGAGTGCGAGCGGCATGCCCATGTAGGTGAGCACCACGCCGGCCATGACGGCGCAGAAGGTCATCAGCGTGCCAACCGACAGATCGATGCCCGCGGTGATGATGACGAAGGTGCAGGCAATGGCCAGCACGCCGTTCACCGCTGTCGACTGCAGGATGCTCACGAGGTTGTCGGCCTGCAGAAACTGCGGCGACGCGACGCTGAAGAACACCATCAGCGCGACGAGGCTGGCAAAGGCCAGCAGCTTCTGCCTGGTGGCGGGGCGGAAGAGCCGTGCCCTCAGCGAGAAGCCGGGCGTGACAGCAGTGGTGGCGGTGGGGGTCGTCAAAGGGTGTCTCCAATCGTCATGCGGTGGCGGCAGCAGCAGCGGTGGTTTCACGCCGGGTGGCGAGCTGCATGATCTTTTCCTGCGAGGCTTCGCGCGCCGGCAGCTCGCCGGTGATGCGGCCTTCGCACATCACGAGCACGCGGTGGCTCATGCGCAATATCTCGGGCAGCTCCGAAGAGATGATCACGATGGCCTTGCCCTGCGCGGCAAGCTCGTTGAGCAGGCGGTATATCTCGGCCTTGGCGCCCACGTCGATGCCGCGCGTGGGCTCGTCGAAGAAGAGCACGCCGCAGTCGCGCAGCAGCCACTTAGCGATCACGATCTTCTGCTGGTTGCCGCCCGACAGCAGCCGCACCTGCTGGCGCACCGAAGGCGTCTTGATGCTGAGCTGCTTCACGTAGCGCTCGCCGGCCGCCTCGATGGCGCCCTGGTCGATGAACAGGCCCATCGACAGGAACTTCTTCATGCTCGGCAGCGCGATGTTGGTTTCCACGTCCATGCCGGTGGCCAGACCGAAGTGCTTGCGGTCTTCCGACAGATAGCCGATGCCGTGGGCCACCGCGTCCTCGGGCGACTTGATCGACACCTTCTTGCCGTGCACGAAGACCTCGCCCGCGTCGATACGGTCGGCGCCGAACACGGCGCGCGCCAGCTCGGTGCGGCCCGCGCCCATCAGGCCCGCAAAGCCGAGGATCTCGCCGCGGCGCAGCATGAAGCTCGCGTTGCGCACCATCGTTCCTCGGCAGATGCCCCTGGCCTCGAGCACGATCTCGTTGCCCGAGGTGTCGGGCATGTCGGTTTCCACTTCCGCGAGCTGGCGGCCCACCATCATGGCGATGAGCGAATCCATCGGCGTTTCGGCCATCGGCACGGTGGCGATGTACTGGCCGTCGCGCATCACGGTCACGCGGTCGGCGATGCGCTTGAGCTCGTCCATCTTGTGCGAGATGTAGACGATGGCCACGCCCCGCGACTTCAGCCGCCCGATGATGCGGAACAGGTCGGC
The DNA here is from genome assembly GCF_057814215.1 of Variovorax sp. F042. Taxonomy (NCBI): domain Bacteria; kingdom Pseudomonadati; phylum Pseudomonadota; class Betaproteobacteria; order Burkholderiales; family Comamonadaceae; genus Variovorax; species Variovorax sp. F042. Next base: position 471,415 of record NZ_JBVASX010000002.1, read on the forward strand.
CACCTCTTCGTTGTTCAGCGCGGCGGTGGGCTCGTCCATGATGAGCACGCGTGAGTCGAACGACAGCGCCTTGGCGATCTCCACCATCTGCTGCTTGGCCACCGTGAGCTCGCCGACCGGCGTGCGCGGGTCGAGCCGCAGGTTCATGCGCTCGAAGATGCGTTGCGTCTCAGCGCACATGGCCTCTTCGTCGATGAAGAGGCCGAAGCGCCCGCGCGGCTCGCGGCCGATGAAGATGTTCTGCGCGGCGCTCAGGTGGTTCATCAGGTTGAGCTCCTGATGGATGATGCCGATGCCCAGGGCCTGCGCAGCGCGCGGGCTCGCGATGTCCACTGGCTGGCCGTCGAGCAGCACTTCGCCGGAGTCCTTGCGGTACACGCCCGCCAGCACCTTCATCAGCGTGGACTTGCCCGCGCCGTTCTCGCCCATGAGCGCATGCACCTCGCCGGGCAGCAGATCGAACTGCGCCTTGTCGAGCGCGCGCACGCCGGCGAAAGACTTGCTCAGGTCGCGAAGGGTGACGATGGGTTGCGTCATGAACTTTCCCTGTCAGTGCAACGGCAGGTCGTAGAAGCGCTGCGCGGTGCCGTGCCACACGCTGGCCTGCTCGCTCGGCGAAAGGCTGCCGATGCAGGCCTCGCTCACTGCGACCCAGCCCGCGTAGTCGCCGGCCAGCGTGAGCACGGGCCAGTCGCTGCCCCACATCAGGCGATCGGGCCCGAACACGTCGAGCAGGTGCTCCCACACCGGGCGCACGGCGTGCACCGCCGCATTGACGTCGCCGTGCGTGAATGGCGGAGCCTCACCCCACAGCCCCGAGAACTTGCAGCACACCTGCGGCAGTGCCGCGACCGCCGCAATGCTCTTGCGCCATCGCTCGAAGTCTTCGCTGCCGTGCGCGCCGACGGGTGGCTTGGCCCCATGGTCGACCACCACCGGCAGCTCCGGCCATTGCTTCAGGAAGCGCAGCAGCGGCGGCAAGTGCCGTTGCTTCACCAGCGCATCGAAGCGCAGGCCGAGTCGCAGCAAGGTGCGCAGCGCATCAGGACGCGGCCGGTGCGCGATCCAGTCGTCGTCGGGCAGGTCCTGCAGCATCGGCCGCACGCCCTTGAACCTGGGGTGCCGCGCCATCCGCTCCAGCGAGGCGACGGCGCCGGGCCGGCTCAGGTCGACCCAGCCGACCACGCCGCCGATGACGTCGTGCGCCGTGGCCAGGTCGAGCATGAAGTCGGTTTCGGCCTTCGATTCGGCAGCCTGCACCAGCACGGTCCGGCCCACGCCGTGCGCCTGCAGCAGCGGCGCGAGGTCTTCGGGCAGGAAGTCGCGCACCAGCGGGGCCAGCGTCGGCACGCTCGCGCTCAACCACGTGTAGTCGCCGCGTGCGGGCCGCCAGAAATGCTGGTGCGAGTCGATGCGCTGGATCATGTCGGGTCGCGGGCAGCGGTATGCTGCCGAACGCCTTGCCTCTCTAGTCCATGTGTGAACAGAGTATTTACATACGAACTTTTAGCGTCAAGCGCACTTCATGGGTGCTTACCCGTAGAACGAAACTTGCAAAAAGCAATGTCTGCTGTTGAAATTCACCAGTGAACAAATCGATTCAAACCGACATCCTGAGCAAGCCCGCCGAAGACCCTGAGCGCTACCGCGCGCCCGCGCTCGACAAGGGCCTGGACATCCTCGAACTGCTGGCCGACCAGCCTGAGGGCCTGACGCGCGGCGAGATCGTGAAGGCGCTCGACCGTGGCCCGAGCGAGATCTACCGCATGCTCGAACGGCTGGTGGCGCGGCAGTACGTGCTGCGTTCGCTCGCGGGCGACCGCTACAGCCTGAGCCTGAAGATGTTCGACCTGGCGCACCGCTACCCGCCGAACCACCGGCTGGTCACGCAGGCGCTTCCGGTGATGGACCGCTACGTAAAGGAGGCCGAGCAGTCGTGCCACCTGGGCGTGTACGACCGGGGCAACGTTCAGATCGTGGCGCAGGTCAACAGCCCGGCGGCGAGCAACATGACAGTGCGGCCCGGCACACGCGTGAACCTGCTCGACACCGGCTCGGGCCAGGTGCTGCTGGCCTGCGAATCGGACGAGCGGCGCAAGCAGATGGTGGCCGAGCACGTGGCGCTCGACGGCGAGGTGCAGATACCGCCCGACGAGCTGGAGCACATGCTCGAAGCCGTGCGCGCCACGGGCTACCGGCAGCGCGAGAGCATGCAGTACTTCGGCGTGATCGACATCTCGTGCCCCATCCTCGGCCCGCACGGGCATGCGCTGGCGGTGCTCACCACGCCGTACATCCGGCGCATCGACCGCCATACCATTCCGTCGCTGGACCGCGCGCGCGAACTGATGCTGCAGGCTGCGCGCGACCTCTCGCTGCTCGCGAACGCCTAGTTCCCGGGAGGCTTGGGCGCCTTCTTCTTTCGCCCCCCGATGGCCCCGGACGCCGCAGCCCCGAGGATGCGGCAAAAGGTGGGGCATTCCATGTGACTGGGCGCGCGGCACACAGCAGCGTGCCGCAGGCCGTCGCGCATGGCGCTCAGGCTGCGGATCGTCCTGTCGAGTTCTTCCGCCTTGGCTGTGAGCATCAACCGGTCGATGCGCGGCTGCCCGTTGGGCCCGAACATGCGCGCGATCTCGTCCAGAGAGAAGCCGGCGGCGCGCCCCAGTGCAATGAGTGCGAGCCGCTCCAGCACGCCGGCATCGAACAGGCGACGCAGGCCTTGCCGCCCGGTCGAGGCGATCAGCCCCTTCTCGTCGTAATAGCGCAGCGTCGAGGCGGGCACGCCGGAGCGCTGCGCAACCTCGCCGATATCCAGATGTTTCATTACCCTCTTGACCTCAAGCCGACTTGAACTTGCATAGTGCGTTTTCCGCCTCATGAAGGCAAGCCAAAGGAAACGACCATGGACGACACCAACCCGCAGGCCGGCGACGAACAGGCAAGGCTCTGGAACGGCTCGGCCGGACGCGCCTGGGTCGACACGCAGGCAACGCTCGACCGCCTGTTCCAGCCCTTCGAAGACCTGCTCGTCGAGGCTGCGTCCGCCCGACCGGGAAGCTGCGTGCTCGACGTGGGCTGCGGCACCGGCAGCACCACGCTCGCATTCGCACGGCTGCATGGCGCCGAAGCAGGCTGCGTCGGCATCGACATCTCGGAGCCGATGATTGCCGTCGCCCGCAGCCGCGCCGAACGCGAAGGCTCGCCGGCAAGCTTCATCTGTGCCAACGCGCAGACCCACGCCTTCGAGCCCGCGAGCTTCGACAGCATCATGTCGCGCTTCGGCGTGATGTTCTTCGACGACCCCGCGCGGGCCTTTGCCAACCTGCGGACTGTCGCAAGGGACAACGCCGAGCTGCGCTTCATCGCCTGGCGCAGTGCGGCAGAAAACCCGTTCATGACCACCGCCGAGCGCGCCGCCGCGCCGCTGCTGCCGAACCTCCCCGCCCGCCGGCCGGATGCACCGGGCCAGTTCGCCTTCGGCGACAAGCGCCGGGTCCACGCCATCCTCGAAGAGAGCGGCTGGGCCGGCATCGAAATCCAGCCCATCGACGTGCCCTGCACCATGCACGAGAAAGAACTGCTCGGCTACCTGAGCCGGCTCGGCCCTGTCGGCAATGTGCTTCAGCAGGCGGACGAGCACATGCGTGCACAGGTAATCGACACGGTGCGTGCCGCCTTCGAGCCTTTTGTGCATGGCGACGAAGTGCGCCTGACCGCAGCCTGCTGGATGGTCGTTGCACGCGCACCTTGAAAGCACCGGAGCGCGCCGCACGAACTCCTGCAAGCCTTGCACACGTATCGCCTCCCTTACACTGCCCTTCATGAGTACGCAGGGCTCACCCTCATCCGCGCCAGGCAACACGATCACGGGCGCAGATGCACCGCCTGGCCCCGGCGACTCCCATGCCCAGCTGGTTCGCGAACGCCTGTTGCGCCGCATGTTCGTGATGGGCCCGCCCACGGTGCTCACAGCGCTGGCCGCGGTCATCGCGATGGCCGGCGTGTTCTTCTGGATGACGCGCGGCCTCGGCGCATTGATATGGGGCTTCGTGATCTGCGCGCTGCTCGGCCTGAGGCTGGTGTTCATGCGCTGGAACGCGCGTCTGTACCCGGAGCCCGAGTTCACCTTGCGCCAGCCCGATGGCGCGTGGCGTTTCATGTGCCCGCTGGGTGCCTACATGTCCATGTGGACACTGGCGCCCTGGGCGCTGATGCCGCCGGGTACGGAATCGCCCATGCGAATCTTGATACTGCTGCTGGGCATGTTCGCCGTGCTGATGGGCTCGGTGCCGGTGATCGCCACATGGCGCGCCATGGTGCCTGTGGTCACCATTCCGCTCACGCTGGGCGTGGTGACGCGCTTCGCGTGGATGGGCGGCACGGACGGCTGGTTCACCTGCGTGGTCGGCCTGCTGTTCGGCGGCTCGATGGCGCGCTACGCACTGTCGCAGCACCAGCTCATCCGGCGCAGCCTGTCTGACCAGATCGACAAGGAACTGCTGAGCGAACAGCTGCTGCGCCAGTCGTTCGAGCTGCAGCGGCTCAACCGCGAGCGCAGCCGGTTTTTCGCGTCGGCCAGCCATGACCTGCGCCAACCCGTGCATGCACTGGCGCTGTTCTCGCGCTCGCTGGAGCGCGACCTCGCGGACCACCCGCTTGCCCCCGTGGCCGGCCGCGTCGTGCAGGCGACCGACGCAGTGAGCGGCCTGCTCAACGCGATGCTGGACATCTCCAAGATCGATGCGGGCACGGTGGTGCCCCAGCCCATGGAGATCGCCGTGGACCCGCTGTTCCTGCGGCTGTCGCAACTCTTCGAGCCGCGTGCCCAGCAGGCGGGGCTCTCGCTGCGGTTCCATACCGGGCCCGAATGGCTGAAAACCGATGCCGACCTGCTGCTGCGCGTGCTGAACAATTTCGTCGACAACGCCCTCAAGTACACACGGCGCGGCGGCATTCTTGTGAGCGCGCGACCACGCGGCGACCGTTTGCGCCTGGCCGTGTGGGACACGGGCCTGGGTATCGCACCCGAGCATCTGCCTCATGTGTTCGACGAGTTCTACCAGGTCGACAACCCGCAACGTGATGTCGCGCGTGGCCTGGGCATCGGGCTGGCCATCGTCAAGCGCCTGGTCGACCTGCTCGGCGGTGAAGTCGGCGTGCGTTCCCGGCAGGACCATGGCAGCGTGTTCTGGGTCGACCTGCCGCGCCGACCACCGGCACCGGCAGCCCCGGCCCTCGCGCCCACGGCTACGCCCGCTCCCGCCTCGATCGACACCACGGAGCTACCGCTGGTGCCGCCACGCGTGCTGCTGCTCGACGACGAGCAACCTGTGGGTGAGGCGGTGCGCATGTGGCTGGCCCCCTATTGCGAGCGCATCGAAATCACCACCCGGCTGTCCGATGCCTGCGCACAGGTGCGGGCAACGCCGGAAGACTTCGACGCTTTCATCGTCGACTTTCGGCTTGCTGACCCGCAGGACGGCATCCAGGCGACCGCGGAACTGCGCCAGCTTGCCGGCCGTCGCGTGCCCACGATCCTGGTCACGGGCGATACCGACCCCGAGCGTGTGCGTGCCGCTTACGCCAGCGATCTGGTCGTGATGTTCAAGCCGGTTCAGCCGGAGGTGCTGCTGCGCACCCTGCACCAGATCATCCGCAGCGAGGAAAGAGAGCCAGCCCTCAGTCCGCGTAGACGCCAGCCGCCTTGATCACAGGCGTCCACTTGGCAATCTCATCGATCACGAACTTCTTGTGACCCGCCGGCTCGATGCGGCCATCGGTAGCCACCACGGCGCCCAGCAGCTCTTCACGATGGATGAAGTCCGGGTCTTTCAGCGCAACCTTCAGCGCGTCATTCAGCTTCTTCAGCACCGGCGCAGGCGTGCCCTTCGGCGCATAGAGACCGTGCCAGATGGTGACCTGGAAGTTCTTCAGCCCGGCTTCGTCGAGCGTCGGCAAATCTTTCAGCATCGGCAGCGCAAGCCGCTTCGATGTGGTGACGGCAAAGGCCTTCACCTTGCCGGCCTGGATCTGCGGCGTGGTGTTGGTGGTCTGGTCGCACAGCAGGTCGATCTGGCCGCCGATCAGGTCGGTGATGGCCGGGGCGGTGCCCTTGTAGGGCACGGGCGTCATCTCGGTCTTGGTGGCGCTCTGGTACAGCAGGCCGCACAGGTGCGAGGCCGAGCCCACGCCCGCGTTGCCGATGTTGATCTTGCCCTTGTTGGCGGCGATCCAGGTGCTCAGCTCCTTGTAGTTGCTGGCGGGAATGCTGGGCTTGGAGATGAGCGTCATCGGCACGTCGTTGACGATGCCCAGGTATTCGAAGTCGGTCTCGACCTTGAACGGCACGTTGCGCACCAGGCTCGGCACGGTGGCCATCGCGATGTGGTTCAGCAGCAGCGTGTAGCCGTCGGGCGCGGCGCGCGCCACCTTGGCCGCGCCGATGGAGCTGCCGGCGCCGGGCACGTTGTCGATGATGACGGTGTTGCCGCCGAGCGGCTTGCGCAACGCCTCGGCGAGGTCGCGCGCCACGCGGTCGGTCGGGCCGCCGGCCGCGAAGGGCACGACGATGGTGACGGGCTTGCTGCCCGGAAAGTCCTGCGCGTGGGCAGCGACGGCGGCAGCGGCGATCGCCGCGAGGGCGAACAGTTTCTTCATGGAGTCTCCGGGACGTTGGAAAAAAATGGATGAAAAAAGTAGATCAGGGCGCGCGTGACGGCACGCGGCTTTCGAGCGCGGGCGGCTGCCACGTGGGCTGGATGTGGCAGCCGTTCTTGCCGTCGGCATCGTAGCGAGGCATCAGCGACTTGCAGCGCTGCGCGAGGCTTTCGGGCGTGGGCTTCTCGCCCTTGTCGATCCAGTCGAGCAGCGCGGCAAAGAGCGCGGGGTATTCCGAATCGCTGAGGTAGCTGTGCTCGCGCTCGTTGCTGAAGCTCTGCACCAGCAGGTCGCCGGTGCCTGCCGCATCGCGGATGCGGCGATAGGAATTTTCCAGCTCGACGAAAGCGGTCGGGTCGTCGATGGCATGCAGGCCCACCGTGGGCAGCGCGGTGCGGCCGGTGGGCTGGCTGTCGGCCGCCAGTGCACCCTTGGCCTGCGGGTCGGCCGCGTAGCGCGCCACGCCGGCATTGAGCGCCGCGTCGTCGGCCGAGCCGCTGTAGACCACGCCGATGTTGCCGAAGGGGTTGCGGCCGTTCAGCCGTTTCTGCACCAGGTCCTGGAACAGCCAGGTCGCCCATGTGAGGTGCCCCACCAACGAGCGCTCCTGGATCTTCACGACCGAAAGAATGGTCTTCAGTTTCGCCGCCTGCTCCGGCGTGCGCTGCGCGGCGGGCAGGCCGACGCCGGTGCACTCCTGCACGCGCGCGGCGAGGTCGGCGCGTGTGAGCTTCGAGTCCATCGGCAGGCCCATCCACAGCGGGTACTGCGGCTCGTCGGGGCGCGGGTGGTTGCGGCAGACGTACTGGTACACCACGCGCAGGTCGAGCCGGAAGTCGTAGGCGCTGTTGCCGCCGCCGAGCACGCCGCTGGTCAGCAGCAGGCCGTCGTACGGGCTCTTCGCGCCGCCGGCCGGCGCATACAGCTCGGCCGCTTTCGCCGCCACGCCGGCGCCGTAGCTCTGCCCGTGCAGCAGCGTGCGGCGCGGCTGGCCGAAGTGGCTCACGAAGATCTGGCGCAGGCGCTCGGTGTCTTCGGCCGACATGGTCACGCCGTAGCCGCCGCGCCGGTAGGTGGAACCGGCCCAGGCGTAGCCGGCCTTCACGGTGACGGCCCAGCGCTTGAGGTCTTCCGCGCTGCGCTCGAGCTTGGGCGGTCCGGTCTCGGGGCCGCCGTGGGCGTGCATGACGAGCACGCCGCGGTTCCAGTCCTTCGGAATGGCGATCCAGTAGAGGGCACCCGTGCCGTCCTCACCGGTGTAGCAGCGCGCGGCCTCGGGCACCGGCGCGGGGCAGGTGGCGGCCTTGGGTACGGTCGCCGCCGCATGCGCAGACAACATCGGCGCAGCGCCGATCAGTGCGAATGCCGCGAGGCTGGACAGTCGTTTTTTCAATGGCGTACTCCGAATTCGAGCGCCGCGTTCGCTCCCGGGTCGGAGACGAAGGCGAGAACGCCGCTGTTGAAGATGAAATTGCCCGGTCGGCCCGCATCGGCCTGCACCACGCCCAGCACGGGCGCGTCGTAGCTCAGCACCGCGGCAGCACCCGCCAGATTGAAACCGTTGCCGGCCACCGTGGCATCGTGGTTCTCGCCCTTGACACTGACCAGCGCATAGCTCCCGTCGGCCGTGCCGGGCGTCAGGCTCTGCTGCAGGCCGAACACACGCAGCCCCGCATTCGCGGCCGACTCGCGCACCAGGTGCACCGGCACGGCGACGCCGTTGACCAGGCCGATCACCATCGAGCCGGTGAGCGTGCCGCCGGTGGTCACGGCGCTGCCCGTGGGCGAGGTGGTGAACAGGTCGAACGAGGCGCGCGTGGTGTTGTAGGCGACGTAGCCCTTCTCGGTCTGCGTGCAGTTGGCGTCGTAGATCATGAAGCCGCCCGACACCGGGTCGCGGCAGTACTGGAAGGTGCCCGCATTGCGCAGCCGCACGGCCAGCGACTGCGCGCTGGTGCCGCCCGTGCCCTGCTGCACGCCCACCGCGTTGAAGATGTTCGCCACCGACTTGAAGTCGCCCGACACCGGCGCCGCCGCGAAGGTGTTCTGGAACGCCACCAGGGGCGCAAAGCCGCCGCCGCTGGGCGCGTTCACGCCGCCCGACACCACGCCGCCGGGCCCGAAGCTGAACACCGCGCCGCTCTCGGCGCTCGAATAGCTGCAGTTGCCCTCGGCAATGAGCGAGCCGGTGCGTTGCGTGCCCACGGTGCGCTGCAGGCTGGCATCGATGGTCACGGTGTAGGTCATGGCGGCGGGGTCGATCTGCACGCGCAGCTCTTCGCCGAAGCTGTTGCCGCCCTTGTAGCTGGTGACGGAGGCGGGCAGGTTCGGGCAGGCCAGCGGGTCGCCGACCTCGGTCACGCAGCTGTAGTTGACGGCCGCGTCCAGGCTGCCGCTGCCGCGGTACTTGGGCCATGCCGGAAACCGGCACAGAGGGCGCGTGCGGCCATAGGTGCCGGCCACCGCGTCGGCCGCGATGCCGGTGGCGGGCGCGAGGCCGCCTTCCACCCAGCCTTCGAGCGCGGCGAGCGAGTCCCAGTTGGGAATGAAGCTGCCGGTGCCGTGGCCCATGCCGGGCACGGTGTAGAAGCGCATGCCCTGGTCGACCGCCGCCTGGCCCAGCGTGGCGACGACCTGCTTGTAGTAGTCGATGGTCGAGTTGTTGCTGATCACCTCGTCGGCCAGCCCGTGCAGCATGATGAGCCGGCCGCCATGGCCGAAGAACGGCGCCAGGTTGGGGTTGGTCGCGTCCGTGAGGTTCGATACCGCTGTCACTCGCGCGGTGTAGGCGCCCGGGTCGAGTGGGTCGAAGGTGAGCGAATCGAAGGCGTCGATGCGCGTGACGAAGTACTTCACCCACTGGTCGCCGGTGACGTACATGTTGGCGTCCAGCGAGGTCGCCGGGTTGCCCGGCACGGCGCGCGTGCCGAGGTCGCGCGTGGTGTACGGGCCGGCCACCAGCGTGCCTTCGAGGATGTTGTAGCCGCCCGCGCGCTTCACGCCGTTGGCCAGCGAGTAGGTCGTGAAGTCCAGCGGGTTCTCGATGGCGCGCACGGTGTCGAGCTGCGCGTCCGACAGGCAGGTGTTGCCCGTGTCCGTGCCGCCGGGGCAGCGCAGCGAGGCCAGGATCTGCGTGTTCAGCAGGCGGCAGCTCTCCACATTGCTGATGAGGTTGTCGGCTGCGCCGTCGAGCTTGTCGCAGGCGTTCATCACGGTCTTCTGCACCAGCAGCGTCTTGGTCAGGTTCATCCAGCCCGCGCCGCCGTTGCGGTACAGGGCGCGGCCCACGGCCACGTTCGACAGGCGCGTGCCGGTGTAGTTGAGCGCGGGCTCGTTGGCGATCACGCCGTCGTAGTCCAGCGGCCAGCGCTGGATGTAGCTCAGCGCGTCGCGCCCGCCGGTCGAGGTGCCGAGAAAGTAGGCGTGCTTGGGCGCCATGCCGTAGCGCGCGAGCACCAGCGCCTGCGCCACGTCGCGCGTCTTCTTGAGCGAGAGGCCGCCGTAGTTGGCAAGCTGCTCGTCGTTGGCCGCGAACTTGCCGTCGGTGATGCTGCCCGACTGGTGGCCCGAGTCGTCGCCGTAGGTGGCGTAGCCCAGCGCCAGCGGCGCGGGCTTGTCGGCGGGGCCGAAGCGGATGACCTCGGTGCCGTCGATGAGCACGCCGTCGAAGCCGCCGCCGCCGAAGTGGATGGTCTTCTGGTTCCACTTCTCGGGCAGGTTCACCGCGAAGTTGATGACCTGCGAAGCGGGGTCCACCGGCTGGATGGTGCCGCGCACGCGGCAGTAGTCGCCGAGCGTGTTGCCCACGTCGCCCGCGGCCACGGGCGTGGCACTGGTGACGGTGGCGCCTTGCGTGGGCAGACTGATGAGCGAGGCAGGCAGGCTCTTGCCCGACAGGTCGGCACACGAGACAACCGGCTGCACGGGCGGGGGCGGCGGGTTGTCGGGCGGGCCGTCCGGCGGGTTGTCGGCGGGCGGGTTATTGCCGTCGCTGGCGGGCGGGGTTGTGGGCAGGATCGGGAGGAAGCCGGCACCGCCGCCTCCCCCACCGCCGCCACCACAGGCGGCAAGGATCAGCGCAATACCGATCGCGGAAACGACGGCACGAAACATCGAGGCGGGGCGCGTTTTGCGCATGGATTTGTCTCCGGCATGCGGCCTCGGTGGGCCGCTTTTTGAATAGGCGGCCGGACGATAGATTCAGGGTGACTTAGGGTCAAATAAAATAACAAGGCACTCTTCATACGAAAAAAATATGGACATACGGGCACTGCGCTACTTCGCCGCCGTCGCGGAGACCGGCCACATGACACGCGCGGCCGAGCAACTGGGCATCCAGCAGCCGCCGCTCAGCCAGCAGATCAAGGCGCTGGAACGCGAGCTGGGTGTGCTGCTGTTTCGCCGCCATCCGCGCGGCGTGGCCCTCACCGACGCGGGCCGGCTCTTTCAGACCGAGGCGCTGCGCATGCTGCAGGACATGGACGCCATGAAGCAGCGCATGGTGCGTGTAGCCAAGGGCCAGGCCGGCACGCTCGCAGTCGGCTTCACCAGCTCGGCCGCGGCGCACCGCTTCATGCCCGAGGCGCTGCGCGAGTTCCGCCGGGCGTACCCGGCGGTGGAGCTTCAGCTGCGCGAAGACAACGCCGCCGAACTCACCGAGGCGCTGGCCGCGGGCCGACTGCACTGCGGCCTGCTGCGCGTGCCGGTCGCGCGGCCCGAGGGGCTGGTGTTCGAGACGCTGCTGCGCGAGCCAGTGCTCGTTGCCATGCCCAGCGACCATCGCTTTGCCCTCGGCCGCAACAAGGCCTCGCGCCCGCTGCCGCTCGCGAAGCTGTGCGAGGAAGGCATCATCCTCGTGCGCCGCCCCGGCGCGCCCGGCCTCTATGCCGACCTGCTAGCGCTGTGCCACGCCAAGGGCCTGCGCCCGCGCGTGGTGGCCGAAGTCGATCGCATGATGACCAACCTGAACCTAGTGGCTGCCGGTGTCGGCCTGTCGGTGGTGCCGGCCTCGATGACCGGCGTGCACGCGCATGCCATCGCCTATGCGCGGCTGGCCGATGGCGGCCAGCTCGATGCGCCGCTCACGCTGGTGTCGCGCGTCGAGGAAGACAACCTGCCCGCGCAGCATTTCGCGGAGCTGCTGCGCAGGTTGGCTGTCGAAAATCCGGGGTCATGAGCTTGCTGCGGCGTCGTCATTTCATCCAGCGCGCGGGCGGCGCGCTCGCGGCGGCGATGTGCGCACTGCCGGAGGTGTCGCATGCCGCGCCATGGCCAAGCCGCCCGGTGCGCCTGATCGTGGTCTACCCGCCCGGCGGGGTGAGCGACGGCATGGCACGCGTGCTGGCGGAGCCTCTGGCGCAGTCGCTGGGCGTGCCGGTGCTGATCGAAAACCGTCCCGGTGCGGGCGGCAGTCTCGGCATGGATGCGCTCGCGCGCGCAACGCCCGACGGCTGCACACTGGCCTTCTCCGCCATCAGCCCGCTCACGCTGCACCCGCTGCTGGCGCGCGTGCCCTACGACCCGCAGCGTGCCTTCGTGCCCGTAGCCAGCGTGATGCGCACGCCGGTGCTTGTGGTGGGCACGCCGGCCTTCACAGGGCACGGCTTCGGCGAGCTGATCGCGCAGGCGCGCAGGCAACCGGGCGAGGTGCGCTGGGCCACCTCGGGCGTGGCGACCATCGGCCACCTGGTGCTGGCGCAGGTGCGCGTGCAGAGCCGCACCGACATCACGCACATCCCCTACCAGGGCGGCGGGCCGCAACTCAACGATGCGCTGAGCGGACAGTTCGAGGTGCTGTCGACCAACGTCGCGGCGCAGCAGCTTCAGTACATCGAAGGCGGGCGCTTCCAGGCGCTTGCAGTCGGCGCGCCTGCTCGCATCGAGGCACTGCCAGCGGTGCCCACGCTCGCGGAGCTGGGCTTCGAGAAGGCGAACCGCGATTCGCTCTTCGGCATCTTCGCGCCTGCGCGCACGCCGGTGGCGGTGGTGCAGCGGCTCAATGCGGAGATCAATCGTGTGCTGGACAGCAGTGTGGTGCGTGCGCGGCTGCGTGGGGCCTACAACCTGCCGGCCGGTGGTGGCACCGACGATTTCGCGCACGAGATAGCGGTTGATCGACGGCACAATCGCGAACTGGTCGCGGGCGACCGCTCACAGTTCGACTGATTACTTCTCGGCGACCCAGAGCCTCGGGTAGTCGCGCACGAAGCCGTCTTCCGTCACGCTCAACATCGCCGCATAGTCGAAGCGCTTGGCCTCATAGGCATATTCGCTCTCGCTACGCCGCTCGTAGCGCTGCGCCAGCTCGCTCAGCACGCCACCACCATCCAGATCGACCCAGGCCGCCGGAGCATCGGCGCCCTCGCCCTTCGCCAGGTTGAGCCGTCGCAACTGCAGCAGGTTGGTAGCAGGCGTGAAGCCCAGGTCGAGATCGACGCAGTGCGACAGGTCGGGCACCGCCTCGTCGTTGAGCTTCCAGTGGCCACGCGCGTCGCGGGCAATCGACAGATCGACGGCCGCGTCGCCCAGCCAGCCGCGCACGGTGCCCCATTGGGTGTGCCAGTGCAGGTCGCAGCGCACGCGGTAATGCAGCTGGCCGATGCGGCCGTCTTCCTGTCGGAACACGGCCGCGCCATCGAGTTGCCAGGCCGTGGCATTGCGTTCTAGACGGCAGGCGTCGTGGCCCGGTACATCGAGCCTGCGCCAGAGGATGGAGGCGACTGTTTGCATGGCGCGGATGATGGCACCGGCATGCTGCACCACGCAAGCAATGACCCGCGCGGCCGCAGGTGGTGGTCAGGTTCCGGGAAGACTATCGGCGTCGCATGACGCCGCCACCTGCCGATCTTCCAGCCCCTCCCCCGCCGCAGGCGCCGCGCTGGCTCGACTGGATCGACCGCGCGGCGATGCCCTTTGCCATCGCAATCGCCCTGCTGCTGTTCGCCCAATGGCCGCTGCGCGACCTGGCCGGCTCGGGCAATGGCCCCACGCAGGCCAACGACCTCGCGCAGTGGCTGTTCGCGCTGTACGTTGCGGTGGCGCTGCGGCACGCCGGGCGCCGCGGCGCGCACCTCGTGGCGCGGCCCGACCTGGCTGCCGACACCAGCGGGCGCTTTGCACGGGCGCGCCGCATCGGGGCGGCGCTGTGCGTGCTGCCGTGGGCTCTGTTCCTGATCGTGACGGCCACGGTGCCGGTGTGGCGCTCGGTGGCCGCGTTCGAGCTGTTCCCCGACACCTTCAACCCCGGCTATTTCATGATCAAGGTGGCGCTGCTGCTGCTCGCGGTGTTGCTGGCGGTGCAGAGCGCGCTCGATCTCCTGCGCGAACTGCGCCATCCACGCGGGCACTGAATGGCCTGGCTCGGACTCGCCCTGCTCGCGCTGGCCCTGGCGCTGATGATGACCACCGGCTGGCCGACTTATGCCGTGCTGCTCGGCGTGTGCACGCTGGGCGCGCTGGCCGGACTGGCGCTGGGTGCGTTCGATGCGGCGCTGCTGCAGAACCTTCCGTGGCGCATCGTCGGCCTGCTGGAGCACGACCTGCTTCAGGCGCTGGCGCTCTACGCGCTGGTGGGCGCGCTGCTCAACCGGCTGGCGCTGGCCGAGCACCTGTACAACGGCTTGCGCAAGGCGCTGGCTTTCGTCGCCCCGCGCGCCGCATCGGAGCTGGCCGGCATGGTGCTGGGGCTGATGCTCGCGCCGATGAACGGCTCGGTCGGCGCCAGCCTGCTGACGCTGGCGCGCACGGCCGGCAAGGGCTGGGCAGCCGAAGGCCTGCCCGCGGCACAACGCACCGCGCTCGTGGCCGTGACCAGCACGCTGGGCGTGATCGTGCCGCCATCGCTTGTGCTTCTGCTGCTCGGCGACGCGATGCTGCGCGCCCACACCGAGGGCGTGAACATGGCGCGCACGCTGGCCTTGCCCACAGCCAATGCCAACCGCATCGTCAACACACAGGACATCCTCCAGGCCGCACTGGTGCCAGCAGCGGCGCTGCTGATCGGCTGGCTCGCGGTCGCGTGGTTCGGCGCCCGGCGCGGCAAGCCCGCCGCCACTGCAGCACCGCGCGAGCCGATGCAGCCGCGTGAAGGCTGGACGCTGCTGCTCGTGCCCCTGCTGATCGGCGCCCTGCTCGTGCTGGTCACGCTGGGCAGGGTGCGCGCGGTCGAGGGCGCGGCCGCCGCCTGCGTGCTGCTGCTCGGCTGGGGCCTGGTGTCGCGCCAGCTCACGCGAGCGGTGCTGTGGCAGGTGCTCGACGACGCGATGGCGCTCACCGGCGCACTGTATGCGCTGCTGGTGGCGGCCACCACCTTCTCTCTGCTGTTGCGCGGCTTCGGCACCGACGGGCTGATCGCGCGGCTCATGCTGTCGCTGCAGGGCCACCCCATGGTCGGGCTCATGGCGGTGCTGGCCGTGCTGCTGGCCTGCGCCTTCGTTCTCGACGCCTTCGAACTGATCTTCCTCATCGTGCCCATCGTCATGCCGCCGGTGCTCGCCCAGCTCGACGACGCCGCATGGATCGCCACCCTGACCCTGCTGGTGCTGCAGGCCGGCTTCCTGCTGCCGCCTTTCGGCTATGCGCTGGTGCTGGCACGCGGACAGGTCGCGCCGCGCCCGCCGGTGGCTGCCGTAGCGCGGGCACTGGCGCCTTACCTGGCGGTGCTCGCCACCGTGACAGCACTGGTGATGGCGCTGCCCGAGACCACGCGCTGGCTGCGCACCTCGCCAACCGCGCTCGCGCCCGCCGAGCCGATGAACGATGAAGCGGTGGACCGCCTGATGCGCGAGATGGCGCCGCCCGACACCGGCGACAGCGCCGCTCCACCAGAGGAGAAATAGCGCCGCGGCGTGCCGCACAATGCGCGGCGTATGACATTCAAGCTCCCCGTCGCGCTCGCGCTCGTCCTGTCCTCCAGCGCCAGCCACGCGGCGGCGTTGAAAGACGGCGACATCATCTTCCACACCTCGCGTTCGGCGCAGAGCATCGCGGTGCAGCGCGCCACCGGCTCGCGCTACAGCCACATGGGCATCGTGCTGTTGCGGGGCGGCAAGCCTTATGTGTTCGAGGCGGTGTCGACGGTGCGCTACACGCCGCTTGCGCAATGGACCGCGCGCGGCAACGGCGGGCACTACGTGGTGAAGCGGCTGCGCAATGCCGACACGCTACTGACACCAGGCGCAGTGGCCAAACTGCGCGCGGGCACCTCTGACTTCGAAGGGCGGCCCTACGACCTGACCTTCGAATGGTCCGACAAGCGCATCTACTGCTCCGAACTCGTGTGGAAGCTCTACCAGCGCGCGCTGGGCGTGCGCATCGGCGAGCTGCAGAAGATCCGCGAATTCAACCTGGGCGACCCTGCGGTGCGCGCCAAGATGCGCGAGCGCTATGGCGACAAGGTGCCGATGGACGAGCCGGTGATCTCGCCGGTGGCGATGTTCGAATCGCCGCTGCTCGTGACCGTCGAAACCCGCTGACCGGATCTCCCCCGCACGGGCACACGCCGCCCGACCGCGAGACAATCGTGGCCGTGAGTTCACAGACCCAGCCACCGTCACCTGCGCCACCGCCGATCCGCCGCATCGCGCACCTCGACATGGACGCCTTCTACGCGTCGGTCGAGCTGCTGCGCTATCCGCAGCTCAAGGGCCTGCCGGTGGTGATCGGCGGCGGGCGGCGGCGCGTGGACGAAGCCATCCGCAACCTGCCCGAGGGCGGCACGCTGGCCGACATTCCGGTCGAGTCCTTTCCGCTGCTGAAGGACTACACCGGCCGCGGCGTGATCACCACCGCCACCTACCCGGCGCGGCAGTTCGGCGTGGGCTCGGCCATGGGGCTCATGAAGGCGGCCAAGCTGTGCCCGCAGGCCATCATCCTGCCGGTGGACTTCGACGAGTACCGGCGCTATTCGCGCGCCTTCAAGAACCTCATCCTGGAGGTCGCGCCGCTCATGGAAGACCGCGGCGTGGACGAGGTGTACATCGACTTCACCGACGTGCCCGGCGGCCAGCGCGACGGCGGGCGCTCGCTGGCACGACTGCTGCAAAAAGCCATCTTCGATGCCACCGGCCTGACCTGCTCCATCGGCGTGGCGCCCAACAAGCTCATCGCCAAGATGGCGAGCGAGTTCAACAAGCCCAACGGTATCTCCATCGTCTACGAGGACGATCTCGAATCGCGCATCTGGCCGCTGCCCTGCCGCAAGGTGAACGGCATCGGCCCCAAGGCCGACGAGAAGCTCAAGCGCTTCGGCATCGAGACCGTAGGCCAGCTCGCGGCGCGCGACCGCGACTGGCTCATTGCCACCTTCGGCAAGGCCACCGGCGCATGGATGCACGAGGTGGCCTGGGGCCGCGACAACCGCCCGGTGGTGACCGAGAGCGAGCCCGTGTCGATGAGCCGCGAGACCACCTTCGACCGCGACCTGCACGCGGTGCGCGACCGCGCCGAGCTGGGCGCGATCTTCACGCAGCTGTGCGAGCAGCTCGCCGCCGACCTGCAGCGCAAGGGCTACGTGGGCAAGACCATCGGCATCAAGCTGCGTTACGACGATTTCAAGATCGCCACGCGCGACCAGACCATCGACCGCTTCACGGACGACGCGAAGACCATCCGCCACACGGGCGGTCTGTGCCTGAAACGCGTGCCGCTGGAGCGCCCGCTGCGCCTCCTGGGCGTGCGTGTGGGCGCGCTGGCAAAGGCGGGCAGCCCCGAGGCGCTGGCGCCCGCCGGGGCCGGTGCGCATCGCGCCGCGTCGGAACCGGCGGCGACCACCGCGTCGCTGTTCTGAACACGCCATGGTGAAACGCTGGCTGCGGCGCATCGCCTTCACGCTGCTGGGCTTCGTCGCGCTGGTCGGCCTCTACGTGGCCACGGCTTGCGTGCTGGTATTCTGGCCGGCCAATGCGCAGCCATCGAACGATGCAACCGCCGACGTACAGGCCTGGGTGCTGAGCAACGGCGTGCACACCGACTACGTGTTCCCCATCCGCTCGGCCACCGTCGACTGGCTGCAGGTGTTCCCGCTGAAAGACTTCAAGGCGCCGCCGCCCGATGCCGAGTTCATCGCCATCGGCTGGGGCGACCGCGAGTTCTACCTGAACACGCCCACCTGGGGCGACCTGACGGCGGCGCGCGCCTTCGGGGCGCTGTCGGGCGGCAACCGCGCGCTGATGCATGTGAGCTACCTGCGGCGCAACCAACTGGGGCGCGGCGCCTACAGCCTGCCGCTCTCGCAGGCGCAGTACGCGCAACTGGCCGGCTACGTGCGCGCCGCGCTGCCCTCGGGCCAGGCCACGCCCATTGCGGGCGCGCACTACGACAGCCAGGACGCCTTCTACGAAGCCGAAGGCGGCTACAACCTCTTCGAGACCTGCAACACCTGGACTGGGCGCGGGCTGCGGCGCTCGGGCGTCATCGTCAGCCGCTGGACGCCCTTCGACTTCACGGTGACGTGGCACCTGAAGCCGGTGCGGCCCTGAGCGACGAAGCTCAGGGCTTGGGCACGCCGGCCGACCACTGCGGCCAGTTCGCGACGATGTGATCGACCACGCGGCTGCCCACCAGCTCGATGTTTTCCACCGTCTCGGCAAAGCCGCCGGCCGTTTCGCCCGGTGCAGGGTCCAGGTGCTGCAGCGTGGTTTCCTTCGGGCTGCCCTGGTCGAAGTTGACGGCGCCGCGCAGGCTCATCACGCGGTCGGTGCCGTGGGTGCGCTTGATCACGAGGGTGATGGCGGCGGCTTCCATTTCGGTGATGACGTAGTCGTCGGCACCGTAGAGCTTGGCGATGTACTGCGCCTGCTTCGACATGCCGGGGCCGTGGAAGAAGGTGTCGCCGGTCATGTGCGTGCCGGTACCTACGAAGGGCGCGCGGCGGGCCGCGGCATCGGGGTAGCGCAGGCGGTACTTGCGGGCCGAGTCGGCGTCTTTCAGCGGCGTGTCGGCCGAGAGCTTCATGGCCCAGCCCACGAGGTCGGGGTTGAGCTTGAAGCGGCGGTATTCCTCGTAGCCCTTGCGCGGCATGAAGGTCGGTTCGCCTGGCTTGTTCTCTTCGGGTGCCCAGCGGTGGCCCAGGTCGTAGTCGACCAGCCAGGTGGCCCAGCTCACTTCGCCGATGGTGCCGCGCGAGGGCGGCGTGCCGGCCACGCCCGAGATCACGTAGTAGCTCTGCGAGAAGTCGAACTGCGGGTTCAGCAAGATGGCCTGCATAGACGACGACGAGTTGACCTTGCCCATGCCGAGCACCGCGCCGCACACGCCGTCGGTGTTGCAGTACACGGGCTGCAGTGCGCCGGGCACCGCAATGGGCCTGGCGCCCTTCCAGTAGCGCTCGTACCAGTGCTGGAACTCGCCGGCGCGGTCACCGGTGTTCTGGCCGATCTCGAACATGGCGGCGACGAAGACCTTGACCTTCACGGGCGCAGCCGGGGCAGATGCGGTCGGGGTCGAAGTGGAAGCACAGGCCGTGAACAGCAGCGCCGCGGCGGGCACAGCCAGCCAGCGGGCGGTGAAAAAGGAGGACTTGGAAGAAGTCATTCTGGAACCCGTTAAGAAGGACAAAGACGGCAGGACAAGGACAACAAGCGCGCCCGGCGTCCTACAACCGCCGATTGTCGGTGCTGGCAAAAGCGCGATGTAACGCCATCACGCAAACACCATGCCGGACTCTTCCACTCCTGCAAAGCCTCCGTCAAAGCCGACGCCCATCGCCAACGGCCTCGTCTACGTGAACCCCGACATGCCCGGCATACGCCGCCTGAAGCACGGCGAGCGCTTTCGCTACCGCGATGCCAAGGGGCAATGGCTGCGCGACGTGGACGAGATCTCGCGCATCCGCATGCTGGCCATTCCGCCGGCCTACACCCAGGTGTGGATCTGCCCGCTGCCCAACGGCCATCTGCAGGCCACCGGCATCGACGCGCGCGGGCGCAAGCAGTACCGCTACCACGCCGACTGGCGCTCGATGAAGGACGAGACCAAGTTCGACCGCCTCGAAGCCTTCGCGCTCGCGCTGCCGCGCATCCGCGCCCGTGTGGCGCGCGACCTGCAATTGCCAAGGGGCCAGAAGGCGCCGGGCCGCAGCCAGGTGCTCGCGGCGGTGGTGCGCCTGCTCGACACCACGCTGCTGCGCGTGGGCAACGAGGAATACGCGAGCAGCAACGGCTCCTACGGCCTCACCACGCTGCGCAACCGGCATGCGGCCGTGCAGGGCCAGGCCCTGCGGCTGCGCTTTCGGGGCAAGAGCGGCGTGATGCACGAGGCGAAGCTCGACGACCCGCGCGTGGCCAGGGTGGTGCGGCAATGCCAGCAGTTGCCGGGGCAGGCGCTGTTCCAGTACGTGGACGAGGATGCAGAGGGAGGCGGAAATGGCGAACTGCGCAGCGTCTCGTCCACCGACGTGAACGACTACCTGGCCGAAGCCGCGCAGGGTGAGCGCTTCACCGCGAAGGATTTCCGCACCTGGCACGGCACCGTGCAGGCGCTGGAACTCACCCGGCTGGCCTGCGAGCCGGGCCGCGCCGCTGCCGACGGCACTCGCTACAGCGCAAAGGACATCCTCGCGGCCGTCGCCAGGCAACTCGGCAACACGCCAGCAGTCTGCAAGAAGGCGTACGTGCACCCGGCCGTGCTGGCGCTGGGCAGCGCGCTCTCGGAGGGCGACGAAGCCACCGGCGCACTGTTCGAAAGGATCGCCGGGCACGGCACGGCCAGGCCATCACGTGGGCTGCATGCGGCCGAACGGCGGCTGCTGGCCTTCCTGCGAGCGCCACGGCGGAGGCAGGCGGCGCGAGGCCGCAACAGCAAGGCTCAGTTACCGGTCGCGAGCACGAGGCGCACGCTGTCGCCATCCAGCGCCACGGCGTAGCCAAGGTCTTCAGCCAGGTTCTGCAGCGCGACGGCATCGATGGCCAGGGCGCGCGGTGCGCGGTGCGCATCGAGCACGGCGGGCGTGCCACCGGGTTCGCGCGGCAGGGCCGTGAGGCGCAGTGCATTCGCACCATCTGCCTCGACACGGATCGCCCCCGCCTCGGCCGCACCGTCGTGCAGGTACCCCAACGCCCCGAGGAACAGGTAGCGCAGGGCCGCCGCGGCAGGCCAGCGGTGCTCGTCTTCCTGCGGATCGAGCGAGGCATCGGCGTCGAGCGACACGCCGTGCAGATCGAAGGCCGAGCGCATCAGCGCCACGCATTGCGCCACCAGCGCGCTGCGGGTGATGCCGTCGTCGGTGGTGGCCAGTTCCCAATCGCGCAGCGAGCGGACGGCTTCGATCAGCTCCGACACCTGGTTGTCGATCAGCGCCACCCGCTCTTCGCAGGCCACGGCGTCGATGGTGGCGGCGCCAACCTGCCGCTTGAGCATCAGCAGCGCCATGCGGATCACCGAGACGGGCGCCGCCATGTCGTGCCGCAGGGCGGGCAACGCACGTGTGAGCAGTTCGTGGCGCACGCCGGCGGCGATCCAGCTGCGCGCACTGGGCGAGGCCTTCATTGCGCAGCAGCCACGGGCGTCGGGTTCATCGGCACGGTCACGAGGTACTTCCTGAAACGGGGGAGTTAACAAGTATCGTGCCCGCCTCTGGGCGCGGGTGTAGGAGCGTGCCTACGATGGCCCCGCGCACCGGTTGGGAATGTCCGGAAACGGCGTGCAGCGCGCCTGCAACTCGCGCTTGAGCAGCTTGCCGTTGGCCGTGGTCGGCATCGCGTCGATCACCTCGATGCGGGCCGGGCGCTTGTAGGGCGACAGGTGCTCGACAAGGTGCGCGCGCAGAGCCGCCTCGTCGAGCACCGCGCCGGGCTTCAGTTCGACGAAGGCGACGACCTGCTCGTTGCCGTCGGCCTCGGGCACGCCGACCACCGCGCACAGGTGCACGCCGTCGAAGCGGGCGATGACCGCCTCGATCTCCGCCGGGTATACGTTGAAGCCCGAGCGGATGATCATTTCCTTCAGCCGGCCGACCACGAACAGCGCACCGTCGCTGCCGAAGCGCCCGAGATCGCCGGTGGCGTACCAGCCGCCTGGGCGCATCACCTGCGCTGTGGCGGCGGCATCGCGGAAGTAGCCGAGCATGAGGCCGGGGCCGCGCAGCCAGATCTCGCCGGTATCGCCGGGCGCGGCGTCATTGCCGTCGAGGGTCACGATGCGGGCCTCGCCGCCTTCCACCGCGTAGCCCGCCGAGGTGTCTGCGCGCGGCGATTCGGTGCGCGTGAGAAACACCGAGCCCGCGTACTCGGACAGCCCGTAGCCATAGTGCAGCGGCTGGCCGAACAACTGCTCCACGCGCTGCTTGAGCGCCGGATCGAGCGGCGCCGAGCCGGTATAGACGTAGCGCAGCTGCGGAAAGCGCGGCGCCACGCCCTCCGCCTCGATGTGGGCCAGCAGGCGCGCATACATCGTCGGCGGCCCGAGCAGGTTCGACACCTGCTCGTGCGCCAGCGCCTGCAGCATGTCGGCCGGCGAGAAGCTGCCGCGCAGCACCAGCGCGGCACCGCCCGTGAGCGCGGCCATCAGCACCGTGCCGATGCCGAAGATGTGCGTCATCGGCAGGAAGGCATAGGCGCGGTCGCGCTCGCTCAGGGCTCGCACCTGGGCCGAAACGCGGCCAAAATGAAGCAGGCCGCGGTGCGACACCATCACGCCCTTGGGCGTGCCCGAGGTACCGGAAGTGAAGATGATGGCGGCCGTGTCGGCCAATGCCGGGTCGGGTTCGGTGCGTGCTTCGGCACGCACGGCCGAGCGCATCACGCCTTCGAGTGCGGAAGGCTCTGCACCGGCTCTCTGCGCATGCCTTTCAGCAGCTTCGGATGCCCCGGTCGTGAAGTAGCAAAGCCGTGCATCCGCACGCTCCGCAATGGCCGCGATCTCGCCCGGCGACATGCGCGCATTCACGCCGCACGACCAGGCCCCGACGCGGCTGCAGGCCATGAGCAGCGCGATGTGCGCGGCACAGTTCTCGGCCACCAGCACCACGCGGTCGGTCGGCCGCACACCGGCGGCCAGCAGGTCGTTTGCGGCGGCATCGACCATCGATTGCAGCGCCGCATACGTCGTCGTCCCAGCGGGTTCGAAAAGAAAGACAGCCTCCGGCGTGTGAGCCGCGCGTGCCTCCAACAACTGATGAATCTTCTGCATCGCCTATTCCGCCTCGATGCCCTTGGACGCCGTCGCCCAGAGCTGGCGATCTGACCTGCCCTTCGTCGCCAGCAGGTCGGCCGCACCAGACCACACGTCGTAGCCCTGCTCGCGCAGCCGGTGCGCGATGTCTTCGCGCGCCAGCATCTTCTGCGCCGCGGCGTTCATGCGCGCGACCAGCGCAGGGTCCATGCGCGCCGGGCCGTAGAGGCCGAACCAGCCGCCCACGTCGTAGCCGGGCACGCCCGACTCGATCATGGTCGGCACATCGGGCAGCATGCGGTTGCGCTGACGCGAGGTGACGGCCAGCGCGCGCACCTTGCCCGTCTGGATGAAGGGCTTCGAGGTGGCGATGATGTCGAACATCATGGTCACGGTGCCGCCCATCACGTCGGCGAGCGCCGGTGCACTGCCTTTGTAGGGCACGTGCGTCAGCTGCACGCCGGTCATCTTCTCCAGCAGCGCACCGCTCAGGTGGTTGGACGCGCCCACGCCCGCCGAGCCGTAGAACACCTTGCCGGGCCGCGCCTTCGCGTAGGCCAGCAACTCGGCGAGGTTGCGTACCGGCACTTCGTTGTTGACGACGAGCACGTTGGTGTAGTCCACCAGCGGCGCGATGGGCGTCAGGTCCTTCATCGGGTCGAAGGCCATCTTGCGCTGCACGTTCGGGTTGATGGTGATGGTCGGGCTCGCGCCGAAGAACAGCATCGTGCCGTCGGGCGCGGCCTTGGCGACCGCGTCGCCGCCGAGCGAGCCGCTGGCGCCGGGACGGTTGTCCACGATGACCTGCGTGCCCAGCTCCTGGCTCAGCGCGGGTGCGAGCAGGCGCGCGGCGCCGTCGACCGGGCCGCCTGCGGAATAGCCGACGACGAGCTTGATGAGCGGCGGCAAGGGCTGCTGCGCGAAAGCACGATGCGGCAATGCGGCCAGCGCCGCGCTGCCTGCCATCGCGGCCATGAGGTGTCGGCGCGAGAAGTGAGTCGATGTCATGAGCGTTGTCTCCTGTTGTGTATTTCTTCGTCGGCTACATCGCTCAGGCCGGCAGGTCGAGCACCTGCCGCGCGAGGATGTTGCGCTGTATCTCGTTGGTGCCGCCGTAGATCATTGCGGCGGTGGAGCCGATGAGCGGAGAGAGCACGTTGAAGCTCTGCCCGTCGAGCAACTGGTCGCCGGCCACGGCACCCTGCTCTTCGCCCGCCTCGACCAGCAGCGCGCCGATGCGGTGATAGGTCTCGCTCGCCCAGATCTTCAGCAGCGACACCGAAGCCGGCAGCGGCTTGCCGGCGCGCACGATGTTCGCGAAGCCCGTGTAGGCTGCCGACAGGTCGAGCACGTCGAGCCGCAGCGCCGCGAAGCGCTGCGCGAACACCGGGTCG
Organism: Variovorax sp. F042; assembly: GCF_057814215.1. NCBI lineage: Bacteria > Pseudomonadati > Pseudomonadota > Betaproteobacteria > Burkholderiales > Comamonadaceae > Variovorax > Variovorax sp. F042. Next base: position 495,576 of record NZ_JBVASX010000002.1, read on the forward strand.
GCAAACAGGCGCCGCGCCTGCGCCAGCCACGCCAGCTGGCCCAGCGCGTACTGCGACTGCTTGGGGCTGCCCAGGAAGATGCGCTCGAAGCCCAGCAGCGCCTTCGCGATGGTCCAGCCGCCATGCAGCTTGCCCACGAGGTTTTCTGCCGGCACGCGCACGTTGTCGAAGAACACTTCGCAGAACTCGGGCTCGCCGGCCAGCGTATGAATCGGCCGGATGGTGATGCCCGGCGTGCGCAGGTCGCACAGCAGGAAGCTGATGCCCTCCTGCTTGCGTGCGTCCTTGTCGGTGCGCACGAGCATGAAGATGTGGTTGGCGTCCTGCGCGAGCGTGGTCCAGATCTTCTGGCCGTTCACGACGAAGTGATCGCCCTGCGCGTCGCGCGCAGGCAAGGCTTCGGTGCGCAGGCCCGCGAGGTCGGAGCCGGCGTTGGGCTCCGAATAGCCCTGGCACCAGACATGCTCGCCGCTCAGGATGCGGGGCAGAAAGCGCTGCTGCTGCTCGGGCGTGCCATGCTGGATGAGCAGCGGGCCGATCATCACGATGCCCTGGTCGGGCGCGCGCGCCACGCCGTGCTGCTCCAGCTCCTCGATCCACGCGATGAGCTTGTCCGCCGGCAGGCCCATGCCGCCATGCGCCTGCGGCCACGCGGGCGCGATCCAGCCTTGCGCCGACAGCGTGAGATACCACTCGCGCATCTCGCTCCAGCGCGCGCGGTGCGAGAGATAACGCAGTTGCGGCGGATAGCGCAGCTGCAGGAAGGCGCGCACCATGCTGCGGAAATCGGCCTCGGGCATGGCTGACCAGTCGGCGGTGCGCGGGAAATTACCCTGCCACTCGGCCGCACCCGCCGTGGCTTCCGCATAGCCCGACAGCGACGCATGCCGGCGCTGATGCGCGCTGACGTTACCCAGCCAGGCCGACAGGCACAGCACACGCTTGTAGAACAGGCTCAGGTCGCACTCCTGCGTGTAGCCGATGGCGCCATGCAATTGCACCGATGCTCGCGACGCCTGCAGCGCAGCGGCCGTGCAGCGTGCGTTGACGCGGCTCGCCTCGGCTTCGATCCGGTCCGCCGGCAAGCCCTGTGCTGCCAGAGCCAGCACCTCGTTCAACGTGGCCTGCGCCACTTCGAGGTGGATGAACATGTCGACACAGCGATGCTGCAGCGCCTGGAAGCTGCCGATGGGCTTGCCGAACTGCGAGCGCGTGCGCAGGTAGGCCAGCGTCTGCGCCAGCATGGCCTGCCCCGCGCCCAGCAGCTCGGCTGATTGAAGGATCTGGCCGGCCGCAAGGGCATGGCGCAACGCATCCTGCGCGGCCGGGCCTTCGGCCAGCACTGCGCCGGGCGGCAACGCCACTTGCTCGAAGCGCAGGTTCGAGGCCTGGCTGCCATCGACCAGTGGCACCAGCGTTTCGGTCACGCCTTCGGTGCCGCGCCGCACCCACAGCAGCACCGCATCGTCCTCTCCGCGCGCCGACACCAGCCAGCCGCTGGCAGCCGCGCCGGGCAGCACCATGAGTTTTTCGCCTTGCAGCAGCACGCCGCCTGTGTGCCCGGGCCGTACTTCGCAGCCGCAGGCCAGCGGCACCGCACTCAGGTCGCCGGCGCTTTCCTGCCATGCCAGCGCGGGCAGGCTGCGGCCCGCGACCAATTCAGCGAGCAGGGCATCCGCGCCCGGCGTGCCGAGCCGCGCCAGCAGCAGCGCGCTGAGGCCGGCCACGGCCAGCAGCGGCTCGGGCGCCACATGCTCACCCGCAGCCCGCAGGATCTCCGCCGCGCCGTCGAGCCCCAACGCGAGGCCGCCGGCCGATTCGGGCGCCAGCATGCCGGGCCAGCCCAGCGCGGCGATGCCGCCCCAGCCTTCGGCCTCGTCGGCACCGGGTTGTTCCATGCATGCGCGCCGCCGCTGGATAGCGCGGCTGCGAACGAAGTAGTCGAGCGCCGATTCGCGCACTGCCGAAAGTGATTCAAGATCCATCGCCGCAGCGTGCCTGAAGACCCCGCGAGCGAGCATTTGCATTTGCCGAAGGGAGGGTTTCGCAATCAGAGAACCACCCCGCGCGAGGGCGGGCTAGATTCGCTGCCATGACGAAAATCAAGAAATCCCTGCACACCGAGCTGGGCCACAGCACGCCCGACAAGATCACCGTGCGCGGGCGCGACCTGCCTTCGGAAATCCTCGGCCACCTGAATCTCGGCGATATGGCCTTCCTGGAGCTGACAGGGCGCATCCCGACGCCGCAGGAATCCGTCACCTTCAACGCCATCGTCGTCACACTGGTGGAGCACGGCATCACGCCCAGCGCGCTGGCTGCTCGCCTCACTTATGCGGGCGCACCCGAAGCACTGCAAGCCGCCGTGGCTGCCGGTCTTTGCGGCCTGGGCACGGTGTTCGTCGGCAGCACCGAGGGCGCCGCGAAGATGCTCTACGAAGCGATTCCCTTCGGCGAGAAGCCCACGCGCCCGCTCGCCGACATGGCGAAAGACATCGTGGCCGACCACCGCGCGCGCAAGCAGATCGTGCCGGGCCTCGGCCATCCGCTGCACAAGCCCATCGACCCGCGCACGCCGCGCCTGTTCCAGATCGCGGCGGAGAACGGGCTCTCCACGCACTATGTCGCGCTGATGCAGGCGGTGCAGGAAGAAGCCGAGCGCGTGTCGGGCAAGTCGCTACCGATCAACGCGACCGGGGCCATCGGCGCCATTGCGGCCGAGTTCGGCTTTCCGTGGAAGATCATTCGCGGCTTCGGCGTGATGGCGCGCGCCATCGGCCTCGTGGGCCACATCCTGGAAGAGATCGACGACCCGATGGCCATCGAGATCTGGCAACGCGTGGAGAAAGAAGCCGGCGGCCCCCGCCTGGACTGACTGAGCAACGACCGATGAACAACGCCAACGACAAGAGCTTTCCCGACATCCGCGACGCCGTGCGCGACCTGTGCGCGCAGTTTCCCGATGCCTACTTCCGCAAGATCGACGAGGCACGCGGCTACCCCGCCGAATTCGTCGACGCGCTCACCAAGGCCGGCTGGATGGCCGCGCTGATCCCGCAGGAGTACGGCGGCTCGGGCCTGGGGCTGACCGAGGCCTCGGTGATCATGGAAGAAATCAACCGCTGCGGGGGCAACTCCGGCGCCTGCCACGGCCAGATGTACAACATGGGCACGCTGCTGCGCCACGGCAGCGAAGCGCAGAAGCGCAACTACCTGCCGAAGATCGCCAACGGCGAACTGCGCCTGCAGTCGATGGGCGTGACCGAACCCACCACCGGCACCGACACCACGAAGATCAAGACCACGGCGGTGAAGAAGGGCGACCGCTACGTCATCAACGGCCAGAAAGTGTGGATCTCGCGCATCCAGCATTCGGACCTGATGATTTTGCTGGCGCGCACCACGCCGCTGGCGGACGTGAAGAAGAAGTCCGAGGGCATGTCGATCTTCATCGTCGACCTGCGCGAGGCCATCGGCAAGGGGCTCACGGTACAGCCCATCCTGAACATGGTGAACCACGAGACCAACGAACTGTTCTTCGAGAACCTCGAGATCCCGGCCGAGAACCTGATCGGCGAGGAAGGCCAGGGCTTCAAGTACATCCTCGACGGGCTCAACGCAGAGCGCACACTGATCGCGGCCGAATGCATAGGCGACGGCTACTGGTTCATCGACCGCGTGACGGCCTACACCAAGGAGCGCGTGGTGTTCGGCCGGCCCATCGGTCAGAACCAGGGCGTGCAGTTTCCGATTGCCGAGGCGTTCATCGAAGTGGAAGCGGCGAACCTGATGCGCTATGAAGCCTGTCGCCTCTTCGACGCGCACCAGCCCTGCGGCGCGCAGGCCAACATGGCGAAGTACCTTGCGGCCAAGGCGAGCTGGGAGGCGGCCAATGCCTGCCTGCAGTTCCACGGGGGCTTTGGCTTTGCGTGCGAATACGACATCGAGCGCAAGTTCAGGGAGACGCGGCTGTACCAGGTGGCGCCGATCTCGACCAACCTGATCCTGAGCTACGTGGCTGAGCACATGCTCGGCCTGCCCCGTTCGTTCTGAAGGACTTCATCGCCATGAACCCAGTCGACCACCCGAGCAAGTTGCTCGCGACCTTCGCCGCCGAATTGCAGTTCGCCGACATCCCCGCCCCCGTGCTGCGCCGCACCGAAGACCTGATGCTCGACTGGCTGGGCTCCGTGCTCGCGGCCCGCACCGCACGGCCGGTGCGCAGCATCGAACGCTTCGCGCAGATGATGGGCCCCGCCGACGGACCCAGCGAGATACTGACCTCGCGCCGCACCAGCTCGCCAGTGTTCGCTGCGTTGGTCAATGCAGCGGCCTCGCATTTCGTGGAGCAGGACGATGTGCACAACGGCTCGGTGTTCCATCCGGCCGCCGTGGTGATTGCGCCTGCGCTGGCCGTGGCGCAGAGCCTCGGCGCGAGCGGCGCACAGCTGCTGACGGCCGTGGTCGCGGGCTACGAGGTGGGCATCCGCGTCGGCGAATTCCTCGGCCGCTCGCACTACAAGACCTTTCATACGACCGCGACTGCAGGCACGCTCGCAGCCGCCGCTGCGGTGGGCCGTTTGCTGGACCTCACGCCGCAGCAGATGCTGCACGCCTTCGGCTCGGCCGGCACGCAGTCGGCCGGCGTGTGGGAGTTCCTGCGCGACGCGGCCGATTCCAAGCAGCTGCACTGCGCGCATGCGGCAGCGAGCGGGCTGATGTCGGCCTACCTCGCGCAAGACGGCTTCACCGGCGCCGCGAAGATCCTCGAAGGCGCGCAGGGCCTGGGCGTCGGCATGTCGAGCGACGCCGACCCTGCGAAGCTCACCGACGGCCTCGGCACGCGCTGGACGCTGGCCGAGACCTCCTTCAAATACCACGCCTCCTGCCGTCACACCCACCCCGCCGCCGACGCGCTGCTGCAGGTGATGACGCAGAACAGGCTGAAGCCCACCGACGTGTCTCACGTGACCACGCACGTGCACCAGGGCGCCATCGACGTGCTGGGCCGCGTGACCGTGCCGGCCACCGTGCACCAGGGCAAGTTCTCGATGGGCACAGTGCTGGGCCTCATCGCCGTGCACGGCCGCGCGGGCCTAGGCGAGTTCGACCGCGACTTTCTCGCGCCCGAGGTCTCGGCCTTCCGCGACAAGGTGGCGATGCAGCTCGACGATGAAGTCGACACTGCCTACCCCGCACGCTGGATCGGCAAAGTCAGCGTGCAGACCACCGACGGCCGCACGCTGCAGGGCCGTGTGGATGAACCGAAGGGCGACCCCGGCAACAGCCTGGACCGCGCGGAGATCGAAGACAAGATGCAGCGCCTGGCGCACTACGGCGAAGGCGCCACCGCCGACGAGGCGAAGGCGCTGTGCGAGCGGGTCTGGCAACTGGCCGATACGCCGCGCGTGGGGCGCTGGCTTATCGGCTGAAGCGGCTCAGGCGAACAGGCGCCCCTGGCCGGGCACGCGCGGATCGAGCCCAGCGGTGCCGACGAGGTCCCAGAAGCCTGCGGGCGAACTCGAGACCACGGGCACCCGCAGGCGCGCTTCGACTTCGCGCACCGCATCGAGCGTGACCAGCCCGCCGCAAGAGATGAGAATGCCGTCGGCGCCGGGCTGGGCATCGAAGACCTTCAGGCACAGATCGACCAGCACCTGCGTCGGAACTTCGCCCACGGCCTTCACGTCGGAGATGGAAAGGCCTTCGAGCGCGAGGGGTTCGAAGTCGCTCTGTTCCAGGTACTTGCGCAGGTGCAGGTTGACTTCGTCGATGTACGCGGTGGCCACCGCCACGCGCCGCACTCCGAGGTGACGCAGTGCGCCGACGATGGCGTTGCTCATGGTGGTGCAGGGCAATCCAGTGGCACGCGCCATCTCGACTTCGAGTTGCCGGTTGAAGGCCGCACCGCGAAAGAAGCTCAGCGAGGTGCCCATGAGCGAGACCGCGCTCACGCCCTCCTCCTTGAGCGCCACGGCTTTCTCGACCACGGAGTCGATGACGTCGAGATAACCGCGTGTCGAGATTTCTCCAAGGCCCAGGCCTTTGGCACTGAAGCGGATGCGTTCGCCGTAAAGCAGCGGGCCGTCTACCGGCACTTCGCCGGCTGCCGGGGGGACGATCAGGCCCAGGTGAGGTGTGGTCATTTCGATGGCTCCATGCTTTTTTTGGCTCTTGTTTCGGGGTATGTGCACAGGCCACCGGGTACTCCCCTCCGCGAATGTCCCCCGGCCTGCGGCCTCCTCCTTTATTTCGCTGCGGGGAGCACCCGGCGCCCTGTGCACCGGACGTGCTGTCGGTTTGCGGCTGATTAACCAGTGCTCTGAACGATCACGACGGCGGGGTGCCTTGCGCAGCGAAATAAAGGAGGAGGGGCGAAGCCCCGGGGGACATTCGCGGAGCAAGGTACCCCGTCGGCGTGAGCGCCCCACGAACAAAAAAACTCAATTCCCCTCAGCCACGATGCGCTGATCAGAAATGATCTTCTTCCACCGAGAAGTCTCCGCAGCCATGTCCTTCCCAAGCTGCGAAGGCGTTGCATAGGCACGCAGCGTGCCCTGCGCCGCGGCAGCCGTGCCGGCCTCCGGCGTATCGAGCACCGACTTCACCGCAGCCGACAGCTTCTCGACCACATCGTTCGGCGTGCCCGCGGGTGCCAGCACAAAGATGCGCGGCGCCACATCGAACCCCGGCAGCGCATCGGCCAACGGCGGCACGCTCTCCGCGCCTTCCAGCTTGGCCGTGTTCATCAGCGCCACCGCGCGCAGCTTGCCCGCCTTGGCCTGCGCCATGCCCGCCGTCGCGCTCACCACGCCAAGAGGAATCTGCCCGCCGATCACGTCCGGCACGATCTGCGCGGCGCCGCGGTACGGCACATGCACCACCGAACTGCCGGTGGCCTGTTTGAGCATCTCGAAGCCCAGATGCTGCACCGTGCCGACACCCGACGTGGCATACGAATAGCGCGAGGCATTGGCCTTGAGCTCCTTCACCAGCTCGGCCGGCGTCTTCGCGGGAAAGTCGTTGTTGGCGACGATCATCAGCGGCGAGATGAAGGCGCCCGCCACCGGCTTGAAGCTGGTGAGCGGATCGATGCCGATCTTCGGCTGCAGCAGCTTGGCAATGAGCAAGGCGCTGTCGCCCATCATCAGCGTGTAGCCGTCGGGCGGCGCCTTGGCGACGAAGTCGGCGGCAATGATGCCGGTCGCGCCAGTGCGGTTCTCGACCATCACCTGCTGCCCCAGTATTGCGGGAAGGCGCGCGCTCAGCAGCCGCGCGGCGGCATCGACGCCGCCGCCGGCCGAGTAGCCGACCACGAGGCGGATGGGCTTGTCAGGGTACTTCTGGGCCCAGGCCATGGGCGCTGCGAGCAGCGCGCCGGCAAGGCCCAGGGCCACTGCCGCGCGAATCGCTTGTCTGGCTTTCATCGTGTCTCCGTCTTATTTTTTGATTCGCAGGGCGGCTCAGGCCTTGCCCTTGCCGTGCGAGGTCGGCAGCTTCGCCAGCTCTCGCACGCGCTCTGCATTGGGCGCGAAGCCCAAGCCCGGCGTCTCGGGCAGAGTCAGCCAGCCTTGCTCGGGCACCGGCAGGCCGTCGAAGATCTGCTTGAGCATCTGCACCGCGACGTAGTGATATTCGACCAGCCCGCCATTCGACACGCCCGCATGCAGATGCATGTTGTGAAAGGGCCAGGCACCACCGTTGTCGATGGGCACATTGAAAGCCTGCGCCATGCCCGCGATCTTCAGGCACTGCGAGTAGCCGCCCGAGATGGTCACGTTGGGCTGCAGCACGTCCGCCGCCTGGTTCACCAGCAGGTCGCGGAAGCGGAAGGCCAGCCCCTCGTTCTGGCCGCAGGCGAGCGGAATACGGGTGCGCGCGCGCAGCTGTGCCATCTGGCGCACGTCGTTCTGCGTGAGCGGCTCCTCGAAGAAGCTGATGCCGTAGGGCTCGATGCGGTGTGCGAGTTCGGTAGCATGGAACAGGTCGAGACCGCAGTTGGCGTCGACATACAGCTTCACGTCGGGGCCCACGGCCTCGCGCACAGCGGCGACGCGGCGCACGTCTTCGGCGATGACTTCGTCAAGCGGACGCGGCTCGTCGCGGCGCGCGAGTGCGTGGTTGCCGACGGTCATCTTCAGGCGCTGGAAGCCCTGCGAAACCCACAGCTTCGCGGCGGCCGCGAGCTGGTCGCGCTCGAAGAAGCCGAAGCCGAAGGTGGCGTACACCGGCACCTTGGCGCGCGCACCGCCGAGCAGGCGCCACAGCGGCTGGCCCAGCGCGCGGGCCTTGATGTCCCACAGCGCGATGTCGAGCGCTGCGATGGCATGGCTGGCGTAGCCGGTCTGGCCGCGTGGGGAAAGCAGCCAGTAGAGCTTGTCCCACAGGCGCTCGGTGGCCATCGGGTCTTCGCCGATCAGTGCGGGGCCCGCCACCTCGCGCACGGCTGCGCCGACGATTTCTTCCTCGGTGATGGCAGTCATGCCGTGGCCGACGAGGCCGGTGTCGGCCTCGATCTCTGTGAGGCACAGCGACAGCGAGGTCTGCTTGTTCAGGCCGACCACGTCGATGGTGACGGGAATGTTCAGCGGCGTGGCGCTGACGCGAACGATCTTCAAGGGTGTCTCCTTTGGTTTGCGCGATCTTTGCGCGCGGGCCGCGAGAGAACAATTCGTTTTTGGCGGGCGCGAGGCTTCGCGCGGCGCGAAGCCTCGTGCTCAGTCTGGCCGGCCGAGGTGCTCCAGCACCGAGCGCGCAGCCACGGTCAAATCTTGCTGCCTGCGCACGCACAGCAGGTGGCGGCGCATGGCCCAGGGTGCATCGAGCTTCAGGCAGCGCAGCTTCAGTATCTGCAGCTGCGGCAGGATGGCCGCATAGGGCAGCACGCCGATGCCCACGCCCTGCTCCACCATGCGGCACACCATGTCGAAGCTGCCCACCTGCATGCGCACCTTGAGCGGCACCTGCGCCTCCAGCGCAGCGGCCAGCAGCACGCGGTGCAGGGCCGTGCCTTCGCGCACCACGATATGGTCGTGGCGCAGCACCTCGTCTACATCGATGCGCTTGCGTCGGGCCAGTGGGTGGTCGCGCGCGATCACCACGGCCAGCTCGTCGTTGCGGTAGGGCAGGCATTCGAGGCCGTCGGCGGACGTGTTGCCCTCGATCACGCCGATGTCGGCCAGGCCTGCCTGCACGGCCTTCACCACCTCGGTGCTGGCGCGCTCCTGCAGGTCGATCTTCAGCACCGGGTGCAGCCGAAGGAAGGAGCCGATCTGCGCCGGCAGAAACTGCGCGATGGTCGATGCATTGGCCGTGATGCTGACCACGCCCGCCACGCCGTTCTGGAAATCGTCCAGCTCGGCGCCGAGCCGGTCCATGGCCGAGAGCACCGCGCGCGCATGCAGCAGCAGGCCATGCCCCGCCGACGTGAGCGTGACGCCGCGCGCATGGCGCACCAGCAGCGGCAGCCGCGCGCGGGCTTCAAGATCGGAGATTCGTTTGCTGGCCGCCGCGAGCGCGATATGGCAGCGCTTGGCGCCCTCGCTGATGCTGCCGTGATCGGCCACGGCCACGAACAGGCGCAGCGACTTCAGGTCGGCGGACATGACGGCCGCGCCCTCAATGCGCGACGAGGTGGTCGAACAGCTCGCGCGCCGAGGCCGGCAGCTGCTCGCGATTGCGCGCGATCAGCTTCAGCTCGCGCTCGGCCCATGCATCGCTGAGCGCCACGGTCGAGATGCGCATCGCCATCGATAACCGCTGCGCAGAAGACGCCGGCAGCACGCCGACCCCCACGCCCGCTTCGATCATCAGGCAGATGGCTTCGAAGCTGCTGACCTGGATGCGCGGGTTGAAGCCCCGTCCCGCGAGCTCGGCGCGGCGCTGCAGGAAGCGGTGGATGGCGCTGCCGTGGTGCAGGCCCACGTGCTGCTCGTCGAGCGTGTCGGCAAAGGCCACCGAAGACGCGCCCGCGAGGTGGTGCGTGGTGGGCACGACCAGCACGAGCTGGTTGCTGCCGAACGGGCGTGCATCGAAGTCGCCCGTGTGCACGTCGCCGGCGAGGATGCCGATGTCGGCCTCGCCGTCGGCCACCGCACGCACGATCTCTTCGCTCAGGTATTCACGCAGGTCGACCTGCACGGCCGGGTGCTGCGTGAGAAAGCCGGCCAGCTTCTGCGGCAGGTACTCGGTGATCGAGGTGGTGTTGGCGAACACGCGCACATGGCCCTTGATGCCCTTGCCGAAGTCCTGCATGTCGCAGCGCAGGTGCTCCATCTGCTGCATCACGCGCTTGGCGTGGTACAGCACCGCCTGCCCCGCGGCAGTGAGGCTCACGCCCTGCGCACTGCGGTGCAGCAGCTTGCCGCCCACGGCCTCTTCCATCTGCTTGATGCGGGTGGAGGCGGCGGCCAGCGAGATGCAGGCCTTCTCGGCGCCGCGCGTGAGGCTGCGCGCGTCCGCCACGTAGACGAACAGTTTCAGGTCGAACAGGTCGAAATGCAGGTTCACCGGGCGCGGGCATCAAAGAGGAAGGGAACGCGCATTGTCCGGCGAATGGTGCCGTGCGTACCCTCTTGCGGGTTTCTCCTCAGACCGGGTCCCAGCTGAACACGTCGGCCGAGCGGTCCAGCGGGAAGAAGCTGGCGCGCATCGCGGGCATGGCGTGCTCGGCGATGCTCTGCGGCGTCCAGCCTTCGGAGCGGTGGATGGAGCGCACCGGGCGCGGCTGGCTGATGAGCGAGATCTCGTTGTTGCGCACCGAAAAGATCTGGCCGTTGACCGCGCCGGCCGCATCGCTCGCAAGGTAGACGGCGAGCGGCGCGACCTTGGCGGGCGTCATCTGCTTGATCTTGTCGACGCGGGCGCGCTGCTCGTCGGTGTCGGTGGGAATGGCGCCGATCATGCGGCTCCAGGCAAAGGGTGCAATGCAGTTGGAGCGCACGTTGAATTTCTGCATGTCGAGCGCAATCGATTTCGACAGCGCCACGATGCCGAGCTTGGCGGCCGAGTAGTTGGCCTGGCCGAAGTTGCCGATGAGGCCCGAGGTCGAGGTCATGTGCACCAGCGCGCCCGAGTTCTGCTCCTTGAAATGCGTGGCTGCCGCGCGGCTCACGTAGTAGGAGCCGTACAGGTGCACCTTGAGCACCGAGTCCCACTCGTCGACCGACATCTTGTGGAAGAAGCGATCGCGCAGGATGCCAGCGTTGTTGACCACCGCATCAATGCACCCGAAGCTGTCGACCGCGCACTGCACGATGCGTGCCGCGCTGGCGGCATCGGCCACGTTGTCGGCGTTGGGAACAGCCTGCCCGCCGGCCGCGCGGATCTCGTCGACCACCTGCTGGGCCGGGCCTGCGCTGCGGGTTGGGCCGCTGCCTTCGGCGTCGAGTGCGCCATCGAGCGCGGCGCCGATGTCATTGACCACCACCTTCGCACCGTGGGCCGCCATGGCCAGCGCAATGTCGCGCCCGATGCCGCCGCCCGCGCCCGTGACGACGACCACTTTTCCTTCAACCATGTTTGTCTCTGCTCCGGATGTTCCGCTCGCGGGTTCGCGGGCGAATTTCAGAATGCCACAGGCGGAGCAGGAGCGGGTTTCGGGTTTCCGAAGAGGGGCTTAAGGGCTGCTTCGGCTTACTGCCGCGCCGTGCGGATATTCAACGGCAGCGCCTGCGGCCAGCTCGTGCGGAACGGATTGATGTCCAGCCCGCCACGACGCGTGTAGCGCGCATACACCATGAGCTTGGTCGGCTTGCAGCGGCTCCAGATGTCCGTGAACATGCGCTCGGCGCAGGGCTCGTGGAATTCGTTGTGGTTGCGAAAGCTCACGATGTACGCCAGCAGCCCGGCCTGGTCGATGGGCGGGCCGCTGTAGCGGATCTGCACGCTGCCCCAATCGGGCTGGCCGGTGACGAGGCAGTTGCTCTTGAGCAGGCGGCTGGTGAGGGTTTCGTTCACGTGCACCTGCGTGACGTCGCTGCCCAGCAGTTCGGGGGCGGGCTGGTAGTGGGTGCACTCGATGTCGAGGCGGTCGAGGTCGAGGCCGTCGAGTTCGTGCACCGGCTCGCGGTCGAACATGTCGGGGGCGAGCAGATTCACGCCGATGCCGGCCGACTGGTCGCTGCCGCGCCATGCGGCCTCCGACAGGTCGGCGCGCAGGCGCTCGCGCACCGCGTCGATGCTCGCGAACTGGCTGTTGTTGAAGCTGTTGAGGTAGAGCTTGAAGCTCTTGCTCTCGATGATGTTGGGCGTCTCGCACGGAATGGTGAAGTGCGCGATGGCCAGTTGCGGCTTGCCGCGCAGGTTGAGCCAGCTCACTTCGAAGGCGGTCCAGAGGTCGGCGCCGAAGAACGGCAAGGCGCCGGCCTTGATGCCCATGGCCTCGCGCTGCGTGGCGCGCGCGATGGGAAACAGCAGCGTGGGGTCGTAGTGGTCGGCGTAGGCCGAGGCGCGGCCGAGCTGCGATTGCTCGGGCGTGTTGGGGTTCGTCGGGTCGTGGCTCATGGCTTGGCTTCTCTGGATTCCGCCGCGTGCGCGAACGGAGCAATGTGGTTGGCGAGGATGGTGCACACCTCGGGCGGCAGGTCATGGCCCATGCCGGGAACGGGGACGAATTTCGAGCCCGGAATGCGTTTGGCCGTGTCCTCGCCGCAGGCGATGGGTACGAGCGCATCGGCCTCGCCGTGCAGCACCAGCGTGGGCGACTGGATGCGCGGCAGCACCTGGGGGCGGTCGGCATCGGCGCCGATGGCGAGCATCTGGCGCATCAGGCCGGCCGGGTGGTAAGAGCGCCGCATGCTGAAGGTGAGGCGCTCGGCCAGGTCTTCATCGCTTTGCGGATAGGCGGGGCTCTGGATGAGCCGCAGCAGCCTGATGCTGTGCGCGACCAGTTCGGGCTCGCTGCTGCCCGACGGACGGCGCATGAGCATGGAGGTGACTTCGCGGCGCGGCCCGGGCAGGCCGCGCGCACCACTCGAACTCATGATGCTCACGAGGCTGGTCGCGCGCTGCGGCGCGCTGGCGGCCAGGCGCTGGGCGATCATGCCGCCCATGGAGGCGCCGACGATGTGGGCCTTGGCTATGCCGAGTGCGTCGAGCACGCCGAGCGAATCGAGGGTCATGTCCTGCAGGGTGTAGGCCGAGCGCACCTTCAGGCCGAGGCGGTGGCGAATCGTTTCCCACACCAGGTTGCCGACGCCCGCGCGGTCGAAGCCCTGGCTCAGGCCGATGTCGCGGTTATCGTGGCGCACCACGCGAAAACCCGCCTCCACCAGTTGCTGCACGAAGCCGGTGGGCCAGGCCACCAGCTGCATGCCCAGGCCCATGATGAGCAGGATGACAGGGCGCCCTTCGCCTCCGGTGTCGTCGACTTCGATCTGCAGCCCGTTGGCGGTGACTTTCATTGGTTCCCTGGTCTTCTTTCTCTGGTCTTCTACTTGAACTCGCGCTCGCGCAGCCACTTGGTGGCGACCCACTTTTCGCCCGCCAGCACCGGCGCGCCGCCGTGCAGGGTGCGGGTGACGGGGTCGGGCCGGTCGTAGCTGAAGAACACGCCGCAGCCGCGCACGGGCGCCACTTCGAGGCCCACGTCGGGGAAGGTGGTGGCGCCGCCGCCCTCGGGCTCCTGCAGGTACATCACGAGCGTGGCGACGCGCTGGCCGCCGCGCTTGAGGATGGTGGGCGTGCCCGGCTCGTTCGGGTCGAAGTAGTCGTAGTGCGGGCGGTACTGCGCGCCGGGGGCATAGCGCAGGATCTGCAGGCCTTCGCCGAATTCGAGCGGCCAGCGCAGCAGCGCTGCGATGCGCTGCTCCAGGCGCGCGACGATCTCGTTCTCGCCACGTTCGAAGAACATGCCGTCGCTGGTGCGATCGACGTTGAGTACCTCGCCGCCGGTGCGCGTCTCCACGGTGAGCGAGCGCGCGAGCCGCACGCGCGCAGCGGCAATCAGGCCTTCACACTCTTCGCCAGACAGCAGGTTGCCAAAGACGATGACACGCGGATGCCGCATGGTCTGCAGCACCTGCACTCGGCGGTCGCCTGCGTCGAGGTGCAGCGGCGCGCCATCGAGGTCGGGGCCGGGCATTTCCGTGTGCACGGGCGGCAAGGCCACTTCCATGTTGGGGAAGCCGGCTTCGAGCTGGGCCAGCGCCGTGTCGGCGGCGGCATCGTGCCAGCCGGCCGCGCGCATGGACGCACGCAGCGCCGGCACCGAGTGCCCGGCCGCGAGCTGGGCCACCAGCCACTCGCGCAGTTCCGGACTGATTGGTTGGGACATCAGACTTTTCTCCTGAACACCAGCCTTTCGGCGGTTGACACCTGAGCGTCGAAACCATAACCCTCGAGGTCGAACTTTTCCAGTGCCTTGGGCGTGACCGCCTTGTGCTGCACGGCCCAGCGCGCCAGCAGCCCGCGAGCACGCTTGGCGAAGAAGCTCACGATCTTGTACTTGTCGCCCTTCCACTCCTCGAACACGCATTCGACCACACGGGCCTTGAGCACCTTCTTGTCGACCGACTTGAAGTACTCCTGCGAGGCGACGTTGACGACCACCGGGGTGCGATCGGCCGCCAGGCGCTCGTTCAGGTGCCCGGCGATGCGCGAGCCCCAGAAGGCGTACAGGTCCTTGCCGTGGCGGTTGGCCAACTGGGTGCCCATTTCGAGGCGGTAGGGCTGCAGCAGGTCGAGCGGGCGCAGCAGGCCGTAGAGGCCGCTGAGGATGCAGACATGGTCTTGCGCCCAGTCGAGCTGCGCCCTGGTGAGGGTGCGGGCGTCAAGGCCGCCGTACACGTCGCCGTCGAAGGCGAAAGCGGCCTGGCGGGCGTTCTTCGCGCTGCTCTTGCTGGACCAGGCCTCGTAGCGGGCCACGTTCAGGGCCGAGAGCTTGTCCGACAGGTGCATGAGTTCAGAAATCTGCTGGGGCGACTTCTCGCGCAGTAGCTTGATCAGCTCGACCGAAGGGCCGCGCGGAGACTCGAAATGGGGTTGGGTGGCGGGGAGTTCGGAGGGGAGCGGGGTGTCGTAATCGAGCGACTTTGCAGGGGAAAGCAGGAAGAGCATCCCGGAATTATCAGTGGCTGCCGTGACGCCAGGCCGCCCCGGTAAAATCGCGGGCTATCCCACCCTGTCCCCCAACGGCTCCCTGAAGGGCCGTTCTGCATTTCCCATGAGCGAACCCATCACCCCTTCCGCCCAGCCCGGCCTCGACAGCCTGTCGAAATCGTTCGAACCCGCCGCCATCGAGGCGCACTGGGGCCCGGAATGGGAGAAGCGCGGCTATGCCAAGGCCGGCTTCCGCGGCACGCAGCAACCCAAGGAAGGCGCAGAGTCGTTCGCGATCCAGCTGCCGCCGCCCAACGTGACGGGCACGCTGCACATGGGCCATGCGTTCAACCAGACGATCATGGACAGCCTCACGCGGTATCACCGCATGAAGGGCGACAACACGCTGTGGGTGCCGGGCACCGACCACGCCGGCATCGCAACGCAGATCGTGGTGGAACGCCAGCTGCAGGAGCAGAAGGTCAGCCGCCATGACCTGGGCCGCAAGAACTTCGTGGCGCGCGTGTGGGAGTGGAAAGAAAAATCGGGCAACACCATCACCGAGCAGATGCGCCGCATGGGCGACACGGTGGACTGGAGCCGCGAATACTTCACGATGGACGACGACCTCTCGGCGGTCGTGACGCAAACCTTCGTGAAGCTGTACGAAGAGGGCCTCATCTACCGCGGCAAGCGCCTGGGCAACTGGGACCCGGTGCTCAAGACCTCGGTGAGCGATCTCGAAGTCGAGAGCGAAGAAGAAGACGGCTCGCTCTGGCACATCGCCTACCCGCTGGAAGACGGCAGCGGCACGCTGACCGTGGCCACCACCCGGCCCGAAACCATGCTGGGCGACACGGCCGTGATGGTCCACCCGGAAGACGAGCGCTACAAGCACCTGATCGGCAAGCACGTGAAGCTGCCGCTGGTGGACAAACTCATCCCAATCATTGCCGACGACTACGTCGACAAGGAATTCGGCACGGGCGTGGTGAAGGTCACGCCCGCCCACGACTACAACGACTACGCAGTCGGCCAGCGCCACAAGCTCGAGATGATCGGTGTGCTGACGCTGGACGCGACCATCAACGACAACGCACCCGAGAAGTACCGAGGCCTCGACCGCTTCGTGGCGCGAAAGGCCATCGTGGCCGACCTCGACGCACTGGGCCTGCTGGTCGAGGTGAAGAAGCACAAGCTGATGGTGCCGCGCTGCGCGCGCTCGGGCGCCATCGTCGAGCCGATGCTCACCGACCAGTGGTACGTGGCCATGACGCGCCCCGGCGCCGACGGCCAGTCGATCGCGCAGAAGGCCATCGACGTGGTGAAGTCGGGCGAAGTGCGCTTCGTGCCCGAGAACTGGGTCAACACCTACAACCACTGGATGGAGAACATCCAGGACTGGACCATCTCGCGCCAGCTGTGGTGGGGTCACCAGATCCCGGCCTGGTACGACGAGGACGGCAACGTTTACGTGGCCGAGAACGAGGCCGACGCACAGGCCAAGGCGCCGGGCAAGAAGCTCGTGCGCGACGAGGACGTGCTCGACACCTGGTACTCGTCGGCGCTGGTGCCCTTCTCTTCGCTCGGCTGGCCCGCGAAGACGCAGGACCTCGACCTGTACCTGCCCTCGACCGTGCTGGTGACGGGCTACGACATCATCTTCTTCTGGGTCGCCCGGATGATCATGATGACCAAGCACTTCATCGGCAAGGTGCCGTTCAAGCACGTGTACATCCACGGCCTGGTGCGCGACGCGCAGGGCAAGAAGATGAGCAAGTCCGAAGGCAACGTGCTGGACCCGGTGGACCTGATCGACGGCATCCAGCTGCCCGAGCTGCTCGACAAGCGCACTCAAGGCCTGCGCAAGCCCGAGACGGCGCCTGCGGTGCGCAAGAACACGCAGAAGGAGTTTCCGGATGGCATTCCGGCCTTTGGCGCCGATGCGCTGCGCTTTACCTTCGCTTCGCTGGCTTCGCTGGGCCGCAGCATCAACTTCGATTCGAAGCGTTGCGAGGGATATCGCAACTTCTGCAACAAGCTGTGGAACGCCACGCGCTTCGTGCTGATGAATTGCGAAGGCCAGGACTGCGGCCTGCTGGAGCACACGAAGGAAGAGTGCAAGGTCGGCGGCCCGGCGCATGGCTACCTGAAATTCAGCCGCGCCGACTACTGGATCGTGTCGCAACTGCAGCGCGTGGAGGCCGAAGTGGCCAAGGGCTTCGAGGAATACCGCCTCGACAACGTGGCCAATGCGATCTACCAGTTCGCCTGGGACGAGTTCTGCGACTGGTACCTGGAAATTGCCAAGGTGCAGATCCAGACCGGCGACGATTCGCAGAAGCGCGCCACGCGCCGCACGCTGATCCGCGTGCTCGAAACGCTGCTGCGCCTGGCACACCCGGTGATTCCGTTCATCACGGAAGAGCTGTGGCAGAAGGTGTCGAAGGTTGCAGGACGTGAGGGCGAGTCGATCATGATCGCGGCCTATCCGAAGAGCCAGCCGGAGAAGATCGATGAAGCGGCCGAGGCATATGTGGCGCGGCTGAAGGCGCTGATCGATGCGTGCCGCACGTTGCGCGGAGAAATGAAGCTGTCGCCCGCATTGCGCCCGCCGCTCTATGCCGTGGCCGACGATGCGGAAAGCGCGGCTTTCCTGCGCGACGCCGCGCCAGTGCTGCAGGCCCTGGCAAAACTCAAGGAAGTGAAAGTGTTCGACGACGAAGCTTCGTGGGTAAAAGCCGCCGAAGCTGCGCCTACGGCTGTCGTCGGAACTGTGCGTGTTTGCCTGTTCGTGCCGATCGACAAGGAAGCCGAGTGCGCGCGACTCAAGAAGGATATCGAGCGAATCGAAAGCGAGAAGGCCAAAGTCGAGGCCAAGCTCAGCAACGAAGCCTTCGTCGCAAAGGCTCCGCCGGCCGTGATCGAGCAAGAACGTAAACGTCTGACTGACTTCACGGCCACTCTGGAGCGTTTGCGCGACCAGCTTGTGCGCCTCGGCTGACAGACGCAGGGCTTTGAGGGCGTTTAGGATTCCAGGAGCGGCTGCGCGCCGCTGCGCCTCCTAACTCCCCTCTTCAAGAAAGACGCTGAGCTGCCCATGTCCACTTCCTCGACCCGCATCCGCAAGGCCGTATTCCCCGTTGCAGGCTTTGGTACTCGCTTCTTGCCAGCCACCAAGGCGCAGCCGAAGGAAATGCTGCCGGTGGTCGACAAGCCGCTGATCCAGTACGCCGTCGAAGAGGCGTATGCCGCGGGCATCCGCGACATGATCTTCGTGACCGGCCGCAACAAGCGCGCCATCGAGGATCACTACGACACCGCCTACGAGCTCGAAAGCCAGCTCGAGGCCAGCGGCAAGACCGCCCTGCTCAACATCGCGCGCTCGGTCATGCCCGACGACATGACCTGCTCCTACGTGCGCCAGCCGCGCATGCTGGGCCTGGGCCATGCGGTGCTGTGCGCCGAACACCTGGTGGGCAACGAACCCTTCGCCGTGCTGCTGGCAGACGACCTGATGGTCGGCCCCGATGGCGGCGAGCCCGTGCTGGCGCAAATGACCGCAGCTTTCGCCCGCCTCGGCGGCTCGCTGCTGGCAGTGCAGGAAGTGCCGCTCGCGCACGTCAAGCGCTACGGCATCGTGGCCGGCGACGCGGTCGAAGAAGGCCTGATAAAGGTCAACCGCATGGTCGAGAAGCCCAAGCCCGAAGACGCGCCTTCGCGCCTGGGCGTGGCGGGCCGCTACATCCTCACGCCGGGCGTGTTCGACGAAATTCGCAACCAGCCCAAGGGCGCGGGCGGCGAGATCCAGCTGACCGACGGCATCGCGGCGCTGATGAAGAAGGAATCGGTCTACGCCTATTCGTACAAGGGCATCCGCTACGACTGCGGCAGCAAGGAAGGCTTTCTGCAGGCATCGGTGGAACTGGCGCTGGCGCACCCCGAAGTGGGCGCGGAATTCCGCGAATACCTCAAGAGCCTGAAGCTGTAATCGCCTCTGCTTCGAGGTGCCATCATGAACAAAGGGCCGCAGTAGCGGCCCTTTTCTTTTGTTTCTTTTGCTTCGTCAGCGGCGCTTGAGCACGTGGATGAAGTCGCTGCCGACGGTTTCCTGCTCCATCAGCTCGTTGCCCGTCTGGCGCGCAAAGGCCTGAAAGTCGCGGATCGATCCCGGATCGGTCGACACCACCTTCAGCAGTTGCCCGCTCGCCATTTCGTTGAGCGATTTCTTCGCCTTGAGAATGGGCAATGGGCAGTTCAGCCCGCGCGTGTCGAGCTCGCGGTCAACTTGCATTGCCCGGCTCCGGCGGCAGGTTCAGGCCGCGGCGGCGCTCTTCGTTTTCCGCGGCGGTGAAGAACACGGGCTCGTGCCCGCGCGTGCGCAGCCAGTCGGCCAGCGCATAGCCGGTGCCGGCGGGCCAGCACCGGAGATCGGGCAGGTCGTAGAGGCGGTAGTCGACCAGTTCGGGCGAGAGCTTCACGTCGCCATCGGCCACCACGTGGTACGCGATGATGATCTGGTTCATGCGCTGGAAGTCATACGCGCCGACGAGTTTGGTGGCGCTGACGTCGAGGTTGGTTTCTTCTTTCACCTCGCGCGCAACGCCTTCCTCGGGCGTCTCGCCGGCTTCCATGAACCCGGTGATCAGCGCGAACATCTTGCCCGGCCATGCCGCATTGCGCGCCAGCAGCACCTGGCCGCGGTACTCGACGATGGCCGCGAGCACGGGGGTCGGGTTGTTCCAGTGGGTGTGGCCACAGTTGGGGCAACGCAGGCGCTCCTTGGGGCCGCCGTCTTCCATTAACGCGATCCACTCGAGCGGCGTAGCGCAGACCTGGCAAAACTTGGGATGGGGCATGGGGTCTCTTTTCTTTTTTGTGGCTGCCTGAGCGCCTTGAGCAGGCGCCGCCGCCGTTCGTTGCTTATGCGGGAAAGACGCCCGTCGAAAGGTAGCGGTCGCCCCGGTCGCAGACAACGAACACGATGGTGGCGTTCTCGACCGTCTTCGCCACTTCGAGCGCGGCCCACAACGCACCTGCAGCCGAGATGCCGCCGAAGATGCCCTCTTCGCGCGCGAGGCGCCGGCACATTTCTTCTGCGTCGTCCTGGCTCACGCTGATTTCTTCGTCGACCCGGCTCGGGTCGAAGATCTTCGGCATGTATTCGGCAGGCCATTTGCGGATGCCCGGAATGCGCGAGCCCTCGGCCGGCTGCGCACCGATGATGCGCACTGCCGGGTTCTTCTCTTTCAGGAAGCGCGAGACGCCGGTGATGGTGCCGGTGGTGCCCATGGCGCTCACGAAGTGCGTGACCTTGCCCTTGGTGTCGGCCCAGATCTCGGGGCCGGTGGTCTCGTAATGGATGCGCGGGTTGTCGGGGTTGGCGAACTGGTCGAGCACCCGGCCCTTGCCCTGCGCAACCATCTGCTCGGCGAGGTCGCGCGCGTATTCCATGCCGCCGCTCTTGGGCGTGAGCACGAGCTCGGCGCCGAAGGCCTTCATGGTCTGGGCGCGCTCCACCGAGAGGTCCTCCGGCATGATGAGCACCATGCGGTAGCCCTTGATGGCCGCGGCCATGGCCAGGGCGATGCCGGTGTTGCCGGAGGTGGCTTCGATGAGGGTATCGCCAGGCTTGATCTCGCCGCGCTCCTCGGCGCGCCGGATCATCGAGAGGGCCGGCCGGTCTTTGACCGAACCAGCCGGATTGTTGCCCTCGAGCTTGCCGAGAATCACGTTGCCGCGCTTGGCGTTTTCTGCGGCGTTGATGCGTTGCAGGGCGACCAGGGGGGTCTTGCCAATGGCGTCTTCGATCGTCGGATAATTCATGGCAGCCACTGTGCCATAATTTTGGGCTTCGTTCAGAACCCTGCCCGGGTGGTGAAATTGGTAGACGCAGGGGACTCAAAATCCCCCACCGAAAGGTGTGCCGGTTCGATTCCGGCCCCGGGCACCACACTTTGGCTCGCCCCCAAGCTACGCGCACTTCGTGTCGCTTCGCCTTCCCCCTACCGGGGGCGACACCGGTGGCCCGGCGAAGCCGGTTCCACGGTGTCCCTGGAATGGGCCCCTTCCCCCTTCCCCCTTTATCTTGGCTCGGTCTGCTCGCGCAGCCCCGTATGCACCGTCGGGTGCGCAAGCCGCACCCGCAGTTCGCGCTTGAGACGTGTGTTGTCCAGCCGGCGCGATTCCCCCATGAAACTCAGCAGTTGCAGCGGCAGTTGCCGCTCGGCCTCGCCACGGGCCACTCGCGGCGGGCGGGGCATGCCGTACATGTCGGCGGCCAGGTCTACGTAGTCGCCCATGCGCAGTTCGGTGTCGTCCGAGGCATGCACGATGCGCTGTGGCTTGCCTCGAAACAACGCGGCGATACAGGCGCGCGCAAGGTCGTCTGCGTGGATGTGGCTGGTGTAGACGTCGTCTTCATGCCTCAGCACGGGCGTGCCGCGCTGCAGGCGGCCGCGCGGGGTGCCGTTTTCGCGGTCGGGGGCGTAGATGCCCGGAATGCGCAGGATGCTGGCGCGCACGCCCGCGCTGCGGCCCAGCCAGCGCACGGCTCGTTCGGCGTCCACGCGGCGGTGGGAGCGTGGGGTGTCGGGGCGCACGATGCGGGTTTCGTTCACGCGGGCGCCGCCGCAGTCGCCGTATACGCCGCTGGTCGAGCCGTAGACGAAGGCGGAAGGCACCGACCGCAGCCGCAGTGCCCGCGCCAGTGCAGTAGTGCGCTGGTCGCGCCACCAGGCGGCGCCACCGTCACGGGCGGGCGGTGCCAGGTGCAGCACCCGCGTTGCGATGCCCGCCAGGCGGCGCAGGGTTGCTGCGTCGTCCAGATTGCCCACCAGCGGGCGGATGCCGGCCGTGCGCAGGGCGCCCACGCGGTCGGCCGACGAAGTAAGCGCCACCAGTTGCATGCGGCCGCGCAGGTCGCGCGCCACGCGCTGGCCGACGTCGCCGCACCCGACGATCAGCAGGCGTTCGCGCCGGAAACGCGCTGGCAGAGCGCCGGAGGGGCTATTGATTGAAGGCAAAATCCTGTTCCTGTCCCAATTCAGTTGCTCACCGGGTCTTACGCACGGCCCGGGCAGAGTTCACCCTCGAAGAATACCGATGACTGCTACAGCGCCGCATGAAGCGGGCTTTTCCATCCACGTCGAACCCAGCGGACGCCATTTCGTGGTCCACGGCGACGAAACCATCCTGGCGGCCGGCATTCGCCAGGGCATCGGCCTTCCCTATGGCTGCAAGGACGGCGCCTGTGGCTCGTGCAAGTGCAAGAAGCTCTCGGGCGAGGTCACCCTCGGCCCGCACCAGAGCAAGGCCCTGAGCGCCGAGGAACAGCTCGCCGGTTACGTGCTGACCTGCTGCGCGCACGCCAGGAGCGACGTGGTGCTCGAATCGCGCCAGGTCACGGAGGCCGGAGCGCTGCCGATCCGCAAGATGCCGGTGCGGGTGCTGGCCCTCACGCGCCAGTCGCACGACGTGATGATGGTGCGCCTGCAGCTGCCGGCCGGCGAGCCGCTGCAGTTCTACGCTGGCCAGTATGTGGAGTTCATCCTGCGCGACGGCGCGCGCCGCAGCTACTCGATGGCCAATGCGCCGCACATGCTGGGCGAGCCCGGCACGGGCATCGAACTGCATCTGCGGCACCTGCCCGGCGGCAAGTTCACCGACCATGTGTTCGGCACGATGAAGGAAAAGGAAATCCTGCGCATCGAAGGCCCCTTCGGCAGCTTCTTCCTGCGCGAGGACTCCGCCAAGCCGATGATCCTGCTGGCCTCGGGCACGGGCTTCGCGCCGATCAAGGCGCTGCTGGAGCACATGCAGTTCAAGGCCATCGATCGGCCCGCCACGCTCTACTGGGGCGGCCGCCGGCCGGAAGACCTGTACATGGACGCCTGGGTACGCGAGCAGATGACGCAGATGCCGAACCTGCGCTACGTGCCCGTCATCTCCAACGCCACGCCCGAAGACAACTGGACCGGCCGCACCGGCTTCGTTCACCAGGCCGTGCTCGAAGACTTCGCCGACCTGTCGGGCCACCAGGTCTATGCCTGCGGCGCACCCATCGTGGTCGACTCGGCCAAGCGCGACTACGTGGCGCTGGCGGGCCTGCCCGAGGAAGAATTTTTTGCCGACGCGTTCACTACAGAGGCTGATAAAGCCCTTCCCTGAGACAAAACCAAAAAGAGAATCCCAAGAAAAAATGAAAACGAGACACTTCCTCCTCACCCTGATCGCAAGCACCACCGCCCTGCTGGGTGCCGGCCACGCCATGGCGCAGCAACAGCGCCCCATCCGCCTCGTCGTTCCCTACGCCGCAGGCGGCCCGATCGACAACACGGCACGCATCCTGGCCGAACGCGTCAAGGACACGCTGGGCCCGGTCATCATCGACAACAAGCCCGGCGCGGGCGGCAACATCGGCGCCGACATCGTGGCAAAGGCGCCCGCCGACGGCCTGACGATCGGCATCGCGGCCACCGCCACCAACGCGGTGAATCCGTGGCTCTACAACAAGATTCCGTTCAACGCCGCTACCGACTTCGCACCAATCACGCAGATGGTCCGCGTGCCCAACGTGCTGGTGATGAACGCCGACACGGCCAAGCGCCTGAACATCAACAGCGTGGCCGACCTGATCCGCTATGCCAAGGCCAACCCGGCCAAGCTCAACTACGGCAGCGGCGGCAACGGCAGCGCGGGGCACCTGGCGGGCGAGCTGTTCAAGAAAGAGGCGGGCATCTTCGCGCTGCACATTCCGTACAACGGCGGCAGCCCGGCGCAGCTGGCGCTGATCTCGGGGCAGGTCGATTTCAACTTCGACAACCTCGCCACCGCCGCGCCGAACATCCGCTCGGGCAAGCTGAAGGCGATTGCGGTGACGACGCTGCAGCGCAGCGCCTCGCTGCCCGACGTGCCGCCCATCGCCGACACGCTCAAGGGCTTCTCGATCGACACCTGGTGGGGCCTGGTCGCGCCAGCGGGTACGCCGCACGACGTGGTCGTGAAGCTCAATCAGGCCTTCGTGGCAGCCTTGAACGCACCGGAAACGAAGACGCGCTTCGCCGGACTGCTGGCGGAGCCGGTGGCCGGCTCGCCGGAGCAGTTCGGCGCTTTCATGAAGAGCGAACTCTCCAAGTACGAAGCGGTGGTCAAGGCCACCGGCGCGAAAGTGGACTAACCCCCAGGCTGCGCGCACTTCGTGTCGCTTCGCCCTCCCCCCTTGCAGGGGGCAATACCGGCGGCCCGGCAAAGCCGGTTCCGCGGTATTTCTTGAAGAGACCGGGACTACTCGCCCAAGTAAGCGGCCCGCACGCGCGGGTCGCTCAGCAGTTCCTTGGCATCGCCGTTCATCGTGATGAGGCCGGACTCCATCACGTAGCCACGGTCGGCCAACTGCAGTGCGCGGTTGGCGTTCTGCTCCACCAGCAGGATCGTGACGCCCTGCGAGGCCACGGTCTGCACCACCTCGAAGATCTTGTCGCACATGATCGGCGACAGGCCCATGGTGGGTTCGTCCAGCAGCAGCACCTTGGGGCGCGCCATCAGCGCGCGGCCCATGGCCAGCATCTGCTGTTCGCCGCCCGACATGGTGCCGGCCAGCTGGTCCTTGCGCTCGCGCAGGCGCGGGAAAGTGACGAACACGCGCTCCATGTCGCTCGCGATGGCGGCCTTGTCCTTGCGGATGTAGGCGCCGATCTGCAGGTTCTCGGTAATGGTCATGCGCGTGAACACGCCACGGCCTTCGGGCACCATCACGAGGCCCTCTTCCACCAGGTCCCACGCGCCGCGGCCCTTGATGCTGCGGCCCAGGAACTCGATGTTGCCGGCCCCGGCCGGCAGCGTGCCAGTGATGGCCTTCATGGTGGTGGTCTTGCCGGCGCCGTTGGAGCCGATCAGCGACACCAGTTCGCCTTCGCGCACCTCGAAGTCCACGCCCTTGACGGCCTGGATGCCGCCGTAGCCGACCTTCAGGCCGGAGACCTTCAGCAGCGTCTTGCCGGTGGCCTTGGCTTGTGCGGCATTGGCCCGGGTTGCTTCTTCAGCGCTTGTCATGGTTGCGGTGCTCATTTCAGTGGCCTCCCGTGCCGAGGTAGGCCTCAATCACTTTTTCATTCTTCTGCACGTCGGCGGGCGTACCTTCGGCAATCTGCTTGCCGTAGTCCAGCACGGTGACGCGGTCGCACAGGCCCATGATGAGCTTGACGTCGTGTTCGATGATCAGGATGGTGCGGTCGTCCTTGCGGATGCGGTCGATCAGTTCGCGCAGCAGCACCTTCTCGGTGGAGTTCATGCCGGCGGCGGGCTCGTCGAGCGCGATGAGCTGCGGGTCGGTGGCCAGTGCGCGTGCAATTTCGAGACGGCGCTGGTCGCCGTACGACAGCGTGCGCGCCTTGTAGTCGGCGAACTTGCCGATGCCCACGTAGTCGAGCAGTTCCTGTGCGCGCTTCGCAATGGCCTTCTCTTCAGCCTTGAAGCTGCCCGTGCGCAGCATGGCGCCGAAGATGCCCGACTGCGTGCGGATGTGGCGCCCGACCATCACATTCTCCAGCGCCGTCATTTCGGCGAAGAGGCGGATGTTCTGGAAGGTGCGTGCAATGCCGGCCTTGGCCACTTCATGCACGGCCGTCGGCTGGTAGGGCTTGCCTGCGAGTTCGAAGGTGCCGCTGTCGGGCGTGTACAGCCCGGTGATCACGTTGAAGAAGGTGGTCTTGCCAGCGCCGTTGGGGCCGATCAGGCCGTAGACCTGGCCGCGCTTGATGGTGATGCCCACGTCGGACAGGGCTTGCAGCCCACCGAAGCGCTTGGAAATTCCACGAACGTCGAGGATGGTGTCTGTCGTCATGTTGATTTTTCCTTCGGCGTTCAGGGATTGATCGACATGGGACGCGAAGCCGCACCCGGCACTTCGTCGGCAGGCGTATCGATGCCCGGCGCGTGCGTTTGCAGCGATCCGGGGGCCACGGCCGCATGGGTCGGGTCGACGGGCACGCCGCCCTTCTTCGTCAGCGTCTTGCCGTGCTCCGGCGAGGGCCAGAGGCCGCGCGGACGCACCAGCATGATGATGATCATGGCGAGTGCAATGAAGAGCTGGCGCAGGATGGACGCGTCGAGGCGGCCACCGGTCAGCGACTGCAGCGGGCCGGCAACGTAGCGCAGCACTTCGGGCAGCGCTGCAAGCAGCACGGCACCGAGAATGACGCCGGGCAGATGGCCAATGCCGCCGAGCACGACCATGGCCACGATCATCACCGACTCCATCAGGCTGAAGGATTCGGGCGACACGAAGCCCTGGAAGGCCGCGAACATCGCGCCCGACACGCCGCCGAAGCTCGCGCCCATGCCGAATGCCAGCAGCTTCATGTTGCGGGTGTTGATGCCCATCGCCTTGGCGGCGATTTCATCTTCGCGGATGGCCATCCAGGCGCGACCGATGCGCGAGACCTGCAGGCGGTGCGAAATGATCACGGTGGCGATCACCAGCGCAAGGAACAGGTAGTAGTACAGCGACACCGACGAGATCGAGAAGCCGTCGAACTTCCATGCCTTGCCGAGGTCCAGGCCCCAGAACTTGATGGAGTCGATGGCCGTGATGCCCTTCGGACCGTTGGTGATGTTGACTGGTTGGTCGAGGTTGTTCAGGAACACGCGGATGATTTCGCCGAAGCCCAGCGTGACGATGGCGAGGTAGTCGCCGCGCAGCTTGAGCGTGGGCGCGCCGAGCAGCACGCCGAGCACGGCGGCCACCACCAGCGCCAGCGGTATCACGATCAGCAGCGAGGTGTGCATGCCGTTCGGGAACATCTGCGCGAACCACGGGAAGGTCTCGGTCAGGTGCGACGAGCCCATGAGCGCGAAGAGGTAGGCCCCCACCGCGAAGAAGGCGACGTAGCCCAGGTCGAGCAGGCCGGCGTAGCCGACCACGATGTTCAGGCCCAGTGCCAGCAGCACGTAGAGCAGAGCGATGTCGGCGATGCGCACCCATGCGTTGCCCTGCATCTGCAGCAGCAGAGGCAGCGCGAGCACCGCGATGATGCCGATGACGTAGAGGGCGAGGTTCTTGCTGTTCTTCATGTCTCGCTCCTTACGCACGGTCCGCCACGCGTTCGCCGAGCAGGCCGGACGGACGCAGCGTGAGCATGACGATCAGCACGATGAACGCGAAGATGTCGCTGTAGTTGCTGCCCAGCACACCGCCCGTGATGGTGCCGATGTAGCCCGAGCCGATGGCCTCGATAAGGCCGAGCAGGATGCCGCCGACCACCGCGCCGGCCAGGTTGCCGATGCCGCCGAACACGGCAGCCGTGAAGGCCTTGAGGCCGGGCAGGAAGCCCATCGCGTGCTGCGCGATGCCGTAGTTGGACGCGTACATCACGCCGGCGATGGCCGCGAGCACGGCGCCGATGATGAAGGTGGCCGAGATGACCATGTCGGGGCGGATGCCCATGAGCGCGGCGACGCGCGGGTTCTCGGCGGTGGCGCGCATTGCGCGGCCGAGCTTGGTGTAGTTGACCAGCCACATGAGCACCACGAGCGAGAACGCCGTGACGCTGAGGATCATCACCTGCGTGGGCGAGATCACCGCACCGCCCACGTGGATGGGATCGGTCGACAGCAGGTTGGGATACGCCTTGTTGGTCGGCTTCCAGATGATCATTGCCAGCGTCTGCAGCAGGATCGACATGCCGATGGCGGTGATCAGCGGCGCGAGCTTGGGGCTGTTGCGCAGCGGCCGGTAGGCCACTTTCTCGATCACGAAGTTGAGGGTTGCCGCGACAACGCAGGCAATGATCAACGCGATGAGGAGGATCAGCCAGCCCGGTGTGTTGGGCATGCCGTCCTTCATGAGTCCGATGATGGTCCAGCTCGTGAGAGCCCCGACCATCAGCACTTCTCCGTGCGCAAAGTTGATCAGATTGATGATGCCGTACACCATGGTGTAGCCCAAGGCTATCAAGGCATACATGCTGCCGAGAACCAGACCGTTGATGATCTGCTGCAGCAAAATGTCCATATCGCGATTCCCTATGTGTTGCACCGTTGCGGGGTGCCATTCACCCACCAGGGCACCGGTTTGGCGCCCCTGAGCTGACAAGCAAAAAACCAGCCAACATGTGTCGCTGGCGGATTTGTGGGCGGGATTGTAAGCACGCACCAGCGCTGATTTGGTGCGCTTGGACCGGGGTTTACCCGCTCACGTCATGCTGTATGCGCGTGGGGTCATGCACGCTTTGCGCGCATGCTGCAAGACGGTATCGATGCGGGTATCGACGATCTTGTCAGCCGTTGCCTTCGGCGTTCCGGCGGCGCAGTTCGCGCAGCTTTTCCGCGATGCGGATCTCGAGTCCACGCTCTACAGGTTCGTAGAAAACCTGGCCTTCCAGCCCGTCGGGAAGGTAGCGCTCGCCGGCGGCGAAACCGCCCTCCTCGTCGTGCGCATAGCGATAACCCTTGCCGTAGTCGAGCTCCTTCATGAGCTTGGTGGGTGCATTGCGCAGGTGCATGGGCACCGGGCGTGTGCTGTCCGTCTTCACAAGGGCACGCACCGCGTTGTAGGCCTTGTAGACGGCATTCGACTTGGGCGCGATCGCGAGGTAGACCACGCATTCGGCCAGCGCCAGTTCGCCCTCGGGGGTACCCAGGCGTTCGTACACCTCGGCCGCATCGAGCGCCAGGCGCAGCGCGCGCGGATCGGCCAGGCCGATGTCTTCGCTGGCCATGCGAACCAATCGGCGCGCCATGTAGCGCGGATCGGCACCGCCGTCGAGCATGCGCACGAACCAGTAGAGCGCGGCATCGGGGTCGCTGCCGCGCACGGATTTGTGCAGCGCGCTGATGGTGTCGTAGAACTGTTCGCCGCCCTTGTCGTAACGCCGCATGCGCTCGCCGAGCACGCGCAGCAGCCACTCGTCGGTGATGTGGTCGAGCTTTTCGGCACGGGCCGCGACGGCGAGCGTTTCGAGCGTGTTGAGGAGCCGGCGCGCATCGCCGTCGGCATAGGCCACGAGGCGGTCGACCGCTGCGGCGTCGATGGCGGGCACGGCCTGGATGGCCTGCGCGCGCGCCACGATCTGCTTGAGGTCGTCTTCGCCCAGCGACTGCAGCACGTAGACGGCTGCACGCGAGAGCAAGGCCGAATTGACTTCGAACGAAGGGTTCTCGGTGGTCGCGCCGATGAAGGTGAAGAGGCCCGACTCCACGTGCGGCAGGAAGGCGTCCTGCTGGCTCTTGTTGAAGCGGTGCACCTCGTCCACGAAGATGATGGTGCGCCGCTGCTCCAGCCCGTCGCGCGCGGAGGTGGCACGGTCGACGGCTTCGCGGATGTCCTTCACGCCACCCAGCACCGCGCTGATGCTCAGGAACTGTGCGTCGAAGGCATCGGCCATGAGCCGCGCAATGGTGGTCTTGCCGGTGCCTGGCGGCCCCCAGAGGATGCAGGAATGCGGCTGGCCCGACTCAAAGGCGATGCGCAGCGGCATGCCCGGGCCGAGCAGGTGCTGCTGGCCGATCACCTCGCCCAGCGTCTTGGGACGCAGGCGCTCGGCAAGGGGTTGATGAGCAGTGTTGGCCAAGCCTGTGGCTTACTGCTTGACGACGTCCGCGCCGGCCGGCGGCTTGAAGTCGAACACGCTGGCCGGCAGCGAGGGGTTCACCTCGACCTTGCTGAACTTGAGCACCGAGCGCTGGCCGAAGCTGTCGAGGATTTCAAGCGCCGCCAGCGCATCGCCCTGGAAGCCGACCTGCACGCTCTGCAGTTGGCCGTCCTTGTTCTTCGGCGTTGCCTTGACCCACTGCAGGCCGTCGCGCTCCGGCGCGGCTTCGAGCGTGAAATCGGCCTGCAAGGCTCGCAGATCGGGCGCGGCGGCAATCAGCGCCGCGGGCGTGGAGCCCAGCGCCTGCGCCTGCGCGCGCTGCGTGACCTGGTTCAGGTCGGCGTCGTAGAGCCACAGCGTCTTGCCGTCGGCCACGATGTTCTGCGCAAAGGGCTTCTGGTAGTCGAACTTGAATTTGCCGGGGCGCTGGAATTCGAAGGTGCCGGTCGATGTCTTGGTGCGGCCCGGTTGCCCTTCGCGTGCCGGGGCGGTCACGGTCTGGGTGAAATCGGCGCGGCCGGATTTGACCGTCTTCACGAAGGTTTCAAGGCTTTCGAGCCCGCCGGCCCAAGCGTTGGCGGAACTCAGGAGGGCGATCAATAGCCAATGACGCAATTTCAATTTGGATTCCTCTGAATAGCTGTGGCACTGGGCTTCGACCCTACCCGCCGCGAATTGCGGCAGGTGTAGGCCTTGATGAAGATTTGCAATGCTGAAAGGCGTTTTTGCAAATTGCCTTTCAGCACGTAACCTGAATTACGAAAGCCCTGCGGCGAATTACTCCGCTGCGCGTGCCGGCACCAGGATTTCTCGCTGGCCGCTGCCGCTCATGGCGCTGACGAGGCCGGCCTTCTCCATGTCTTCGACAAGGCGCGCGGCGCGGTTGTAGCCGATCTTCAGGTGGCGCTGCACCAGCGAGATGCTGGCCTTGCGGTTCTTGAGCACGACCTCGACCGCCTGGTCGTACATCGGGTCTTTTTCGCCATCGCTGCCACCCAGCAGGTCGCCTTCACCATCGCCATCGACCGTCCCGCCTTCGAGCACGCCCTCGATGTAGTCGGGCTCGCCCTGGCTCTTGAGGTAGGCCACCACGCGGTGTACTTCCTCGTCGCTCACGAAGGCGCCGTGCACGCGGATCGGCAGGCCCGTGCCGCTGGGCATGTAGAGCATGTCGCCCATGCCGAGCAGCGCTTCGGCGCCCATCTGGTCGAGGATGGTGCGGCTGTCGATCTTGCTCGACACCTGGAAGGCGATGCGGGTAGGGATGTTGGCCTTGATGAGGCCGGTGATCACGTCGACGCTCGGGCGCTGCGTGGCAAGAATGAGGTGGATGCCGGCGGCTCGCGCCTTCTGCGCGAGGCGGGCGATCAGCTCTTCGATCTTCTTGCCGACCACCATCATCAAGTCGGCCAGCTCGTCGATCACGACGACGATGTGCGGCTCGCGCTTGAGCGGCTCCGGATCGTCGGGCGTGAGGCTGAAGGGGTTGTAGATGAACTCCTCGCGCGCCTTGGCTTCGTCGATCTTGGTGTTGTAGCCGGCCAGGTTGCGCACGCCGAGCTTGCTCATGAGCTTGTAGCGGCGCTCCATCTCGGCCACGCACCAGTTCAGGCCATGGGCCGCCTGTCGCATGTCGGTGACCACGGGCGCCAGCAGGTGCGGGATGCCTTCGTAGACCGACATTTCGAGCATCTTCGGGTCGATCATGAGCAGGCGAACGTCGCGTGCCTCGGCCTTGTAGAGCAGCGAAAGAATCATCGCGTTGATACCGACCGACTTGCCCGACCCGGTGGTACCGGCCACCAGCACGTGCGGCATCTTCGCGAGGTCGGCCACCACAGGGTTGCCGATGATGTCCTTGCCGAGGCCCATGGTGAGCATCGACTTGCCTTCGTTGTAGATCTGCGAGCCCAGGATTTCGCTGAGCTTGATCGACTGGCGCTTGGCGTTCGGCAGTTCGAGCGCCATGTAGTTCTTGCCCGGAATGGTTTCGACCACGCGGATCGACACCAGCGAAAGCGAACGCGCCAGGTCCTTGGCCAAGCCAAGAATCTGCGAACCCTTGACGCCGGTGGCGGGCTCGATTTCGTAGCGGGTGATCACCGGGCCGGGCGAGGCCAGTACCACGCGCACCTCGACGCCGAAGTCCTTGAGCTTCTTCTCGATCATGCGCGAGGTCATCTCGAGCGTGTCGGCCGACACCGTTTCCTGGCGCGTCTGCGCGGCATCGAGCAGGTCGACCTGAGGCAGCTTGCTGTCGGGCAGTTCCTTGAAGAGCGGCTTCTGGCGCTCCTTGACGACGCGATCGCTCCTGGGCACCTCGGTCATCGCGGGCTCGATCTGCACCGGCGGCGAAGGGGGGCGGCGCTTGGGGCGCGGCTCGATGCGGATTTCTTCTTCGTCGTCGTCGAAGGCGCCGGACGACGGTGCCAGCGAGGGCTCAGAGCGCCCCTGATCGCCACCGCGCGTGAATGCCGGTTCGTCAGCCTCGGCACGCTCGCGGGCGGCCTGCTTGCCCATGGCGATGTCGGCGGCCAGTTCGCGCTTCTCGCGACGCGACTCGAACAGCGAGTAGGCGCGCGCACCGATGCGCTCGGCGATCAGGCTCCAGGAGAAGCGGAACACCAGCGCCGAGCCGATCACGCCGCCTGCGATAGCCACCAGCGCCGAACCAGTGAAGCCCATCCAGCGCACGCTGGCCGGACCCACGAGGTAGCCCAGTGCGCCACCACCAGAGCCCGGCAGGTGGGCTTCAAGCCGGTACAGGCGCGACCATTCGAGCACGGTGCTCGCACACAGCAGCAGGATGAGGCCGAACCAGAAGGCGAGACGGCTGCGGTTGAAGCGACCGCGCGGCGCCGGTTGTTCGCCGGACGACGGTTCGCCGCCGCGCAGCCAGTTGGCCAGCGACGACAACCAGGCGCGCAACCCGGCGAATAGGCACCACCAGACGGAATAGCCTGCAACGTAGTAGCTGCCATCGGCCAGCCAGGCGCCAATGCGGCCGCCCCAGTTCTTGATTTCGCCCCCGGTGCCCGAAGTCGACCAGGCGGCATCGGAAGGCGTGAAGCTCAGCATTGCGAGCAGCCAGAACAACAGCGCTGCGAATCCTGCGATCAGCGTGATTTCGTGAGCGAAGCGCATCGCGCGCATGCGCACGGGTTGCCCCTCGGCAGCAGAAGAAGATTGAAGCGTATTGAGCGAATAGGTCATGAAAAACACGGCACCCGGCCCGGGAAATCAGGGGCCGGAGGCACGAACACTACAACAAAAGGCCGGGACCGCCGGTAACGGCGGGCCCGGCCCCGGAGGCTCAAGCCAGTGACAGGAGCCGTTCCTTGACGATCATCGATCCGTCATCCATGGTCTGCACGAAACCGCGCTCTTCGAGATCCTTCATCACGCGGCTCACCATTTCGCGCGAGGCACCGACCATCTTGGCCAAGTCCTGGCGGGAGATCTTGTCGCGCACCTTGAGATTGCCAGCGCCGTCGTCGATGGCGAATTCGAGCAGCGAGCGGGCCACGCGTCCGTAGACATCCATCAACGCCAGCGACTCGATCTTGCGGTCGGCATGGCGCAGGCGCTGCACCAGGCCGCGCATGATGTTGTAGGCCATCGAGGAGTTCTCGGGCAGGCAACGCGCGAAGGCGTCGCGGCCCAGCATGAGCACATCGCACTGGATTTCGGTGCGCACGGTGGCCGAGTGCGGCTCGTCGTCGATCAGGCTCATCTCGCCCAGGTAGTCGCCGGGATGCAGCGTGGCAAGGATGACCTCGCGCCCACGGCTGTCGGCGCTGGTGACGCGTGCGCGCCCGGTCAGGATGATGTACAGCGCATCGGACTTCTTGCCCTGCTCCACGACGACTTCTGCGCGCTTGAAGCGCTTCTTGATGATCGCGTCCGCGATGCTGGCGGACTGCGTGGCCGTCAGCGACGCGAACAAAGGAACGCGCCGAAGCAATTCGAGGTTGGACAGCATCGACATTTATCAATCCCTGAGACAGCGCACGGAGCGACCCAGAGGGCAAGCCAATGGATTACTACAATCGCGCGCATTGAAAACACCGTTCACCCGGTGTTGAACCGGGCAGTGATACTCCATATATATCGCTACCACCCTGAAAATGTACACGCTGACGCAGCGCATATCCTAGGTTTTCTACCCATGTCCGCTTCCCAACACGCCAAGGTTTTGATTCTCGGCTCCGGTCCGGCCGGCTATACCGCCGCCGTCTACGCAGCCCGCGCAAACCTTCAGCCCCTGCTCATCACTGGCATCGCCCAGGGCGGGCAATTGATGACCACGACCGAGGTCGATAACTGGCCGGCCGACGTTCATGGCGTGCAGGGCCCCGACCTGATGCAGCGCTTCCTGGAGCACGCCGAACGCTTCAAGACGCAGATCGTGTTCGACCACATCAACAAGGTCGACCTGAGCAAGCGCCCCTTCACCCTCACCGGCGACAGCGGCACCTACACCTGCGACTCGCTGATCATCGCCACGGGCGCTTCCGCGAAGTATCTGGGCCTCGATTCGGAACAAAAGTTCATGGGCCGCGGCGTCTCCGCATGCGCGACTTGCGACGGCTTCTTCTACCGCGAGCAGGAGGTCTGCGTGATCGGCGGCGGCAACACGGCCGTCGAAGAAGCACTCTATCTCGCCAACATCGCGAACAAGGTGACGCTGGTCCATCGCCGCGACAAGTTCCGCGCCGAACCCATCCTGATCGACAAGGTCAAGGAGAAGGTCGCCGAAGGCAAGATCGTGCTGAAGCTGCACAACGAACTCGACCAGGTGCTGGGCGACGACTCGGGCGTGACGGGCATCCGGATCAAGAACACGCAAACCGGCGCTACCGAGCAGATCGACCTCAAGGGCTGCTTCATCGCCATCGGACATCACCCCAACACCGACATCTTCCAGGGCCAACTGGAGATGAAGGACAACTACATCCTGACCCGCTCGGGCCTGCAGGGTTTTGCCACGATGACCAGCATTCCGGGCGTCTTTGCCGCCGGCGACGTGCAGGACAACGTATACCGCCAGGCCATCACGAGCGCTGGTACCGGCTGCATGGCGGCACTCGACGCCCAGCGCTTCCTGGAGCAGGACGGCACCCTGTAGCCAATGCGGCCCCCAAAAGGGCTATAATCCGAGGCTTTGCCGAAACAGGGCTCTCACACGAGCCGCGGCAAAGTCGGGGTACCGCCACCCGTTTCTGGCGAGGTCAAGCTGCAAAACACCCTGCAATCGCCCTGATTGCGCCGGTGCCAGCTGTTCAAGAAAGAGTGTCCTCATGGCACGCGTATGCGACGTAACGGGCAAAGGCCCGATGGTCGGAAACAACGTTTCCCACGCCAACAACAAAACCAAGCGCCGGTTCCTGCCGAACCTGCAATACCGCCGTTTCTGGGTCGAGACTGAAAACCGCTGGGTTCGCCTGCGTGTTTCGAGCGCTGCACTGCGCCTGATCGACAAGAACGGCATCGACGCCGTGCTCGCAGACCTGCGCGCACGCGGCCAAGCTTAAGGAGCTGAAACATGGCAACGAGCAAAGGCGGACGCGAAAAGATCAAGCTGGAATCCACCGCGGGTACCGGCCACTTCTACACGACCAGCAAGAACAAGAAGACGATGCCTGAAAAGATGTCGATCATGAAGTTCGACCCGAAGGCGCGCAAGCACGTCGAATACAAGGAAATCAAGCTGAAGTAATTCGGCTCCGGTTTTCCCAATAAAAACCCGCTACTAACCCAGCGGGTTTTTTGTTGCCCGTCGATTTGCAATGCAAGAACGGCGGACATAAAAAAGCCGACCCTGGGGTCGGCTTTTTCATTGAGCGCGGAACCGTCAGGCGCGGGCAGCGCGCAGGCGGGTCGAGAAGTCGCGCAGGCCGGCAATGCCGCTGGCTTCCGCCCGATGGCACCAGGCCGCCAGATCGGCCGCCAGCTGCTCGCGCGATTGCGAGGTGTTCAGCCACAGCTGACGCAGCTCTTCGCGCATCGTGACCATCTTGTCGAGCACCGGGTGGGCAGCGCGGGCCTGCACGACATGCGAGCGAGCCGAAGCAGGCACCTTGTCGTCGTCGCGGTGCAGCCAGCGCTTGGCGGCCTTGAGCACCGACAGGTCGGCACCCTTGGTCTTCAACGCATCCAGCTCCTGGCTGGTGGCACGGCGCATTTCGCGCGCATAGCCGGCCATGACTTCATAGCGGTTGGCGATGACGGCCTCGAGCGTCTTCTCGTTGGCCACGGGCTGGATGTCGCCCATCAACATCTTCGGCGGCACCTTCTTGACCTTGGCCCAGCCGAGCTTCTGGAGCGCCTGGATGTAGATCCAGCCGATGTCGAACTCGTACTTCTTGACCGAGAACTTGGCCGAAGTCGGGTAGGTGTGATGGTTGTTGTGCAGCTCTTCGCCGCCGATGATCAGGCCCCAGGGCATGATGTTGCGGCTGGCGTCGGGCGCCTCGAAGTTGCGATAGCCCCAGTAGTGACCAATGCCGTTGATGACGCCGGCAGCGGTGATGGGAATCCAGAGCATCTGCACAGCCCACACGGCCATGCCGAGCGTGCCGAACAGCGCCAGGTTGATCACCAGCATCAGGCCCACGCCTTGCCAGCTGTAGCGCGAATACAGGTTGCGCTCGATCCAGTCATCGGGCGTGCCGTGACCGTAGCGCTCCATCGTTTCCTTGTTCTTCGACTCGGCGCGATACAGCTCGGCGCCGCGCCAGAGCACTTCGTCGATGCCCTTGACCTGCGGGCTGTGCGGATCGTCCTGCGTTTCGCACTTGGCGTGGTGCTTGCGGTGAATGGCGACCCATTCCTTCGTCACCATGCCGGTGCCGAGCCACAGCCAGAAGCGGAAGAAATGCGACGGGATCGGGCCCAGATCCATGGCCCGGTGCGTTTGCGTGCGGTGCAGGAAGATCGTGACCGCGGCAATCGTGATGTGCGTGGTGACGAGCGTGTACAGCACGACTTGCCACCATGCGATGTCCCACAGGCCGTGTCCGAGCCATTGGATGGCCGCGTTCAAAACGGCGGAGTCAGGAAGCAACATTGAGTCAGGTACTCCATGGCCACACGAAGGTGCAGCCTTCAGATAACCCGCGATTTTAAAGCGGCAGGCCTAAAACAAAGCCTTTAAACCTTCAAGAAAAGCGCAGATTAACCCTAGTTTGGAGTCCCGCCCCTATTTGCGGTTCCACACCGCGGCAAAGAAACCGTCGGTCGAATGGCGGTGCGGCCACAGGCGCAGGTAGCGCTTTGCGCCCTCCCCGCCGGCGCAAAGCGCCTCGAAACCCTCGATTTTCAGGCCCTGCAGCAATTCCGCCACATCCACGGGCACGAAATCGGGATTGGCGGCGCTGAAAGCCTCCGCAATCGCCTCGTTTTCCTCCGGCAGCACGCTGCAGGTGGCGTAAACCAGACGGCCGCCCGATTTCACGAGCCGCGCCGCGCTTTGCAGGATGGCGGTCTGCTTGACCGTCAATTCCTCGACCGACTTGACCGATTGGCGCCATTTCAGGTCGGGATTGCGTCGCAGCGTGCCCAACCCCGAGCAGGGCGCATCGACCAGCACGCGGTCGATCTTGCCCGCCAGGCGCTTGATACGGTCGTCGCGCTCATGGGCAATGGCAGCCGGATGAACGTTCGAGAGCTTGCTGCGCGCCAGTCGCGGCTTGAGCGCGTCGAGCCGGTGCGCCGACGTGTCGAAGGCATACAGCCGGCCGGTGTTGCGCATCGTCGCGCCAATGGCCAGCGTCTTGCCGCCCGCGCCAGCGCAAAAATCGACCACCATCTCGCCGCGCTTGGCATCCAGCAGCAGCGCCAGCAACTGCGAGCCCTCGTCCTGCACCTCGATGGCGCCACGGACAAAGGCATCCAGCTTGGTCAGCGCCGGCTTGCCGTCGATGCGCAAGCCCCAGGGCGAGAACGGTGTCGCTTCCGATTTGATAGCAGCTTTCGCAAGCTCAGCCTTCACATCCGCGCGCTTGTCGGTCAGCGCGTTGACGCGCAGATCGAGCGGCGCAGGCTGTTGCAGGGCTTCGACCAGCGGCCAGAAACCATCGCCCAGTTGCGCCTTCAGCGGGGCCACCAGCCACTCGGGCAGGTTGTGGCGATGACGCTCCAGCAGATCGTCCGGCTTGACGGCGTCGCAGTTGTCGAGCCAGCGCTTCTCGGTGTCGTTGAGAGCGCCCTTCAAAAAGTCGCGCGGGCCGTGAAAGCCCAGGATCGCCATGCGGCGCTCCTTCGAGCCACTGCCCGAGGGCGAGAGGTGGTCGAACAGCAGCTTCTTGCGAAGCACGGTGTAGACGGTTTCGGCAAGCGTCGCGCGCTCGCGCGGACCGAACTCGCGGTGGTCGCGGAAGAACCGCGAAACGACCTGGTCGGCCGGGTGATCGAATTTCAGGACAAGGCCGACCAGATCGGCGGTGGCCTCCAACAGGGCTTTGGGGTGCATCCCCCGATTGTCTCAGCCGCCGCCCTGCCTGCCCCGAAGGGCTATGCGCCGCGCGTCCAGACCGCCCCGAAGGCTTCCCGTTCGATGTCTTCCAGCTTGGGCGAATGACCGGCCCACAGCACCAGCGCAGCGCCTGGCAGCGTGAGGGTCTGCTCCAGCTGACGGCACAGGTTCCAGCGGTCTTCGTCGTCGAGCCCCGGCAGTTCGACGAACACGATGTAGGCACGGCGCCACGGGAATTCGCGCAAGTTCTTGCGCACCAGCCAGGCCCGCGAGGCGGGCAGGCAACGCACGAGGTCAGCCCGCAGTTCGCCCAGCTCGTAGTCGTTGAGGTCGTGCCGCGAGATCTGGCTGAAAAACGGCGTGCCGGTGATCTCTTCCCAGGCGCGCTCCTCGGCCTCTTCTGCTTCCTTGAGGCGGCCGCGCCACAACTTCAGCGCCTCTTCATCGTGCGGGCCCGCGTCTGGATCTTCGAGCGAGGCCACGGCGCTCCTGGCCGCCCACCACCGGCTGGCCGCGCCGGAGCCATGCAAGCGCTCGAGCACGGCAAGGCGCGCCTCGCGATCGCTCGCGGGCAGCATCTGGGCCAGTCCCCGCAGCGCGCCGGGATGCTCCGGCGCGATCTGCAGGGCGCTCTCGTAGCGCAAGCGCACAGGAGCTGCCGGGTCAAGCCGCCGCTCGGAATCGGCCCATTCGACCATCTCGTCCGGCGTGTTGCGCTCGCCTCGCGCGGCCAGCACCGCGATGCGCTCGCGGATGCGCGCCCGGTGCGCGTGGTGCTGCTTCCAGTCGGCGGCATGGGCGCGGCGCCACTGGCTGTCGAAATACTCGATCCACTTCTTGCGGTCGGCCAGCAATTCGAGCGCCGGACGCATCGACCACTCGGGCATGGCCGCCTTCTGGCCGAGCGCCTCCAGGCGGTCCCGCAAGACCGGGTGGGTGTCCTCCAGGTCGCTGACGCGGCGCATCGCCTCGCGCAATGCCTGGCGCGCGAAGTCGTCGCCGGGCGGCGTGCGCACGCGCTTGCGCAGGGCCGCGAACGGGCCCGGCGGCTGCGGCTCGTGCTCGGCGCGGGCCCAGTGCCACGGCCAGAATTCGTTGGCGTACCAATTGCCCTTGATCGCGATCTCGGTCAGCGCGGCCGCCGCCACGG
The DNA here is from genome assembly GCF_057814215.1 of Variovorax sp. F042. Taxonomy (NCBI): domain Bacteria; kingdom Pseudomonadati; phylum Pseudomonadota; class Betaproteobacteria; order Burkholderiales; family Comamonadaceae; genus Variovorax; species Variovorax sp. F042. Next base: position 534,832 of record NZ_JBVASX010000002.1, read on the forward strand.
AACTGCCCAGCAGCCGGCCCGAGATGCGGTCGGCCTCGTACTCGTCCTGGCGGGCCAGCGCGAAAGTCTTGGCCGCAAAGCGCGGGAAGTACCAGCGGAAGAAGGCCTGCGAGAACAGCGCCATCACGCCTTCGTTGCGCTGCAGGTTGGCGTCGAGCTTGAGCCACGACAGCCGGGTGCGGTAGATCCACGCGCTCAGCTTGCCGTGGTTGCCGCGGAGGTGGCCGTACTCGTGCGCCAGCACCGACAGAAGCCGCCGCCGGTCGAGCATCATCAAGAGCGGCAGGCCGATGCTCAGCGAGTTGACCGCGCCGCCGAACAACCCGAAGCGCGGCACCTGCCGGATGCTGGCGTTGAATTCGTCGTCGAGATAGACGTGGTGGACCGGCGGCCCCTTGATCTTGCTGCGAATGCGGTCCAGCGCCTCGAAGAGTGCCGGCGCGTCTTCCCGATGGAGCTCGATGCCCTCAGGCTCGTCGAAGCGCACCCAGAGCGCTCGCAACGTGGCCCAAAGCAGGCCCGCGGCGAACAGCAGCAGCCAGCCCCGTGTGAAGTTGAATCGCACCTCCCCGATCGAGGAGAGCACCCAGACGATGAGGCCCACCGAGAGCCCGAGGCAGCCCAGCACCCACAGGTAGCCGAGCGCGGCAAAGGCCGCGACGCTGCGTCGATAGCGCGCACTGTCGTCCGCACTGGCATGCTCGCTCAGTCGAACCAGGTGAACAAAATCAGCGCGATCCATCCGACTCCCGTCAAATCAAGCCCCGACAGTTTTTGAAGAAAGAAGCCCCGTTGAACGACGAAGACCTCCCTCCCCTGATCGAAACGCCCCTCGGCCGCTACCGCCACTACAAGGGCGGCGAATACGAAGTGCTCGGCACCGTGCGGCACAGCGAGACGCTGGAGCCGATGACGCTGTACCGCGCCCTGTATGGCGCCCACGGCCTCTGGGTCCGGCCAGCCGCCATGTTCGGCGAAACCGTCGAGATTGACGGCGTGCCCCGGCGAAGATTTATTCCGATCTAGCCAGCCAGGCTGCGCACGCCCGTCCTGACTCAAAAGATTGCTACCTTTTCAGTAGCAATCCACATTCCTTCAACCGCAGCGGACGTCCGTTACGCGGCCGCGGGCGTCGACATCGAGATTGAGCCGTCCGCCATTGAGTTCCATCGTGGCCGCATCGCCAGGCTTCAGCACTCGCACGATTCCGGCGCCCGAGCGCACGCGGGCGGCGGCTTCGAGCTGGGGCGTCAGCGGCTGGCCTACGGCAAAGCGGGCGCCATCTGCGTTGCATTGGTAGACCGGTTCAGGCGGCGGCGCAGGTGCCGGGGCGGGCGCGGGCGCCGGAGCGGCACAGCCCGCCATCAGGGCAGCGCCGGCAACGGCCAACAGCAACGATTTGGTTTTCACTTTCTGGACTCCCGAAAACCCGCGAATATAAACAACTTTAAGGTTTGTGACTCAATGTATCTGACAACCATCCGGCGATGGCACGCGGATACAACAGATGCTCCTGCGCCAGGACCCGCCCGGCCAGGGTGGCCGCGGTGTCATCGGGCAGCACCGGCACGACGGCCTGCGCCAGGATCGGCCCGTGGTCGAGTTCGGTGGTCACCTGGTGGACCGTCACGCCCGCCACCTTGCAGCCCGCCTCTATGGCGCGCTGGTGCGTGTGGAGCCCCGGGAACGCCGGCAGCAGCGAGGGATGGATGTTCACCAGCCGACCTGCATAGCGGCCGACGAAGCCCGGCGTCAGGATGCGCATGAACCCCGCCAGCACCACCAGCGCCGGCGCATAGCCGTCGATCACCTTCGCCAGCGCCTCGTCGAAGGCCTCGCGGGAGGCGAAATCCTTGTGCGGGACCACGGCGGTGTCGATGCCGTGGGCCTTGGCGATCGCCAGCCCGCCGGCCTCGGCCTTGTTGCTCACTACTGCGGCAATGCGAGTGCCGAAACGCTCGGCCCAGCGGTCGCGCTCGGCGGCGCGCACGATGGCCGCCATGTTGGAGCCGCCGCCGGAGATCAGGATCACGATGTTCTTCATGGGAGGTGGGATTATCCGTGGCGCGTGTCTTGTCGCCGCGCGGACACCGATTCACAGCACGACCGTGCTAAAACTCGCAGTTCCGGAGACACACCGCGTCTGCGGTGAACCGATCAACACAGCGAGGCACGCATGGATTTGAGCTTCACACCCGAAGAACAGAAGTTCCGCGAAGAGGTTCGCGCCTGGGTCAAAGAAAACCTCCCCAAGGAGATTTCGCACAAGGTGCACAACGCGCTCGAACTGACGCGCGACGATCTGCAAGGCTGGGCCAAGATCCTCGGCAAGAAGGGCTGGCTGGGCTACGGCTGGCCCACCGAGTTCGGCGGCCCGGGCTGGACCGCCGTCCAGCGCCATCTGTTCGAGGAAGAAACCGCCCTCGCCGGCGCACCGCGCATCGTCCCGTTCGGCCCCGTGATGGTCGCACCGGTGATCATGGCCTTCGGCAATGCCGAGCAGCAGAAGCGCTTCCTCCCCGGCATCGCCAGCGGCGAAGTCTGGTGGAGCCAGGGCTACAGCGAACCCGGTTCGGGCTCCGACCTGGCGTCTGTCAAGACAAAGGCCGAGCGCAAAGGCGACAAATACATCGTCAACGGCCAGAAGACCTGGACCACGCTCGGGCAGTACGGCGACTGGATGTTCAACCTCGTGCGCACCAGCAACGAAGGCAAGCCCCAGACCGGCATCAGCTTCCTGCTGCTCGACATGAAGTCGCCCGGCGTCACCGTGCGCCCGATCAAGCTGCTCGACGGCGGCCATGAAGTGAACGAAGTGTTCTTCGACAACGTCGAAGTGCCCGCCGAGAACCTGATCGGCGAAGAGAACAAGGGCTGGACCTACGCCAAGCACCTGCTCTCGCACGAACGCACCAACATCGCCGACGTGAACCGCGCCAAGCGCGAGCTCGAACGCTTGAAGCGCATCGCCAGGAGCGAAGGCGTCTACGAAGACCATCGCTTCCGCGACGAGATCGCCAAGCTCGAAGTCGACATCGTCGCGCTCGAGATGATGGTGCTGCGCGTGCTGTCCGCCGCCACCTCGGGCAAGAACTCGCTCGACGTGGCTGGCCTGCTCAAGATCCGCGGCAGCGAGATCCAGCAGCGCTACAGCGAACTGATGATGCTGGCCGGCGGCCCCTATTCGCTGCCGCTGATCCGCGAGGCGATGGAAGCCGGCTGGCAAGGCAACTTCCCGGGCGGCAACCCGGCGCTCGCGCCGCTGACGTCGACCTTCTTCAACATGCGCAAGACCACCATCTACGGCGGTTCGAACGAAGTGCAACGCAACATCGTCGCGCAGACGGTTCTGGGCTGAGGAGACACGCACATGGATTTCAATTTTTCCGACGACCAGGAACAACTGCGCGACGCCGTTCGCAAGTGGGTCGACAAGGGCTATGACTTCGAGCGCCGCCGCGGCATCGAGGCCAAGGGCGGCTTCTCTCGCGAGGCCTGGGACGAACTGGCCGAGCTCGGCCTGGGCGGCCTCTATATCAGCGAAGACGACGGCGGCCTGGGCATGGGCCCGGTGGCCGGCATGGTCGTCATGGAAGAGCTGGGCCGCGGCATCGTGCTGGAGCCCTTCGCGCAGACGCTGATCGCCGGTGCCGTGCTCAGCGGCTATGCCGCTGCCGACACCAAGGACAGCTGGCTGCCGCGCATCGCGGGCGGCCAGGTCATCGTGGTGCTGGCGTACCAGGAACGCAAGGCACGCTACCGCCTCGACGTGTGCGACGCCCACGCAGCAAAGACCGGCACCGGCTGGTCGCTGAACGGCGCCAAGAGCGTGGTGCCCGTGGGCGACGAAGCCGACGCTTATCTCGTGCCCGCCAAGGTCGACGGCAAGATCGCCCTCTTCCTGGTCGAGCGCAGCGCCAGCGGCGTCGAAGCCCGCGGCTACGGCACGCAGGACGGCGCCCGTGCCGCCGAAGTGGTGTTCGACAAGGCCGACGCCACGCTGGTCACACTCGACGGCCTGGCCGCACTCGAGTACGCCGTGGACGTCGGCATTGCCGCCACCTGCGCCGAAGCGGTCGGCGTGATGGACAAGACCGTGGCCGTCACCATCGACTACATGAACCAGCGCAAGCAGTTCGGCGTGACCATCTCCACCTTCCAGGCGCTGCGCCACCGCGTCGCCGACATGAAGATGCAGCTCGAACTCGCGCGCTCGATGAGCTACTACGCGACGCTCAAGCTCAACGCCCCGGCCGACGAGCGCCGCCAGGCGCTGGCCCGCGCCAAGTACCAGCTCGGCGTGTCGATGCGCTATGTGGCCGCCAACTCGGTGCAGCTGCACGGCGGTATCGGTGTGACCGACGAATACATCGGCAGCCACTACTTCCGCAAGCTCACGCAGATGGAAATGACCTTCGGCGACACGCTGCACCATCTGGGTGAAGTGTCGGCCCGCATGCAGGACACGGCTGGCGTCTTCGCCTGACGGACTTTTTCCCCTAGCATCCAACGCCCGCCCGCCTTCGCGCCGGCGGGCGTTTTCACTTGGAACCCAGAACTCCAGGAACCCAGGAACGAAACATGCAATCCCGCCGCACCCTTCTTCTTGCCATGGCCGTCACAGGGACAGCCGCCATCGCCATGCTGACCGCCTGCGCCACCTCCCCTACGCCTTCGTACACCGAGCGCCCACCCATCGTGTTCATGCACGGCAACGGCGACTCGGCCGCGCTCTGGCAGACGACGATATGGCGCTTCGAGTCGAACGGCTGGCCGCGCGACCGGCTCTTCACGGTCGACCAACCCAATCCGGTCGCGCGCGACGACGACGCCGTGGCCCAGCCCGGGCGCAGTTCGACCGGCGAGTCGGCGGTGTTCCTCAAGGCTGAAGTCGACAAGGTGCTGAAGGTGACGGGCGCCAGCAAGGTCGTGCTGATCGGCAACTCGCGCGGCGGCAACACCATCCGGAACTACGTGCAGAACGGCGGCGGCGCAGCAGTCGTGAGCCACGTTGTGCTGGGCGGCAATCCGGCGCACGGCATCTGGGCGGTGAAGGGCTTCCGCGAGAACAACGAGTTCTCGGGGCTGTCAGGTTTCATGCAGCAGCTCAATGCGCCGAAAGGAGCGAACGGCGAAGAAGTCACGCCGGGCGTTAAATGGATGACCCTGCGTTCGGACAACAACGACAAATACGCGCAGCCCGACGGCGTGTGGATCGGCACGCCCGGCAAGCCGACGAACATCGGCTTCGACGGGCCGGCGCTCAAGGGTGCGACCAACATCGTGCTGCCGCGCGTCGACCACCGCGAGACTTCGTTCTCGCCCGCCGCATTCGCTGCGACGTGGCAATTCCTGACCGGGCAGGCGCCGCGCAGCACGGACGTCGCGGCGGAGACGGATGTGGTGCTCAACGGCCGTGCGATCGGCGCGGAAAACCTTTCGCTGAACGGCGCGAAGGTGACCGTCTATGCCGTCGACCCTGCCACCGGCGCGCGGCTCGGCGAAGCCGTCTTCACCAAGTCCGTCGGCGCCGACGGCCGCTGGGGGCCCTTCAAGGCGCGCGGCGACGCGGCCTACGAGTTCGTCCTGGCAACTCCCAGCTACGGCACCACGCATATCTACCGCAGCCCGTTCCCGCGCAGCAGCAGCGTCGTGAACCTGCGGCCGGAGCGCGCCATACCCGCCGACAACGGGGCCAGTGCCGTCGTCGTGTTCACGCGCCCACGCGGCTACTTCGACGCACAGCGCGACACCATGCGCTTCGATGGCAAGAGCCCGCCGGCCGGCGTGCCGCCGAAGGGGTCGGGCGTGTCGACATCGCGGCTGCGCATCGAGGGCGGCGGCGCCCCGCGCGCCGTGAGCGGCGAATTCAACGGCGAGCGCATCACGGGCCTCACCTGGCCGGCCGCGAGCGAACACACGACCGTGCTCGAGCTGACCTACTGAGGCACAGGCGGCCATGACCGACACGGACACCCCCTTCGTCCTGCAGGCGCGCGACGAGCGCGGCGTGGTCACACTGACGCTGAACCGGCCGGCCTCGTTCAACGCGCTCTCGGAAGGCATGCTGGGCGCGCTCGAACAGGCGCTCGGCGAGATCGCGGCCGACGAGACCGTGCGCGCCGTCGTCATCGCTGCGGCGGGCAAGGCTTTCTGCGCCGGCCATGACCTGAAGGAAATGCGCGCCGAGCCCTCGCTCGACTACTACCAGCAGCTGTTCGAACGCTGCGGCGCGATGATGCTGTCGATCCAGAAGCTGCCAGTGCCGGTGATCGCGCGCGTGCACGGCATCGCGACGGCGGCAGGCTGCCAGCTGGTCGCGGTCTGCGACCTGGCTGTGGCCTCGAGCGAGGCGCGCTTTGCGGTCAGCGGCGTGAACGTGGGGCTGTTCTGCGCCACGCCGAGCGTCACGCTCTCGCGCAATCTCGGCCGCAAGGAAGCCTTCGAGATGCTGGTGACGGGTGAATTCATCAGCGCACAGGAAGCGCGCGAGAAGGGGCTGGTCAACCGGGTGGCGCCGCCCGAAGAACTCGACGCGGCCGTCGAGACGCTGGTAGCCAGCATCGTTGCCAAGCCCCGCCAGGCGCTCGCTTTGGGCAAAGCCCTGTTCTACCGCCAACTGGAAACCGGCATCGAGGCCGCGCTGGCCGACGCCAGCCAGACCATGGCCTGCAACATGATGGACGAGAGCGCGCTGGAAGGCGTTCAGGCCTTCATCGAGAAGCGCCCGCCTGACTGGAGGCGCTGAGAAGCTAGGTGTCGTGCAGCCGCGAGCTTTGCGGCAGATGCGCCATCAGGAATTCCATCTGGTCGGCCAGGATGCGCCTGTTTCGCAGAATGAAATCTTCCCAGAGGCTGGGCACGTAGGGCGCGTACAGCAGCGGCATGTTCGCCTGTTCGGGCGTGCGGCTGCTCTTGCGGTGGTTGCACGGCTTGCAGGCCGTGACCACGTTCATCCAGGTGTCGATGCCCTTCTGGGCGAACGGAATGATGTGCTCGCGCGTGAGCTCGTCTTCGTGGAAATGCCCGCCGCAGTACGCGCAGATGTTGCGGTCGCGCGAAAACAACTTGCTGTTGGTGAGCCCGGGCCGCTGCGCGAAGGGGTTGATGCGTGGCACGCCCTTGGTGCCGATGATGCTGTTGATCGCAATCTGCGACTGCTCGCCCGTGATCGCGTTGTGGCCGCCACGGAACACCGCCACCTGCGCGCCCACTTCCCAGCGAACTTCGTCCGCCGCATAGTGGATCACCGCCTGTTCCAGCGAAATCCATGACTGGGGCAGCCCTTGGGCCGACAGCTTCAAGACCTTCACACACGCCTCCTCGAAAAGTGAGAGAACACGGAAAGACCAGGGACACGGAGCGCATTGAAGACCGACGCCAATCAACGCACTACGTCACAATATACCGGCTTTGTGACAAATCGGCCTGATTCGCCCATTTGACGGGCGAAAGGCGCTATCAAAAAGATACTCACCAATGCAGGTTTTTCGCGGCTTCCGGCACCCGGGCGTAGCTCCTGCCTGCGCCCTCACCATTGGCAATTTCGACGGCGTGCACCGTGGCCACCAGGCCATGCTCGCGCTCTTGCAGACCGAGGCCCGCCAGCGCGGGCTGCCGAGTTGCGTGCTCACCTTCGAGCCCCACCCGCGCGACTATTTCGCCGCCATCACCAAGAAACCCGACCTGGCGCCGGCGCGCATCGGCACGCTGCGAGACAAGCTCAGCGAACTGGCTGCCTGCGGCGTGGCGCAGACCATCGTGCTGCCGTTCGACGGCAGGCTGGCCTCCCGGTCGCCCGAGGAATTCATCCAGGAGGTGCTGATCGACGGCCTGGGCGCGCGCTACGTGCTGGTGGGCGACGACTTCCGCTTCGGCGCCAAGCGGGCCGGCGACTACGCCATGCTCGACGCAGCCGGCGATGCACGCGGCTTCGACGTGGCGCGCATGAACAGCTACGAAGTGCACGGCCTGCGGGTTTCGAGTTCCGCCGTGCGCGAAGCGCTGGCCGAAGGCCGCATGGCCGACGCCCAGACACTGCTCGGGCGGCCGTACACCATCTCCGGCCACGTGGTCCATGGCCGCAAGCTCGGCCGGGCGCTGGGCGCCTCGGCACCGGGCAAGGACGACGGTTTTCGCACCCTCAACCTGCGCTTCAAGCACTGGAAGCCGGCCGCCAGCGGCATCTTCGCGGTGCTGGTGCACGGCCTGGCTGACCAGCCGCTGCCGGGCGTAGCGAACCTCGGCGTGCGCCCCTCGCTGGACGCCAACGACGTCAACGCCGGGCGTGTTTTGCTGGAGACGCATTGCCTGGAGTGGCCCTCCCATCTGGGCGCCGAAGGGGCCTACGGTAAAATCGTCCGCGTGGAACTTCTGCACAAACTGCACGACGAATTGCGCTACACCAGCCTCGAGGCCCTCACTGCGGGCATCGCGAAGGATGGCCGCGACGCGCGCGCGTTCTTTGCATCGACCCACGCCGAAACCCACCGCCAGACCACGCGCGACCGAATTTAGCCCTGCACGCACCGTGCTGCCGCCCTTCGACAAGCTCAGGGCGAACGGCTTTACCTTCCGCACCGACACGCTTCATGCAGTTCGGGCTGAGCCTGTCGAAGCCCCCTGTTTCGCACCCCAACATGTCTGACGCTGCTTCCCCCAAAGATTACCGTTCCACGCTGAACCTGCCCGACACCCCCTTCCCGATGCGCGGCGACCTGCCCAAGCGCGAACCGGGCTGGGTGAAGGAATGGAACGACGAAGGCCGCTACCACCGCCTGCGCGACGCTCGCCACGGCGCGCCCAAGTTCATCCTGCACGACGGCCCGCCGTACGCCAACGGCCAGATCCACATGGGCCACGCGGTGAACAAGATCCTGAAGGACATGATCACCAAGGCGCGCCAGCTCGAAGGCTACGACGCGCTCTACGTGCCCGGCTGGGACTGCCATGGCCTGCCGATCGAGAACGCCATCGAAAAGCAGTACGGCCGCAACCTGAGCCGTGACGAGATGCAGGCCAAGAGCCGCGCCTTCGCCACCGAGCAGATCGCCCAGCAGATGGTCGACTTCCAGCGCCTGGGCGTGCTGGGCGAGTGGGACCATCCTTACAAGACGATGGACTTCGCCAATGAAGCCGGCGAGCTGCGCGCGTTCAAGCGCGTGATCGAGCGTGGTTTTGTCTACCGCGGCCTGAAGCCGGTGTACTGGTGCTTCGACTGCGGCTCCTCGCTGGCCGAGTTCGAAATCGAATACGCCGACAAGAAGAGCCAGACCGTCGACGTGGCCTTCAAGGCGCACGAGCGCGAGAAGGTGCTCAAGGCCTTCGGCACCGACCACACGATCCTCGGCGACGTCTTCGCCGTGATCTGGACCACCACCGCGTGGACCATCCCGGCCAACCAGGCGATCAACCTGAACCCCGACCTCGAGTACTCGCTGGTCGACACCGAGCGCGGCCTGCTGATCCTTGCCAACTCGCTGGTCGAGATGTGCATGACGCGCTATGCGCTCGACGGCAAGGTGCTGGCCACGGTCAAGGGCGAGAAGCTCGGCGGCCTCGAATTCGAGCACCCGCTGTACGACGTGGATGCCGGCTACAAGCGCCTGTCGCCCGTGTACCTGGCCGACTACGCCACCGCCACCGACGGCACGGGCCTGGTGCACTCCTCGCCCGCCTACGGCGTGGACGACTTCAACTCCTGCATCGCCCACGGAGTGGCGTACGACGACATCCTGAACCCGGTGCAAGGCAACGGCAGCTACGCGGCCGACTTCCCGCTGTTCGGCGGCCAGAACATCTGGAAGGCCGTGCCGGAAATCATCGCCGCGCTGCGCGACGCCAACCGTGTGCTGACAAGCGAGACCATCACCCACAGCTACCCGCACTGCTGGCGCCACAAGACGCCGGTGATCTACCGCGCCGCGGCGCAGTGGTTCATCCGCATGGACGAAGGCGAAGGCGTGTTCACCAAGGACAAGGCGCCCAAGACGCTGCGCCAGACCGCGCTCGACGCCATCGAGCAGACCAGCTTCTATCCGGAGAACGGCAAGGCGCGCCTGCACGACATGATCGCCGGGCGTCCCGACTGGTGCATCAGCCGCCAGCGCAGCTGGGGCGTGCCGATCCCGTTCTTCCTGCACAAGGATTCGGGCGAGCTGCATCCGCGCACGATGGAAATCATCGACCAGGCCGCCGACATCGTCGAAAAGGGCGGCATCGAGGCCTGGAGCCGCGCCACGGTCGAAGAGATCCTCGGCGCCGAAGACGCACCGCACTACACCAAGAGCACCGACATCCTCGAGGTGTGGTTCGACTCGGGCTCGACCTTCTCCCACGTGCTGCGCGGCACGCACCCCACCGTGCACCACGACACAGGGCCTGAAGCCGACCTGTACCTCGAAGGCCACGACCAGCATCGCGGGTGGTTCCACTCGTCGCTGCTGATCGCCTGCGCGCTGGAAGACCGCGCGCCGTACCGGGGCCTGCTGACGCACGGCTTCACGGTCGATGCCAAGGGCATCAAGATGAGCAAGTCGCTCAAGAACGGCATCGATCCGCAGGAAATCAGCAACAAGCTGGGTTCGGAAATCATCCGCCTGTGGGTGGCCGCGAGCGACTATTCGGGCGACATCGCTGGCGACGACAAGATCCTGGCGCGCGTGGTCGATGCGTACCGCCGCATCCGCAACACGCTGCGCTTCCTGCTCGCGAACACGAGCGACTTCGACGCCACCAAAGATGCGGTGCCGCTCGACCAGCTGTTCGAGATCGACCGCTATGCGCTATCGCGCGCGGCGCAGTTCCAGGCCGAGATCCTCGCGCACTACAAGGTGTACGAGTTCCACCCGGTGGTGGCCAAGCTGCAGATCTACTGCTCGGAAGACCTGGGCGGCTTCTACCTCGACATCCTGAAGGACCGGCTCTACACGACGGCCCCGGGCTCGCTGGCTCGCCGCAGCGCTCAAACGGCGCTGTGGCACATCTCGCAAGCCATGCTGCGCTGGATGGCGCCGTTCCTGAGCTTCACGGCCGAGGAAGCCTGGAAGTTCGTGAGCACCGGCAAGCCGGGCGAATCGATCTTCGCGCAAACCTACAGCCAGTTCGCCGCGCCCGACGAAGCCCTGCTCGCCAAGTGGAGCCGCATCCGCGAGATCCGCGATGCGGTGAACAAGGACATCGAAGCGGTGCGTGCCGAAGGCAAGGTCGGCTCGTCGCTGCAGGCCAATCTGCAGCTGACCGCGCCTGCCGACGACTTCGCGCTGCTGGGCTCGCTGGGCGACGACCTGAAGTTCGTCTTCATCACCTCGGCCATCGCGCTGGCCGCCGGTGAAACGCTGTCGACGGTGGTAACGCCAAGCGCCGCGCAGAAGTGCGAGCGCTGCTGGCACTACCGCGACGACGTGGGCCACGATGCGGCACACCCGACGATCTGCGGGCGCTGCACGAGCAACCTGTTCGGCGCCGGCGAATCGCGGAGCGTTGCCTGATGGCCGCCACCCGCTCCATGTCTTCTGCATCGCGTTCGCGCGGCGGCAGCATCTGGCCGTGGCTCGGGCTGGCGGTGATCATCGTGATCATCGACCAGTTCACCAAGACGCTGATCCTGGGCTACTACAAGCTCGGCGACGCGACCTATGTGACGAGCTTCTTCAACGTCGTGCGCGCGCACAACACAGGGGCCGCCTTTTCATTCCTCGCGGATCACTCGGGATGGCAGCGCTGGCTGTTCACGATCATCGGCGTGGCGGCTGCGGTGTTCATCGTGTGGATGCTGAAGTCGCACGCGGGGCAGAAGCTGTTTTCGTTCGCCATGGCCTGCATCCTGGGCGGGGCCATCGGGAACGTGGTCGACCGGATGATGCACGGCTATGTCGTCGACTTTCTGAGTTTCCACGCGGGGAACTGGTACTTCCCGGCCTTCAATGCTGCGGATAGTGCGATCACGCTTGGGGCGATCTGTCTGATCCTGGATGAGATCCGGCGGGTTCGTCGGGGCAAGTAAGTTTTCTCAGGGGCCCGATGGGCCCCTTCTTCTTTGGGTCCGCCCACCCTCACAAAGGCCCCTCGGGTTTCTCCCGCTTTCTCGCGATGTCATAACAAAGTCATACTGCGGCGGTCCAATGTAATCGATTACATGAACACCGCACAATGAGCATTCAAGCCGTTGCAGCCAAAGCCGGGGTCTCCGTGGCCACCGTCTCGCGCGCCTTCAATTTCCCCGACAAGGTGACGCCCGCCACGCGCGAGCTGGTGGAGCGTGTGGCGCACGAACTCAACTACGTGCCGAATGCCAGCGCGCGCACCTTGCGCACCCAGCGCAGCCGTGTGCTCGGCGTGGTGCTGCCCACGCTGCTGAACCCGACCTTCGCCGAGTGCCTGCAAGGCATTGCGCGCGCGGCCGTCGCGGGTGGCTACGCGATCATTCCCGTCACCACGGGCTACAAGCTCGACGAAGAAGAGCGTGCCGTTCATCTGCTGCTGGCCGGCAATGTCGACGGGCTGATCCTCGTGGTGTCGAACCCCTCCACTTCGGCCGCCCTGCCCCGCCTGCAGGCAGCCGGCGTGCCCTATGTGCTCGCCTACAACCGGCACCCGGACCACCCTTGTGTATCGGTCGACAGCGAAGGCGCGGTGGCCGACGCGGTCACGCGCCTCGTGCTGCTGGGCCACCGCCGCATCGCCATGGTCAGCGGCACGCTCGCCGCGTCGGACCGAGCGCAGCAGCGCTACCGCGGCTACCTGAAGGGCATGGCCGAAGCCGGGCTCGCGGCGCCCGCGCTCATCGAAGTGCCCTTCGTCGAAACGGCCGTCGATGCGCTCTCCAGCCAGCTGCAGGCGCGCAACCGCCCTACCGCGCTGATCTGCTCCAACGACCTGCTGGCCATTCGCAGCATCCGCGCCGCGCATCTCAGCGGCCTGTCGGTGCCCGGCGACCTCAGCGTCGTCGGCTTCGACGGCATTGCGCTCGGTGAAGACCTCACGCCCGCGCTTACCACCATCACCCAACCCAACAGCGACATCGGCCGCCACAGCGTAGAGCTGCTGATCCAGGCCATGGCCAGCGGCGCCACGCTGCAGGCCGATGCGAGCCTGCTGCTTCCCCATGCCTTCCGAGACGGCGAGTCGTGCGCTTCGGTGCACGAAGACAACAACGCCGCCATTTCACGACCCTGACCACTTCTCGTTCTTTGCCTACATCCATCCAAGGAGCTTCTTCATCATGTCTCTTCGCTTCCACCGCATGGCCCGCCTCGGCCTGCTCGCCGCCACGCTCGTCGCCGGCAGCGCCATGGCGCAGACCGCCATTTGCTACAACTGCCCGACCGAATGGGCCGACTGGGGCACGCAGCTGAAGGCCATCAAGGCCAGGACCGGCGTCACCGTGCCGCCCGACAACAAGAACTCGGGCCAGTCGCTCGCCCAGATGGCGGCCGAGAAGGCCAGCCCTGTGGCCGACGTCACCTACCTCGGCGTGACCTTCGCGGTGCAGGCAGCCAAGGACGGCCTGGTCGAGCCCTACAAGCCGGCCGCATGGAAAGACATTCCCGACGGCCTGAAGGACCCGGCCGGCAACTGGTTCACCATCCACTCGGGCACGCTCGGCTTCATGGTCAACGTCGATGCGCTCAAGGGCAAGCCGATTCCGAAGTCGTGGGCCGACCTGCTCAAGCCCGAATACAAGGGCCTGATCGGCTACCTCGACCCGGCCTCGGCCTTCGTCGGCTACGTCGGCGCGGTCGCGGTGAACGAAGCGCGCGGCGGCACGCTCGACAACTTCAAGCCGGCCATTGACTACTTCAAGGCGCTGCAGAAGAACGAGCCCATCGTGCCGAAGCAGACCTCGTACGCGCGCGTGCTGTCGGGCGAAATCGCGATCCTGCTCGACTACGACTTCAACGCCTACCGCGCCAAGTACAAGGACAAGGCCAACGTCGCCTTCGTGATCCCGAGCGAAGGCACGCTGGCCGTGCCCTACGTGATGAGCCTGGTCGCCAAGGCCCCGCACGCGGCCGACGCGAAGAAGGTGCTCGACTTCACTCTGTCCGACGAAGGCCAGGCGATCTGGGCCAAGGCCTACCTGCGGCCGGTGCGCGCCAATGCGATGCCCAAGGACATCGAGGCGCAGTTCCTGCCCGCGAGCGAATACGCCCGCGCCAAGAGCGTGGACTACGGCCGCATGGCCGCGGCGCAGCGCGCCTTCTCCGACGAGTACCTGAAGGAAGTCCGCTGAGCGGACGCCACGCGCGATGACGCAAGCCACTCTCTCCAACGCTTCCAACGCCTGGAACCCGCGCTGGCGCCTGCTGGCCTGCGTCGCGCCCGCGGCCGCCTTCTTCGCGGCCTTCTGGCTGCTGCCGGTGGTGCGCCTGCTCACGCTGCCCGCCGATAAGGGTTGGGCCACCTACTTCGCGGTGCTGACCGATGCGCGCTACCTCACGAGCATGGCCAACACGGTCGCGCTCTCGGTGGCCGTGACGCTGGCCACGCTGGTGCTGGGCGCGGCGGTGGGCATCTACCTCGCGCGCCATGCCTTTATCGGCAAGCGCGTGCTGCTGTCGCTGCTTACGCTGCCGCTGTCGTTTCCGGGCGTGATCATCGGCTTCTTCGTGATCCTGCTGGGCGGGCGGCAAGGCGTGGTGGCCGACATCGGCGACAGCCTGTTCGGCGAGCGCATCACCTTCGCCTACGGCCTGCTCGGGCTGTTCCTGGCGTACCTGTATTTCTCGCTGCCGCGCGCCATCGCAACTTACACGGCGGCAGCCGAGTCGATGAACACGCAGCTCGAAGAAGCGGCGCGTTCGCTCGGCGCCTCGCGGCTGCGAGTGGCACGCGACGTGTGGATGCCCGAACTCGCCCCCACCACGCTGGCCTGCGGCGCCATCCTGTTCGCCACCTCGATGGGCGCCTTCGGCACGGCCTTCACGCTGGCCAGCAAGTTCGAGGTGATCCCGATCACCATCTACAACGAGTTCACCAACTACGCCAACTTCGCGCTCGCCGCGTCGCTGTCGATCTCGCTGGGCATCGTGACCTGGCTGGTGCTGTTCGTGGCGCGCCGCTTCGGCGCGAACCCCGTCGCACGTTGAGACCCACGCACATGCGCAAGAACACACAACCGAAGGCCCCCTTCCTGCTCGCCGTCACGGTGATCGTGAGCCTTTTCATGATCGCGCCGATGTTGCTGTCGGTGATGGCGGGGCTCGTCAACAACTACAGCGCCGGGCTCAAGAGCGGCCTTACGCTGCGCTGGCTCGGCGAGGTGTGGGAGAACTACGGCGGCACCGTCGGCTGGTCGCTCGCGCTGGCCGTGGCCTGCGTCGTCGGCACCGTGCTGCTGGGCGTGCCCTGTGCCTATGCGCTGGCGCGCAGCCGCTCGCGCGCCGCGCGCATCTTCGAAGAGCTGCTGACACTGCCGGTCGCGGTGCCGGGCCTTGCGACGGCGCTGGCTTTGATCCTCGCCTACGGCCAGCTCACCGCCTTCCGCCAGAGCTTCGCCTTCATCCTCGTCGGCCACATGATCTTCACGCTGCCCTTCATGGTGCGCACCGTGAGCTCTGCCTTCCAGCGCGACGACCTGCTCGCGCTCGAAGAGGCCGCACGCTCGCTGGGCGCCAACTTCCGCCAGCGCTTCATGGGCATCCTGGTGCCGGCCGTGTTCCCGGCCATCGTGGCCGGCAGCCTGATGGTGTTCACGCTGTCGGTGGGCGAATTCAACCTCACGTGGATGCTGCACACCCCGCTCACCCGCACGCTGCCCGTGGGCCTGGCCGACAGCTATGCCTCGATGCGCATCGAGATCGGATCGGCCTACACGCTGGTCTTCTTCGCCGTCATTCTTCCGGTGCTGTGGGGCCTGCAGTACCTTGCCAACCTGATGCAGAAACGCCATGGAACTTGAACGCATCCCCGTCGACATTACGAACTGCGCAAAGACCTACGCAGACGGCACGCGCGGCCTGCAGCCCACCGACCTGAAGGTCGAGGCTGGCGAGGTGCTCGCGCTGCTGGGCCCTTCGGGCTGCGGCAAGACCACGCTGCTGCGGCTGATCGCGGGGCTGGAAGCGCCCGACGCGGGCAGCCGCATCGTGTTCGGCGGCCAAGACGTCACGCAGCGCCCGGTCGAGCACCGCGGCGTAGGCATGGTGTTCCAGAGCTACGCGCTTTTTCCGCAGATGACGGTGGCGGCCAACATCGGCTACGGCCTGCGCATTCGCGGCGTCTCGCCCGATGAGGAAAAGCACAGCGTCGGCGAGCTGGTCGACCTGGTGCGCCTCGGCGGCCTGGAAAACAAGCGCCCCGCCGAACTCTCCGGCGGCCAGCGCCAGCGCGTGGCCCTGGCGCGCGCCGTGGCCGTGCGCCCGCGCGTGCTGCTGCTCGACGAGCCGCTGGCCGCACTCGACGCCAAGCTCAAGGAATCGCTGCGCGACGAACTGGCCGAGCTGCTGCGTCGCCTGCACATCACGGCCATCCACGTCACGCATGACCAGCAGGAGGCGCTCGCCATCGCCGACCGGCTCGCGGTAATGCGCGCCGGCCGCATCGTGCAGGTGGGCCGTGGCGAAGACCTGTACCGCGCGCCCGCGCATCCTTTCGTGGCCGAGTTCCTGGGCCGGGTCAACCGCCTGGAGCGCGAGGCCGATGCCATCGCGCAAGGTGTTGTCCGACTCGGTGGATCAACCGTGCCCTGCCCGGGCGCGTGGCAAGGCCATGCGATGCTGCTCGTGCGGCCTGAAGACATCGAGGTCAGCGCGCCGCAGCCCGATTGGGGCGCTGCCATAGTCGAGCGCCGCACCTTCCTCGGCGACCGCGTGCAATTGCACCTGCGCCTGCGAGACCAGCCCGTGCTGGTGGCCGATGTAGGGCGCGACAATCCTTTTGGGCCGGGCGACGCGGTGGGTCTTCGCATCCACCCCGACCGGCTGATGAAGTCGCAGGAAACAAGCGCATGACGACAACTCAGAGCAAGAACACCTTCCTGGTCCAGCTGACCGACCTGCATATCCGCGAGCCGGGCCGACTGGCCTATGGCCGCATCGATACCGCGCCCTACCTCGAGCGCGCCGTGCAGTCGGTGCTGGCCCTGCGCCAGCAGCCCGACGCGGTGGTCGTCACCGGCGACCTGACCGATTTCGGCCGCGCCGCCGAGTACGAGCACCTCGCCCGCCTGCTGGCTCCGCTGACCATGCCGGTCTGCCTGATGCCCGGCAACCACGACGACCGCGACCAGCTGCGCCGCAGCTTCCCCGGCCATGCCTACATGGGCACGGGCGCCAATACCGACGGCTTCATCCAGTACTCGGTGCGCGTCGGCGACCTGCGCCTGCTCACGCTCGACACCTGCGTGCCCGGTGCCAGCCACGGCTCGCTGTGCGAGAAGCGGCTGGCTTGGCTCGAGGCACAGCTCGACGCCTGCCGCAACGAGCCCGTCGTCGTCGCCATGCATCACCCGCCCTTCGAAACGCTGATCGGCCACATGGACGAGATCGGCCTGCTGCAAGGCGCCGATGCGCTGGAAGCCCTGCTCTCGCGCTACAGCAACGTCGAGCGTGTTATCTGCGGCCACCTGCACCGTGCCATCGACGTGCGTTTCGGCGGCACCATCGCCTCGACCTCGCCGGCGCAGGCCCATCAGGTCTGCCTGGATCTGGCCCCCAATGCTGACTCGGCCTGGACATTGGAACCGCCTTCATTCCGAGTGCACGCGTGGTCAGCGCGCGGACGCCGGCTCGTCACTCATCTCGCGGCATCAGGCAGCTTCGAAGGCCCCTATCCTTTCCACGACAACGGAGCGCTGATCGACTGAAGCGCTCACTTGTGGAAAATGGGGTCGAAACGAAGCAAAACGAAAAGGATAGAACCCGCCCCCCATGAAGCATCTCCTGAATCTGCTGGCAGCCGTTGCCCTGCTGGTATGGGGCACGCACCTGGTCCGCACCGGCGTGCTGCGTGTGTTCGGCGCCAACCTGCGCAAGATCCTCGTGCAGAGCATGCGCAACCGTTTCACGGCCGCCCTCTCGGGCATCGGCGTGACGGCCCTGGTGCAGTCGAGCACCGCCACCTCGCTGATGACCTCGTCCTTCGTCGGGCAGGGCCTGGTTACGCTGCCGGCGGCGCTGGCGGTGATGCGGGGCGCCGACGTGGGCACTGCGCTGATCTCGGTGCTGTTCTCGGCAGACCTGTCGTGGCTTTCTCCAATGTTCATCTTCGTGGGCGTGGTGCTCTTCATCACGCGCTCGGCCACCGTGGCGGGGCGCGTCGGCCGGGTGCTGATCGGGCTCGGGCTGATGCTGCTGGCGCTGCAGCTGGTGGTGGAGGCGACCGAGCCGCTGTTCTCCTCGCCGGCAGTGCGCGCGCTGCTCGCATCGATCAGCAGCGACGTGCTGCTTGAAATCACCATCGGCTCGGTGCTGGCCATCGTGGCCTATTCGAGCCTCGCGGTGGTGCTGCTGGTCGCGGCCATGGCTACGTCGAACGTGGTGCCGCTGGACGTGGCGCTCGGCCTGGTGCTCGGCGCCAACCTGGGCAGCGGCCTGCTCGCAGTGCTGACCACGGCCAAGTCGGCGGTGGCCGTGCGGCAGGTGACTGTGGGCAACCTGCTCTTCAAGGCACTGGGCGTGGCCGTCGTCGCCCCCTTCATCGGCCTGTGGATCCGCTACGTGCAGCCGCAGCTGCCCAACCAGACGCACGGGGTCGTGCTGTTCCACCTGGCATTCAACATCGTGATCAGCGTGGGGTTCATCGGCCTCACGCAGTGGGTCGCCAAGCTGGTAATGCGCATGCTGCCGGTACCGCAGCAGCCGGCCGGCACATCACGGCCGCATCACCTCGATCCGTCGGCGCTGTCGACGCCCTCGCTCGCCATTTCGAATGCGGCGCGCGAGGCGCTGCACCAGGCCGACATCGTGGAGACCATGCTGATCGGCACGCTCGACGTGATCCGACACAACGACCTGCGGCTCGCGCAGGAACTGAGGCAGCTCGACGACACGGTGGACGAGCTGTACTCGGCCATCAAGTACTACATGACCCGCATCTCGCGCGAGGCGCTGGGCGAAGAGGAAAGCCGGCGCTGGACCGACATCATCAGCTTCACGATCAACATGGAGCAGATCGGCGACATCATCGAGCGCGTGATCATTGACGTGGAAGACAAGAAGATCAAACCGCAGCGCAACTTCTCTGAAGCGGGCATGGCGGAAATCGTCGAGCTGCATGGGCGGCTGGTGGCCAACCTGCGGCTGAGCATGAGCGTGTTCCTGAACGGCAACGTGCGCGATGCGCAGAAGCTGCTCGAAGAGAAGGTGCGCTTCCGGAACCTGGAGCGGGCCTACGCCACAACCCACCTGGACCGGCTGTCGGACCGCACCACGCTGAGCATCGAGACCAGTTCGCTGCACATCGACCTGATCAGCGACCTGAAGCGGATCAACTCGCACATCTGCTCGATTGCGTATCCGATCCTGGAGTCGGCCGGAGCCTTGGCGCCCAGCCGGCTGAGAGAGTCTCGACTGGGAAAGATCGAGGGCTGACCGACTAGTCGGCCTGCTCGGCCGTCTTCAGCACGGAAGCCTCGCGCCCCCGCCGCGCATAGCGTTGCGCCAGCACGGCGCACACCATCAGCTGCATCTGATGGAACAGCATCAGCGGCAGCACGATCGCGCCCACCGCGTGCGAAGCGAACAGCACCTTCGCCATCGGTATGCCGCTGGCCAGGCTCTTCTTGGAGCCGCAGAACACGATCGTGATCTCGTCCTCGGTATCGAAGCCCAGCTTGCGCGCCAGCAGGGTCGTGAGGCTCAGCGCCAGCCCCAGCACCACCGCGCACACCACCAGCAACCCGACCAGCGCATGCGCGGGCACCTGCTTCCACAACCCCTCGATCACGGCCGCGCTGAATGCCGTGTAGACGACCAGCAGGATCGAGCCCTGGTCGACGAACTTCAGCACCGCGGCGCGGCGCTGTATCCACTTGCCGATCAACGGCCGCAGCAGATGCCCCGCCACGAACGGCACCATCAACTGCAGCAGGATGCGTCCGATCGAGTCCAGCGACGAGCTTGCGTGGCCGCCGTTCGGCAGCACCACCAGATTGACCAGAATCGGCGTGATGAACACACCCAGCAGCGTGGAGGCCGATGCACTGCAGATGGCGGCGGGCATGTTGCCCCGAGCCATCGCCGTGAAGGCGATAGCCGACTGCACCGTGGCAGGCAGCACGCACAGATAGAGCACGCCGGTGTAGAGCTCTGGTGTCACCAGCGGCAGGAGCAGTGGCTTGAGCACCAGCCCGAGCATGGGAAACAGCACGAAGGTGCTGCCGAACACCAGCAGGTGCAGCCGCCAGTGCGTGAGCCCGTTCAAGATCGCCTCGCGCGACAGCTTGGCGCCGTGCAGGAAGAACAGCAGCCCGATGGCGGCGGTCGTGAGCAGCTCGAAGAAATGCGCCACCTTGCCGCTTGCAGGCAGCAGGCTGGCAAAGGTCACGACCGAGAGAAGCGCGAAGGTGAAGTTGTCGGGAAGAAAGCGGGGGCGGGACATGTTGCAACTTGGGGCGCTGCGCGCGTTGCAGGCGCGCAGGCCGACTCAGCAGGGGAATGTGTGATTTCCGCGCATGAATCTCGTCGCCAATTTGCGGAGCCCGGCGCGTGCTCCTCGCGCCTTTGAGGGTGCATTTTCGGCGAAGTCCGGCAGCGGCTGCCGGTCGGCGAAAAATGCCCCTGCCTCAGTGTGCGGCGGGCGAACTGAACTGCGCCTGACGGTGGCGCAGGCAGTAGTCGATCAGGTCGTCGATTTCGGTGGCCTTGTCGAACACGGCATCGGCACCGAGGTGCACGCATTTGCGCCGCATGTCGGGCGTGGCGTAGTTGCTGAGCACCACCATCTTCTGCGACGGGTCGCGGTGGCGACACGCTTCGAGCACGCGAAAACCGGTGCCGTCCTTCAGGAACAGGTCGACGATGGCCAGGTCCCACTGCGACAGGTTGTCTGAAAGCCAGCGCGAGCCTTCCTCCTCTGACTCGGCCTCGCCGACCGGATCGACTCGCGCCACCTCGCGCAGCGTGCCCACAAGGCTCTTGCGGATGGTCGGGTTGTCTTCGACGATGAAAGTGCGAACTGTGGTCATGGGCTGGCTCGTCTCTACGCTGTGTTCACAGGCTACAAAGTGCACCCGGCACAAGTCGAAGGCATGACACCCCACCGCCGGTAGGACAAGACTGGCGCCCTGCCCCACCGGAGCCATTCAGAGCGTCAGGATCGTGCAGCCCGTGGTCTTGCGCGCCTCCAGGTCGCGGTGCGCCTGCTGCACGTCGGCCAGTGCATAGCGCTGGTCGATCGGGATCTTCACCGCGCCGCTTCGCACCACCGCGAACAGGTCGTCGGCCATCGCCTGCGTGCTTTCGCGCGTGGCCATGTGCGTGAACAGTGTTGGCCGCGTCACATAGAGCGAGCCCTTGGACGCCAGCAAGCCGAGGTTGACCGGCGGCACCGGACCCGAGCCGTTGCCGAAGATGGCAAGCAGGCCGAAGGGGCGCAGGCAGTCGATCGAGCCTTCGAAGGTGTCCTTGCCCACCGAGTCGTACACCACCTTCACGCCCTTGCCGCCGGTAATCTCCTTCACGCGGGCCGCGAAGTTCTCGGTACTGTAGTTGATGGCGTGCGCCGCGCCGTGCGCCAGCGCGAGCTTGCACTTGGCATCGCTGCCGGCCGTGCCGATCAGCTGCAGGCCCAGCGCCTTGGCCCACTGGCAGGCGATCAGGCCCACCCCGCCGGCCGCTGCATGGAACAGGATGAAGTCGCCGGCCTGCAGGCCTTCGGCCGGCAGCGTCTTCTTCAGCAGGTACTGGGTGGTCAGGCCCTTGAGCATCATGGCCGCGCCAGTCTCGAAGGAGATGTCGTCGGGCAGCTTGCACACGCACTTGGCCGGCATCACGCGCAGTTCGCAGTAGGCGCCCGGCGGCGGGCTGGCATAGGCGGCGCGATCGCCGGGCTTCAGGTGCGTCACGCCCTCGCCCACCGCCTCGACGATGCCCGAGGCTTCCATGCCCAACTGCAGCGGCATCGCGAACGGGTAGAGCCCGCTGCGCTGATAGGTGTCGATGAAATTCAGGCCCACGGCCTTGTGGCGGATGCGGATCTCGCCGGGGCCGGGCTCGCCGACTTCCACGTCGACGATCTTCAGTTCTTCGGGGCCGCCATGGCGGTCGATACGGACGGCTTTGCTCATCATCGTTGCAGTCTCCACACACAGGAAAAGAAGAGGGATGGGCATCCTGCCACGTCTGGGTTTCCCGTGGCGGCGCGGGGCATCATTGCCCGGTAGAGTCGGCGGCCATGCAGACACAGCCGCAGCGCCTCGCTCCCCTCACCGTTCTCCTGCTCGTCGTTCCGCCGCTGCTCTGGGCCAGCAATGCCGTGGTCGGCCGGCTGGTGCGCGACATGGTGTCGCCGCTCACGCTGAACTTCGTGCGCTGGGTCATCGCGTTCGCGCTGCTGTTGCCGCTGGCCGCGCCGGTGTTGCGCCGCAACAGCCCGCTGTGGGCGCACTGGAAACGCTACGCGGTGCTCGGGCTGCTGGGCATCGGCCTGTACAACGCGTTCCAGTACTTGGCGCTGCAGACCTCCACGCCCATCAACGTGACGCTGGTCGGCTCCAGCCTGCCGCTGTGGATGCTCGCGACCGGGGCGCTGTTCTTCGGCGCACGCATCAGTGCCCGCGAAATCGGTGGCGCGCTGCTGTCGATGGTGGGCGTGCTGCTGGTGCTCAGTCGCGGCGAATGGCAGCAACTGCTTGGGCTGCGGCTGGTGCCGGGCGACCTCTACATGATCCTGGGCACCATCGCCTGGGCCTTCTACAGCTGGCTACTGGCGCGCACGCACGAGCCCAAGGCCGTGCGGCAGGACTGGGCCGCGTTCCTGATGTCGCAATTGGTGTTCGGTGTCGCATGGTCGGGCGCGCTGGCCGCCGGTGAATGGACGCTGACACCCGCCCACATCGACCTGGGCTGGCCGCTCATCGCCGCGATGCTGTTCATCGGCATCGGGCCCGCGGTGGTGGCGTATCGCTGCTGGGGAACCGGCGTGCAACGCGCGGGCCCGCAGGCGGCAAGCATCTTCATGAACCTCACGCCGCTGTTCGCGGCGGTGCTGTCGGCGGCCTTTTTGCGGGAGCCGCCGCATTGGTACCACGGCGCGGCGTTTTTGCTTATCGTGGGCGGGATCGTGGTGGCGTCCCGGCGCTGAAAACACCGGGCCTCGCGCGGCCTGGGGGCGAGCTCAGTACGTGCCCGGGTAGGCCCCGCCGTCGGCGAGCACGTTCTGGCCGGTCATGTAGCCGGCCTGCATGCTGCAGAGAAACGCGCAGATGGCGCCGAACTCGGCCGGCGTGCCGAAGCGCTTCGCAGGAATGTTCTTCTTGCGGGCTTCCCAGACGGTATCGAAGTCCTGGCCCGACTTCTGCGCCGCGCCGGCCATCGTGCCCTTGAGGCGGTCGGTGTCGAAGGAACCCGGCAGCAGGTTGTTGATGGTCACGCCCTGCGCTGCGATGGGCGTGCGCGCCACGCCGGCCACGAAGCCGGTGAGGCCGCTGCGCGCGCCGTTCGACAGGCCCAGGATGTCGATGGGCGACTTCACCGAGCTCGACGTGATGTTCACGATGCGGCCGAAGCCGCGCTTGGCCATGCCGTCGACCGTGGCCTTGATCAGCTCGATGGGCGTGAGCATGTTGGCGTCGACCGCCTTGATCCACGCCTCGCGGTCCCAGTTGCGGAAATCACCGGGCGGCGGGCCGCCCGCGTTGGTGACGACGATGTCGAAGTCATGGCCCAGCGCGAACACTGCGGCGCGGCCGGCTTCGGTCGTGATGTCGGCGGCCACGTGCTTGACGAACGGGCCCGATGCGCCTGCAGCTTCCGTCAGCTTCTTCGCGGCCGCTTCCAGTGCCTCGGCGCCGCGCGCCACGATCACCACGTTCACGCCTTCGCGCACCAGCGCCTCGGCGCAGCCGTAGCCCAGCCCCTTGCTCGCGCCGCACACCAGCGCGGTCTTGCCTGCAATACCCAGATCCATGTTGTTGCTCCAGTGAGTAAGTCAGTACGGCAAGGGGCTTCAGCGCCCCTTGCGTGTGAAAACGAAAATGCCCGCGATGACGAGCACGGTGCCGGCCGCGATCCACGGCGTGAACGGCTCGCCCAGTATGACCACCCCCATGAGGATGGTCGACAGCGGCCCGATCATGCCGGTTTGCGCGGCCACGGCCGGGCCGATGCGCTCGATGGCCATCATCACCATCAGCACGGGCACTGCCGTGCAAAGCGTGGCGTTGAGCACCGACAGCCAAATGACCTCGGGCGCCACCTGCATCGCCACGCTCATCGGCCGCGTCAGCACGAACTGCAGGATGCACAGCACGCAGGCCACGGTGGTGGCCAGTCCCACGAGCCGCAGCGACCCCAAGCGCTTGACGAACTCGCCGCTGTAGACGAGGTAGCCCGCATAGCTCACCGCGCTCAGGAACACCAGGAACGCGCCCCACGCCGCCGCCCCGCCGCCCTTGCCGCCGCCCCCGGTCCACAGTTCGTGGCCGAACACCAGCAGCACGCCGGCATAGCTCACGACCATGCCCAGCACCTGCTGGCGCGTGGCGCGCCGCCGGTACATCAGCCAGCCGAACAGCAGCACCAGCGTGGGGTTGAGATACAGGATCAGCCGCTCGAAGCTGGCCGAGATGTACGCGAGCCCCGCAAAGTCGAGAAAGCTCGCGAGGTAGTAGCCCGAGAAGCCGAGCCCGATCACGCCGATCCAGTCGCGGCCGGTGAGCGCGGGCTTGCCGCGCCCCGCCCACAATGCCATCACGGCAAAGAGCGGCAGCGCGAACAGCATGCGCAGCATGATGAGCGTGATGGCGTCAACGCCGTAGCGGTACGCCAGCTTGACGATGATGGCCTTGCCGCTGAACGCGATGGCGCCCAGCGTGGCGAGTATCAGACCGGACGCATAGCCTTTTCTTGCGCCGTCGTGAGTTGGGATGCCGAGCGATGCGGCTGTCTTGTTCATCCCCCGATCATCGCGGGAACCTCGAGACCTTGCTCAATACCCTGCAGCCAGGCCGTCGCGGCGCGGATCGCTGGCAGCCACGTAGCCTTCCACCGAAGGCTCGCCCGCGCGCCAGATGAACTGACCGGCGCCGAAGTCCTGGTACGAGTCGTTGATCACTTCCAGGTGGTGGCCCAGGTCGCGCAGGCCCTGCACCGTGGCCGGGTTCATCGCGGCCTCGACGTTGATCTCGAGCCCCGCGTTGAAGCGCCAGCGCGGAGCGTCGCAGGCGGCCTGCGGGTTCTGCTTGTAGTCGAGCATGCGCACCAGCGTCTGCATGTGGCCCTGCGGCTGCATGTTGCCGCCCATCACGCCGAAGCTCATCACCGGCTGGCCGTCCTTGGTGAGGAAGGCCGGAATGATGGTGTGGAACGGGCGCTTGCCCGGCGCCACCACGTTCGGGCTCTCGGCCTTCAGGCTGAAGCCGTGACCACGGTTCTGCAGGCTGATGCCGAATTCGGGCTCCACGCAGCCCGAGCCGAAGCCCATGTAGTTGCTCTGGATGAAGCTCACCATCATGCCGCTCTCGTCGGCGGCCGTGAGGTAGATGGTGCCGCCCTTGACGGGGTTGCCGGCCTTGAAGTCTTGCGCCTTCTTCGCATCGATGAGGCGGGCGCGTGAGGCGAGGTACGCATCGTCGAGCATCTGCTCGGTCGTGACTTCCATCGTCTTGCGTTCCGACACGTAGCGGTACACGTCGGCAAAGGCCAGCTTCATCGCTTCGATCTGCAGATGCTGCGATTGCACCGAGTCGACCGGCAGCGAGGCGATGTCGAACTTTTCGAGAATGCCGAGCGCGATGAGCGCGGCAATGCCCTGGCCGTTAGGCGGAATCTCGTGCAGCGTGTGGCCGCGGTAGTCGCGCGATATCGGCTTGACCCACTCGGGCTGGTAGGCCGCGAGGTCGGCCACCGTGAGCGCACCGCCCTGCTCGGCCGAGAACTTCGCCAGCGCCTCGGCGATCTCGCCGTTGTAGTAGGCCTCGCCCTTGGTGCGTGCAATGGCCTTGAGCGCACGCGCGGCGGCCGTGAAGCGGAACAGCTCGCCCACCTCGGGCGCGCGGCCCCACGGCAGGAAGGTCTGCGCAAAGCCCGGTTGCGAGCCCAGCAACGGCGCGGCCGCAGCCCACTTGCCCTGCACCACCGGCGGCACAAGATACCCGCGCTCGGCGATGTCGATGGCCGGCACCAGCAGGTCGGCGAACGGCAGCTTGCCGAAGCGCTCGCTCATGGCCACCCAGCCGCGCACAGCGCCCGGCACCGTGACCGAGTCGATGCCGCGCATGGGCGGATTGGCCGCGTCGGCACCGTACTTGGCCTTGAAGTACTCGGGCGTCCAGGCCTTGGGCGCGGGGCCCGAGGCGTTGAGGCCGTGCAACTCCTTGCCGTCCCACAGGATGCAGAAGGCATCGCTGCCCAGGCCGTTGCTCACCGGCTCGACCAGCGTCATCACGGCGGCAGTGGCAATGGCCGCATCGACCGCGTTGCCGCCCTGCTGCAGGATGCGCAGGCCGGCCTGCGAGGCCAGCGGGTGCGAGGTCGACACCACGTTGCGCGCGAAGATCGGGATGCGGGTCGAGAGGTAGGGGTTGTTGAAATCGAAGTTCATTTCGGCGTGCTCTTCTTTCTCTGCTTCATTCGTTGGTGATCTTGCGGTCGACGACGATCTTCTTCCACTTGGCAGCGTCGGCGGCGACCATCTTCGCGAACTGGTCGGGCGTGCCCGGCGTCGCGGTCTCGATGCCCAGGCGCGCGAGTTTCTCTTTCACTTCAGGATCGGCAAGTGCCTCGTTGGCCGCCTTGTTTATCTTCGCGACGATGTCGGCCGGCAGGCCCTTCGGGCCGTAGAAGCCGAACCACGTGTTCGATTCGTAACCCGGCAGCGTGTCGGCAATCGGCGGCAGTTCGGGCGCCAGCGGGCTGCGCTTGAGCGAGGTAACACCCAGTGCGCGCAGGCGGCCGTCACGCACGTGCGGCATGCCGGTGGGCAGCGAGTCGAACAGCACGTCGATCTTGCCGCTGATCAGGTCGGGAATGGCCAGCGCCGTGCCCTTGTAGGGAATGTGCGTGACGAACACGCCGGCCTGCGCCTTGAACAGCTCGGCCGTGAGCTGCACGATGGTGCCGTTGCCGCTCGATGCGTAGTTGAGCTTGCCGGGGTTCTTCTTCGCGTAGTCGATCCACTCGCGCACCGTCTTGGCGGGCGAATTGACCGGCACCAGCATGATGCTGGCCGCGTCGCCTACATGCGCGATGGGCGTGAAGTCGCGCACCGTGTCGTAGGGCAGCTTGCTGACGGCCGGGCCGATCGAATGCGTGCTGGTGGTGGCCAGCAGGATCGTGTAGCCATCGGTCGGGGCCTTGGCAGCCTGGTCGGAGCCGATGGCACCACCCGCGCCGGGCTTGTTGTCGACCACCAGCGTGGTGCCGAGCTTCTCGCCCATCTTCTGCCCCAGCGTGCGGGCGAAGAGGTCGGTGGCGCCGGCCGCCGGGAACGGCACGATCAGGCGGATCGGCTTGTTCGGGTAGCCCTGGGCCAGGCTGGCGGACGAAGCGGCCATGCCGAGCGCAACGGCGAGCACCTGGAGGAACTGGAGGCGTTTCATGTACGGAATTCTTGCCTGTGAACGAAAAAAGGATGCTATGCAGCGGCAGCGCATCAAGCCAGATAATTCTGCTTATTCAACTATCAAAGCTGTTTATGGCAAGGAACACCGCTGAAGAGATCTCGCTGCAGCAGTTGCGGGCGCTGACGGCGGTGGCCGAAACGGGCAGCTTCACACTGGCGGCCGAGGCATTGCAGCTCACGCAGCCGGCCATCAGCCATCTGGTCAAGCGCCTGGAAGAAGAGCTGGCGCAGCCGCTGGTCGTGCGCGGCCGCCGCATCCGCATGACCAATGCGGGCCAGATGATGGTCGACACGGCCGTGCGTGCGCTGCGGCTCATCGATGAATCCGTCGATGCCTGCCGCTCGCAGTCGCAGCTGCGCGAAGGCCGCATCGTGCTGGCGGTGGGCCATCTGACTGCAGGCGCCCTGTTGCCGCCGTTGCTCGGCCGTTTTTCGCAGAAGCACCCGACGCTCGCGACCACGCTGCTCGACAGCACCGCGGATCAGATGATCTCGCGCATCCTCTCGCAGGAGGCAGACCTGGGCTTCGGCTCCGACATCGGCCAGAAGCACTCGGAGCTGGCAACGGAGCCGCTGTTCTCCGACCGCATGGCCCTCTTCGTGCGGGACGACCATGCGTTGGCGCAGCACGCCGTGGTCGAGGCCCGGCACCTGGAGGCGCTGCCCTTCATCCACGTCAACCCCGACGCCAATGTGTGGCGTGCGGTGAGCCGCCAACTGTCGAGCATGGCCAACGTGTACCCGCGCGTGGTGCATCACGTGTCGATGCTGTCGACAGCCTTCGGCCTCATCCAGGCGGGTGCAGGGGTAGCGCTGCTGCCGCGCTATGTGGAAGTGCTGATGCCGGCCAACCTGCGGGCGTTGGGCGTGGTGCGGCCCACGCTGGAGTACCCGGTGGTCGCCATCCGGCTGGCCAAGCACCCGCTCAACCCGGCTGCCATGGCTTTTCTGGCGATGGCTCGGCAGCATATGAAGCCGCCCCGAACGCTCACCTAAAGAGTCGTCGCATCAACGAAAAACGGCGCCCGAAGGCGCCGTCTTGAAGGGAGCAGAACGCCGTCAGTCTTCGACGAAGGCCTCTTCGCGCTTCGACTTCACAGCCGGCAGCAGCACGATGATCAGCAGCAATGCAGCCGCAGCCAGCAGGCTCGCCGAGATCGGACGCGTCACGAACACGCTCCAGTCGCCACGCGACAGCAGCAGCGAGCGGCGCAGGTTCTCTTCCATCATCGGCCCGAGGATGAAGCCCAGCAGCAACGGCGCAGGCTCGCAACCCAGCTTGAAGAAGGTGTAGCCCACCAGACCGAAGATGCCCACCATCCAGATGTCGAAGGTGTTGTTGTTGGTCGAGTACACGCCGATCGCGCAGAACAGCACGATCGCCGGGAACAGGTACTTGTACGGCACCGACAGCAGCTTGATCCACATGCCGATCAGCGGCAGGTTCAGGATGATCAGCATTGCGTTGCCGATCCACATCGAGGCGATCAGGCCCCAGAACAGCTCGGGGTTGCTGGTCATGACCTGCGGACCCGGCTGGATGTTGTGGATCGTCATTGCGCCCACCATCAGCGCCATCACCGCGTTGGGCGGAATGCCCAGCGTCAGCAGCGGGATGAAGGAAGTTTGCGCACCGGCATTGTTGGCCGACTCGGGAGCCGCCACGCCGCGGATGTTGCCCTTGCCGAAGGGCACTTCGCCCGGCTTCAGCTTGGTCTTCTTCTCGATCGTGTAGGCCGCGAAAGCCGCCAGCAGCGCACCGCCGCCAGGCAGGATGCCAAGAGCCGCGCCCAGTGCCGTGCCGCGAAGCACCGCGGGAACCATGCGCTTGAAGTCTTCCTTGGTCGGGAACAGGCCCGAGACCTTGGCAGTGAACACTTCACGCTCGTCATCGGGGCGCGAGAGGTTGGCAATGATTTCGCCATAACCGAACACGCCCATGGCGATGGCCACGAAGCCGATGCCGTCGGTGAGCTCCGGAATGTCGAAGCTGTAGCGAGCGACACCCGAGTTCACGTCGGTGCCGACCAGACCCATCAGCAGGCCCAGCACGATCATCGCGATGGCCTTGAGCAGCGAGCCCGAAGCCAGCACCACGGCGCCGATCAGGCCCAGGATCATGAGCGAGAAGTATTCGGCCGGGCCGAACTTGAAGGCCAGCTCGGTCAGCGGCGGTGCGAAGGCGGCCAGGATCAGCGTGCCGACGCAACCAGCGAAGAACGAACCCAGGCCGGCAGCGGCGAGTGCCGGACCCGCCCGGCCCTTGCGCGCCATCTGGTAGCCGTCGATCACGGTCACCACCGACGATGATTCGCCCGGCAGGTTGACCAGAATCGCGGTGGTGGAGCCGCCGTACTGCGCGCCGTAGTAGATGCCGGCCAGCATGATCAGCGCCGACACGGGCGGCAGCGCGTACGTGGCGGGCAGCAGCATCGCGATGGTCGCGACCGGGCCGATGCCCGGGAGCACGCCGATCAGCGTGCCCAGAATGCAGCCGACGAGGCAGTACAGCAGGTTGGTGAAGGTAAAGGCAACGCCAAAACCCATCGAGAGGTGTTCAACCAATTCCATGATGTGAGCAGCTTTCTTCTCAGCCGGTGATGAAGGTCGGCCAGACCTGGATCTGGAGCTTCAGCGCCCAGATGAACGCGACATAGCTGCCGACGGCCAGCACAGTGGCCAGGACGAGCACGCTGGGCAGCTTGAACTCATGGCCCGCAAGGCTGGAGATGATCACCAGCGCGTAGATGGCGATGATCATGCCCATGGCCGGCACGCCGATGCTCGGCAGGCCGCCGAGCAGAATGCCGAATGCGAGGTTGGCGCCCAGGATGAACACCACCTGCTTCCAGGCCCATTTGCCGATCTTTTCGCCGTCGGTGGTTTCAACGGTGAGCCCGCTGAACATGATCCCGAGGCCGATGAGGGCCATCAGGATGCCGAGCATCAACGGGAAATAACCCGGACCCATGCGGGCCCCGGTGCCCACGGTGTAGGTGGTGGCGCCCCATGCGAACGCCACACCCACCACCGTGAACATCAGACCCGAGAAAAAGTCTTTCTGACTCTTGATCTTCACGAACAGTCTCCTCGAACAAATTTCGATGCGGGATTGTCGAGTCAGCTTCCGGTCAGACTGATGTGGATTCCACTAACCGCCGGCCTAGGGATAACCCGAAAGGTCTCAGCGACCTCTTAGATGCTGAACTGCCGGATTATTCCAGCGGCGGCGTGGCGCTCAGCACCTCTTCGATGGTCGTCACGCCTTCGGCCACGCGCAGCGCGCCGGCCAGCCGCAGCGGCCGCATGCCGTCGATCACGGCCTGCCTGCGCAGCCCGCCCAGGTTGGGCTCCTTCGTGACCTGCGCCTTGAACGCCTCGCTGATGCTCAGCAGTTCGTACAGTCCCATGCGGCCCATGTACCCGGTCATGCGGCAATCGACACAACCCACCGGCTTGTAGGCGCGCACCGAGCCCGTGATCTGCCACGGCTTGACGATGGTCTCCAGCTTCTCGCGGGTGACGGTGTCGTCGGGCTGCTTGCAGTTGGGGCACAGCGTGCGCACCAGCCGCTGTGCGAGCACGCCCAGCATCACCGCGTTGATGAGGTACGAAGGCACGCCCAGCTCCATCATCCGCGTGATGGCGCTCGGCGCGTCGTTGGTGTGCAGCGTGCTGAACACCAGATGGCCGGTGAGCGCGGCCTGCACCGCCATCTCGGCGGTGGCGAGGTCGCGGATTTCGCCGACCATGATGATGTCCGGGTCCTGCCGCATCAGCGCGCGCAGGCCTTCGGTAAACCCGAAGTCCAGCTGCGGCTGCACCTGCGTCTGGTTGAACGAGGGCTCGATCATTTCGATCGGGTCTTCCACCGTGCTCACGTTGACCTCTTCGGTCGCGACGCGCTTGAGCGTGGAATACAGCGTGGTGGTCTTGCCCGAACCCGTGGGCCCAGTCACCAGGATGATGCCGTTGGGCCGCGTGACCAGCTGTTCCCAACGCTGCGCGTCGTGCTGCGCAAAGCCCAGCGCGTCGAGATCTTTCACTGCCGTGTCGGGGTCGAAGATCCGCATCACCATCTTCTCGCCGAAGGCGGTCGGCAGGGTCGACAGGCGCATTTCGACTTCGTCGCCGCGCATGTTGCGGGTCTTGATGCGGCCGTCGAGCGGACGGCGCTTTTCCACCACGTCCATGCGGCCCAGCAGCTTGATGCGCGCGACCATCGCGTTCATCACGCCCATCGGCATCTGGTAGGCCGGATGCAGGATGCCGTCGATGCGAAAGCGGATCACGCCCTGCTCGCGGCGCGGCTCCAGGTGGATGTCACTCGCGCGCTGGTCGAAGGCGTACTGCCACAGCCAGTCGACCACCTGCACCACGCTCTGGTCGTTGGCGTCGAGTTGCTTGTTGCTCTTGCCGAGCTCCACCAGCTGCTCGAAGCTCGCGCCGCCGGTGTTGCCGCCGGCCTTCTGCGCGGCGCGCACCGACTTCGCCAGCGCGAAGAACTCGGCCGTGTAGCGCTGGATGTCGGCCGGGTTGGCGACCACGCGGCGCACCGAGCGGCGCGCCTGGCGCTCGACCTCGGCGATCCAGTCGGTGAGGAAAGGCTCGGCCGTGGCCACCACCACCTCGTTGGGCAGCACCTGCACCGGCAACACCTTGTGGCGCTCCGCGTAGGCGGCGCTCATGGTGTCGGCCACCTTGCCCACGTCGACCTTGAGCGGGTCGATGCGCAGGTACGTGAGCCCGGCGCGGCCCGCGAGCCATTGCGTAAGCATTTCGAGGTCCAGCGGCTTGTTGTCGCTCTCTCGCGTCATGGCCACGTTGGCCAGCCGCACCAGCGGTGCCTGCCGGCTTTCGGCCTGTGCGCAGCGCGCGATGGTGCGCTTGGCTTCGACCGGGGAAATCACGCCATCGGCGGCGAGCCATTCAATAAGGCGCCGCAGGTCGAGCGGGCCTTCGTGGCGGGCGGCCAGGGGGGCGGGAGCAGAAACAGCGGGAACAGCGCTCATGAGCCGGCAGGTCGAGTGATTGAAATATTCAGGGGCTTGAAGACTCGCAACCATTTCGGCGCGGGCAAGCCCCAGCGAGTCTGGATCGTTTGGGCGCGCTCGGCAAGCGCCTCGCGCTTCGGACGGCTCGGCGTGCGCTGCGCGAGCACCACCGTGTTGCCTTCGCGCGTCGGCTTGAAGGCCCAGACGGCGTCGGCGCCGAATGCGCCGGCGATCTTTTCGAGGCTGCGCTCGTAGCTCGACGAGCGGCCGAAGAGATTGACCGTCATGCAGCCGTCTTCGGTGAGCAGCGCGCGGCAGTCGGCATAGAAGTCTTCGCTGTCGAGCACAGGCGCGGCGGCCTCGTGGTCGTACAGGTCGACCTGCAAGGCATCGACAGTGCCGTGCCATCCGGGCTTGCGGATCTCGGCTGCGGCGTCGGCGATCACCACGCGCAGCTTCGGGTCGTCAGGCGGCAGCTTGAACCAGCCGCGGCAGGCCGACACCACCTGCGGATTGAGCTCGATCGCGGTGGTGCGCATGCGCAGGATCTTGCGGCTGAACTTGGTGAGCGTGGCTGCCCCCAGGCCGAGCTGCATCGCATGGCGGGTGGCCACGGTCTTGCCGTCGGCAAACAGCAGCCAGGCCATCATGCGCTGCACATATTCGAGTTCGATCTCGAAAGGCGCGTCGAGCTTCATCGAACCCTGGACCCATTCGGTGCCCAGGTGCAGGTAGCGGATGTCGCCCCAGTCGGAGAAATTGACTTCGGGGAGAGAAATAGAAGTTTTGCTCGATGCCATCGATGCCGTCAGACGACTAGTTTGTGGGTGGCCAGCACCTCGCGCCACGCCGCAAGCTTGCGCTCGAAGCTCCACGACGCATTGGCAGGACTGGTGGAAGGCAGCTGGTAGACCGGCACGCCGAGGGTGCGCGTATGGCGCGCATGCTTGAAGCTCTCGCCGCCGTTGTGCGCAATGGCGGCGAGCTTCGGCAGATGCAGCCCGGCAATGTCGTTCGCCACGGGCGCGCGGATGGCCGAGTCGAGGCTGCCCTCGCGCTCGCAAGACGCGTACACGTCCCACACGCCCAGGCCGCGGTCGAGCAGCCAGCGGCAGCGCTGCGCGTAGCTGTCTACGCCCGACGGCAAAGGGACTTCGGGCCAGACAGCTTGCAAGATCTTCCAGAACTGGTTTTGGGGGTGTGCATAGTACTGCTGCCGCTCGAGCGACTTGACCCCGGGGAAGCTGCCGAGGATGAGCACGGCCGTTGCAGGCGAGACGATGGGCGCCAACCCCGTGAGCATGGAGCTGGCGGCATCGGATGCGGCGGGTGGATTCATGGGCGGCAATCGTGCCACCGTCCCGCGTGCACTTGCGCGGCCCATGAAAAAACCCGCCGAAGCGGGTTCTTTCGCGAAAGCCGAAGCCGGCTTGTCAGCTCTTACTTCTTGGCGGCTTCGTTCTCGGCCGTGCCGGGGATCTTCTCGCCGATGGCCTTGCCGGTGCTGCGCATGCCGTCGGCCGTCTTGTGGCCGGCGCTCTCGACGACTTCGCCGGTCTTGGTGGCTGCATGCTTGGTGGCGGTGGTCGCCTTCTTGGTCGTGCGCTTGGTGGCGCTCCAGGCCTTCTTGGCGCCCTTTTCGGTGGCGTTGACGGCCTTCTTGGTGGTGCGCTTGGTGGCGTCAACAGCGTCCTTGCCGGCTTCCTTCACCTTTTCAGTGGTGGAGGGCTCGGCCGGGGCCGGGGCGGTGGCAGCAGGCGCGGTGGTCTGGGCCACGGCCGACACGCCGATGGAGGCGAGCGCCAGCGCGAGGACGACGGGCACGGTGCGAATGAAAGACGTGGTCATGTAAAGCTCCTTGTTGGATGAAGTTTTGAGTGACTGACTTGCCACTGAACCAGCAACGAACTGGTGAAGTTCAAGGATGACAGCAAATCCACGGCATCTGCACGCATC
Source organism: Variovorax sp. F042 (assembly GCF_057814215.1). NCBI lineage: Bacteria > Pseudomonadati > Pseudomonadota > Betaproteobacteria > Burkholderiales > Comamonadaceae > Variovorax > Variovorax sp. F042. The sequence continues at coordinate 569,505 of NZ_JBVASX010000002.1, forward strand.
CGGGCAGGTCGGGGCATTGGCCTACGCGGGTTGCGGCGGGCGCTCCGACATGGCCATGAGGTTTTCGAGACGCGGAAGCGTTTCGAGCGCGTTCCGGGTGGTGGCCGCGGCCAGTTCGTCGATGCCCATGCCCCGCAGGCCGGCCACCACTTCGGCGATGCGCGGCAGCTCGGCCGGCTCGTTGCGGCCCTGCGGTTGGCCGGCGTCGCGCTGGGCCTGCGTGCGGTACAGCCAGTGCGGCTGGATGTCGGGCGCATCGGTCTCCATCACGATCGATTCGATTGGCAGCGTGGTTGCCAGTCGCCGCAGCTGCAGGGCCCGCTCGAAGGTCACCGCGCCGCCGAAGCCCAGCTTCAACCCGAGATCGATGCACGCATGGGCTTGCTGCTCGCTACCGTTGAAGGCATGGGCAATGCCCTGCCACGGCCTGCCGCCCGCCGTCTGGCGAAGATGCTTGAGCACCTTGTCGACCGAGCGCCGCACGTGGATGAGCACGGGTAACCCATGCTTGCGTGCCAGTTGCAACTGAGTGTGAAAAAAGCGCTCCTGCTTCGGGCCGTCGAGCCCCTCGACGAAGTAGTCGAGCCCGATCTCGCCGACCGCCACGAGCCGCGGGTCGCCGCGCCGTGCGGTCAGTTCGGCATCGAGGGTTTCAAGGTCTTCGTCCTTCGCCTCGCCGGTGCACAACGGGTGGATTCCCAGCGCGTAGGCATCGCCCTGCGCGTGGGCCAGTTCGCGCACGGCGGCGAAATTGAAGACGGCCACCGCCGGGATCACGCACATCGCCACCCCCAGCCCGGCGGCGCGGGCGCGCAGGGCCGGCATCTCCGCACCGAATTCGGGCGCATCCAGATGGCAGTGGGTATCGACGAAGGTAGCCATCGCACGATGATGCCTGATGGGATGCGCAGGCGCGGAAAGCGTGCTACTGTGAACTCCTTCACGCGATTTTTTAGCCGGAGGTGCTCCGATGCGCAGGCCCGCTTTCTACAGCCGTTCGCCCCGCACGCTGCCACCGGCCGCAGACGAGGCGGCCGAACGGGCGGATGCGCCAGCATCGGCTGAAAACGCCGGCGGGGGCCAGTCCCTGCAGGCTGCTCCCGCGAAAAAACCCGGCTGGCAACCCGGTCGCCGCAGCTTCGCGCTGCTCTTCCTGCTGTCGGCCGCGCTGGTCACCGGCGCCGCCCTGTGGATGCCGCGCCCGGGCGCCAAGGCACTCACGCAAAAAGACATCGACGCGGCCGTGCTGCGCACGCTGCAGACCAACACCCTGCCCTCGCCCGCGGCCAAGGCGGCCGACATCATCCGGCCCTCGGTGGTACGGGTGGTGAGCTACGGCGAAGAAAAGCACACGCCCGAAGCCAAGACCCAGAAGCGCGGACGCAACATCGCCAAGGGCAAGCCGCCTGAAGCACCCAACGACGGCGAGGCCCCGGGCGAGGTCGAGCGCGGCGTGGGCACGGGCGTGGTGATCGTCGACAAGGGCGTGATCCTCACCAACCTGCACGTGGTCGCAGGCGCCGACAAGATCAAGGTCACCTTCTACGACGGGCTGGAAGCCATCGCCACCATCACCGGCGTGCAGCCCGAGAACGACCTCGCGGTACTGCAGGCGCAAAAGATTCCCGACGACCTGATCCCCGCCACCATGCGCTCGACCGCCGACCTGCGCCCCGGCGACCAGGTGGCGGCCGTGGGCTTTCCGTTCGGCATCGGGCCATCGGTGTCGGCTGGCGTGGTGTCGGGCCTGAAGCGCTCGTTCCGCTCGCCCGAAGGCAAGCAGGAGCTGGGCAACCTGATCCAGTTCGATGCCGCAGCCAATCCGGGCAATTCAGGCGGGCCGCTGATCAACATGGACGGCGAGGTGCTCGGCATCGTCACCGCCATCCTCAACCCGACGCAGCAGCGCACTTTCATCGGCATCGGCTTCGCGGTGCCCATCGAGAACGCCGCGTCCGCCGCGGGTTCGCCACCGTTCTGACCGATCCTTCTTCGAAAGTCCTTCGCATGAGCACAGCAGAGACCGTCAATCCCACGCCCGCCGGCACCGCCGAACTGATGGAGCAGATCCTCTATGAGGTGAAGCGCGTGGTCGTGGGCCAGGACCGCTTTCTGGAGCGCGTGATGGTCGGCATGCTTGCGGGCGGGCACCTGCTGGTCGAAGGTGTGCCGGGCCTTGCGAAGACGCTCACCATCAAGACGCTGGCCGACACCGTGCGCGGCCAGTTCAAGCGCATCCAGTTCACGCCCGACCTGGTTCCGGCCGACCTCGTGGGCACGCGCATCTACAACCAGAAGACCGGCGAGTTCAGCACCTCGCTCGGCCCCGTGTTCGCCAACCTGCTGCTGGCCGACGAAATCAACCGCGCGCCGGCCAAGGTGCAGAGCGCGCTGCTCGAAGTGATGCAGGAGCGCCAGGTCACCATTGCCGGCGAAACGCACAAGGTGCCGCGCCCCTTCCTCGTGATGGCCACGCAGAACCCCATCGAGACCGAGGGCACCTATCCGCTGCCCGAGGCGCAGGTCGACCGCTTCATGATGAAGGTGCTGGTCGACTACCCGAGCGACGAGGAAGAGTTCGTCATCGTCCAGCGCGTGATCGGCCCGCCCGTCAACGCCACGCCGGTCGCCACCACCGAGCAGCTCGCGGCGCTGCAGGCCGAGGCGCGGCGCGTGTACGTCGACCCTTCGCTCATCCAGTACGCCGTGAAGCTGGTGTCGGCCACGCGCACGCCCGAGAAGCACGGCCTGAAGGACCTGCGCCGCTTCATCACCTTCGGCGCCAGCCCGCGCGCGAGCATCAGCCTGACCGAAGGCGCACGCGCCCTGGCGCTCTTGCGTGGCCGCAGCTATGCGCTGCCGGAAGACATGACGGCGCTGGTGCCCGACGTGCTGCGCCACCGCGTGACGCTCTCCTACGAAGGCTTGTCCGAAGGCCTGACGCCCGATGGCCTGGTCGAGAAGATCATGCGTGCAGTCCCTGCTCCACCGAAACCGCTCGAACATGAAAAGCTGGTGGCCTGAAATGAGCACACCCCCAGTCTTCGCGCACTTCGTGTCGCTTCGCCAACCCCCTTGCAGGGGGCAACACCAGCGGCCCGGCAAAGCCGGTTCCGCGGTGTTCCCTGAAATCGCATGAAAAGCTGGTGGCGTAAGGCCCCCGCGGCCGCAAACGACGAACGGCTCGCCGCAGAAGCCGGTGGGGCCGAGCGCGCGCTGCGCCGGCTCGAATGGACCGTGATCCGCCGCCTCGACGGCCTGTTGCAGGGCGACTACCGCACGCTGATGCGCGGCACCGGACTCGACCTGGCCGACCTGCGCGAGTACCAGCACCACGACGACGTGCGCCACATCGACTGGAACGTCACCGCGCGGCTGCAGACGCCGCATGTGCGCGTGTTCACCGAAGACCGCGAGATGGCCGCGTGGTTCGTGCTCGACCTGAGCCGCTCGGTCGATTTCGGCTCGGGCCTGAAGGCCAAGCGCGAGATCTCGGCGGGCTTCGTCGGCGTGCTGGCACGGCTGCTCACGCGGCACGGCAACCGGGTCGGAGCACTGGTCTACGGCAGCGACCTCGAAGCGGTGATTCCGCCGCGCAGCGGACGGCGCCACGTGCTGCACCTGCTGCATGCGATGGAAAAGCGCGCCGGCAAGGCCGAGACCGCCCCCACGCAGAAAGGCATGACGCGCCTGGATGGCCTGCTCAAGTCGGCCGCCACGCTGATGCCGCGCCGCTCCACCGTGTTCGTGGTGTCCGACTTTTTGAGCGAACCCGGCTGGGAGCGCCCGCTGGGCCAGCTGGTGCAACGCCATGAAGTGGTCGCCGTGCGCCTGTTCGACCCGCTCGAACTCGAACTGCCCGACCTCGGCCTGGTGCCGCTGCGCGATGCCGAGACCGGCGAGCAGCTGTGGGTCGACACCCACGACGCCGGTTTTCGCAAGCGCTTCGCGCGCCTGGCGTCCGAGCGTGAAACCGCACTGCGCGAGGCGCTGGCAAGGGCAGGCGTCGACGCGCTCGAGCTCTCGACCCAGGACGACCTGGTGGAAGCCATCGTCCGTTTCGCCGATATGCGCAAGCGCCGCACGCGCATCGGAGGCCCAGCTGGCATGAAGGCGGTGGCAGCATGACTTTTCTCTGGCCTCAATTCCTCTGGCTGCTGGCGGCCCTGCCACTGCTGATCCTGCTCTATCTCTGGCTGCTGCGGCGCAAGAAGAAGCTGGCCGTGCGCTACGCCAGCCTGTCGATCGTGCGCGAAGCCATGGGCGCCGGGCAGAGCATCCGGCGGCACATTCCGCCCTTGCTTTTCCTGCTGGCCATGGCTGCGATGCTGGTGGCCGCAGCGCGGCCGATGGCGGTGGTGGTGCTGCCGTCGAACCAGCAGACCATCATCCTGGCAATGGACGTGTCGGGCAGCATGCGCGCGGCCGACGTGCAGCCCAACCGGCTCGTGGCGGCGCAGGAGGCAGCCAAGAGCTTCATCAAGGACCTGCCTCGCAGCGTGAAGGTAGGCATCGTCGCCTTCGCGGGCAGCGCGCAGGTGGCGCAACTGCCCACCACCAACCACGAAGACCTGGTGACCGCCATCGACAGCTTCCAGCTCCAGCGCGCCACCGCCACGGGCAATGCCATCGTGGTGTCGCTGGCCACGCTGTTCCCCGATGCGGGCATCGACGTCGAGCAGTTCAGCGCGCCGAGCCGCCAGCGCGGCATGCCGATCGACCAGAACGAGAAGAAGCTCAAGGACTTCACACCCGTGGCGCCGGGTTCCTTCACCTCCGCCGCGATCATCATGCTGACCGACGGCCAGCGCACCACCGGCGTCGACCCGCTCGATGCGGCCAAGGCTGCGGCCGACCGCGGCGTGCGCATCTACACGGTGGGCGTGGGCACCGTCGATGGCGAAACCATCGGCTTCGAAGGCTGGTCGATGCGCGTACGGCTCGACGAAGACACGCTCAAGGCCATCGCCAACAAGACGAACGCCGAGTACTTCTACGCCGGCACCGCGAACGACCTGAAGAAGGTCTACGAGACACTGAGCTCCAAGCTCACGGTGGAGAAAAAGGAAACCGAAATCTCGGCGCTGTTCGCGATGTGCGCGGCGGTGCTGACGCTGCTGTCGGCGGGGCTGTCGCTGCTCTGGTTCAACCGGATTCTTTAGAGGATCTGCGTGGCTTGGCCGCAGGCGCATCGGGCGTCTTGACCGCCCCGATGCCCCCCAGGAACAGATCGGCCACGATCGGCGCAATGGCCGCGTGGTCGAGCCGGCCGCCCGGCTTCATCCAGGTGAACATCCAGTTGATCATGCCGAACAGCAGCATGGTCAGCGGCTTGGCAAGGTCGTCACTCGGCGCACCGGGGCGCAGCGCAGACACCGCACGCGCAAAGCCCGCGACCACCTCGCGCTCCTTGTCGAGCACGCGTTCGCGGTCGGCTTCCGCGAGAAAGCGCACGTCGTCGGTCAGCACGCGGTGCGCGTCCTGCGCGCCGGCGTATTCCTCGACGATGCGGTAGATGAAGCGGCGCAGGCGCTGCTCGTCGGTGTGCGTCGAGGCCTCTTCCTCGGCCACCAGCGCCGCGAGCTTGGAGACGTGCGTCTCGGCGATGCTGATCAGCAGGCTGCTCTTGTCCTTGTAGTAGTGATAGAGCGTGGCCTTCGAGAGGCCGCAGGCCTCGGCCACCTGGTTCATCGAGGTGGCGGGATAGCCGCTGCGCGCGAACAGCTGGGCGGCCTGCGCGAGGATCAGTTCACGCTGATCGTCGTAAGTGGCGGATCTTCCACGCGGCATCGGGTCGGTTTCCTGGGTTGGACTGTTGGAGACAACGCGCGATCTTGCACGAAGCGCGAATGGGGTCAGCCCCGCTTGGTGGCAATGAGCGAACGCACCTCGGTGGCCGGCAGGCGCGGGCGGTCTGCCTCCACCTGCGCGAGCGGCGCCACCTCATGCAGGCTCGCCAGGCTGCGCACCGTGAGCTCCTGATAGGTCTGCGTGCCTTCGAGCTTCCACGCGATCTCGTCCTCGCTCAGCTCGCGCTTCACCTTTGCCGGAATGCCCGCGACCAGCGAACGTGCCGGCACCTTCATGCCGGCCGGCACGAAGGCACAGGCCGCGACGATGGCCTTCTCGCCGATCTCGGCCTCGTCCATCACCACAGCGTTCATGCCCACCAGCGCGTCGCGCCGCACGATGCAGCTGTGCAGGATCGCGCCATGGCCGATGTGGCCGTTGACCTCGATCACCGTGTCGTTGTCGGGAAAGCCGTGCACACAGCAGTGGTCCTGCACGTTCGAGCCCTCCTCCAGCACGATGCGGCCGAAGTCGCCGCGCAGGCTGGCGCAGGGGCCTACATAACAGTTCGGGCCGACGATCACGTCGCCGATCAGCACGGCAGTGGGGTGCACGTACGCGCTCGGGTCGACGACCGGAATTACGCCGTCGATGGAATAGCTGGGCATTCGGTCTCCTTTATTTTTTGCGGGACTCAGGGTTTGCCCTGAATAGCTCCAGCTTGTGCCGGTTGCAGGCTCGATACTAAAATCAACCGAACGGTCGGTCAATAGTGTTTGCGCTCCGATCCGCTCCCACAAAGGATGAAAGAGACACGCGATGACTGAGCCTTTGGTACTCACCGGCAACGCCGGCGCCGTGCGCACGTTGAGCCTCAACCGCCCCGCGGCGCTCAACAGCTTCACGACGCAGCTGCACGCCGAACTCATGGCGGCGCTGGAGCTGGCGGCTCAAGACGAAAGCGTGCGCTGCGTGGTGCTCACGGGCGCAGGCCGTGCCTTCTGCGCAGGGCAGGACCTGGCCGACCCTTCGGTCGCCCCCGACCCGACACCCGGCGCCGCGCCCAAGGACCTGGGCCACGTCATCTCCACTTACTACGCCCCGCTGGTCGCGCGCCTGCGCTCGATGCCGGTGCCGGTGATCGCAGCTGTCAACGGTGTTGCGGCCGGAGCAGGCGCCAATCTCGCGCTGTGTTGCGACCTCGTGGTGGCGGCCCGCTCGGCCAGCTTCATCCAGGCCTTCACCAAGATCGGCCTCGTGCCCGACACCGGCGGCACCTGGCTGCTGCCGCGCCTCGTGGGTTCGGCTCGCGCACTCGGCATCGCGCTGCTGGGCGACAAGCTGCCGGCGGAAGAAGCCGCTCGCATCGGCCTGATCTGGCAATGCGTGGACGACGCGGCGCTGACTGAAACCACGGCGGCGCTCGCACTGAAGCTGGCCGGCATGCCGACCCGCGCCCTCGTCGCCACGCGCCAGGCCATGGCCGCCGCGCAAGACATGGACCTTGACGCAGCACTCGCCGAAGAAGCCCGCCTCCAGCGCGACATGGGCAACGCCAACGACTACCGCGAAGGCGTCGAAGCCTTCCGCGCCAAGCGCGCCCCCGTGTTCAAGGATCGCTGAGCCATGACCGACACCACCCGCACACCCCAGCAGACGGCCGAGTACGTCCGCGACGGCATGTTCGAGAACGACAACGCCAGCAAGGGCCTGGGCATGCGCATCGTCGAGGTCGGCCCCGGCCAGGCCACCATCGAGATGCGCGTGCGCGCCGACATGCTCAACGGCCACGCCATTTGCCACGGCGGCTTCATGGCCACGCTGGCCGACTCGACCTTCGCCTTTGCCTGCAACTCGTACAACGAGCTGACCGTGGCCTCGGGCTTTGCCATCGACTTCATCGCCCCGGCGCGCGAGGGCGACCTGCTCACCGCGCGCTGCCACGAGGTGTCCAAGGCCGGCCGCACCGGCGTGTACGACACCGAAATCACCAACCAGCGCGGCGAGCGCATCGCGATGTTCCGCGGCCGTTCCTACACAGCCAAGGGCCGCCCCGCCGTCCCGAACGCCGCTGCCGCCTGAGGAGACAACAGACATGACCGTGAAGCACCCCGCCCCCGGCGACCTCGACCCCATCGAAACCGCCAGCCGCGACGAGATCGCCGCGCTGCAGCTCACCCGCCTGCGCGCCACGCTGCAGCGCGCCTACGACAACGTGCCGCACTACCGCAAGGCCTTCGATGCCAAGGGCGTGCACCCCGACGACCTGAAGTCGCTCGCCGACCTGTCGAAGTTTCCGTTCACGGTGAAGAGCGACCTGCGCGACAACTACCCCTTCGGCATGTTCGCCGTGCCGCGCGAAAACGTCGCGCGCATCCATGCGTCGTCGGGCACCACCGGCAAGCCGACCGTGGTCGGCTACACGCTGAAGGACATCGACACCTGGGCCAATCTCGTGGCGCGTTCCATCCGCGCTGCGGGCGGGCGGCCCGGCGACATGGTGCACGTGTCGTACGGCTACGGCCTCTTCACCGGCGGCCTCGGCGCGCACTACGGCGCCGAGCGCGCCGGCTGCACCGTCATCCCGATGTCGGGCGGCCAGACCGAGAAGCAGGTGCAGATCATTCAGGACTTCAAGCCGGACATCATCATGGTCACGCCCAGCTACATGCAGGTGATCATCGAGCAGTTCGAGCGCCAGGGCCTCGACGCCAAAGACAGCTCGCTGAAGGTCGGCATCTTCGGCGCCGAGCCGTGGACCGAAGCCATGCGCCGCGACATCGAGGCCAAGGCCGGCATCGACGCCGTCGACATCTACGGCCTGAGCGAAGTGATGGGCCCCGGCGTGGCCAGCGAATGCGTCGAGAGCAAAGATGGCCCCGTCATCTGGGAAGACCACTTCTACCCCGAGATCATCGACCCCGAGACCGGCGAGCTGAAGGCCGACGGCGAAGAAGGCGAACTGGTCTTCACCTCGCTGAGCAAAGAGGCCATGCCCATCGTGCGCTACCGCACGCGCGACCTCACGCGCCTGCTGGCGCCCACCTCGCGTTCGTTCCGCCGCATGGGCAAGATCGTCGGGCGCAGCGACGACATGATGATCATCCGCGGCGTCAACGTCTTCCCCACGCAGGTCGAAGAAATCGTGCTCGCGCACAAGGCGCTGTCGGGCCTCTACCAGGTGCACGTGAGCCGCGCCGACAAGCTCGACCAGGTCGAGGTGCACTGCGAGCTCAACCCCGCCGACGCCGCCTCGGCGGACCGCACCGCCATCGGCGAATGGGTGCAGCACCGCGTGAAGACGCTCATCGGCATTTCCACGCGCGTGGTGGTTCACGCGCCCAACGAGATGGAACGCACCCAGACCGGCAAGGCACGCCGCGTGATCGACACGCGCCCGCGCTGAGCCGCCCCTCACACCCCACCGAAAGGACACGCACATGTACACCCAGGCAATGGACACCATGGGCAAGGACGCAGGCGACGGCAAGCAGAAGGTCGTGCGCTCCGCCGAGGAAATGCGGCTCGAAGAGCGCTTCGACGCGCACATCGATGCCGGCGACTTCATCGAGGCAAAAGACTGGATGCCCGAGCACTACCGCAAGACGCTGGTGCGCCAGATCAGCCAGCACGCGCACTCCGAAATCGTCGGCATGCTGCCCGAAGGCAACTGGATCAGCCGCGCGCCCACGCTCAAGCGCAAGGCCATCCTGCTGGCCAAGGTGCAGGACGAAGGCGGCCACGGCCTCTACCTGTATGCCGCCGCCGAAACGCTGGGCACCTCGCGCGACCAGATGTTCGACGCGCTGCACAGCGGCAAGGCCAAGTACAGCTCGATCTTCAACTACCCCACGCTGACCTGGGCCGACATGGGCACCATCGGCTGGCTGGTCGACGGCGCGGCCATCATGAACCAGGTGCCGATCTGCCGCTGCTCGTACGCGCCGTACGCCCGCGCCATGATCCGCATCTGCCGCGAGGAGAGCTTTCACCAGCGCCAGGGCTACGAAGCCCTGCTCACCATGATGACCCACGGCACCGACGCACAGAAGGCGATGGTGCAGGACGCGGTCGACCGCTGGTGGTGGCCGTCGATCATGATGTTCGGCCCGCCGGACGACCAGTCGCCCAACAGCGCGCAATCGATGCGCTGGGGCATCAAGCGCTTCAGCAACGACGAGCTGCGCCAGAAGTTCATCGACGCCGCCGTCGAGCAGGCCGCCATCCTCGGCGTGACCCTGCCCGACCCCGACCTGAAGTGGAACGAAGAGCGCCAGGCGCATGACTTCGGCGCCATCGACTGGAGCGAGTTCTGGCGCGTGATCGGCGGCGACGGCCCCTGCAACCGCGAACGCCTGCAGGCGCGTGTCGACGCCTGGGAAGACGGCGCATGGGTGCGCGAAGCCGCGATGGCCCATGCCAACAAGCAACCAATGAAGGAGGCGGCATGACCGTCGAACAGAAACAAGAGTGGCCCCTGTGGGAAGTGTTCGTTCGCAGCAAGGCCGGCCTCGACCACAAGCACTGCGGCAGCCTGCACGCGGCAGATTCGAAGATGGCGATCCAGATGGCGCGTGACGTGTACACCCGCCGCCAGGAAGGCAGCAGCATCTGGGTGGTGCGCTCCGAGCAGATCGTGGCCAGCGACCCGGGTGACAAGGACATGTTCTTCGACCCGGCTGAAGACAAGGTGTACCGCCACCCGACCTTCTACGCGCTGCCCAAGTCGGTCGACCACATGTGAGCAAGGCCAGGACCATGCAAGCATCGATCGAACTGAACCGTACACCCGCCGTGCAGTACCTGCTGCGCATCGGCGACACATGCCTCGTGCTCGCGCAGCGCCTGGGCGAATGGTGCGGCCACGCGCCCGTGCTGGAGGAAGACATCGCGATGGCCAACATCGCGCTCGACCTCGTCGGCCAGGCGCGCGCGCTGCTCACGCACACCGGCAAACTCGAAGGAGCCGGCCGCGAGCACGACGAAGACCAGCTGGCCTACCTGCGCGACGAGCGCGACTACTTCAACCTCACCATCGCCGAACTGCCGCGCGGCGACTTCGCCTTTGCCGTCGTGCGCAACACGATGGTTTCGACGCTGCTCAAGCTGCTGTGGCAGCGCCTCGCCGCGTCGAATGACGCCGAAGTGGCCGCCATCGCCGGCAAGGCCGTGAAGGAAGCGCGCTACCACCAGCAGCACTCGGGCGACTGGGTGGTGCGCCTGGGCGACGGCACCGACGAATCGCGCCAACGCACTGAAAAAGCGCTGAAGCAGCTGTGGCTCTACATGCCCGAGCTGTTCGAAAGCGATGCGGTGGATGCCGAAGCCAGCGCCAGCGGCCTCGGCCCGGCGTGGAGCGAGCTGCGCGAACCCTGGCTGGCCGAGATGCAGCAGGTGCTCGACGCGGCCGGCCTCGCCATGCCCAAGGAAGCTGCCTTCCGCAGCAACGGCAAGCGCGGCGTGCACAGCGAGCACATGGGCTACATCCTCGCGGAGATGCAGCACCTGCAGCGCAGCTACCCCGGGGGCGTGTGGTGACCACGGCCGACCTCATGGCAGCCTCGCGCGTCGATGCCGCGTGGGCCGTGCTGCACACCGTGCTCGACCCCGAGGTGCCGGCCGTGTCGGTCTGCGACCTCGGCATCGTGCGCGATGTGATCGAGCACGACGACGGCCTGGAGATCGTGCTCACGCCAACGTACTCCGGCTGCCCCGCGACCGAAGCCATCGAGCACGACGTGCTGGCCGCAATCGAGCAGGCCGGCCTCGGCCGCGCCCGCGCCACCCTGCGCCGCGCCCCCGCCTGGAGCAGCGACTGGATCAGCGACGAAGGCCGCGCCAAGCTCAAGGCCTACGGCATCGCGCCACCGGCCCACCTCACACCCGAAGCCGCGGCCAACACCGCAATGCCGATCAAGCTCTTCGGCCGCATCGCAGGCGAACGCATCGCCTGCCCGCGCTGCGCGAGCGAGCGTACCGAGCGCCTTTCGGCCTTCGGCTCGACCGCCTGCAAGGCGCTCTATCGCTGCATGGCCTGCCGCGAGCCTTTCGAACATTTCAAGCCAATCTAAAAAGCGCCCCAAGCGATGAGCACCCTCTTCCACCCCTTGCGCGTGAAGGCCATCGAGCCCGATACGGCCGAGGCCGTCATCGTCTCGTTCGAAGTGCCGGGCGACCTGCGGCAAGTCTTCGGCTTCACGCAGGGCCAGTACCTCACCCTGCGCCACGACATCGACGGCCAGGACCTGCGCCGTTCCTATTCGATCTGCGCCGGCCTCGACGACGGCGAGCTGCGCGTCGGCGTGCGCAAGGTGCGCGGCGGCGTGTTCTCCAACTGGATCAACGCCAGCCTGCAGCCCGGCGACACCCTGCAGGTGATGGCGCCGCAAGGCCGCTTCTTCGTGCCCATCGAGCCGGCTTCGGCTCGCCATCACGTGGGCATTGCAGGCGGCAGCGGCATCACGCCCATCCTGTCGATCATGAAGACGGTGCTGGCGCGCGAGCCCGCGAGCCGCTTCACGCTGATCTACGGCAACCGCCAGCTCCAGTCCACGATGTTCAAGGAAGAAATCGAGGACCTGAAGAACCGCTACATGACGCGCCTCGTGCTGCAGCATGTGTTCTCCGACGAGCACACCGATTCGCCGCTGGGCTTCGGCGTGATGAACCGCGAGAAGATCGGCGAGTTTCTCAAGAGCGTGGTGCCTGCAGCGCAGATCGACCACGTGTACGTGTGCGGCCCGTTCCAGATGAACGACGAAGCCGAGGCCGCGCTGCTGGCAGCCGGTGTGCCCGAAGACCGCATCCACATCGAACGCTTCGGCGTCGCCCTGCCCTCGGCCACCCAGGTGGGCGCGGTGGTGCACGAGGCGCAGCCCGGAGACGCCAAGCAGGCGCGCATCGTCATCGTGCGCGACGGCCTGCAGCGCGAGATCACCTACACCGAAGGGCAGCCCAGCATCCTCGACGCGGCATCGGCCGCGGGCCTTGAAGTGCCCTTCTCTTGCACCTCGGGCGTGTGCGGCACCTGCCGCGCAAAGTGCGTTGACGGGGAAGTCCGCATGGAAAGAAACTTCGCGCTCGACAAGAATGAAGTAGCCGCGGGATTCATCCTGACCTGCCAGGCCCACCCCCTGACCGAACGAGTAACGCTCTCATTCGACGAGCGCTAGCACTTCAACGTTTTTTTCAACCCGGAGACAAGACCAAATGAAATTCTTCTTCAAGCCCCTGCTGATCGCCGCGCTGTGCGCCACCGCCGCCGCATCGTGGGCCGACGTCACTGTCGGCGTGACGGTCTCGGCCACCGGCCCAGCCGCCTCGCTCGGCATCCCCGAGAAGAACACCATCTCGCTGATGCCCAAGACTCTCGGGGGCCAGAAGATCAACTACATCGTGCTCGACGACGCATCGGACACCACCGCAGCCGTGGCCAACACGCGCAAGCTCATCACCGAGAACAAGGTCGACATCGTGCTGGGTTCTTCCACCACGCCCACCTCGCTCGCCATGATCGACGTGGTCAGCGAGGCCAAGGTGCCGATGATCTCGGTGGCCGCCTCGGCCCGCATCGTCGAGCCGGTGGACGCCAAGAAGCGCTGGGTGTTCAAGACGCCGCAGAACGACATCATGATGTCGCTCGCCATTGCCGAGCACATGGCCTCCAACGGCGTGAAGACCGTCGCCTTCATCGGCTTTGCCGACGCCTACGGCGAAGGCTGGTCTGAAGAATTCGCCAAGGCCGCCGCGCTGAAGAAGATCACCGTGGTCGCCAACGAACGCTATGCGCGCACCGACACCTCGGTGACGGGCCAGGTCCTGAAGATGATGGCCTCCAAGGCTGACGCCGTGCTGGTCGCGGGTGCGGGCACTCCGGCCGCGCTGCCGCAGAAGGCGCTCAAGGAGCGCGGCTACACCGGCAAGATGTACCAGACGCACGGCGTGGCGAACGCCGACTTCCTGCGCGTCGGCGGCAAGGACGTGGAAGGCACCTTCCTGCCGGCCGGCCCGGTGCTCGTGGCCGACCAGCTGCCCGCCAGCAACCCGGTGAAGAAGTCGGCCATGACCTATGTGACAGCCTACGAAGCCGCCTACGGCAAGGGCACGGTGTCGACCTTCGGCGCGCACGCCTGGGACGCCGGCCTGCTGATGAGCTCGGCCGTGCCGGTCGCGCTGAAGAAGGCACAGCCGGGCACGCCCGAGTTCCGCGCCGCACTGCGCGACGCGCTGGAGCAGACCAAGGAAGTGTCCGGCGCGCATGGCGTTTTCAACATGACCGAGAAGGACCACCTGGGCCTGGACCAACGCGCCCGCGTGATGGTGAAGATCGAAAACGGCGCCTGGAAATACCAGCCCTGATCAACTGGGCTCGCCCCCAGGCTTCGCGCACTTCGTGTCGCTTCTCCTACCCCCCTACCGGGGGCAACACCGGAGGCCCGGCAAAGCCGGTTCCTCGGTGTTCCCGATCTGACTAACGGGCGCCGCCCGAAGGCTGTTGTTATATGGATTCGCAGATCGCCCTTTTGCTGGGGCAGGACGGCATCGTCAACGGTGCCGTCTACGGTTTGATGGCGCTCGCGCTGGTGCTGGTGTTTTCAGTCACGCGCGTCATCTTCATTCCCCAGGGCGAGTTCGTCGCCTTCGGGGCGCTCTCCATGGCGATGCTGCAGGCCGGCCGCGTGCCGGCCACGCTGTGGCTTCTGCTGGTGCTGGCTGTCGCGGTGCTGCTGGTGGAGTTCTGGCGCTGGAAGCGCGGCGCGGTGGTCGACTGGGCCTCCGCGCTCGCTTGGTGCGTGGTGCTGCCGGCGGCCGCGGCCGCGCTGGTGCTGCTGCTCAAGCCGACCTCGATGGCGGGCCAGACGCTCGCCACGCTGCTGCTCATCATGCCGCTCGGCCCGCTGCTCTATCGCCTGGCCTACCGGCCGCTGGCGGATGCCAACGTGCTGATGCTGCTGATCGTCTCGGTCGCGCTGCACGGCGTGCTGGTCGGCCTGGGCCTGCTGTTCTTCGGCGCCGAGGGTTCGCGCACCACGCCGTTCTCAGAAGCGCGCTTCGACATCGGCGGCATTCCGGTCAGCGGGCAATCGCTGGTAGTGGTTGGCGTCACGCTGCTGCTGGTGATTGCCATGTTCCTGTTCTTCGGCCGCTCGATGGTGGGCAAGGCGCTGCGCGCAACCGCCATCAACCGCGTAGGTGCACGGCTGTCAGGCATTCCGACCGAGCTGTCGGGCGACCTGAGCTTTGCGCTCGCGGCGCTCATCGGCGCCATCTCGGGCCTGCTGATCGCGCCGATCACCACGGTGTATTACGACACCGGCTTCCTCATAGGCCTGAAGGGCTTCGTCGCCGCCATCGTCGGCGGGCTCGCGAGCTATCCGCTGGCACTGGCCGGCGCGCTGCTGGTCGGCCAGCTCGAATCGTTTGCCTCTTTCTGGGCCAGCCCGTTCAAGGAAGTGCTGGTCTTCACCCTGATCATTCCCGTGCTGTGGTGGCGTTCGCTCAACAGCCATCATGTGGAGGACGAAGAATGAGCGCGTCTTCTTCGAACAACATTGCCGTGCCCGCACAACCCGAAGGCAAGCCGCTGGTCACGCCGCGCCAGCTCACGCTGGTGTGCGTGGTGCTGCTGGCATTGGCCTGGGGCTTCCTGCCCGAATTCACCGTCTCGGTGCTCAGCAACATCGGCCTGTATGCGCTGGTCGCGGCCGGGCTGGTCATGCTGACCGGCGTGGGCGGCATGACCTCTTTCGGGCAAGCCGCCTTCGTGGGCATGGGCGCGTATGCCACGGCGTGGATCTGCACGTCGCCCACCGCCGCCGCGTGGCTGGGCGGCGCGGTCAGCCCGGCGCTGCTGCCATGGGCGGGCCTGCTGCTCGGGCTGGTGTTCACCTTCGCACTCGCATGGGCGCTGGGTTCGGTCACGCTCAAGCTGCAAGGCCACTACCTGCCGCTGTGCACCATCGCCTGGGGCCTGAGCCTGTACTACCTGCTGGGCAACATGGACTTCCTGGGCGGGCAGACCGGCATCACCGGCGTGCCGCCGCTGGTGGTGGCCGGCGTGTCGCTGGCCACGCCGCGCATGCTGGGCGTGGTGATCTGGGCGGCGCTGCTGCTGGCGCTGTGGGCACTGCACAACCTGCTCGATTCGCGCGAAGGCCGCGCCATCCGCGCGCTCAAGGGCGGGCGGCTCATGGCCGAGTCGATGGGTGTGGACACGGCACGCCACCGCATCAAGCTCTTCGTGCTGGCCGCGCTGCTCGCGGCGGTGTCGGGCTGGCTCTACGCGCATCTGCAGCGCTTCGTGAACCCGACGCCCTTCAACCTGAACATCGGCATCGAGTTGCTGTTCATGGCGGTGGTCGGTGGCGCGGGCCATCTGTGGGGCGCGGTGCTGGGCGCAACGCTGATCACGCTGCTGAAGGAAAAGCTGCAGGACATCCTGCCCGCGCTGCTCGGCAGCAGCGGCAATTTCGAAGTGATCGTGTTCGGTCTGCTGATGCTCTTCGTGCTGCAGCGCTTCTCCGATGGCCTGTGGCCCACGCTGGCGCGCATCGTGCGCCGCTGGGTGCGCGATGACTCGGCGGGCAAGGCCGCCGCAGCAGCAGCGCTCGCCAAGACTCCCTCTACCGTGCAGCTCGCACAACGCGCCCTGCCACCCAGTGGTGAACTGCTGCTGCAAGCCAGCGACGTGAGCAAGCGTTTCGGCGGTCTCGTCGCCAACAACTCGATCTCGATGACGCTGAAAGCCGGCGAGATCCACGCGCTGATCGGCCCGAACGGCGCTGGCAAGAGCACTTTCTTCAACATGATCTCGGGCGTGGACGATCCCACCTCGGGCGAGGTGAAGCTCGCGGGCCAGTCGATGGCAACGAAGCCGTCGCGCGCCTTTGCCGCACTGGGCCTGGGCCGCACCTTCCAGCACGTGCGCCTGCTCGGCCAGCGCAGCGTGGTCGAGAACGTCGCGCTCGGCGCCCACCTGCGCGCAAAGCGCGGCTGGCTCGCGGCGATGCTGCGGCTGGACCGCGCCGAAGAAGCCGCGCTGATGGCCGAAGCCCGCAAGCAGATCGAACGCTGCGGCCTAGGCCCACATGCCGACACGCCCGCCGCATCGCTTTCCTTGGGACAGCAGCGCGTGGTGGAAATCGCCCGCGCACTCGCTGGCCAGCCTTCGGTGCTGCTGCTCGACGAACCCGCGGCCGGCCTGCGCCATCTTGAAAAGCGAGCCCTCTCTGTGCTGCTGAGCCAGTTGCGCGCCGAGGGCCTCGGCATCCTCGTGGTGGAGCACGACATGGAGTTCGTGATGAATCTCGCCGACCGCATCACGGTGCTCGAATTCGGCACCGTCATCGCCACCGGCACGCCCGCCGAAGTGCAGGCCAACCCGCGCGTGCTCGAGGCTTACCTCGGCGGCGCCGACGACGAACTGCTGGAAGACGCACGATGAGCCACCCTCTGCTTCAACTCGAGGACTTTTGCGTTGCCTACCGCACCGTGGAGGCGGTGCACAGCGTACGCCTGCAGGTGAACGAAGGCGAGATCGTCACCGTGATCGGCCCCAACGGCGCCGGCAAGACCACGCTGCTGTGCGCTGCCATGGGCCTGCTGCAGTCCACCGGCCGGCTCTCGCTGGGCGGCGAGCGCATCGCCCGCCCCGGCGTCGAAACGATGGTGGCGCGCGGCGTGGCGCTGGTGCCCGAGCGGCGCGAGCTGTTCGGCGAGATGTCGGTCGAAGACAACCTGCTGCTCGGCGGCTTCTACCAGTGGCGCAAGGGCAAGCGCGACCAGCGTGCGCGCATGGACGAGATCTTCGAGATCTTCCCGCGCCTGCGCGAACGCCGTCCGCAGATGGCATCGACGCTCTCGGGCGGCGAACGCCAGATGCTGGCCATCGGCCGCGCGCTGATGGCGCGGCCCCGCCTGCTGATGCTCGACGAACCCTCGCTCGGCCTTGCACCGCTGGTGGTGCGCGAAGTGCTGCGCGTGGTGTCGCAACTGCGCAGCCATGGCGTGTCGGTGCTGCTGGTGGAGCAGAACGCGCGCGCCGCGCTGCAGGTGGCCGACCGCGCCTATGTGCTCGAAATGGGCGCCGTGGCGCTCGAAGGCAAGGCGCGCGACCTGCTGCACGACCAACGAATCATCGACACCTACCTGGGCATCGGCAAGAAGGACTGACCCAGTCTTCGACCCGGCGCCATTGACCAAAGGACACGCACCATGACCACCACCCTCCAAAGCTACATCGCCGGCCGCTGGATCGGCCAGCAGGCCGCGCAGCAACTGCGCAGTGCCGTCAACGGCCAGCCCGTGGCGAGCACGCACGCCGAGGCCATCGACTTCGCCGAGGCGCTGCAGTACGCGCGCCGCACCGGCATTCCCGCGCTGATGGCGCTCGACTTCCAGCAGCGAGCCGAACGCCTGAAGGCATTGGCCAAGTACCTGGCCGCGAACAAGGAAACGCTCTACGCCGTCTCGGCCCACACGGGTGCGACGCGCGCCGACAGCTGGATCGACATCGAGGGCGGTGCGGGCACGCTGAGCGCTTACGCCGGCATCGGCACCAACGAGCTGCCCTCGGGCAACCTCGTGCACGAAGGCCCGGCCTTCCCGCTCGGCAAGAAGGGCGGCTTCGCGGGTACGCACATCCTGGTGCCGCGCGGCGGTGTGGCGGTGCACATCGACGCGTTCAACTTTCCCATCTGGGGCCTGCTCGAGAAGTTCGCGCCCAGCTTCCTCGCGGGCATGCCCTGCATCGGCAAGCCGGCCACGGCCACCAGCTACCTCACCGAAGCGCTGATGCGCCTCATCGTGCAGTCGGGCATCCTGCCCGCGGGCAGCCTGCAACTCGTGATCGGCAGCACGGGCGACCTGCTCGACCGGCTCGAAGGCCCCGACGTGGTGACCTTCACCGGCTCGGCCGATACCGCTGCCAAGCTGCGCGTGCACCCGAACATCGTGCGCCAGTCGATCCCGTTCAACGCCGAGGCCGACTCGCTGAACTGCGCGATCCTCGCGCCCGACGTGACGCCCGACGACGAGGAGTTCGATCTCTTCGTGAAGGAAGTGGCGCGCGAGATGACCACCAAGGCCGGCCAGAAGTGCACGGCCATCCGCCGCGCGATCGTGCCGCGCCAGCATCTCGATGCGGTGGCCGAGCGGCTGCGCGCACGGCTCGCGAAAACTGTCGTCGGCGATCCGTCACGCGAAGAAGTGCGCATGGGCGCCCTCGCCTCGCGCGACCAGCAAGCCGACGTGGCCGAACGCGTGGCCACGCTGCTGAAGGGCGCGGAGCTGGTGTACGGCGAGCGCGACGGCTTCTCGCCGGTGGGCGACGGCGTGAGCGAAGGCGCGTTCTTCGCGCCCACGCTGCTGCTGAGCCGCAAGCCGCTCGAACACGACGCTGCGCACGACGTCGAGGCCTTCGGCCCCGTCAGCACGCTGATGCCCTACGACGGCATCGATGAGGCGCTGGCACTGGCCGCGCGCGGCCGCGGCAGCCTGGTGGGCACGCTGGTCACGCGCGACCCGGCCATCGCGGCCAAGGCGATCCCGGTTGCTGCCGCATGGCACGGCCGCCTGCTGGTGCTCGACCGCGAGGCCGCGGCCGAGTCGACCGGCCACGGCTCGCCGCTGCCGCAGCTCAAGCACGGCGGCCCCGGCCGCGCGGGCGGCGGCGAAGAGCTCGGCGGACTGCGCGCCGTGAAGCACTACCTGCAGCGCGCCGCGGTGCAGGGCTCGCCCACCATGCTGGCCGCCATCACCGGCGAGCACGTGCGCGGCGCGGCCGTGCGCGAGAGCGATGTGCACCCCTTCCGCCGCTACTTCGAAGACCTGCGCATCGGCGACTCGCTGCTCACGCACCGCCGCACCGTCGGCGAGGCCGACATCGTGGCCTTCGGCGGCATCTCGGGCGACTACTTCTACATGCACTTCGACGAGGTGGCCGCGAAGCAGTCGCCCTTCGGCAAGCGCATTGCGCACGGGTACTTCGTGCTGTCGGCCGCGGCCGGTCTGTTCGTGTCGCCATCGCCGGGCCCGGTGCTGGCCAACTACGGCCTCGACACGCTGCGCTTTACCAAGCCCGTGGGCATCGGCGACACCATCCAGGCGCGCCTGACCTGCAAGCGCAAGATCGACCGCAACAAGAAGGACGCGAGCGGCCAGGGCCAGGGCGTGGTGGCATGGAACGTGGAAGTGACGAACCAGGACGGCGAGCTGGTCGCCAGCTACGATATCCTGACGCTCGTTTCCAAGAAACCCGAAACCACCTCCACTCCAGCCTCTACCTGATGTTCGATCTCACTGGCAAAGTCGCGCTCGTCACGGGCGGCAACGGGGGCATCGGCCTCGGCATGGCGCAGGGCCTTGCCAAGGCCGGCGCGCGTGTCATCGTCGCCGCGCGCAATGCGCAGAAGTCGGCCGCTGCCGTCGAAGCGCTGAAGGCGCTGGGCAGCGACAGCTTCGCGCTCGAAGCCGACGTGAGCGACGAAGCCTCGGTGCAGAAGCTGTTCGACGACGCCGCCGCGCGCTGCGGCCGGCTCGACATCCTGGTCAACAACGCCGGCACCACCGTGCGCAAGCCGGTCGACCAGCTCTCGCTGGACGAGTGGCACAAGGTGATGAACACCAACCTCACCAGCGCCTTCCTGTGCAGCCGCGCCGCGCACCCGCACCTGAAAGCCGCGGGCGGCGGCAAGATCATCAACATCGGCTCGATGATGTCGATCTTCGGTGCGGCCTACGCACCGGCCTATGCCGCGAGCAAGGCCGGCATCGTGCAGCTCACCAAGTCGACGGCGCTCTCGTGGGCGGCCGACAACATCCAGGTCAACGCGATCCTGCCGGGCTGGTTCGAGACAGAACTGACCGATGGCGCGCGCAGCCAGGTTCCGGGCCTGTACGAGCGGGTGAAGGCCCGCGCCGCCGCCGGCCGCTGGGGCCAGCCGGCCGACATTGCCGGCACCGCCGTGTTCCTCGCGAGCCCCGCGTCGGACTACGTGACGGGCACGGCCATTCCCGTCGACGGCGGGTTTTCCATTTCGGGCTGATGCCCGCGGGCCGTGTAAATTCGCCCGCCATGCTCTTCTGGATTCAGCTCTTCCTTTTCGTCGCCGGCACGGCCGCTTTGCTGTACGTGTCGCGCGGCCCGCTGAGCCAGCCCGGCTCGCACGGTTTCTACCGCTTCTTCGCATGGGAATGCATGCTGGTGTTGATCGTCGTGAACCTGCCCATGTGGCATGACGATCCGTTCTCGCCCAAGCAGATCGTCTCGTCGCTCTTCTTCGTGCTGTCGATCTGGCTGCCGATTCACGCGGTGCGACTGCTCAAGGCGCAGGGCAAGCCGACCGAGGCGCGCAGCGACGACCCCGCGCTGTACGGCTTCGAGAAAACCTCGGCCATCGTCAGCACCGGCGCCTTCCGCTATATCCGCCACCCGATGTACACGGCGCTGATGCTGCTGGCCTGGGGCGCTTTTCTCAAGCAGTTCACCTGGCTCACGCTGGCGCTGGTGCTCGCGGCCACGGTGCTGCTGTTTCTGACGGCGCTGCGCGACGAGCAGGAGTGCATCGCGCACTTCGGCGATGACTACCGTGCTTACATGCGGGGCACGCGGCGGTTTATTCCGTTTTTGCTTTAGCGGGCGGCCGAAGCTCGTCTCCGCGTGAGCGCCGTTCAGCAACGGCGTGGTGATGCCGAAGGATCGATCCGCTCGAGAGAGTGAGGGTCGAGTTCGCCAGGCCAGTCAGCAGGCGATAGCGCACTCACGCGGCCACTGCCGGGGTTGAAGGCGGGCAGGCGGCCAAGCATGTGACCCAATGGAACCAAGGCCAAGCGCAACAGTTGTGCGCCCGTTTCCTTCAGGTCGTTGTGCCGCACCGCGACACCGAGCATCGCCATATGGACGCGCAGATGCAGAAGGAAGCGCGACTGCCCGATGACGTGTGCAAGTTCGAGCGCACGCCACCCTTGTGCGGTGTCGCCGTTTGCCAGTGCGGCGCGCGCGAATGACATTTCACGGTCAAAAGCCTGATGCTGAAGAGCTGGATTCATGCAGGCGATTGAAAGCCCCAAAGCCACTCCAGGGTCAAGAAGCAGCCTTGCGGCACGAGGGGTCGATGAAGCAGCCCACGAAGGCCTTTTCACACGCACGTCATCCTCAACCTTGCGGGATGCTGACCCGCCCGATCAGGTTCTGTTCACACGAGCCTCCTAGCATTCGTGCATGCTGCTCGCACGCATCCGTCGTTTTGCTGAGGCGCACTACAAGGCGTGGTGCGTTGCCGGCATCCTGCTGATCTTTCTGCAGCCGTTCATCGCAGTGCATTTCCGCTGCGACGGGCTGGAAGACGAGCCGATGCTGCGCTTGCGCAACCTCAGCGAAACCACGCAATTCGAAGCCGACGACCGTGCGGATCATTCGTCCGACCGCGAGACCACGGTGTTCACCCAGGCGCCGGCGAGCATCGACCACCCCGATGCCTTCAAGCTCGGGCTGAACACGCTGATGGCGATGGTGCTGGCACTGCTGCCGCTGGCCGTGGCTGTCGCACGGCTGGTGGTACCCATCGTGCGCGAAGCGCCCGAACACGTGCCGCCGCACGGCGGTGCCCCGCCTCTCTCGCAGCCCTGGCGGCTTCTGCCGCCCACTGCTGCACCACCTTCCGGGATCTGAGACACGACGCCTCGCGCGTCTGGTGGTCCGCTGCTTCGCGCTGCGGGCTCCTGCGTCCCTCTCGAAAGGTTTGACCATGTCCGGATTTTTCTGGTGCGCGCGCCGCACCGGGTGCTGTCGCACGCCCATTGTTTTCTCCAGCTTGCCGAAGAAGGTGGCGCCATGAATGCGCTGAACCTCACACTCTTTCAATGGCTCACGGCCGGCAGCCAGCCGACGCCGTGGGTGCTGTCGGTTGCATCGGCCTTCGCGCTCTGGGGCAGCTGGCTGTGCGCGGGCGTGCTCGTTGTGGCGCTGTGGCGGCATCGCGCCGACCGGGCCTACCTTTGCATCGTGGCAGCGCTCGCGGGCTTCGCATCGATGGCCTCGCACGCGATTGCGCTGTCGCTCAACGCTCCGCGGCCCTTCATGCTGGGGCTGGCGCCTTCGTACATCGAGCATGCGGGTCGCGGCTCGCTGCCCAGCACGCACGCAACGGTGATGTTCATGGTGGCGCTGGCCTTCCTGCTGCGCCCCAGCCTGCGCAGGCTGAGCGTGCCGCTGCTGCTGCTGGCCGCCATCACCGGATGGGCGCGCGTCTACGTGGGCGTTCATTTCCCGCTCGACATCGCAGCCGGCCTGCTGCTCGCGGTCGCGATCGCAGGGCTGCTCGCCGCCGCGCAATGGATCGGGCACCGGCTCATTTCTTTTCCGGCGTCGCACGCTGGCCGCACGCGCGACGACAAGACAGCGGCCGCTTCTTTCTGGAGGCATCCATGATCTCCCCGACCAACGCCAGCAGGCATTCGCGCGCACCGGCCAGGCTGCAGCAGGCCGAGGCGCCAGCACCGCGCACGGCCACGCCGCTCGCATCGCCGGCCGGAGCGCGCAGCATCTCCTGCGTGATCCCCTGCTTCAACGAGGCGGCCAACCTGCGGCACCTGCTGCCACTGCTCGAAGACATCCTCTGGGCCACGCACATGCGCTGGGAGATCATCGTGGTGGACGACGGCAGCACCGACGACACCGCCGCGGTGGCCGAGGCGTGGTGCGAGCTCTCGGGCTTTCGCTGCATCTCTCTGTCGCGCAACTTCGGCAAGGAGGCCGCACTCACTGCAGGCCTTGCCGCTGCCACGGGCGATGCGGTGGTGCTGCTCGACGGCGACCTGCAGCATTCGCCGCAACTCATCCACACGATGGTCGCGCAGTGGGTGGCCGGCGCAGAGGTGGTGTATGCGGTGCGCGAAGAGCGCAGCGACGAGAGCCGCTTCAAGCAGATCGGCAGCCGGCTCTTCTACAGCCTCGTCAATTCGTCGGACCGCTTCGCCGTGCCCAAGGATGCGGGCGACTTCCGCCTGATGGACCGCAAGGTGGTCGATGCGCTCATGAGCCTTCCGGAGCGCAGCCGCTTCATGAAGGGGCTGTACGCCTGGGTAGGCTTTCGCGCAGTGGCGCTGCCTTACACGCCCGCACCGCGTGCGGAAGGCCGCAGCACTTTCAACGCACGCCGGCTGGTGCGCCTGGCCATCGACGGGCTCACCGCCTTCACCACCTGGCCGCTGCGCATGGTCAGCGTGGTGGGCCTGCTGCTGGCGTTGCCGGCCTTCGGCTATGGTGCCTTCGTGGCAATCGACCACCTGTTGTTCGGCAATGCCGTCTCGGGCTGGACCACCATCGTGGTGAGCCTGATGTTCTTCATCGGCATCCAGATGATCTCTACCGGCATCGTGGGCGAATACATCGCGCGCATCTACGAGGAAGTCAAGGGCCGCCCGCTGTATGTGGTGCGCGAAGAGCGCGGCACGGGGATCGAGACCGGCAAGCCATGAAGCAATTCGACTCTGCATGGCGGACCGTGCCCCGGCCGCTGTGGCTCATTGCCGCGCTCTTCGCGTGGCTGCTGGCCACCGCCTGGCTCCGTCCGCTGATGGCGCCTGACGAGGGCCGCTACGGCGGCGTCGCGCTCGCGATGCTGCACTCCGGCGACTGGCTGGTGCCTCGGCTCGACGGCCTGCCCTTCTTCCACAAGCCGCCGCTGTTCTACTGGATCGGCGCCGCCGCGATGGCGGTGACCGGGCCGGTGGAATGGGCGGCGCGACTGCCGTCCGTCCTGGGTGGTGGCGCAGCGGCGGCTTCGCTGTTCTTCTTCCTGCGCCGGTGGACGACGGTGCCGCAGGCGCTGCTGTCGACGGTGGTGCTGGTGACCACGCCCTTCTTCTTCCTGGGCGCGCAGTTCGCGAACCTCGACATGCTGGTGGCCGGCTGCATCTCTGCCACGGTGCTTCTGACGGCCGGCGCCGCAATGGCGAAGGAGCGCGGGGAACCATGGCAGGCGCTGCTGGCTGGCGCCTACCTGTTCGCCGCGGCCGGCTTGCTGGCCAAGGGCCTGATCGGCCTCGTGCTGCCCGCGATGGTGATCGCGATCTGGTGCGCGGCAACGCGCAGGCTCGCAACACTGCGGCTCGCGCTGTGGCTGCCCGGCTGGGCAATAGTGCTGGCGGTGGCCGGCCCTTGGTTCATCGCAATGCAGATGAAGTACCCGGAGTTCTTCGACTACTTCGTCATCACGCAGCACTTCCGGCGCTTTGCTTCGTCGGGCTTCAACAACGAGCATGGCTTCTGGTTCTACCTGCCGGTGCTCGCAGGCTTCACGCTGCCGTGGTTCGCGTGGGTGTTCGTGCCCAGGGGCAAGGACGGCACCGCGCGCCCCCGGCTCAGCGATGTCGACTGGTTGATGTGGATCTGGCTCGCAGTCATCGTGGTGTTCTTCTCGCTGCCGCGCTCCAAGCTCGTCGGCTACGTGCTGCCTGCCCTGCCGCCGCTGGCGTACCTGATCGCGCAGCGCGTGCTCGCCGGCCGCGTGCTGGAGACGCTGCTACCCAAGGTGCGCGCAATGGCGCTGGGGGCCGCCGCCGTGTGCATCGCCTGCGTGGTTGCCATTTCGATCCTTTCATCGCCGCCGGGCACACGGCTGCGGCTGCCGGCCGGGCAGGCGGTGGCGCCCGGCGACCAGGTGCTGATGCTCGACAGCTACTACTACGACATTCCCTTCTACTGGAACCTGCGCGGGCCGGTATTGGTGTCGGACGACTGGAAGGCGGCAGCGCTGGACACCCGCGACAACTGGCGCAAGGAGATCTCCGACGCCGGCCGCTTCGAGCCGGAGCGCGCGGCCCGCACGCTGATCGACCGCACGCAACTCGCGGCCACGCTGTGTCTGCCGCGCACCACATGGCTCGTCGCTTCGAACACGGCGCAGCTCACGCACCCTTGGCTCTTCCGCGCGCAACTGGTGGCGGTGAACGACGGCGTCGCCGTATGGCGTTTCGCAGGCAGCGCCACGAGCGACCCGCATTGCCTGGAAGCCACGCCCGCCCCGATCTCCGGAACGAACGGCGATGAGTGAGGCCTTGCGCTACCTCTGCATCTGCGCGGACGACTTCGGCATGAGCGCGGGCATCAACTCCGCCGTGTTCGACCTGGCCGAGCAGGGAAAAATCTCCGCGGCCAGCTGCATGGTGCGACGCGATGCCTGGCTGACCGGAACGAGGATGCTGCGGCGCATCGACCCGGCGCGGTTCGATACCGGCCTGCATCTGGATCTCACGCGGCCCGCCCGTGCTGGTGGCACCGAGCCCGGGCTCTTGGGGCTGCTCGCACGGACGTACACGCGCACGGTGTTCGCACCGGGGCTGCAGGCCGACATCCGCGACCAGCTGACGCGCTTCGAGGACGCCTTGGGCCGCGCGCCCGCCTTCGTCGACGGGCACCGGCACGTGCACCAGTTCCCGGTCGTACGCGATCTGCTGGTGGAGGAAATCGCGCGGCGCTATGCCGCGTCGCCGCCCTGGATCCGCAGCACGGCGCCGGGCTTGCGCCAGGGCCCCGAGCGGCTGAAGGCCCGGGTCATCCACGCACTGGGTGGCCCGCAGTTGGCCGCACTGGCCGCGCGGCGCGGCATTCCCGTGAGCACCCACCTGCTGGGCGTCTACGATTTTTCGGGCGACATGCAGCAACACGAGCAGCGCCTGTCCGAATGGATCTCGGCATGCAATACCGGCGACGTGCTCATGTGCCACCCCTCCGCCGGGATCGAGCCGGGCGACCCGCACGGCGCTGCCCGGTTGCGCGAGTACGCATTGCTGCGCGAACTGGTGCTGGCGGCGCAGGACGGCAGCAGCGGGATAGCGCTCGCGCCGCTCTCGCAACACCTGCAGCGAGGCTGACAAGCCGGTCGCGTAACATCCGCGCCACCCTCCCTCCGCGCCCCGCCCAATGCCCTCCCCGAAAAGCGCCGCCTTTCCCTCGGCGGTGCAAGCCGCCCTCCTGTTCGTGGCGCTGTTCCTCTGCGAGTTCGTCATTGGCGCAGCGCTGCGCGACGCCAACGGATGGCTGGAGCTCAACACCATGCAGATCGGTGTGCTTGCAGCCGTGCTGGGCAACGGCTGCGTGTTCGCGGTGGTGATGCACGCCCAGAAGCTCACGTACCGCGAGCTGTTCCACCAGTCGCCGGCTTCCGCCGGGGCAGTGCTCATGCTCGTGGTGCCGCCGGTGCTGCTGCTGGTGCCCGCGCTGCTGCTGACGATTACTTCCGCGCTCAACCTGCTGATGCGCGTTGTTCCGCTGTCGGCCTGGGAAGAATCGATGTTCAGCCGCATGGCCGACGGCAGCATCGCCGCCGTGCTCGCGGTGTGCGTGCTGGCGCCGCTGCTGGAGGAAATGCTGTTCCGCGGCATCGTGCTGCGCGGCTTCCTGCAGCGCTATCCGCGGGGGCAGGCAATCTTCATGTCGGCGCTGTTCTTCGGCGCGGCGCACATGAACATCTACCAGTTCGTGGTCGGCTTCGTGATGGGCACCGTGCTCGCGTGGCTGTACGAGCGCACGCGCTCGCTCATTCCGTGCATTGCGCTGCACGCCGCCTACAACATCACCACCTTGCTGCTGGCCGACTGGCTGGATGCTGCATCGCCCTCGCGCCTGCTCTGGGCCGTGCTGCTGGCACTGGCGGCAGCCGTGTGCGGCGTGCTGGCCTTGCGGGCGATGCTGGTGCCCCGCGCGGCGCGGGGCACTTCGGCCTGAACGTCCTCTAGCGAGACAGCGGCGGCAGTGGCTGCGCGTCGACCGCATCGCCATCGACGATGAAGTGCCCGCCCGCCACGTGGTGCAAGGTGCGCAGTTCGTCGTGCCCGGTGAAGTTCCAGCGACCGTTGGCAAACACGCGCTCATCGGCCTGCGCGGCGATCACCTCGCCAAGGAACAGGTCGTAGCGCTGCTGGATCGAGGGCTCGGGCAGCAGCCGGCATTCGAGCCAGGCCGCGCAGCCTTCGAGCAACGGCGCATCGGTGGCCGTGCCTGTGAAAGTCTCCAGCCCATAGGCGGCGAACTTGTCCTGCCCCGACTTCTCGACGATCTCGCGGCCAGAGCTGTTGCCCAGCGCCTCGGTCAGGTCGAGCTGAGCACGCACCGGCACCTGCAGCGCGAAGCTGCCGGCGCCTTCGAGCAGTTCGCGCGTCCAGGTACTCTTGTCGAGCACCACCGCCACCTTGGGCGGATCGAAGTCCAGCGGCATGGCCCAGGCCGCTGCCATGATGTTGCGCTGGCCGCCATGTGCAGCGCTCACTAGCACGGTGGGGCCGTGGTTCAGCAGGCGATAGGCTTTGTTCAGTGCAACAGGCTGGCGGTGAGAGGCGATCATGGGCGAGATTGCTCAGGTTGGGATTCGTCCGCGGGGCAGCCGGCGGACGGTGACTGGGCGGATGCGCAACGCATTGGCGCCGGTCACGGCGAAATCGTACCTGTCATGCGCCCAGCTCGCATCCCACTATCGAGCCTTCGACACATGTGACGCAAGAACCGCCGATGCGAATGCGCCCGCCTGCATCCACGTTCACTTCGATGCGTCCATCCCGACCGACACAGCGCCCCTGGGTCGCAAGGTAGTCCTTTCCATCGGTGGGCAACAGGCCTCGCGCCCACAGGAATGCGGCCACGCTGCCGTTGCCGCTTCCGCACACGGGGTCTTCCGTCACGCCGCACGAAGGCGCAAAGGTGCGAACTTCTATTGCGGCATCTCCGGCCTGATGCGGTCCGAACACTGTCAGGCCCGTAACGCCCAGGCGGCGTTCGAGATCAGCCAGCTTCGCAAGATCCGGATGCAAGCCGATGACGCTGCCCGCATCGTCCATGTGTGCGATGAGCCAGACCGGCCCCACATTCACGATGGCCGGTTCAATCTTCAACTTGCTTCCGAGAATCGACTCCAGCTCTGCCAGATCTGCCTTGCCCAAGGCGTCCAACCTTGCCGGTGGCAGCGCGAAGCTCAGGCGGCGGTTGTCACCTGTTTGCCCAACTGTCAGCTCGACAAGACCGATGCTGCACTCCTGAACCAATCGCCCACTGCTGCGCGGCACGACACGTCCAGACTCCAGCACCGCATGAGCGCTGCCGAGCGTGGGATGACCGGCAAAGGGAAGCTCGCTGCGTGGAGTGAATATCCGCAATCGATAGTCGGCCTCCCCCGACGAGGGCGGAAGCACGAAGGTCGTCTCCGACAGATTGGTCCAGCCCGCTATGGCCTGCATCTCGCCGGTATCGAGCCCTTCGGCATCGAGGACCACCGCAACCGGGTTACCCAGGAAAGGCCTGGAGGTGAAGACATCGACCACTCTGTAGGATCGTTTCATGATTCGGCTTCCTATCGCTCGCCCGCGACTACGCCATCGATTTCTGTCGCCTCGATTCCGTACTTCGCCATCCGTGCTCGATGATCGGCCGTGCCCAGGTACGCTCGAAGCTCCCTATTCACCACCTGCACAAACTCCTGATTCTTCTTGTTGAACGAGAAGGCCCCGACAGGGAGCCGTCCGCCCTCGCTGTTTTCATTCGCAACCACCTCCACGTCCTTGTGGGTCGCTGCGAGAGCGCGGCTGCCGACCGTGGTGCTCACGTATGCGTCGATCTTCCCCGCCAGCAGCGCGGCAATTGCGTCAGGCTGGTCCTTGAACGTCACGATCCGGTCTTCAGCGACACCCGAAGACTTCGCCGAGTCGATCTGCACGGTGCTAACGACGGCCCCCAGCCGGGCATCGCTACTTGACGCTATTGCCTTGTAGCCCGTCAGTGCCTTCGGATTTCCGCGCGGAACCAGGAACCCATCGCCGATTGCCCAGACCGGCTCGCTGAACGTGACCTGCCTGGCACGTTCGGGCGTCACGAAGATCGGCACGTTCATGTCCCAGCGGCCCTCCTGCACACCGGGCAAGAGTTCCCCGAAGGAGGTGAGATGGTGCTCGATGCTCGAAACTCCGATGGCCCGAAGCACTGCATCGGCCAGTTCGATGTCTGCTCCGGTTGCGGCCCGGTCCGGGCCTGTCCAGTAGAAAGGCGGCTCTTCGATGTATGCGATTCGTACTTTCATGCTTTGCTCGACTTTCCAAAAGAGAAACACACGGCTCTTCTTTCTGTCACTCACGCTGCAGCGGCATCGAGGCTCGATGAAAGAGCAGCCAACGCCGCCCCCAGACGCGCTGGAGGCAGATACCCGAAGCCCAACCGGAACACCCTGTCGCTTTCACCAAACCACTTGCCCGACGCTAGCTGCAAGTCGTGCTGAGGCAGCAGGTTCCAGAAGCGCGAGACGGCAGCATCGTCGAACGCATCGGCGCGTAGCCTGAGGCAGCACAGCGCGCCGCCCTCCGGCCTTATCCACTCGATGCGCCTTTGCTCACCCTGACACCAATCCGACAGTTCCTGCAGGGCGCCAGCAAGAAGCCGGCGTCTCGGCGCAAGCACGCGTTCCCTGTGGCGCAACAACGCAGCAGCGAGTGTTTCATCGAGAACCGATCCGGAGATCACGGTGTTCATCTTCGCGATCATGAGGCGTGACCTGAGCTCGGCGTCCGCAACCGTGAGCCAACCGGTCCGCAGCCCCGGCGCGCCGAGCGCCTTAGAAACAGATGCACCGGTAACGATGCGCGGATCGAGACTTGCGAAGCTCTCGGCCGCCGCGTCGTCTCCGTAAGTGGCCTCGCGATAGGTCTCGTCGATGAAGAGAAGCGCATCCGGAGACAGGCGCTCCATCAATCCTAGGAGCTTCTCGACATCGGCGCGAGAGGTGCGAACACCGCTCGGGTTCTGGGGAGAGGCGATGCTCACCAGCTTTGTCTTCGATGTCAGATTCGCCTCGATCTGATTCAGGTCCAAGCGGTAGCCGCTCTCGAACGAAAGCTTCACCTCGCGTACGATCACGCCGGCCCCCAGGAGACAGTCGCGACTGGGCGGAAAGCACGGTGTCGCCAGCACCGCCTCGTCGCCGGAACGGCAGACTTCGAACGCAAGCAGGAAAAGCCCCAGCGCCGTGCCTTGCGTCGTGATGACGTGTTCTGCCGAAACCTTGCAGGCATCCGCGATCTCCTGGCGAAGAGCGAGTGCACCGGCAGACGTTCCATAGCCAAGCTTCAGGTCGCGAATGTTTTCCAGGCCGGGGAGGTCCAGCAACTCGCCGAGGCTCAGGTCCTGCGACGTGCTTTCCGCCAGGTTGAACGGACGGTTCACATCGAGAAGAGAAATGATCTCGTTATAGGGAAACCTTCCACGCCACACCGAAGGAGTTGTCTCTCGCAGGTTGGCTCGCCGGCCATCGGCAAGACTCTCTTGAACAGCTGTCATTCTTTCGCCTCGATCCCGTTTTCAATACTGGAACGGGCGAATCGTATCGAGCCGGAGGCAACCGCAACAGCCACAGTTTTGTGCTTTCTCGACCAGCACAGTTCGCTTGGCAAAGCGCACTCATGCAATCGACAATCGCACTCGTCTTCACGATGAGCGCAACCATGGACGTGCACGCACCCTACCGATACGAACAGCTGGCCGACCTCATCGTCGACATGATCGACAACGGCGCGCTTTCCCCAGGGATGCGCGTTCCGTCCGTTCGCGCCATCAGCGAGCAGCATCGGATCAGCATTGCGACTGCACTGCAGGCATATCGCATGCTCGAGGACCAGGGGATTCTTGTGGCGAGGCCGCAGTCGGGCTTCTACGTTTCGAATGCGCGCCATGCAGCATTCGCCCTGCCTTCCACCTCCCGGCCTCGCGCGAGGGCATCGACCGTTTCGATCAGCGGTGTTGTTGCAACCTTGCTCGAGCACGCCTCGAACATGTCGCTCGTTCCGCTCGGATGCGCAGTGCCCGATGCGGGCTTGCTGCAGTCGCAGCGGCTCGACTTCACGCTCGCACGCATGGCGCGCCAGCACGGTTCGCGTCACAACGTCTACAGCCCGCCGCGCGGCGAACCCAGCCTGCGCCGCGAGATCGCGAAGCGGTCGATGCGCATCGGGCACGCGCTCTCTCCGGACGACGTGCTCATCACCAGCGGCTGCACCGAGGCGCTGACGCTCGCACTCGGCGCCGTGGCCAAGCCGGGCGACACGATAGCCGTCGAATCACCCACCTACTTCGGGCTACTGCACACCCTCGAGGTTCTGGGCCTGAAGGCGCTGGAACTGCCGACGGACCCAACTCGTGGCGTCGACATCGCGGCGCTGGCGCGCCTGCTCGGAAAAGAGCCAGTAGCGGCCTGCGTGCTTTCGTCGAGCTTCAACAATCCATTGGGGTCCGCGATGGCTGAAGCAGACAAGAGGTCGCTGCTCGCGCTGCTGTCGGAACACTCCATCCCCTTGATCGAAGACGACGTGTATGGCGACATCCACTTTGGCCGCGACAGACCCAAGCCATTCATCGCGCTGGCTCGGAGCGCCAACAGGGTCATCTACTGCAGCTCCTTCTCGAAAAGCCTTGCGCCGGGATACCGGGTCGGCTGGATCGTGCCTGGCGCCTATTCGCAGCAGGTGATGGAGCGCAAGCTGGCGTTCAGTCTTTGCAGCCCGGTCTTGCCGCAACTCACGGTTGCGGAGTTCCTGGCGAGCAACGCCTATGACATTCATCTGCGCCGGGTGCGGCGCATCCTCGAGGAAAACCTCACGCGCATGGTGCGTGCGATAGAGGCCAGTTTTCCGGCCGAGACAAAAGTGAGCCGGCCCGCTGGCGGCTTCATGCTCTGGCTTGAGCTTCCCAAGCAGTTCGACTCGCGCGCGCTGTTCGAAGAAGCGCTGGAGCATGGCATCTGCTTTGCGCCCGGCGATGTGTTCTCTGCAAGCCGGCGCTTTCGCAACTGCCTGCGGCTGAGCGCCGGGCATGCGTGGACCGAGCGGATTGATGCCGGCGTACGGCGGCTGGGGCGGCTTGCGCGGGCGCTGCTTGATCGGTGAGCGGTGGCTGGTGCTGCGCACATCGCGCATGCGCGGGTCGTAGGCGCTTGACCTGCGTGGCTATACTGCGCCCGTCACGTCAAAAACAGGCGTGATCGGGATTGGCGTCCCGCGCAATCACTGCGACGCAAGCCGCAGTTACCCCGCAGGGTCTGCGGCTTTGTCGTTCGTGCCTCCAGTTTTGGCGGCTCGACGGGAGGGCTCGCGCCCTGCCGGTTTCACGCAAGTGATTGCCCGGTACGCCAACCCGTCGAGCTGCCGCCCTCAATTGGCGTTGAGTGCGTCGGTTTCAGCAAACCGCAATCACTTGGAGGCCATTCATGGCTGCATCCGCTCGCGCGTCCGCGCAAGTCTCTTCATTTCCCGAATCTTCTGAAGTCACCAGCGTTGAATCGCTTGCGCTGCAAGCCTGCGATGACATCGACAGCCTTCACGAGATGCAGCGTGCATATGCCGGCCTCGAAAAGCTCATCGCTCCGCAGAAGGTGAACGATGCGGAAGAGGTTCATCCGACCCGTACCGAACTCGGCGCGCTGGTCCGGGTGGTCAATGAGGAATTGCAGCGGCGGATCGAAACGGCCGACATCACAATTCAATCGTTGCGTGCCGCCTTGTGTGAAGGCGGTGCGCGCTAGATGTGAAACGCCGCCAGCCCACCCACCACAAGCCCCGCAGCCGCCACACCGAACATCGCCCGCTCCAGCCACTTCTTCTTCGTCAGCAGCGCAATGGCAGCCAGCGCAATCGACACCTGCAGCACAGTAGTCGCCTGGGCCCACCGATGGTGCTGGTGCATCTGCTCGTCAGACTGCGCATCCCACCGGCTCGCCTCCGCCTCCAGCTTCTTCGCCTCGGTCTGGATGTCGGTCTTCTCCTGCTCGTAGCGCGCTACCTTGACCTGCCAGCCCTGCCTGCGGGTGTCGTCGGTCGCGGTGTCGCGCGCGAACTCGGCCAGTGCCTGCTTGGTGCTCTTCGACTGGAAGTAATTCCACTGGTTAGATGCCTCGGTCTTCTTGATCGCGGCGTTGTTCTTGTAGAGGCCGGCGTTGGCCTGCGTGGCCCCGCCCATGTACGAGAAGATCGCGCCGACGGTGGCGATCACGGCGGTGCACACCGCGATCTTGCTCGTCATGCTCATGCCGCCGGAATGCGCTGCTGCTGCGTCGTCATGGCCACCGCCATGGCCGCCTGATGCAGCGTGTTCCAGTTCGTGGTCGTGCGGGCCGTGCACGTGAAAGCCGTGTCCTGACATGGGATCCTTGCTGAAATATGGTTTTTAGGGCGCGCGCGAGTATGCACGGTCGCGCGCCGGTATCTCCCTGCTCCGTCAGGTTCCGGTCCGCTACCCATTGCCAGCATGAAGCGACAACAACAAACTTGCCCATGACCGCAGAAACTCCCCCGATGCCCACGCCCACGACCGCCCCACGCCGCCCTGGCCTAGCCGACGTCGTCGCGGGCGTCTCCATCGCGGGCCTGCTGCTGCCCGAGGCGGTCGCTTATTCGGGCATAGCGGGGCTGCCACCGCAGGCCGGCGTGATCGCGCTGTTCGCGGGGCTGCTGGTGTACGGCCTCTTCGGCAGCAGCCGCTTCGCGATCGTCTCGGCCACTTCGTCTTCCGCCGCGGTGCTGTTCGCGGCCACGATGTCGGTGACGGGTGTCGATGCGGTCACGCGGCTGGCGTTGGGCGCGGGCATCGTGCTGCTGGCCGGGGTGTTCTTCGTGATTGCGGGCATCGCCCGACTCGGCGCTGTGTCTAGCCTGATCGCCAAGCCGGTGCTGCGCGGCTTCGCACTGGGGCTGGCGCTCACCATCGTGGTCAAGCAGTTGCCCAAGGTGCTCGCGGTGCAGCCGGTGCACAGCGATTTCTTCCGCCTTGCCGCGGGGCTGGTGGCCGAATGGCGGCACTGGAACCTTGCGGGCGCGGCCATGGCGCTTGTCGCGCTGGTGCTTCTGCGCGGCCTGGCGCGATGGCGCGCGGTGCCGGCGGCCCTGCTGGTGATCGTGGCCGGTATCGTGCTCGACGTGAATGGCCTATGCCATGCCTGGGGCGTGGCGGCGGTGGGGCCGATCTCGCTCGACTTCTCGCACCCGGGTGTGCCGCAGCTCGACCGGGAACAGTGGCAGAGCCTCGGCGGGCTGGCCTTCGCGATGGCGCTGATCCTCTATGCCGAGTCTTACGGGTCTATCCGCACCTTTGCGATGCGCCACGGCGACAACGTGTCGGCCAACCGCGACCTGCTGGCGCTCGGCGGCGCGAACCTGCTGTCGGCGCTGTTCCAGGGCATGCCGGTGGGTGCGGGCTACTCGGCCACGTCGGCCAACGAATCGGCCGGTGCGAAGACTCGCACGGCTGGCATCGTAGCGGGGCTGGTGGTGCTGGTGGCGGTGCTCACGCTGCTGCCGTGGATCGCGCATACGCCCGAGCCGCTGCTGGCGGCCATCGTGATCCACGCGGTGAGCCACACGCTGAGCCCGGCGGCGCTGCGGCCGTACTTCCAGTGGCGGCGCGACCGGCTGGTGGCGCTGGTGGCGATTGCCGCGGTGCTGCTGCTGGGCGTGCTCAACGGGCTGCTGGCTGCCATCGGCGTGAGCCTGCTGTTGCTGCTGCGCGGCTTCTCGCGCACCACCGTGAGCTGGCTCGGGCGGCTGGGCCAGAGCCACGACTTTGTAGACACGGCCCGCCACCCCGAGGCCGTGGTGCCGCCTGGCGTGCTGATCGCGCGGCCCGATGTGCCCTTGTTCTTCGGCAATGCGGATGCAGTGTTCGCATCGATCCGCGCACGCATCGACGCGACGCCGGGCCTGCAGCGCATGGTGCTGAGCCTGGAAGAGTCGGCGGACCTCGACGCGACCAGCATCGAGGCGCTGTGCGACTTCGCAGCCTATGTGCGCGTGCGCGGCGCGCGCCTGTCGCTGGCGCGCGTGAAGGATGACCTGCGCGACCTGCTGGCCAAGGTGAACTCGCCCGATTTGCACGCCGACGTGTACGCGCCTTGGAGTGTGGACGACGCGGTGCAACCGCAGGTTGCCGCCTGAGCTCGCTCGAGAGGCAGGCGCCTCAACCCGCCAGAAAGTCCGGCTGGCGAAACTTCTTTTCAAGAAACTGCCCGTTGGCCACCAGCGCGGCTGCATCGCTCGAAGCGACGTTGGCAACGATCTCGCGCAGCTTTGCATCGAGCAGGCCCAGTTGCTCGCCGAGCAACTGGCGCGCGGTCTTGCCGTCCTTCACCGCATGGGTGATGCGAAAGGCCGGCGGCAGCGCGACGTAGTTGGCGAGCGTTTCGGGCAGGTAGCGCAGCACGGTCTCGCGCACGGTGAACAGGTCGTCGCCATGCGAGCCCGTACCGACGAGGCGCGGCAGCACTTCGCCCACCGAGCCGCGCACGTTGTCGAGGCTCTTGCGCATGTCTTCGGTGAGGTGCGGCTGCGCCTGCGCGACCACGCGGTCGAGGCGCTCCAGCGTCTGCTCGACGCTGAGGCTGTCTTCGATGCGGCGTTCGAGTTCAGGTGCCCTGCGGCCCAGCAGCCAGCCGGCCACGTACAGGCCGGCAGTGATCAGCAGCCAACCGGTGTCGATGACGCCGGCAAACAGCAGTGCCGGCCCCAGCAGCGCCAGCGCGCAGCCGAGGATGTTGCCGTTGCCGTAGAGAAACAGCAGCGCGCGCAGTTTGAGCGAGCGCTCCGGCATCACTGGTAGCCCCGGATTTCCTTGAACACCTGCCCCAGCTGCAGCTTGCGGCCGTCGAACTCGCGCCCGCCCGAGAGCTGCGCGATCTCCTGCATCTCGCTCACGTTGGCCTCGCCGAAGAGGATGGGGAAGATGCGCGCGGGCAGGCCGCCCGCGGCATAGCGCTCGCGGAACTCGCGCGGCTTCAGGCCCGCGTTGTTCTCGCCGTCGGTCAGCAGCACGATGCTCACGAAGCGGTCGGGTTCGCGCTGCTGTTCCTTGCGTGCCACTTCTTCGGCGGCAGCGAGCGCCGAATAGATGGCCGTGCCGCCGTTGGCAGTCATCGCGTCGGCCTGCTCGCGCAGCGTGGCGCGGGCCGCGTCGATCCGGTCGGCATCGAAGCGCACCCACACCGGCTCCTGCACCTCGGTTGAGAAGGTGATGAGCACCACGCGCTCGCGGCTCTGGAAGGCGCTATAGCGAGCGCTTGCGGTGGTGGCCTCGTCGGCGCCCGAAAGCAACTTGAGCGCCTCGCGCATCGAGGCCAGTCGCTTGCCCGCCATCGAGCCGCTGAGGTCGAGCACGAAGATCGAGGTGGCGGGCTTGCGCCATTTCGACTGGTAGGTGCCGAGCACCGCGTCGATCACCTCCAGCCGGTTGGGAAAGCCCAGCTCGGCCACGGCGGCGGTGGGCAAGGCGCCGGCGGCGGCAACCTCGGGGTTGGCGGGGCGCAGAAAGGCAGCCGAGAGCGCATCGCGCTGGAACGGCGCGGCCTTCAGCGTGGCGACCAGCTGGGTGTAGGCCTCGCGCTTGTCGGCGTTGAGCAGCATCAGCGGGTAGTCGGCCGAGATCATGCCGTCGCGCGGGTAGATCAGCGTGAGCTGGTCGGCGGCGGGCAGCTTCTCGTTGGCGCGCAGGATCACGGCTTCGTAGTTGACCATCGCGTCGATGGCCGACGGGTCCTTGATGTAGGCATCGGCCAGCCAGCCCGAGCTGCCGGCGGTGAGCTTCTGGCCGGAGAGAAAGGCCTTCAGCGTTTTCTCGTCCACGTCTTGCGCGGTCAGGTCTTCGGTCTTGCCCGCGAGCGCGGAGGCCACGGCGAACAGCGCGCTCATGCCGGTGTTGGAGCTGGTGGCGTTGGTCATGCCGTAGCGCAGCTGGCCTGCGCCCGCGGCCCTCGCGATTTCGGCCCAGCCCGGCGGTTTCCTGTTCCACCCGAGCTGCGCGGCCTTGGCGCTCTTCACGCCAAGCGCGATGCGCGAATAGAAGAGCTTGTCGCGCGCCAGCGGCTTGGTCTGCAGCGCGAGCGCGGGGTACGCGCCGTTGGGCGGCAGGATCGCGTCGAAGCGCTCGCCAGCGTTGATGCGCTCGACGATATCGAGCGTGCCGGCGTACGAGAGCTTCACGTCCACGCCGGCTGCCTTTGCGGCGGCGACGATGGGGGCTTCGAGGTCTTTGAGTTCGGAGCCCGCGAGGATGGTGAAGGTCGCGGTGGCTTGCGCGGCCGGCGCGGCGTTCATCGCCTGTGGCGGCTCTTCCTTGCCACAGGCCGCGAGGCCCAGCACCACAGCCGTCAGAGCTAGCAGCCGGGTCAGCAGACTCACAGCGCGACCTCGCCGCGCGGCGACTGCAGCGCCTCGGTCGTTTCCTGGCGGCGCACGCGGTCGAGATAGGTGCGGCTCTTGGCGACTTCATTCGTCAGCGTGTCCACCGTGGTCTGCATGGAGTCGAGCGCCTTGCTCTTGAAGTCGGCGATCGTGTCCATGGTCTGGTAGATGTTGGCGAAGGCCTGCTGCAGCTTGGCGATCTCGATGGTGCTGGAGGCCGCCTGCTGGTGGATGGCACTGCTCTGGTCGCGCAGCATCTCGCTGGTGCTGGCAATGAGGTTGCCGGTGGTGGCGTTGAGCGCGCTGATCTGGTCGAGCACCAGCTTCTGGTTGGACAGCGCCTGCGCCACGATCACTGCGGTGCGCAGCGCGGCCACGGTGGTGGTGGTGGCGCGGTCCACGCCCTTCATCAGCTCCAGGTTGTTCTTGCGGATCATGTCCAGCGCGAGATAGCCCTGGATGTTCACCGCGAGCTGCGTGAGCAGGTCGGTGACCTTCTGG
The DNA here is from genome assembly GCF_057814215.1 of Variovorax sp. F042. Classification (NCBI taxonomy): domain Bacteria; kingdom Pseudomonadati; phylum Pseudomonadota; class Betaproteobacteria; order Burkholderiales; family Comamonadaceae; genus Variovorax; species Variovorax sp. F042. Next base: position 607,989 of record NZ_JBVASX010000002.1, read on the forward strand.
CGCGAATAGAACAGCATTTCCTCGCGGATCACGCGGGCCTTCTCGGGGTCGGTGGTTTCCAGCGCGCGGGCCTTGGCGTCGAGCTGGCTGTCGAGCGCCTTGCCGATGTGCACGTATTTCTCGAGCCGTTCCATCAGCGTCCAGAGGTTGACCTTTTCCTGCTCGATGGCGGTGTTGTCGCGCAGCAGCTCGTCCTTGCCGCGCTTGAGCGATTCGATGATGGCGTTCAGGTGCGTCTGCGACGACTGGTAGCGCTCGAAGTACGCCAGCAGCTTGTTGCCCAGCGGAATGATGCCGAGCAGCTTGCGCGCCGAGAACAGGTCGCCCTGCTTCGAGGGGTCGAGGTCTTCCACCTGGTGGCGCAAGTCGATCAGCGACTGGCCGATCTGCGCGCCCTTGTCGAACAGGCCGTTGCGCAGCGAACCCACGGGCCGGTCGAGCATGCGGTTGGAGACCGATGCAGAGGCCTCGATGTCCTTGTTGCCCATCGAGTGGATGCGCTCCACGGCCTCTTTGAACTGCGGATGCTGGCTGTCGTGTGCGGTGATGTCGTCGATGAAGCGCGCCACCTGCGCGTCGAGCTCGGCCACGTCCTCGGGCTTCAGGCGCACCTTGCCGCTGGCCGACTCGACCGGCACCAGGGCAACGGGCGCGGGCGGTTCGAGCGTGAAGGCCTGCGGCGGCTGCAGGTCGATGGGCGCGGGGGCCGTTGCGGTGGTGGTGGTTGCGGTGACAGGCGCGTTCATGAATGCGTTCCTTGGTTCAGTCGTTCGGTCGTTCACTTGAAGCGGGCTTCGATGCCCGTGGTCATTCGCTCGAGCCACTCGAAGCTCGGCGGGTCGATCACGTCGACCAGCACGTCGGGCACCTTCACGCCGCGCGCGGCCCAGGTTTCGGGGCCCTTGGCGTCGCCGCCGGTGCGGTAGCCGTATTCGTGCGCGAGCTCGCGCAGGGCCGGGTCGTTTTCCAGCGCCGCTCCGAGCCGCGCGCCGCCGGGCGTGTAGGGCACCAGCACGTGCTTCGAATAGACGGTGGGCTTGGGGTAGAGCAGCACCATGTCGCTCTTGAGCCGGTCGGGGTTCTTCAGCCAGAACTCGATCATTTGCGACTCGTAGGCCACCAGCAGCGGCGCCTTGCCCATGCCGAGCGCGAGATAGTCTTCGAACGGCCCGGCCGACGATTGCTCCTGGAAGCCCTGGCGCAGGAACAGCGGTGCAACCACGGGCATGACGCGGTCCACGTCTTCCTGGCTCTGCACGATCTGCTGGCTGTTGGCGAGGTAGCTCGCGAGCGCGAGGTACATGGCCGCCGAGTTGGAGGTGCGCACGTCGGTCGAGTTGATGAGCAGCGACTTGCTGGTGGAAAACGCGCTGCTGGCCTTGAGCTCCTTCCAGCGCGTGCCCTTCTCGATCATGGCCATCAGGCCCGGCAGGTCGACCACGTAGTAGAAGTCGCCCTGCTTCTGCGCGATGCCGTTGGCCACGAGGATCTCGGCAATCGGCCGCCAGCTGGCCAGCACGATGGGCGTGTAGAACGGGTTGAAGACGTTAGGCGCCTTGGCGAGCGTCTTGAGCTGCGCCGCAGCGGGCGCGCCCGAGGGAAAGCCGAAGTCGAACTTGGTGGCGTCGTAGCGGCTGGCAATGGCACGCGAACCGGCCTTCTCGACGGTGACGGTGATGTCCTGCGCCGCCAGCGCCTTCTGCACGCGCGGGTCGGCAAAGAAGGTTTCTTTTTCGGAGCCGATCAGGCCCCGCAGCGTGACCTGTTTCTGCTGCTCGATGCGCGCGGCGGCGGCGGTGGCCGATTCATCGTGCAGGCGGGTGTTCGAATACCAGACGCCGGACCCGACCGCGGCCAGCAGGACGACGGCCAGCGCTGGTGCGATCAGCTTGCGGATTTCCAAATCTCATGCTCCTCTCCCCCTGTGAACGGGGGTAGAGAAACATGCTAACTACCGAATATGACGGTTTGTGACAGTCAGATGTCGGTGGCTATTTCCTGGGTAATGCGCAGGAATTTCTCGATGTCGGCGACGGAATTGCAATGCAGCGGCGACACCCGAACGGTGCCCGCGAGCCCGAAGGATTCGAGCATGCGCTTCGAGTAGATGCTGGTTGCCACACGCTCGTAGACGGTCACGCCGCGCTTGCCGTACTCGACCACCGCCTGCGTGCAGTCGATACGGTCGAAGCCGATGCCCAGGATCAGGTCGCGCTTGGTCAGGTCTTCGTGATCGAGGAAGACGTTGACGCCCTTCATCTCCCGCATGCCGGTGGCGTTCGCGTTGCCGTCGAGCAGCAGTGCCAGCAGCGCGCGCTCGTGCAGTTCGATGTGCGTGATGCCGGCGATGAACAGTGCGCGCCGGTCGGTGGCGTCGCTGAAGTGGCCGCCCAGCCAGCAAACGTAGTCGACGATTTCCGTGAGCACCGCGAACTGCCACGGCGCCGCGCTGCCCAGGTCCCAGTAGTCGGGCTTCTTGCCCGCCAGCTTGTGGTGCGGCAGCACGGCCGCGCGCTCGGACACCCACGAGAGCCCCGAGCCCCGGCAGCCGAAGAACTTGTAGGGCGCGAGGTTGATGCCGTCCACCGGCGTCTTCTGCAGGTCGATGAGGCCGTGCGGCGCGTGCTGCACGGCGTCGACCAGGATGTACAGGTCGGGCTTGATCTCGCGCGCGCGGCGCACGATTTCGGCCATGTCGAGCTTGGCGCCGGAGATGTTCGACGCGTAGATCACGTTGAGCAGGCAGGTATCTTTGTCGACCAGTCGCACGATCTCTTCCACGTCGACGCCACCGGTGACGGGGTTGCTCTGCGCCACGCGCAGCTCGCGGCCGAGGCGCTGGGCGTAGAGGCTCATCGCGTCGAAGGCCGACGGATGTTCGAGCACGGTGGTGACCATGTTCGTGCCCGGCACGTTCTCCGCGATGGCGCGCACCATGTCGAACATGGCGCCCGAGGCGCTGAACGAGGCGTACACGCTGCCGCCCGTGGCATTGAGGATGGTGCGCAGGTCGGCGCTGCCCTTGGCCTGGATGTTCTGCAGCTCGACGGCCGTGGCGTGGATGCGCTCGGCGTTGTCGGGAATGGCATCGACCTGCGCGAAGCGCTCGACCGCGGCCTTGAGGCGGAACGAGCCGCCGGCGTTGTCGAAGTACAGGCGCTCGCGGCCGTGGTGGTCATGGTCGACCTGCAGGAAGCGCGCTTTCACCTCGCGCATCAGCGCATCGGAAAAGGCCTGGCCGCGGTCGGGATCAGGAAGCTGGAGAGTCATCGCTCAGACGCCCTTGTTGTTCGGGTTCTTGTAGATCTCGCGCACCGCATCCGTCATCGGGAAGTTGAGGTTCGCGTTCTTCGGCGGGATCGGCGACATGAACCACTTGGTGTAGAGCTGCTCGATGGCGCCCGACTTCATCAGGCCCGTGACGGTCTCGTCGACGAGTGCCTTGAACTGCGGGTCGTCCTTGCGCAGCATGATCCCGTAGGGCTCCTGGCGCAGCGATTCCTTCAGGATCTTGTAGTCGCCCGGGTTGGTCGCGCTGGCGATCATGCCGGCGAGCTGCACGTCGTCGAGCACATAGGCGTCGGCGCGGCCGGTGGACAGCAGCAGGAAGCCGTCGGAGGTGTCCTTGCCGGCGATCTCGTTCACTTCGATGGTGCCGCTCTTGCGCGCGCCGCGCAGCAGCTGGATCGAGGTGCTGCCCGAGACGGTGGCCACGTTCTTGCCGTTGAGGTCGCCCAGTGCATTGATGCCCGAAGCCTTCTTCACGGCGGCGGTGATGTTGGTGACGAAGTGGCTGGGCGCGAAGTCGACCTGCTGCTGGCGCTGCGTGGTGTTTGTGGTGGTGGCGCAGTCGAGGTCGACGGTGCCGTTCTGCAGCAGCGGAATGCGGTTGGTCGAGTTGAGCATGGTGTAGCGCACCTCGATCTTGGCCAGGCCCAGCTTGGCCTTCACGGCGTCGACGATCTTCAGGCAGATGTCGTTGGTGAAGCCGATGGGCGCGCTGTCGGCGCTGAGCTTGTACGAGAACGGGATCTGGCTGTCGCGCGCGCCGATCTGGATCGTGCCGCTCTCCTTGATCTTCTGCAGCGTGCCGCCGTCCTGGGCACTGGCGGCGCCGCAGGTGAAGGCAAAGACAAGTCCGAGCGCGAGGGGCAGTTTCTTGAAGTCCATGGAGAGTTCCTTGAAGAGTCGATGACGTTGGTCGAACGCGGTGGTTTTGGCGAATCTTCTGCCTCGCAATGAATTTCTAAAAGCGATTTTTTGTGATCGAATCGCATGAATAAAAGCGTTCTTTCAGTCAGCCTTCACAGGAGCAACGCACCGTGATGACCTTCAAGCAACTCGAAGCCCTGTACTGGATCGCCCGGCTCGGCGGCTTCGCGCAGGCGGCCAACCAGCTCAACACCTCGCAGTCGGCCATCTCAAAGCGGGTGCACGAGCTGGAGCAGCTGTTCGACACCGAGCTGTTCGACCGCAGCCAGCGCGCCGCGCGGCTCACCGAGAAAGGCGAAGAGATGTTCGTGCTCGCCCGGAAGCTGCTGGAGCAGCGCGACGCCGCCGTCGAGCAGTTCGGCAAGCCCGGTGTGGTGGAGCGCCGCATACGCCTGGGCGTGACCGAGCTCACCGCGATGACGTGGCTGCCGCGGCTGGTGGGCCTCATCCAGCAGCACTATCCCAAGGTGATCCTCGAGCCCGATGTGGACGACAGCCTCCAGCTGCGCGACAAGCTGCTGGCCGACGAGCTTGACCTGGTCATCGTGCCCGACACCTTTGCCGACTCGCGCCTGCCGCACAAGGTCATCGGCCAGGTGAAGAGCGCGTGGATGTGCAAGCCCGGCGTGGTGCCGGCCGGCGGCACCGTGCGACTGCACGAACTGGCGCGCCATCGGATGCTGGTGCAGGGCAACAACTCCGGCACGGGCCGCGCCTACGACGCATGGATGAAAGAGCAAGGCGTGCAGCCCGCCAACGTGATCGTGGTGAGCAACCTGGTAGCGCTGACCGGGCTCACCGTGTCGGGGCTGGGCGTGAGCTACCTGCCGCGCGAGTGCCTGCAGCCGCTGGTGGCGGCGGGGATGCTTACGGTGATCGACGTGACGCCAGCCTTGCCCGTGGTGCGCTACGTGGCGATGCACAAAGGCGAGCACCGCAGCGCGCTCACCTCATCCATCGTGATGCTGGCGCAGGAATGCTGCGACTTCACGCGGATGTTCCAGGCGCAGGCGGAGGGAGAAGAAGAGGAAACGGAAACGACGCGCGGCTGAATGCGAGCTTCTGTCCTAGCTGTTGTCGTCGACGGGGGACAGGTCCGGATGCAATTGCCGCAGCGCCAGAGACAACCGGAGCACTCGCTCCCGCGCACCCGGCTCACCCCGGGCCAGTGCGCCCAATGCTGCTTCGTAGTCATCAGTGAGCTGCTGCCACAGCTCGAAATCGGCGCCAAGGCCTTCAGCGTCCTTGTCCATCTTTGCTCCAAGTCGGAATTCGACGGCCGGTGAGTGCGTCAGTTTGACCGATTTTTGCCGGGAGCGTTAGAACTTTAGGGGTCGTGGGGTCATATCCAACTGGATACGACGCAGTGCCGGTACCGCGGCCCCTGACTTTGAGGGGCACCGATTCGGGGTTGTCCTTATGAAAATATCTTTCAAACAATCCAATAATTGACGTCAATATAGGCGACGTAGCGCGATATTTTCGTCAAATCAAGGAAATTAAGAAAAAGTCTTTCATTTCAGGCGCCTGCTTCCCGCTCACCGTCGCAAGACGACCATCAGAAAGTGCCCATGACCATCACCGTGACACGCCAGGATGCTCGCTACAACACCCTGAAAAAGGGTTTCAACCTGCGATGGCCTGCAACGGAGTCAGACGCCGCTTCGCGCATCGAACTGGCGGAGAACGCCGGCGATGCGGCCGCCGCCCTGCAGCGCATCGTCGATGCTGGCCTTCGGCCCACGTTGCGCAGTGGTGGGCATTGTTATGAAGACTTCGTCTCCAACAACCCCGACGGCGCGATCCTCGACCTGAGCCTGCTCAACCAGGCGAGCCCCGCCAGCGGCGACGGGCGCTACCGTGTCGGCCCCGGCACGCAGAACTGGAACGAATACCTCGACCTGTACAAGCGCAGCAACGTCACGCTGCCCGGCGGCTCCTGCTATTCGGTCGGCGCGGGCGGGCACATCTGCGGCGGCGGCTACGGCCTGCTGTCGCGCCTGCAGGGGCTGACGGTCGATTGGCTCTCCGCTGTGGACATCCTCACGGTGGACTCTCGCGGCAAGGTGGTGCCGCGCACCGTGGATGCGCGCCGCGAGCCCGATCTGTTCCGCGCCTGTCGCGGCGCGGGCGGCGGCAACTTCGGCGCGATCACCAGCTACGTGTTCGACACCCTGCCGCCCGCGCCGCGCGAGGTTGCGCTGGCGGTGGTCGCCTTCGACTGGGCCACCATGACGCCCGAGAGCTTTGCCACCCTGCTCTCCACCTACGGCGAATACTGGGCGACCCGCGGCAAGTCGCCCGACACCTGGGGCATGTTCTCGCTGCTCAAGCTCACGCATCGCTCGTCGGGCCAGATCGTGATGCTGACGCAGTTCTGCAACCCCGACGGCACCTGCAACGACCTGACGGTGCTCAACGAATTCCTCGATCGCTTTCGCGCCTGCGCGCCGGTGCCCGCCAAGGGCCGGCCGCCGGGCGTGGGCCCGGCCCCGCAACGCGACGCGGGGCAGTTGCTGTGCTCCAAGCCGCACACGGTGACGCGCTACGACTGGCTAACAGCCACGCAATACCTCAACGGCTCGGGCGATAACCAGCGCGGCAAATACAAGTCGGCCTACATGAAGCAGAACTTCAGCACCCGCGAGGCGCAGCGCATCTACACGCACCTGACGCGCGTGATACCGGGCGTCGATCTCAGCCAGTCGCTGGTGCAGGTGGATTCGTACGGCGGCGCCGTCAACAAGCCCGAGCGCATCGCAGACACCGCGGTGCCGCAGCGCGCTTCGATCATGAAGCTGCAGTACCAGACCTATTGGCGCGATGCGAAGGACGATGCCGGCCACCTGCGCTGGATCAACGATTTCTACCGAGACGTGTACGGCACGCCCGACGTACCCGAGCGCTACGCCGGCACCCCTTACCCCGGCGAGCGCTACGAGGGCTGCTACATCAACTACCCGGACAGCGACATGCTGGCCTACCCTTTCTGGTCGCAGCTCTACTACGGAGACCAGGGGCTCTATGACTTCCTGCGAAAGGTTAAGCGTCGGTATGACCCGAACAACATCTTTCACCATGCAATGTCAGTACGGCCTTGAAATGACCTCCCGCTTTTCGAGTCGCTGCGTTTCGGGGCGCGATCACGCCGACGGGGTACCTTGCTCCGCGAATGTCCCCCGGCCTGCGGCCTCCTCCTTTATTTCGCTGCGCAAGGCACCCCATCGACGTGATCGTTCAGCGCAGCGTTTGATCGGCCCGCACAACGACTGCGTCCATGTGCGAATGGCATCGGGTGCTCCCCGCAGCGAAATAAAGGAGGAGGCCGAAGGCCGGGGGACATTCGCGGAGGGGAGTACCCGGTGGCATTCGTACACGCCCTGAACAAAAACCATCGAGCCTAATCACAAGAGGAATCCCATGACACATCGCCCCCAACGCCGCACAGTCATGCAATGGATCGGCGGCACCTCCGCCCTCGGTGCCTTGACGCCGTGGCTACCTGCCAACGCACAAACCCCAGACGCCGCAGCCACCACTCGCAGCACACCCGCACCGCGCTTTGCATATGTCGGCACCTACACCAGTGACGCCCCGGGCGGCACCGCTGGCGGGCCAGCGTCGAAGGGCATCTACGTGCTCGCCATTCAGGACAGCGCCTGGACACAGGTGCAAGCAGTCACCAGCGCGAACCCTTCGTTTCTAGCGGTGCACCCCAGCCAGCGCTTCCTGTACGCGATCAACGAAATCGACACCTACCAGGGCCTGCCCACCGGAACAGCCGAAGCCTATGCCATCGATGAACGCAGTGGCCGCCTGACGCTGATCAACCGCCAGCCGCTGTCCCTGTCGGGCGTCATCCCGGCGCATCTGGCCGTGGCACCCGATGGGCGCGCCCTGGTCGTGGCGCTGTATGGCGGCGGCGCCTACAACGTGCTGCCGATCAATGCAGACGGCAAGCTCGGCAAGGTATCGAGCATTGAGAAGGAAACCGGCTCCGGCCCCGACACCGAACGGCAGGAGTCGCCACACCCGCACATGGTGCAGTTCGACGCCTCGGGCCAGCGCGTGCTAGCCACCGACCTCGGCAGCGACCGCATCAACGTCTTCACGCTCACCGACGGCAAGCTGGCACTGGTCGGCCGCACTGCCACGCAGCCCGGCAGCGGCCCGCGCCACCTGGCGCTGCATCCGTCGCAACGCTTCCTGTACCTGGTGAGCGAACTCGATGCCACGGTCGCCTGCTTCGGCTACGACGCGGCCAGCGGCCTGATAGACGGACAACGCCAGCGGATCTCGACAGTGCCGCAAGACTTCACCGGCCAGAAAAACTCGGCGGCGCTGGTGATGCATCCCTCGGGGCAGTTTCTCTACGCGAGCAACCGCCGGCTGAAGTCGGAACACCCGCTGGCCGACAGCATTGCAGCATTCCGCGTCGATGCAACCAGCGGCACGCTGACACCGCTGCAGCACTGGAGCGAAGGCCTGCGCTTCCCGCGCGCGCTGGCGATGGCGCCCAGTGGCAGTCACCTCTACGCGCTCAGCCAGAAAGGCGACGCCATCCTGCGCCTGCGCATCGACCCCGCGAGCGGCAAGCTGGACCAGCCGGTGCAGGTGGCACAAGTGCCGACGCCGGCCTGCCTGGTGTTCGCCTGATCAGCTCCCGCGCGTGAGCATCCGCCCCGCGCGCGCCAGCACCCGTGCTTCGGCCTCGCCGCCGCGGTAGGCCAGCACGCCGTTCACGAACACGCGCTCCACGCCCAGACTCACGCCGTGCGGCTGGTCGTAGGTCGCGGTGTCGGCGATGGTCTCGGGGTCGAACACCACCACATCGGCCATCGCGCCGGTGCGCAGCAGGCCGCGGTCGGCGATGCGCAGGTTGCGCGCGGTCATGCCGGTCATCTTGTGCACGGCCTGCTCCAGCGTGAACAGCCTGCGCTGGCGCCAGTAGCGCGCAAACACGCGAGGAAAAGCCCCCCACAGGCGCGGATGCGGATGCCGGTCGTGCGGCAGGCCGTCGCTGCCGATCATGGTGAGCGGATGCGCGATGACACGCTCCACGTCTTCCTCCTGCATCTGGAAGTAGCAGGCGCCGCCCGGCTTCAGGCGCAGGCAGGCCTCCCGCTCGGTGACGCCCCACTCGCGCGCGATGTCGGAGACAAGGCGCCCCGTCATCTCCGGATGCGGGTCGGACCAAGTGAGCAGCACGTCGATCACGCCATCGACAAGATCCTCGCGCAGCACGGTCGAGCCGGCCACGTAGGGGTACACGTCCATCGCGATCTTCTGGCGCTGCGCCAGCGACTCGATCAGCGGCAGGGTCTCTTTCGTGCGGCCCCAGTTGGCGGGGCCGGCGCACTTGTGGTGCGAGATGACGAGCGGCACGCCGGCATTGAAAGCCGAGTCGCCGGCCTCGTGCAGCGCCTCGATGATCTGCTGCATCTCGCTGCGCAGGTGCGTGGCGTACACACCGCCATGGCGTGCCACGACGCGCGCCAGCGCCGTCACTTCTTCGGCGGGCGCAGCAAAGGCCTCTTCGTAGAACAGGCCCGACGACATGCCGTGCGCACCGTCGGCCATGCAGCTGTCGAGCAGCGCTTCCATGCGCGCCATCTCATCGGCGCTGGCGGGCCGGTCCAGCGCTTCCATGGTCGCGAAGCGCAGCGTGGTGTGGCCGACCAGCGCTGCCACGTTGAGCGCAGGCTGCGTCGCATCGACCGCCGCGCGGTACTCCGCCATGGTCGCGTGCTTGAACGAATCGGCGCCCAGCAGCGTGAGCGGCGGCAGCGACTGCGGCGTGCGGTAGGGCGCGAGCGAAATGCCGCAGTTGCCCGTCACCACCGTGGTGATGCCCTGCGACACCTTGGGCAGGCACAGCGGGTCGCGCAGCACGATGGCGTCGTCGTGCGTATGCGCGTCGATGAAGCCAGGGGCGATGACCTTGGCGCGGCAGTCGACGATCTCGACGTCGGCCAGCGCGAGGCCATCGGGCAGCCGCTCGCGCAGGCCTTCGCCGAGCGCGACGATGCGGTCGCCCTGCAGCAGTACGTCGCCGGGCCACGAAGGGCCGCCCGAGCCGTCGACCACCAGGCCAGCTTCGAGCAGGATGGCCTTGCCTGTCGTCGCACTCACGATGCGGCTCCCTTGTTGCTGTTGATGCCGCCGCCGTCCCAGCTTTGCAGCGGGTGCGTGGTGGCGTCGATGCCGTGGCGCTGGAAGGCCTCGCGCGCGCGCTGAAGGCGCTGCACGGCGGGTTCGCCGCGGCGCTGGGCCACGAGCACGGTAAGGATCTCGATGGCTGTGAGGTGCGTCAGGTAGGCGTCGATGCCCACGTGCATCACCGCGTCATCGGGCACCGACAGGCCTAGCAGAAAGTCGGCCTTGGCCGCGAGTGCCGTGCCGGGCCGCGTCAGCGCAACCACCTTGGCGCCCTGCCCGCGCGCGATGTCCACCGCGTCGAGCAGCGAGGGCATGCCGCCCACGTGCGAGATGGCGATGACCACGCCGCCCGGCCGCTGCGCCGCGCCGGCCACCTGCTGCAGGTGGTAGTCGGCCCAGGCATTGGCCGACAGGCCGAGTCTGAAGAGCCGCGCCTGAAGGTCGTTGGCCATGAACCATGATGTGGCGCCCGCGCCGTACAGGTCGACGTGCGGCGCGGCCGCAATCGCCGCCACGGCGCCGTCGAGCACCTGCATGTCGAGCTGGCCGCGCACGCCCGAGACCGATGCCGCAGCGCTGCGCGCGATCTTGCCGACCACTTCGTCGGCCGCGTCCTCGATGTTCACGCGGCGGTGCAGCGGCGAGCCACCGAGCGCCAGCTCCTGCGCGAGCGCGAGCTTGAACTCGCGCAGCCCGGCAAAGCCGAGGTCGCGGCAGGTGCGCATGATGGTGGGCACCGAACTGCGCGAGCGCTCGGCCAGCTGCTCGAAGCTCTCTTCGAGCACGCGGTCGGGGTCTTCGAGGATCAGGTCGAGAATCGCGCGCCGCGTCGCCGGGGCGTCGCTGCGGATCTGCGCGATTTTCTGAAGCAGGGAGGGTGTCATCGCAGCGTGCTCAGAAGTGCATGGCGACGGCGTCGCTCACGCGGTAGTCGTTCTCGACCACGGGCATCCAGTGCCATTTGTCGAAGGTGGTGCAGGGGTGCGAAATGCCAAGGCCGACGCGGTCGCCGACCTTGGGCGCTTCGGCTTCCTCGCTCGCGTCCCAGCGCAGGTAGGCGTGCTGGTCGTTGAGCGCGGTGATCTTCCAGCCCGCGGGCACGGCCTGCGGCTGCAGCACGCCCCGTGCAGCACGTGCGATGGGCACAGGCAGCGAGAGATCGAAGGAAATGTCGCGCTTGCCGACCGCAAGAATCGCCAGGCCCGGCTCGGGGCGCGATTGCACCGTGGCCCAGACTTCCATCGCCGGCACCAGGCTCTCGCCACAGCCGCAGCCCAGGCGCTCATCGACCGCGCTCACCATGCGCTTGTAGAAGCCATGGTCGTGCGTGACGTAGCAGCCCGAGCGCAGCAGGCCGCGCACCGGCGCGCCGAGCGCGGGCTTCAGGCGCCCTGCCACGAGGTCGAAGATGGCCGAGCCACCGGCCGAAACCAGCACCTCGTCGGTCTCGAAAAGCTTGTTGGTGTCGCAGTGGCGTGCCACGGCTTCCACACGGTCCATCAGCGTCTTCGCGTAGGCCGCATCGGGCTCGCTCTGGCCGGTAGCGCCCTGCCCTTCGTAGCACTCGATGCCCACGAGCTTGACCGCATCGCTCGCGCGCAGCCGTGTGGCCAGCTCCACGGCTTGCTCGTGCGTACGGCAGCCGGTGCGCGCGCCGTCGACGCCGATCTCGATCATCACCTCGAAAGGCACGCTCGCGGGGTGGCGCTTCGCCCAGTCCTCTATCAGCGCGAGCTGCGCCAGCGAATCGACCAGGAACACGATGCGCAGGTCGACATGCTCGCTCAGCAGCATCTGGATTCCCGCGAGGTCTTCGTCGCTCACCACCTGGTTGGCGATGACCGTACGGCGCGCGCCGGCCGCCACGCCCACGGCCAGCTGCGTGACGGTGGCGAAGGTCAGGCCCCAGGCGCCGGCGTCGAGCTGGCGCTGGAAGAGCTGCGGCGACATGGTGGTCTTGCCATGCGGCGCGAGGTCGATGCCCCATTCGCGCACGCGCGACTGCATCCAGGCGAGGTTGTGTTCGAGCGCCTCGCGCTTGAGCACGGCCAGTGGCAGCGGCAGGTCACCGGCGAGCACGTTCCATCCGGCAGCGCCGATCTCGCTGCGGCGGCGCGGCGCCTGGGTGCGCGGGTAGCCCTTGAAGTTGCTGCCCAGCAGCGGGTCGTTGAAATCGTTGGCGGCGACGGCTTTGTCGGTCATGGTCATGCGGCAATGTTGGATAGCAGTTCTTTGCGGATGCAGGCGCTGTAGTGTCCTGCCGAAACTTCTTCGAGCGGCGGCACAGTCTGCGCGCAGGCCTCGATGGCATGCGGGCAGCGCGTGCGAAACACGCAGCCCGAGGGTGGCGAGATGGGGCTCGGGATGTCGCCTTTCAGCGCAATGCGCTCGGTCGCCACCTCGGGGTCGGGCTTCGGGCTCGCGGCCAGCAGCGCCTGTGTGTAGGGATGCGAGGGCCGCGCGAACAGCTCTTCGGTGGTGGCAACTTCCATCACCTTGCCCAGGTACAGCACCACCACGCGGTCGCACAGGTACTCGACCACGTCGAGGTCGTGCGAGATGAAGAGCATCGTCAGGCCCAGCCGCTCGCGCAGGTCGGCCAGCAGATTGATGACCTGCGACTGAATGGACACGTCGAGCGCCGACAGCGGCTCGTCGGCCACGATGAATTCGGGCTCCACGGCCAGCGCGCGCGCCACGCCGATGCGCTGGCGCTGCCCGCCCGAGAACTCGTGAGGAAAGCGGCTCGCATGCTCGGCGCGCAGGCCCACGGTCTCGAGCAGCTCGGCAATGCGCTTGTCGCGCGCCGCCGCGCCCTTGTGCAGGCCGTGCGTGGACAGCGCCTCGCCGAGGATCGCGCTGATGCGCATCTTGGGGTTCAGGCTGGCGTACGGGTCCTGGAAGATGATCTGCAGCTTGCTGCGCAGCTTGCGCATGCGCTCGCCCGACAGCGTGCCGATGTCGTCGCCCCGGTACAGCACTTGCCCGCTGGTGCGTTCGAGCAGGCGCAGCACGGTGCGGCCGATGGTGCTCTTGCCCGAGCCCGATTCGCCCACCAGGCCCAGCGTTTCGCCGGGCTGGATCGCGAACGACACGTCGTCGACCGCGCGCACCGGGCGGTCGCTGCTGCCGAAGTATTTCTTGAGTCCGCGGACTTCGATGAGTGGAGAAGAAGAAACAGCGGTCATGCGACCCTCACGAGTGGTTGCGCCGGCTGCACGCGGATGCAGCGCGCCTGGCGGCCGTGGTGCGTTTCGATCAGCGGCGGCATCCCGGCGGTGCAGCCGGCCAGCGCGAGATCGCAGCGCGGCTCGAAGGCGCAGCCCGGCGGCGGTGCCAGCGGACTCGACACCTGGCCGCGAATGGCGAACAGGCGCTTGGGCTTGGGCTGGCCGGGCAGGCGCGCCTTGCCCGGCAGGCAGGCCAGCAAGCCCTGCGTGTACGGATGCTCGGGCTGCGCGAACAGCGGCCGAACCGGTGCGCTTTCGACCACGCGGCCCGCGTAGAGCACCACAACGTCGTCCGCATGGTGCGCGACCACGCCGAGGTTGTGCGTGATGAAGAGAATGCTCATGCCCGTCTCGGCCTGCAGCCGGCGCATGAGCTCGAGGATCTGCGCCTGGATGGTCACGTCGAGCGCGGTGGTGGGCTCGTCGGCAATCAGCAGCGTCGGGTCGCAGGCCATGGCCAGCGCGATCATCACGCGCTGGCGCATGCCGCCCGAGAGCTGGTGCGGGTACTCGTGAATGCGCTGCGCGGCGGCCGGTATCTCGACCAGCTCCAGCATGCGCAGCGCATGCGCCAGCGCCGCCTTGCGGTCGAGGCCCTTGTGCAGGCGCACGCTTTCCGCGATCTGCTCGCCGATGGTGAACACCGGGTTCAGGCTGGTCATCGGCTCCTGGAAGATCATCGACAGCTGGTTGCCGCGCAGCGAGCGCATCTCGCGTTCGCCGATCTGCAGCAGGTCGAGCGTCTTGCCTTCGCGCGTCACGAACGAGGCGCTGCCGCTGACCTGCGCGTTCGCGGTCTTGGGCAGCAGGCGCATCAGCGTGAGGCTGGTGACCGACTTGCCCGAGCCCGATTCGCCGACCAGCGCGGTCGTCTTGCCGGGCTGGATGGAGAAGCTCACATCGGCCACCGAACGCACGAGGCCGTCTTCGGTGGGGAAGCTGGTGCTCAGGTTGCTGACCGTGAGACGTGGTGTTTGATTGGCGTTCGTCATCACGATGTCTTCTTGAGCTTCGGGTCGAGCAGGTCGCGCACACCGTCGCCCAGCAGTTGCAGCGACAGCGCCGTGAAGATGATCGCGAGCCCCGGGAACAGCACCACCCAGAAGGCCTGGTGCGCGTACTGCTGGCTGCCCGCGACCATGGTGCCCCAGGTCGGGATCTCGGGCGGCACGCCGACGCCGAGGAACGAAAGGCCCGCCTCGGCCAGGATCGCGTACGCGAAGATGAATGACACCTGCACGAGGATCGGCGACATCAGATTCGGCAAGATGTGTCGCCACAGGATGCGCGAGGTGCGCACGCCCAGCGCGCGCACGGCCTCGACGAACAGCAGCTCTCGCACCACCAGCGTCGAGGCCCGCACCACCCGCGCCACACGCGGCGTGTAGACCAGCACCAGCGCCAGCACGGTGTTCATCAGCGAGGGCCCGAGGATGGCCACCAGCGCGATGGCCAGCAGGATGTCGGGGAAGGACATCATCGCGTCGACCACGCGCATCAGCGGCGCGTCGAGCCGGCGGAAGAAGCCGGCCATCAGGCCCAGCACCGTGCCGGCGATGACCGCGCCCAGCGCCGTAAGCGCAGCGATGGCCAGCGAGTAGCGCGCGCCGTGCACGATGCGCGAATACAGGTCGCGGCCCAGTTCGTCGGTGCCGAGCAGGTGCTCGGCGCTCGGCGCCTTCAGGCGCTCCAGCACGGCCGTGTCGTTGGGGTCGATGGAGGCGAACAGCGGTGCGCCGATCGCGAGCACCGCGATCACCAGCAGCACCAGGGCGGAAACCATCACGATGCGGCGATGCATCAGCTGACGGAGCATTCGGGGCATACGCATCGCTCAGACCTTCACGCGCGGATCGACCACCGCGTACAGCAGGTCGATCGAGAAATTGATGAGCACATAGATCGCGGCGATCACGAGCAGCGCACCTTGAATGACGGGGTAGTCGCGCCGCAGCACGGCACTGACCACGAGGTTGCCCACGCCGGGCAGGCCGAACACGGTCTCGGTGATGACGGCGCCGCCGATCATCAGCGCGACCGTGAGGCCGATCACCGTGACGATGGGCACCAGCGCGTTGCGCAGCGCGTGCTTGAGCACCACCGTGCTTTCGCTCAGGCCCTTGGAGCGCGCGGTGCGCACATAGTCTTCGCCGAGCACGTCGAGCATGGAGGCGCGCGTGAAGCGGATGATGAGCGCGGAGTTCAGCAGGCCCAGCACCGTGGCCGGCAGCACCAGCGAATGCAGCCGCTCGGCCAGCGCCGCATCGGGCGCGCCATAGCCCGACACCGGGAACCAGCCGAAGGACACGGCAAAGATCTGGATCAGCACGATGCCGAGCCAGAAGCTCGGAATGCTCGCGCCCAGCATCGCGATGCCGGTGAACAGCTGGTCGACCGCGCGCCCGCGGAACACGGCGGAGACGATGCCGCACGGCACGCCGATCAGCGCCGCGATGGCCACCGCCATCAGCGCGAGCAGCGTGGTGGGTTCGGAGCGCTCCCACAGCGCCTGCGTCACGGGGCGCTGCAGGAAGATCGAAGTGCCCAGGTTGCCCTGCAGCACCTCGCGCAGCCAATAGCCGAACTGCACGGGCAGCGGCTTGTCGAGGCCGTACTCCTTCTGCACGCGGGCGATGTCGGCCGCGGTGGCCTGGTCGCCCAGCAGCACCGAAACCGGATCGCCCGAGGCCGCGCGCGTGAGCACGAAGACGAGCACCGCCACGATGGCGAGCACGACCAGCATGCCCGCCGCGCGGGAGGCGATGTAGCGGAACATCGATTTCTTCATCACGCGGAAAACTCGATGGCCGCCGCGCTGCCCACTGCAACGTACTGGCCGGTGAACTTGATGTCGCCACCCTGCACGCGGAAGACGGTGACGTTGTCGCCCTGCTTGTTGTGGCACACGTAGAGGAACCTGCCGCTCGGGTCGAGCGTGCAGCTGCGCGGGTAGTTGCCGCGCGACCATTCCTCGCGCACCAGCGTGGGCGCGCCGGTGCGTGCGTCGATCTTGAAGAGCGAGATCGAGTCGTGCAGGCGGTTGAGC
The DNA here is from genome assembly GCF_057814215.1 of Variovorax sp. F042. Classification (NCBI taxonomy): domain Bacteria; kingdom Pseudomonadati; phylum Pseudomonadota; class Betaproteobacteria; order Burkholderiales; family Comamonadaceae; genus Variovorax; species Variovorax sp. F042. The sequence continues at coordinate 624,636 of NZ_JBVASX010000002.1, forward strand.
GACACGAAGTGCTGGCCGTCCGGCAGCATGCGGATGCCCGATGCGTAGCTGGTGCCCTTGAAGCCCTTGGGCAGCGCCGAGGTTTCGCTCACCAGCGTGAGCACGCCGGTGGCGTTGTCGTAGCGCATGAATGCGATGGTCGATGCTTCTTCGTTCACCAGGTAGAGCCACTTGCCGTTCGGGTGGAACACGAAGTGGCGCGCGCCCGAGCTTTCCGACACGGCCACCGTGCTCGGCTGGCTCAGCACGCCGGTGATGCGGTCGAAGCGGTAGGAGATGACGCGGTCCAGCCCGAGGTCGGCCACCAGCACGAAATTGCCCTTCGGGTCGGCGTGCACCATGTGCGCGTGCGGGCCGTCGTGGTCGCTGGTGGCAAAGCCTTCGTACGAGCGCGCGGCTGCCGGCACCACGTCGGCGCCGGGCTTGCAGGGCGTGGATGCGCCGCAGGCCTCGACGTCCTTGTAGACGACTGCGGGGGTGCCGGCATCGGGCGTGCCGTCGGCGCGCAGCGCGATCACGCTGACGTCGCCGCTGGCGTAGTTGGCCGTGAACAGGAAGCGGCCGTCGGGGTGCACGCTGATGTAGGCCGGGTCCTTGCCGCCGCAGGCCGTCTCGGAGACGAACGACAGCGCGCCATCTGCACCGATGCGGAAGGCCGAGACCGAGCCGGCCTCGAACTCGTTGGCCGCATAGAGCATCGGCAGTTTCGGGTGGCGCGCGAGCGACGCGGGGTTGCGCAGCTTCGCGCCCTCGCCCGCACTGGTCACGGCCGGCGGCGCGCCGGGGATGGGCTTGAGCGCGCCGGTGGCGCTGTCGAGCACGAACTGGTGCACACCCAGTCCGCGCCCGCCGCGCCACGGCTTGCCGCCGTCGCTGTAGGTGCCGACGTAGGCGTAGACGGGGCCGGAGGTTGCGGCTTGAACGGTGGAGGCCGTGAGGCCAAGGGCTCCGAGGCCGGAGGCCAGTGCGCTGGCTTGCAGAAGTTGGCGACGCGATGGCATGGCTGGTATCCCTGCCTTACTTGATCTTCGCGTTCCAGAAGAACGGCCAGGTCGCGGGCGTGTAGTTGTCCAGCGCCGGGCTCTTGGCCGAGAGGCCGTTGAACTTGCCGACGTTGATGTACGGCACTTCGTCATAGACGACCTGCTGCACCTTGCCCCACAGCGCGCCGCGCTTGGCCGGGTCGCTCTCGACATTGAAGGCCTGCAGCGCCGACTTCTTCGCGGGCGTGTCCCACCAGCCGGGCGCGCCGTCGCCGAGTTGCGGCGGCGAGAGCATCGGCTCGGGGAACTGGCCCGAATGGGTGACGTAGATGTCCCACAGCTTGGCGTCGTTGCGGCGCTGCACCAGCGTGGCCCAGTCGACCACGTTGAGGTCGACCTTGAAGCCGGCGCGCTTGAGCTGCTCGGCCATCAGCAGCGCCATGTTGTAGTGAAAGTCGTACTGGCGGCTGGTGAGCACGCGGATCGGCTCGCCCTTGTAGCCGGCCTTGGCCGCAGCCTCCTTGGCCTTGGCGGCGTTGCGCTGGTTGTACTGGTCGGCACCGGCCGTCGAATAGAACGGCGAGCCCTTGGGGAAGTGGTTGCCCTCGGCCACGAAGAAGCGCGTGTCGCCGAAGCCGGCCGCGAGCATTTCGCCTTCGCCCAGCGCGGTCTGGATCGCCTGGCGCACCGGCTGGCTGGCGGCCACGCCTTCCTTGGTGTTGAGCACGAGGTAGGGGAAGCCGAACGAGGGCGTCATGATCGGCACGGTCTTGCCGCCGGACTTTTCCAGGCGCGGCAGTGCTTCCACTGGCAGCAGGTCGGCAAAGTCGTACTGGCCGGCCAGCGCGCCTTCGACGCGCGTGCTGGCGTTGGGCACGGGCACGAAGCGCAGCTCCTCGATGGCCGCTTCGCGCTTGCCGCCGTAGCCGCTCGCGGGCTCCTTGCGCGCCGTGTACTTGTCGAAGCGCGTGAGCAGCACGAACTGGTCGGGGCGGCGCTCCTTGAACTTGTAGGGGCCGGTGCCGACGAAGTCCTTCAGCGGCGAGGCGATGGAGTCCTTGGCCATGATGGCGGCCATGCCGCTGGGCAGCGCGAGTTGCGAGAGCAGCGGTGCATAGGGCTCCTTCAGCACCACCTCGACCGCCAGCGGGCCCTTGGCCTTGAGGCTGTCGATTTCCTTGCCCACAGCCTTGCCGCGCGGCGACTGTTCCATCCAGCGCTGCAGGCTGGCCACCACGTCGTCAGCAGTGAGTTCGCGGCCGTTGTGCAGCATGACGCCCTTGCGCAGGGTGATGGCGTAGGTCTTGCCGTCGGCCGAGATCTTCGGCATGCCTTCGGCCAGCATCGGCACCACGTTCCACTTGGCGTCGAAGGTGTAGAGCGTCTCGTACACGTGCTGCATGATGGTTCCGACCAGGTCGGCGGTCGAGGCCATCGGGTCGAGCGTCTGCGGCTCGGCCACCATCGCCAGCGTGGCGAAGTTGCGCGGGCCCTGGGCCTGGGCGCTCTGGTAGGGCAGCGCGGCGCACAGCATCGCGAGCAGGGAAGCGCCCAGCAGGCTGCGCTTCGACAGCATGGGCAGGCGCTGGACAAGACCGACGTGGGGCATGGGGAACTCCTTCATGGGGCGGGCGAGTTTGTGAAAGAAAATTTCTCTTCGGCCCGGACTTTGAAGCAGTATTCATGCCAAATCATCCGTGTTAACCCTCGATAAAGGGTTTTTCTGAAATAGATTTTCAGATTGGATGGATACTCGCCAATCCCCTTCCATCGTTGACTTCAACCCCAGGAGCCCTCCCATGCCTCTCGAATACCTCGGCGCCCCGCCCCTCGCCTCCGACCGCCAGGTTCGCCCCTTCTCCCCGGCCGTGCGCGCCGGCGACTTCGTCTATGTGTCGGGCCAGGTGCCCGCCAACAAGGACGGAGAGATCGTGGTGGGCGGCATCGAGGCGCAGACGCGCCAGGTGATGGAAAACCTCAAGACCGTGCTCGCGCTGGCCGGCGCCACGCTCGACGACGTGTGCAAGAGCACCGTCTGGCTGCAGGACGCGCGCGACTTTGGTGCCTTCAACCGCATCTACATGAGCTACTTCGGTGAAAACAAGCCGGCGCGCTCGACGACCGAGGCGCGGCTGATGGTCGACGCCAAGGTAGAGATCGACGTGGTCGCCTACAAGCCCAAGGCCTGATCAGGCCTGCAGTTCGGTCTTGCGCTGGATGATGCGCGAGACCAATCCATATTCGACGGCCTCCGTGGCCGAGAGCCAGCGGTCACGCTCGATGTCGGCCAGCACCACGTCGATGGGCTTGCCGGTCTCGCGCGCGATCTCGTGCGCGATGCGCTGGCGGGCCTTGATGATTTCCTGCGCCTGGATGGCGATGTCGGTCGCCTGCCCGCCCGCGCCGCCGCTGGGCTGGTGGATCAGGAAGCGCGTGTTCGGCAGGCACACGCGGCGCTCGCGCGGCGCCGCCAGGAACAGGTGCGTGGCCGCACTGCCGACCCAGCCGGTGCCGATCATGTTCACCGGCGCGCTGATGAAACGCACGATGTCGTGGATGGCATCGCCCGACTCCAGATGCCCGCCCGGCGAGCTCACGAGGATGTCGATGGGCTTGTCGGGGCTGTCGGCGTCAAGTGCGATGAGCCGGCGCGTCACATCGGCCGCCACTGAGTCGCTGATGGTGCCGAAGATCAGCAGCGTGCGCGACTTGAACGCCTTCTCCTCCAGGTAGGAGTTGCGCGGCTCGGCGGTGGCGGCGGGCTTGGTGTCGTCGTCGGATTCCATTGAAAACATGGGCTGCATGGAGAAAGCTCCTGTGGTTGAACTGTCTTGACGAACAAGCCCACAGTTTCGTGACATTGCGCGCTATGGCAAGCTGCGGCGATGCTCGATGAACGCTATCTCTCGCAATTCCCGGCGCTGCGAAGCCGGCTGGTTCGCGCGGCGGCGCGAATGCTGGGTGGCCCGGCGGATGCCGAGGACGTAGTGCAGGAAAGCTACCTGCGCGCGCTCGAGGCTGGCGGCATGCCCGAGCCCGACTCGGTGCAGGCCTGGCTGACGACGGTGATGCAGAACCTTGCCATCGACAAGTTGCGGCGGGAGAACTGGATGCAGCGGTGGCTGCGGGATGCCGAAGGGCTTGCGCCCGAGGCACCTTCGGCGGAAGTGGATGCGGCGCAGGCCGAATCCATCGAGCGGGCGCTGCGTCTGATCGCCGCGAGGCTGTCGCCAGCGGACGGCGCCGCGGTGCTGCTGCGCGAAGTATTCGAAGCCAGCTTCAAGGAAATTGCCCAGGCCAGCGGCAAGACTGAGGCGGCTTGCCGGCAGCAGTTGCATCGGGCGCTGCTGCGTCTTCGGCAGGACAAGGACGGAACAGAAAGCGCCTCGGAAGCGGCCTTCCATGTGTATCGGCAGGCGCTGAGCGACTGCGATGCACGAACGCTGTTTGCGATGCTGCGGCAGCCACCGACGCGTGCTGTCGCAGTGTCGGCAACGGCTGCCCCAAGGCCTGATGCTCCGCGCGTGGTCTGCCAGGTGATGCAGATTGGCGGCCGGCTCGGCCTTGTGCTCACGCTGGGTGGAAGGGTGTTGTGCGTGCTGCCGCTGGATGTGCGGCAACAGGAAGAAATGACCGAACTGCTGGCTGTCTAGCCCGCCAGCCGCCCCGCCACCAACTGCAACACCCGATCGCACCGCTTCGCCAGATCCTGGTCATGCGTGACCATCACGAAGGCAGTGCCATGCCGGTGCGCAAGTTCGAGCATCAGTTCGAACACCGTGTCCGCTGTGCTGCGGTCGAGGTTGCCAGTAGGCTCGTCTGCCAGCACGCAGGCCGGTTTCGTGACCAGTGCGCGCGCGATCGCAACCCGCTGGCGCTCGCCGCCCGACAGCTCGGCCGGCCGGTGATGCAGGCGCTGGCCCAGCCCCACGCTTTCGAGGATCTTCGTGGCCGACTGCGCGGCCGCATGGGGCTCCACGCGCCGGATCTTCAGCGGCATGGCCACGTTGTCGAGCGCGCTGAACTCGGGCAGCAGGTGATGGAACTGGTAGACGAAGCCCAGGTGCTGGTTGCGCAGCCGCCCCTGCTCCGCCGCATCGGCGTGCGCGATGTCCTTGCCCAGCAGTTCGACCTTGCCGGCCGTGGGCTCGTCGAGCCCGCCCATCAAATGCAGCAGCGTGCTCTTGCCGGAGCCCGAGGCGCCGACGATTGCCAACGTTTCGCCGGCATGCACGTCGAGGTCCACGCCGTGCAGCACGGTCAGGTCGAGCCGGCCTTCGTGGAAGCGCTTGGTCAGGCCTCGGGCCTTCAATACGACTTCACTCATAGCGCAGAGCCTCGGCCGGGTTCACGCGGCTGGCGCGCCAGCTCGGGTACAGCGTGGCCAGGAAGGCCAGCACGAGGGAGATGATTGCAATGGGCATGATGTCGCTGCGCTGCGGATCGCTCGGCATCTTGCTGATCAGGTAGATGTCTTTGGGCAGGAAGCTCGCGTGGAACAGCTGCTCCAGGAAGGGCACGATCACGTCGATGTTGTAGGCGATGCCAAGCCCCAGCAGCAGCCCGGCCACGGTGCCGATCACGCCTACCATCGCGCCCTGCACCACGAAGATGCCCATGATGCTGCGCGGCGAGCTGCCCAGCGTGCGCAGGATGGCGATGTCGGCGCGCTTGTCGGTCACGGTCATCACCAGCGTGGAGACGAGGTTGAAGGCCGCCACCGCCACGATCAGCGTGAGGATGATGAACATCATGCGTTTCTCGACCTGCACGGCCGCGAACCATGTCTTGTTCTGGCGCGTCCAGTCGCGGATGAGGAACTCGCCCGGCAGGGTCACTGCCAGCTGGTCGGCCACGTCGCGTGCCTCGTTGAGGTTCTTGAGCTTCAGGCGGATGCCGGTCGGCCCTTCGAGGCGGAACACCTTGGCCGCGTCCTGCTCGTGGACCATGGCCAGCGCCGAGTCGTATTCGTAGTGGCCCGAGTCGAAGGTGCCGACCACGGTGAACTGCTTGAGCCGCGGCACCACGCCCGCCGGCGTGACCTGCCCGCCCGGCGCCACCAGCGTGACCTGGTCGCCCGGCTGCACGAAGAGCGAACGCGCCAGTTCCGCGCCGAGCACGATGCCGAACTCGCCCGGCACCAGCTTGTCGAAGGTGCCCTTCGAGGCGATGCCGTTGATGTCGGTGACTTCGGGTTCGAGCTTGGGATCGATGCCGCGCACGATCGTGCCCTTCATGTCCTCACCACGCGCAATGAGCGCCTGCGTATTGATGAAAGGCGCCGCGCCGACCACTTCGGGGTGCTTGCGCGCCGCGGCCATGATCTGGTCGAGGCTTTGCAGCGCCTGCCCGTCGCGCGAGAAGATCTCGATGTGCGACACCACGCCGAGCATGCGGTCGCGCACCTCCTTCTGGAAGCCGTTCATCACACTGAGCACAATGATCAGCGCCGCCACGCCCAGCGCGATGCCGAGCATCGAGACACCGGAGATGAAGGAGATGAAGCCGTTGCGCCGCGTCGCCCGGCCTGCGCGCGTGTAGCGCCAGCCAAGCTGCAGTTCATAAGGAAGTCGCATAGGGGCGGAATTGTGGCATTCCGGATGACCTTGAGGCTTCCCGGACAATACGGGAATGGCCGAAACCTCCCCACGTCACTTGTTGATCCCCTTTGCCGGCCGCGGTTCCCCGGCATGCCGCGCGGCGCTGCCGACGCTTCGGCTCCCCAATCTCGAAACCCTGCTGCAGCGGCTCACCCTCGCGGACACCGACACGCAGGACGAAAGCACGCGCTCGCCTCCGCATGAACGCGCGCTGGCGCAGGCGCTGGGCATCTCCGCCGCCGACGGCTGCATCCCCTGGGGCGCGCTCGATGCGCGGCGGCTGGGCATCGCCACGCCCGGCGATACCGAAGGCTGGGGCGTCGTCATGCTGTGCAACTGGCAGGTCGGCATCGACGACGTGGTGCTGGGCGACCCCGCCGCCATCGAAATCGACGCCGACGAATCGACCGCCCTGCTGGAAGCCGCGCGTCCCTTCTTCGAGGAAGACGGCATCGTGCTGCACCCCTCCCCCGTGCCCGGCCGATGGCTGGCACGCGCGCGCATCTTCGACGGCCTGGCCACCGCCTCCATCGACCGCGCCGTGGGCTACCCGATCTCGCAGTGGTCGCCGCTGGCCGATGCTGCGCGGCCGCTGCGCCGGCTGCAGAACGAAATGCAGATGCTGCTGTACACGCAGCGCGTGAACGACGACCGCGCCGCGCGCGGCGTGCCGCCCATCAATTCGTTCTGGCTCAGCGGCACCGGCGCGCTGAACAAGGAAGCGGCACCGGCCGCGGCACCGACAGTGAGCGACGCCCTGCGCATCGCCGCCCTGCGCGACGACGGCATGGCCTGGGCCGCCGCCTGGCAAGAGCTGGACGCGGGCCCCGTCGCCGCGCTTCTGGCCGACTACACGCGCGGCGACGCCGTGTCGCTCACGCTGTGCGGCGACCGCACCGCCCAGCGCTACACCGTGCAGCCGCGCGGCCTGGCCGGCTGGGCCAGGAGCCTGTTCGACCGCAAGCGGGCCGCCACCGTGCTGGAGGCGCTATGAAGATCATCGCCAGGGAGATTCCCCCGCGCACCGTCTGGGCGCTGGAGCAGGCCGGCGTGCATCCGCTGCTGGCAAGGCTCTTCGCCGCCCGCGGTGTGCGCGCCAAGGAAGAGCTCGACGATGGCCTCGCACGCCTGCTGCTCCCCGACACGCTGCGCGGCACGCACGAGGCCGCAGTGCTGCTGGCCGACGCCATTGCGCAGGACAAGCGCCTGTGCATCGTCGCCGACTACGACTGCGACGGCGCCACCGCCTGCGCAGTCGGCGTGCGCGGCCTGCGTCTGCTGGGCGCCAGGCACGTGAGCTACCTCGTGCCCGATCGCGTGGTCGACGGCTACGGCCTCACGCCACCCATCGCCGAGCGCGTGGCCGACAGCGGCGCCGACATGCTGATCACCGTCGACAACGGCATCGCCAGCGTCGAAGGCGTGGCGGCCGCCAAGGTGCGCGGCCTGCAGGTGCTGGTGACCGACCACCACCTGCCCGGCCCCGAGCTGCCCACGGCCGACGTGCTGGTCAACCCGAACCAGCCCGGCTGCGAGTTCGAGAGCAAGAGCATCGCCGGTGTCGGTGTGATGTTCTACGTGCTGCTCGCACTGCGCTCCGAGTTGCGCAAGCGCGGCGTGTACGACACGGCCACGCAGCCCAAGCTCGATGTGCTGCTGCCGCTTGTGGCGCTCGGCACCGTGGCCGACGTGGTGAAGCTCGACGCAAACAACCGCCGGCTGGTGGCGCAGGGCCTGCGCCGCATCCGTGCCGGCACGATGCCCGCCGGCGTGGCAGCGCTCTTCAAGGCCGCGGGCCGCAATGCCTCGGCCGCCACAACATTCGACTTCGGCTTTGCACTCGGCCCGCGCATCAACGCCGCCGGCCGGCTGGCCGACATGACACTGGGCATCGAATGCCTGCTGACCGACGACGCAGGCCGCGCCGAAGAACTTGCGCGCATGCTCGACGGCATCAACCGCGAGCGGCGCGACATCGAGGGCGGCATGCGCGACCAGGCGCTGCTGCTGGCCGAATCGCTGTTCGCCACCGATGGCGAAGGCATCGAAGCCCCGCCGCCTGCCATCAGCGTGTTCGACGCGGGCTTTCATGAGGGCGTGGTCGGCATCGTGGCCTCGCGCATCAAGGACCGCTTTCACCGCCCCACTTTCGTCTTCGCCGCGAGCGGCGCGCCGGGCAAGGAGCAGGAGCTGAAAGGCTCGGGCCGCTCGATTCCCGGCTTCCATCTGCGCGACGCGCTCGACCTCGTGGCCAAGCGCCACCCTGGCGTGCTGCTGCGCTTCGGCGGCCACGCGATGGCGGCCGGCTGCACGGTCGCGCGCGAGCACTTCGAGACCTTCGAAAAAGGCTTCGCGCAGGTGGCCGGCGAATGGCTGGCCGAGGCCGAGCTCACGCGGCAGATCGAGACCGACGGGCCGATAGCTCGCGAGTACATGCGCATCGACCTCGTCGACACGCTGCACCGCGAGGTGTGGGGCCAGGGCTTTGCGCCGCCCACCTTCAGCGAAGAGGTGGAAGTGGTGTCGCAGCGGCTGGTGGGTGAGAAGCACCTGTCGCTCAAGCTCAGGCACCAGGGTCAGCCTATCGACGCGATCTGGTTCAGCCACACCGAGCCGCTGCCGCCGAAGGTCAAGCTGGCGTTCCGGCTCGATGCCGATGAATGGCAGGGCGTGCGCAGGCTGCGCTTCCTGGTCGAAGGCGCTGAGTTCTAAGAGGCCTCGATGTTCGACGGCGTGAGCTACGGCCTGCTGGCTGGCCTGACGACCTGCGGCCTGGTGCTGCTGCTGGTGTTCGGCACGAAGATCCACGGCTGGTACGCGTTGAGCTGCGCGTGCGCGCTGGCAGCCTTCGCCGGGTTGAACAGCCTCGCGCCTTTCGCGCAATTCGCGCAATGGCCCGCGGCGGCGCTGGTGTTGTGGACGGCCTGCCGGCTGCAGTTCGTGCGGCAATTGCTGCGGCTGGAAGATTTCTCGCCCCGGCTCGACCGGGTCGCGCGGGCAACCCTGGTCATCTTCGCGATCGCCACGCTCTATGCCGCCCTCGAGACGCAGCGCCTGTGGACGCTGCGCATGGTGCAGGCGCTGGCGGTGGCTTCCACCGTGATCCTCGCGGCAGGCGCTGTGAAGGTGCTGCGCCGCCAGCCGTGGCCGGCGGCGCTCTTCCTGGCCGGCGCGGCACTGCTGCTCGGCGGCCTCTCGACCGCGCGGATGTCGGCCTGGATCGGGCCGGCGTGGGCGCCGCCCCAGCCGAACCTGGTGCAGGCCGCAGTGATCGCCGAACTCGTGGTCTTCGTCCTCGCGCTCGGCATGCGCCTGCGGGGCGATGGCGCTGGCGAGGCACGCGTCCAGCAGAAGGCGGGAGACTCGGGCACCGACGCTCTCACCGGCGCCGCCAGCCGCACCGGCTTCGAGAGCCGCGCCGAAGAATGGCTGCGCGACGGCCGGCCTTTCTCGCTGATGCTGATCGACCTGAACGGCTTCAAGGCCGTGAACGAGCGGCATGGCCGCGCGGGTGGCGATGCGGTGCTGACCGCCATCGCCCAGCGCCTGCGCGAGCAGGTGCGCGCCGACGACATGGTCGCCCGGCTCGGCAGCGACGAGTTCGCGATTCTTCTGGTCGGCAGCCCGCCGCGGCAGAAGCTCGCGGAGATGGCCATCCGCATCGAGACCGCAGGCGCCAGGCCGGTGGCCTACGAAGGCCGGCTGCTCGCAGGGGGCGAGCTCAGCATGGGCATTGCCTGCCACCCCGCCGACGGCGACACGCTGGCCGGCCTGCTCGAATCGGCCGGCCGCGCGCTTCAGCATTGCAAGCGGCAGCGCATGGGGCCGGCCTATGCCTTCGCGGGGGAACATGCGGGCGGCGCGGCGGCACGTGAATAATTTCTTCGTAAGCGTTGTCGCGCGGAGCGAAATCTTCTTGCTGTAGAGGGGCCGAGCTTTCACGCAGGCCCTTTATCCTCTGCGGCGAACTCACAGGAGGATGTTTTTTCCATGCGCCGCTTTGAACTCATCGAGGGAACCGCCAGCAAATTCTGGGAAATCGAGCAGGCAGACACCGAGCTCAACATTCGCTGGGGCCGCATCGGCACCGCGGGCCAGAGCCAGACCAAGTCGTTCGACGACGCCACCAAGGCAGGCACCGCGCTGACCAAGCTGGTGGCCGAGAAGACCGGCAAGGGTTACTCCGAAGTGGGCGTGGCCGAGGCGAAGCCGAAGGTGGAGAAGGCAGAGCCTGCGGAAAAGCCCCCTACGCCGACGGCCGTCGCCGCCAGCACCACGGCCGCGGATGCGGCGCCCACCGAAGGCATCGACAGCCAGGCCGACCGCGTGTTCGAAACCGTGCGCGCGCAGATCGAAGCCGGCACGCTGACCTCCAGCGACACGCTCTCGGCCGGCACTCTCAAGCGCCAGCACGGCGTGAGCGAGCAAGGCGCGGCGCTTGCCTTCAAGCGCCTCAAGAACGAGGGCCTGCTGTCAGGCTGGGGCACCAGTTGCACGCCAGCCAAGGACGCCCAGGCCATCGCGAAAGCACTGGGCGCCGCAGCGCCAAGCGCATCGCACGCAGTTCCCCCCGCGACCAGCGTCGAAATACCCGCAAGCGCCGACACCCCGCCCTGGCTCGCCGCCGGCACGCCCATACGGCTCTCGCCCGACATGCAGCGCGAAGCCTTCCCGTCGCGCCGCTTTCCGCCAAAGCCCTCCGACGAAGCGGTGAGCGTGGCCGCAGCCTGGCTGCCGGTGCGCCGCAAGCTCGAGCTCAACGTCAACATGACCGGCACTGACGCGGCCCTACGGGCGGCCACGCAGCGCATGGTCGACCGCAGCACGCAGCCCGACCCCGCGGCCGACGCCGAGGCCGACACCGTGCTGCTGGCGCTCGCGCTGGGCACCGGGGGCCGCTACAACGTGCACGAGATAGGCAACGTGCTGGTGAACTACCTCGTGAAGCAGTACGGGCTGCCAGCCACCGTCGACATGGCGCTGGCCGCGCAGCAGATCGATGTGCAGACCGCCTACGACCGCGCAACCCAGAAGCACCAGAGCAGCTTCGGCACCGCCGTCGCCCGCCAGATGGGCGACTCTTACTACGGCCCGCTGGGGCAAGGCGAACAGACGCTGCGCGCACACCTGGCGTTGGCTACCCCCGATGTCTGGCAGGACTGCCGCGACCGCATCGAAGCCGGCCTGCCCAAGGTGCACCCCAGCCGTCAGCCCGCGCTGGCAATGCTGCTGCCCGATGCGCCCGAGATCTCGAACACGCTCGTGCACACGCTCGCGGCCGACAAGACCACGCCCGAAACCATGCACTGGCTGCTGCTGACAGCCACCGACCCCGACGCCATCGCGCTGGCCGCGAAGGTCCGCCTGAGCTATTCGACCGGCTTCTGGGGCAGCGGCCCCATGACGAGCACGCTGGTGCAGGAGCGCGGCCTTGACGCGGTGCCGGTGCTGGAGCGCGGCGCCGCCACTGACGATGCGGGCGATGCGCTGGCTTGCATCGGCACGCCCGAAGCCGTGCAGGCGCTGGCCCGCGTGGCGAGCAATTCGAAGGGTGCGCTGGCGCGGCTGGCGCTGGCCGTCGACCGCTGGCCAATGGCGGCCATTCCCGCGCTGTCGAGGCTGGTCGCGGCGGGAGGGAAAGACGCCAACCTCGTCACGCCCAGCCTCACGCGCCTGCTGCGCGCGCACAGCGCGTCCCTGCCGGCCTTGCGGCCCTGGCTCGATGCCGGCGCGCAGGCGGTGATCGACCGGCAACTGGCGCTGCTGGCCGGCCCCACCGAAGTGGCCGACGCGAGCGAGCTGCCCGGCGTGCTGGCAGCGCCGCCGTGGCTCGCCAAGGTGCAGAAGAAGGCGGCCGGCGCGCTCGTGCTGGAGCCGCTGGCGCTGGCGCCGGTGGAGCAGTGGGGCGAAGGCGAGCGCGAGAAGGCGCTGCGCCTGAACTCATGGCAAACCGGCCGCTACGACGCCGCGCGCAAGAACACGGAGGCACTGCTCGACTCGCTGGGCTTCGACAAGGGCAGGATCAGCCTGGCGCCCTTCGCCAAGACCGCCGCGGCGGCCATCGCGGCCGGCGACGCCGACGGCCTGACCGCCAGCTGGCGCGCGATGGTGGCCGAGCGCAAGAAAGACCGCTACTACTGGTTCACCTTCAATGCAAGCTTCTCGGCGCTGCTGCCGGCGGCAATCGGCGTGCCGTTCTGGAATGCGGTCGCAGGCGAAGCCGAGAGCGACAGCATCGGCATGATCCTGGCCACGCACGGCCTCGCCGTGCTGCCGGGGCTGGTGGCCATGGTGCGCTCCAAGCCCACCGACAATCTCTCGTACGCCCTGAACTACGGCGCCGCCGAACTGGCCATGCCGGCCGCGCGCGCCTTCGCCAAGCTCAAGACGCTGCGCGCCGAAGGCCGCGAATGGCTGCTGAAATATCCAGAGCACGCCGCCGCCGGCCTGATTGCGCCCGCGCTCGGCAAGGCCGGCGAAGCACGTGACTGCGCGGGTTCAGCGCTGCGCCTGCTGCAGGCCAACGGCCACGAAGCGCTGTTGCTCGACGTGGCCGGCCGCTACGGCAAGCCCGAAGTTGTTGAGGCGCTGCGCGCCGTGCTCGACGAAAGCCCGCTCGACCGCTTTCCCACCAGGCGCGCGAAGCTGCCCGAGTTCTGGCAGCCGCGCGGCTGGCGCCGACCCACGCTGAAGAACGGCAAGGCCCTGCCCGACGACGTGCTCGACAACCTCGGCCAGATGCTGACCTTTCCGACCAACGAGGAAATCTACGGCGGCATCGCCGTGGCCAAGGAGGCTTGCGACGCCGACTCGCTTGCCGAGTTCGCCTGGGACGCCTTCACCGCCTGGCTCGAAGCCGGCGGCCCGAGCAAGGAAGGCTGGGCGCTCACCGCGCTCGGCTTCTTCGGCAATGACGACACCGCACGCAAGCTCACGCCCTTCATCCGCGCCTGGCCCGGCGAGGCCGCGCATGCGCGCGCAGTGACCGGGCTCGACGTGCTCGCCACCATCGGCAGCGACGTCGCGCTGATGCTGCTCAACGGCATTGCGCAGAAGGTCAAGTTCAAGGGCCTGCAGGACAAGGCGCGCGAGAAGATCGATGCCATCGCCGAAGCACGCGGCCTCAGCACCGAGGAACTCGAAGACCGGCTCGCGCCCGACCTCGGCCTCGACGAGCAGGGCACGATGCGGCTCGACTTCGGCCCACGCGCATTCAAGGTCGGCTTCGACGAAACGCTCAAGCCCTACGTGCGCGAGACCGGCGCCGACGGTGTCGACGGCGCGCGCCTGCCCGACCTGCCCAAGCCCAAGAAGACCGACGACGCCGAACTGAGCAAGGAAGCGGTCGAACGCTTCAAGCTGCTGAAGAAGGACGTGCGCACCATCGCCAGCCAGCAGCTGCTGCGCCTCGAAGTGGCAATGTGCGCGCGCCGCCGCTGGACGCCCGAGGTGTTCCGCATGTTCCTGGTCGAGCACCCGCTGGTGCGCCACATCGTGCAGCGGCTGATCTGGGGCGTGTACGCGGTGCAAGGCAGTGCCAGCTACGGCGGCACGCTGCAGGCCTGCTTCCGCGTGGCGGAAGACGGCAGCTACACCACGGCGGAAGATGATCCGTTCGAACTGCCCGAGGGCGAGAACATCCGCATCGGCGTGCCGCATGCGCTGGAGCTGCCAGCCGCCGACGCAGCGGCCTTCGGCCAGGTGTTCGCCGACTACGAACTGCTGCAGCCCTTCGCGCAGATCGGCCGCGACATCTACACGCTGACCGACGAAGAGAAGAAGAGCCTGAAGCTGGAGCGCTGGAAAGACGCCAAAGTGCCCACCGGCCGCGTGCTGGGGCTGGCCAACAAGGGCTGGCGCCGCGGCCAGGCGCAGGACGGCGGCTGCATCTGGTATTTCAGCAAGCCGCTGGGCACGGACCGCGTGATCGAGCTGAGCCTGGACCCCGGCATCATCGTCGGCATGGTGGACGAATACCCCGAGCAGACGCTCGGCCAGGTGCAGGTGGGCAAGCCCTCGGGCTGGGGCGACATGCGCGATGCCGAGGCGCTGCACCAGCTCGATCCGATTTCCGCCAGCGAACTCATCCGCGACATGGAAGGCCTCAGGGCATGAGGCTGCGCTGCTGGATGTTGGCCACAGGGCTCGCTCTGGCTGTGACCACGGCCGCAGCCCAAGGCATGGCGCCCGAGGTGCCGACGCAGGTCCGCACGGTGGCAACAGGCGGCGAATGGCTCTCGCCGAAAGGCGGCGGCGTGCTCCGCGTCGTGATTGCCGACGAGGGCTTCGAGCATGTGCACTCGCGCCTCTGGATCGAATGGCTGACCATTGGCGAGCGCGGTACGCCACGGCGAACGGCCCGAGTGCTCGTGAAGGAACTGTCGAACGGCATGGCTGTGCTCAGGCTGGACGACCGGGGCGAGGCTTTCCAGGGCGGCAAGATCCGGCTGAGGTCCACCCACACCTATTCTCAAGACAACACGGACATCACGATCGAGACCGGCAAGCCCGGTCACTACAGGATCCTCTAGCTTCACCCGCACCCATCATGGCCACTTCCAGCAAGTCCTCCCCAGACACCGGCGCATCGAACCTGCAGCGCCCGCCAGCCGAGATCCTGTACGCCGCACAGCTCGCGCGGCTGCAGGCGCAGGACAAAGACCCGCGCCCGCCCGGCTGGGTGCTCGGCCTGAAGGCCGCACGCTCGTTCATCCTCGGCGACGCGGCGCTCGACATCGCACCCAAGATCGTCGCGCCCGTGGCCAGCATCGAGCGCATGCTCGTCACGCTGGCCACCGGCCGCGGGCTGATGCTGGTGGGCGAGCCGGGCACGGCGAAGTCGATGCTGTCGGAGCTGCTGGCCACGGCCATCTCTGGCATCTCGACGCTCACCATTCAGGGCGGCGCATCGATCACCGAAGACCAGATCAAATACGGCTGGAACTACGCGCTGCTCATCAACGAAGGGCCGAGCCCGCGCGCGATGGTGCCGGCGCCGCTGTTCCTGGGTATGCAGAAGGGCCAGGTGGTGCGCTTCGAGGAAATCACGCGCGCACCGCTCGAAGTGCAAGACTGCCTGCTCGGCATGCTGTCGGACCGCGTGATGGCGGTGCCGGAGCTGTCGGGCGAGCACGGCATGCTCTACGCGCGCGAGGGCTTCAACATCATCGCCACCGCCAACACGCGCGACCGCGGCGTGAACGAGATGAGCGCGGCGCTGAAGCGGCGCTTCGACTTCGAGACGGTCTTTCCCATTCTCGACTTCGACCGCGAACTGGCGCTGGTGCAGGAATCGTCGACGCGGCTGCTTGCGCAGAGCGGCATTCCGAAGACGGTGCCCGCACCTGTGCTGGAGCTCCTGGTGTCGACCTTCCGCGACCTGCGCGGTGCGCCCGCGAAGGGCGACAACGGCAATGCGGGCAGCGATGCGGCCATGGACCGGCTCACCGCCGTGATGTCCACCGCCGAAGCCGTGAACGTGGCGCATGCGGTCGGCGTGCGCGCCTGGTTCCTCGAACAGCGCGAAGGCTCGCCCGCAGACCTGGTCGACTGCATCGCCGGCACGGTGGTGAAGGACAACGCAGACGACCGCGCAAAGCTGCGGCGCTACTTCGAGCAGAAGGCAGCCAAGCGCAACGGCGCCCACTGGCGCGCCTACTACGAAGCACGCCACCGCCTGCCCTGAACACGCGCCGATGCAGCAACCCCACATCGTCGGCGTGCGCCACCACAGCCCCGCCTGCGCGCGGCTGGTGGCCGAGCGCATCCGCACGCTGCGCCCGGCGTACGTGCTGATCGAAGGCCCAGCCGACTTCAACGAACGGCTCGACGAGCTGTACCTGCCGCACCAGTTGCCGGTGGCGATCTACAGCTATCTCTCGGGCGACCAGACGCACCGCGGTTCGTGGTCGCCCTTTGCCGAGCATTCGCCGGAGTGGCAGGCGCTGCAGGTGGCACGCGAGGTCGGTGCCGCCGTGCGCTTCATCGATCTGCCGGCCTGGCACGACGCCTTCTCGCGCATGGAGAACCGCTACGCCGACGTGGCCGACCACGAACACGAGGAGCGCGCCGAAGCCTACGAGCGCGCGCTGACCGAAAAGCTCTCGGTGCAGGGCCGCGATGCGCTGTGGGACCACCTGTTCGAGGACGGCTGCGATGCGGCCGAGCTGGCGCAGCGCCTCTCGACCTATTTCGACAACCTGCGCGGCGAAGACCGCGGCTCGCAAGGCAACCAGGCGCGCGAGCAGATGATGGCGCGCTGGATCGCCTGGGCGATGGCGCAGCCGGGCGAACCGGGCCGGGCGCAGGCACTGGTGGTGTGCGGCGGCTATCACGCGCCCGCGTTGGCGCGGCTGTGGCAAAGCGTGCCGACTGAACTGCCCGCCACGCCACAACCTTCGCTCGAATCCTCAGACGATGAAGAAGCACCAGGGACGCCCGACCCCGAGGCCATGCTGCGCTTCGGCTCTTACCTCGTGCCCTACACCTTCAAGCGCCTCGACGCCTTCGCGGGCTATGCCTCGGGCATGCCCTCCCCCGCCTACTACCAGTGGGTCTGGGACCACGGCCCCGAGGGCGCCGCACACCGCACGCTGCAGCATGTGATGCAGCGCCTGCGCGAGAAGAAACTGCCCGCCTCCACCGCCGACCTGATGGCTGTGCACTTGCGCGCGCAAGGGCTCGCGCGGTTGCGTGGGCACGAGAAGCCGCTGCGCTCCGACTGGCTCGACGCACTGGCCGGCGCGCTCGTGAAAGACGCGCTCGACGCGCCCCTGCCCTGGACCTATCGCGGCGCGATCCGCCCCGGCACCGATCCCGTGTTGGTGCAGGCCATGGACGTGCTGGCCGGCGACACCGTCGGCCGCCTCGCGCCCGGCACGCCGCAGCCGCCGCTGGTGGCCGCCGTGCAGGCCGAGCTGGCGGCACACGGCATCGTGCTGCGCGGCCAGCTCAAGCTCGACCTGCTGCTCGATGCCGACCGCGCGAAGAGCCGAGTGCTGCACCGGCTGTCGATCCTGCGGCTGCCCGGCGTGCGCCGCACGCAGGGGCCGAAGCTCGCGATGTCGGGCGAACGCACCGAGCTGTGGTCGCTGAGCGAGCCGCTGGAGCAGCAGGCCGCGCTGATCGAGGCCGGCGCCTGGGGCGCGAGCCTGCACGACGCGGCGCGCGCCCGGCTCGAGGACGATCTGCGCCAGGCCCACGGCCGCATCGGCCCGCTGGCCGACGGACTCAACCAGGCCGCGTGGGCGGGGCTGTCGGCACTCAGCGATGCGCTGCTGCGCGAGTTGCGCGGCGCGATTACCAGCGAGCCGCGCTTCGAGGCACTGGGCCCTGCCCTGTCGGTGCTGCACACGCTGCTGCGCCACGGCCAGATGCTGGGCATGGCCGATGCGCCGGTGCTGCGCGTGGTGATCGAATCGGGCTTCGACCGTGCGCTGTGGCTGCTGGAGCCGCCCGCCGCCATCACGCCGGCAGACATGCAGGCGCATCTCGAAGGCCACCTCGCGCTGCGCCGGATCGCGGCCGACGTGCTGGCCCATGCACAGGACAACGCGCACGATACGCACGCACCATCGCTGCTAGACGTGGAGCCGGCCCGTGCGCTCGCCGTATGGCAGCGCAAGGCCGCCGACACCAGCGCCGCGCCCGTGAGCCGCGGCGCGGCGCTCGGCGCAACGCTGAGCCTGGCTGGCCGGATTGCCGATGCTCAAGCGCACAGCGATCACGGCGTGAGCGAAGCCATGCAGCTGCTGCACTCGCTGCCCGCGCCGGTGCTCGGCGACGCGCTCACCGGGCTGCTGGCGCTGGCGCGCGAAACGCTGTCTTCCGAGCCCGCTTTCGTCGCCGGCATGGACCGCACCGTGCAGGCGCTGGACAACGCCGACTTCGTGCGTGCCATGCCCAGCCTGCGCGCTGCCTTCGCCTGGCTGCCGCCGCAGGAGCGCGGGCTGCTGGCCGACCAGGTGCTGGCGCTGCACGACGCCACGCACCTGTCGCGCCGCGCGCTCACGGCCCACCGCGCCGGCGAGGCCGCGCCCGAGCAACTGGCCGAGGCCCGCCGCGTGGAAGACGCCGTGCTCGCGCGCCTCGCGGCCTGGGGCGTGACGCTGGAAGACGCGCAAGGAAGGCCTCACCCATGAGCCTCGACATTCCCGATCCGCTGCAGCGCTGGCGCCTGCTGCTGGGCGACCCCGCCGAATCGGCCTGCGGCAGCCTGAGCGCCGAGGCGCAGGCCGCCGATGCCGCGCTCGACTGGCTCTACGGCCGAGACGGCGACCGTGCGACCCGCGGCGAACGCAGCGCGGGCCTGGGCCCGTCGGCGCTGAGCACGCCGGACTGGATCAACGCCATCCACACGCTCTTTCCCAAGGAAGTGATCGAGCGGCTGGAGCAGGACGCAGTCGAGCGCTACGGCATCGACGAGGTGGTGACGAATCTCGAAGTGCTGGAGCGCATCGAGCCTTCGGAATCGCTGCTGCGCGCGGTTCTGCACACCAAGCACCTGATGAACCCGCAGGTGCTGGCGGCCGCGCGCAAGCTGGTGGCCGAGGTGGTGCGGCGCATCATGGAAAAGCTCGCCACCGAAGTGCGCCAGGCCTTCAGCGGCAGCCGCGACCGGCGTCGCCGCTCGCGCATGAAAGTGGCGCGCAACTTCGACTTCAAGCAGACGCTGGCGGCCAACCTGCACCGCTACGACCCGGAACGCCGCAAGCTCTACGTGGAGCGGCCGGTGTTCATCAGCCGCACCAAACGGCATGCGGAGCCATGGGACATCATTTTGCTGATCGACCAGAGCGGCTCGATGGTCGACTCGGTGATCCACAGCGCGGTGATGGCCGCCTGCCTGTGGCAATTGCCCGGCATGCGAACGCGGCTCGTGGCCTTCGACACCGCGGTGGTCGACCTGACTGCCGACGTGTCGGACCCGGTCGAGCTGCTGATGAAGGTGCAGCTGGGCGGGGGCACCGACATCGCGAAGGCTGTGGCCTATGCGCAGTCGCTCGTCGCCAATCCGCGCAAGAGCATCGTGGTGCTGGTGAGCGACTTCTACGAAGGCGGCAGCGAGCATGAACTGGTGCGCCGCGTGAAGGCGCTGGTCGAGTCCGGCGCGAAGGTGCTGGGGCTGGCCGCGCTCGATTCGAAGGCCGAGCCCAACTACGACCGCGAGATGGCCGCGCGGCTGGTGCGCGAAGGCGCGCAGATCGGCGCGATGACGCCGGGCCAACTCGCCGGCTGGCTGGCCGAGAAGGTGCAGGGATGAGCGGCTCCACGACAACATGGCGCGCCGACCTGCTCGAGCTGACGCCAGAGGCACTGACGGCGCTGGCCAATGCGGGCTTCGTCAAGCGCGCGCAGAAGGACGTGGCGGCCGGCCTGCTGCCGAAGATGGAGACAGGCGCGGACGGCGTGGTGCAGGCGCAGTTCGACGACGGTGTGCGCACCAGCCTGCCGCCGGGACGCACGCTGCGCGACGCGCAATGCAGCTGCCCGGCAAGCGGCATGTGCCGGCATCGGGTGATGCTGGTGCTGGCGTACCAGGCGCAGGCTGCGTCGGCAAAGGCCGATGCGCCGGACACGCCCGATGAGGCTTCGGCAGAGCCGGACGGCGCATGGAGCCCCGCGCAGTTCGACGATGCCGCGCTGGCCGCGAGCCTCGCGCCCTCGGTGCTCGAACAGGCGAACAAGCTCACCGCCGCGCGCCCTGTGGTCGGCGTGCAGGCCTGGCGCAGCGCCAGTGCGCCGCCCGTGGCGCGGCTGCCGATGTGCAGCGTGCGCTTCTTCTCGCGCAGCTCGCTGGTTCATGCGCGCTGCGACTGCAAGCAGGGCAGCGGCTGCGCGCACGTGGTGATCGCGGTGTGGGCCTTCCGGCAAGCCGGCTTGCTGGCGCCCGGTTCGGCGGAGGTGATGGTCGAGGTGCAACCGTCCGCATCCGCGGGCGTGGACACGACGGAACCCGCGCCGCTGCCCTCAGCCATGCAGGGCGAAGCCGCGCTGACCCTGCGCGCGCAGATCGACGCCCTGCTGCTGTCGCTCTGGCTCGACGGTTCCAGCCAGCCGCTGATGGCGCTGGCGGCCCGCTTCGAGGCCGTGCGCAGCCAGGTGCGCGCGCTGGGCTGGAACTGGATCGACGACGCGCTCGACGAACTCTGGCAGCTGCTGCAGGCCCAGCAGGCGCGCAGCAGCCGATTCGAGCCGCTGCGGCTGGTACGCGTGCTGACCGAGCTGTGGGCGCGGCTGCAGGCGGCGGCGCATGCCGGGCGGCCGCAGGATGGCTCTGCGCGGCCCGCGCTACCGGCCAGCCAGATCCTTGGCATCGGCGTGAAGGGCGAGGTCGCGCTCGATCATCTGCGGCTGGTGTCGCTCGGCGCGGAGCTCTGGTCCGACGAGACGGCCGAGGGCGCGAACATTCTCTTTGCCGACCCCGACACGCAGAACGTGACCGTGCTGGAGCGCCAGTGGTCGCGCGAGGCCGATGCGGCGGCCGGCGGCGCGGCGCCCAACCTGCTGAACCGGCGTGTCGCGGGCTTTCCGCTGCGGCAACTGGCGAGCGGACAGGTCATCACCAAGACCGCGACGCGGCGCGCCAACGGGCTGGTCGACATCACGGCGGGCGCGCGGCAGACCGGCGTGCTGCCGCTGTCGCCGAAATCGTGGGACGACCTGGTCGCACCGCTGCGGCAAAACAGCGTGGCGGGGCTGGTGGCGCATCTGAAAGAGGCTCAGCCCGATTTCGTCCGGCCGCGGCAGGCTGCGAGCGGCGCGTCGGCTGGTGCCTCAGGGCAGCTGCATGTGGTGGCGTTCGAACGCATGGAGGTGGCGTCTTGTCACTGGGATGCGGCGGCGCAGGTGCTGCATGCGCGGCTTGGACAGGCGGCGGCGAACGAAGCGAACGAGGCCAAGACCGAAGACGCGCAGCTGCACCTGGCGTTGCCGCATCGCGCGGCCACACCTGGCGCGGTCGATGCGCTGGCACGCGCGCTCGCCGGCGAGTACGGCGCGCTGCGGGCCGTGGCGGGCACGGTGCATCTGCAAGGCAGCCAGGCAGTCATGCAGCCTCTGAGCCTGCTGACGGCGCAGCGCGCCGTGGTACTGCAAGTCGAAGCGGTCGCGCCGAAGCCGCTGGATCTGGAAAGCGACGTCGAGGACGTGCCCGCATTGAATGCGCTGGCCGGCGACACGCTGGAATTGCTGGCGCTGTGGCTGCGCCAAGGCCTGCGCCATCAAGGCGGTGGCGCACTGTCTAAGGCGCAAGCGCAGGTGCTGCGGTTGAAGCAAGCCGGGCTGGGGCGAGGCGCAACGCTGCTGGAGGCCGTGCTCGAGAACCTGCGGTCGGCGCAACGGCCGGCGCTGGTGGCGCAACTGGCAATGCTCGGCTTGCTGATGCAGGGCGTGGCGCAATCGGCCTCGGCATGAAAAAACCCCTGAGCCGGTTCAGGACTCAGGGGTTCTTTGCATGGTGCCGCTTGTCGGAATCGAACTGACGACCTTCCGCTTACAAGGCGGGTGCTCTACCAATTGAGCTAAAGCGGCGAAATTCCAGTGCGTGATTCTAGTAGCGCCAGCCGGCATACCCGGCTGCTCGCTCATGCCACTGCTACTTGATGCGCTTGAGCGAGGGCCTGGTGCCGCCACCGGCCGGCGGGCGCGGCGGCTCGTCGATCGGATCGGCGGGCGAGCCCGCATCGACCGTTTCGTCGCCGTCCTCGCCCGTCACCAGGTGAACGATCTTGCCGGCATCGCCTTCGGTGCCGCGCGAGGCGTCACGCAAGGGCATGCGGGCCGGACCTTGAGGCGAAGGCGCGGAGACCGGGCCATCGCTGCCATCCTGCTCCGCAGGAACCGATGGCGCCGGCGCGGGAAACGCCATGCCCTGTCCGTTTTCGCGTGCGTAGATGGCAATCACGCGCCCAACCGGCACGCTGATTTCACGCGCCGTGCCCGCAAAACGGGCCTTGAACTCGATGAAGTCGTTGCCGAGCTTGAGCGAGCTGGTCGCGTCGAAGCTGATGTTGAGCACGATCTCGCCGTTCTTCACGTACTCGCGCGGCACCTGGACGGTGTCGTCGACCTGCACCGCGACATAGGGCGTGAACCCGTTATCGGTACACCATTCGTACAGCGCCCGGATGAGGTACGGGCGGGTGGAAGACGACTCGAGCGCGTTGATCATGAAAAGCGACGGAAAACGATGGAAGCAGGCACGAAGCTTACTTACTTTCGCATGACCTTTTCAGAAGGCGTGAGTGCTTCGATGTAGGCCGGGCGCGAGAAGATGCGCTCGGCGTACTTCAAGAGCGGTGCCGCGTTCTTGCTGAGGTCGATGCCGTAGTAGTCCAGGCGCCACAGCAGCGGCGCGATGGCCACGTCGAGCATCGAGAAGTTGTCGCCCAACATGTACTTGTTCTTGAGGAACACGGGTGCCAGCTGCGTGAGGCGGTCGCGAATGTGCGAGCGGGCCTTTTCCAGCGCCTTCTCGTTGCCCTTGGTGGTGCGGTTCTCGAGCGTCGAGACGTGCACGAAGAGCTCCTTCTCGAAGTTGAGCAGGAACAGGCGCACGCGGGCGCGGTCGACCGGGTCGCCGGGCATCAGCTGGGGATGCGGGAAGCGCTCGTCGATGTACTCGTTGATGATGTTCGACTCGTACAGGATCAGGTCGCGCTCGACCAAGATCGGCACCTGGCCGTACGGGTTCATCACGCTGATGTCTTCGGGCTTGTTGTAGAGATCGACGTCGCGGATCTCGAAGTCCATGCCCTTTTCGAACAACACGAAGCGGCAGCGGTGGGAAAAGGGGCAGGTCGTTCCTGAATACAAGACCATCATGGCGAGAGACTCCTAAAAATCAAAAAGAGTGGGTCGCGTTGGCAACCCACTCTGTGGGACCGGATGCCCGAGGGTATCCGGTCGGCGTGGACGGAACTACTTGACGTCTTTCCAGTACGAGGCGTTCAGTCGCCACACGAATACCACCGACATGGCCAGGAACAGCAGCACCCACACGCCGATGCGGATGCGGGTGTTCTGTGCCGGTTCGGCCATCCATTGCAGGTAACTCACCAGGTCGCCGACCGCATTGTCGTACTGCACGGGCGTCAGGGTGCCGGGAGTGACTTGCTCCCAGCCCTTGAACACTTCGGTTTCGTGGCCGTGCTGTTCGACCTTGGTGTAGACCGGGCGGCGTTCGCCTTGCAGTTCCCACAGGGGGTTCGGCATGGCGACGCTCGGGAACACGAGGTTGTTCCAGCCGGTGGCCTTGGTGTCGTCGCGGTAGTAGGTGCGAAGGTACGTGTAGAGGTAGTCGGCGCCGGTGCCGCCGTGGCCGGCGCGCGAGCGGGCGACCAGCGTCAGGTCGGGCGGCGTGGTGCCGAACCATTCCTTGGCCTGGCGCGCGTCGATGTTGGCCTTCATGGTTTCGCCGACCTTGTCGGTCGCGAACAGAAGGTTGTCCTTGATCTGCTGCTCGGTGATGCCGATGTCCTGCAGGCGGTTGTAGCGCATGAAGGCGGCCGAGTGGCAGTTCAGGCAGTAGTTGACGAACAGCTTGGCGCCGTTCTGCAAGGCGGCCACGTCGGTCGTCTTGTTGGGCGCCTTGTCCCACGCGATGCCTTCGGACTCGGCCGATGCCGCCGCGGAAAAGGTCAGGCCCAGTGCGAGACCCAGGACCGCGAGCCAGCCGGAAATGCTTTTCTTCATCGTGTTTCTCTCAGCTCTCTTGCGCTTCTGGTTCTCAATGAGCGGCGAAGACCACGCGCTCGGGCACGGTCTTGAACTCGCCCTTGCGGCTCCACCACGGCATCAGCAGGAAGAAGCCGAAGTAGAAGAGCGTGCCGATCTGCGAAATGGTCTGCGCGATGTCGAGGGCGAAAGAGCCGATGACCAGGTTGCCCCAGACGCCGGGCGCCTGGATGCCCAGGTAGCCCAGGATCAGGAAGAAGAACACGAACACGCCGTACACATACTTGTGCCAGTCCGGACGGTAGCGGATCGACTTGACTTCGCTGTGGTCGAGCCACGGCAGGAAGAACAGGATGATGACCGAGCCGCCCATGATGACCACGCCCCAGAACTTGGCGTCGAAGTTCTTGAGCAGGAAGATCACGACAGCCGCCACGACGACGCCGGCAATCTTCAGGCCCATGCCTGACTTGCCCTTGACGAGGTTCCAGATGGCGGCCGCGGCAACGATGAGCGCGAACACGTTGACCATGTCGTCGGTGGTCGCACGCAGCATCGAATAGAAGGGCGTGAAGTACCAGACCGGAGCGATGTGGTTCGGCGTCTTCAGCGAATCGGCCGGAATGAAGTTGTTGTATTCGAGGAAGTACCCGCCGGCTTCAGGCGCGAAGAAGATCACCGCCGAGAAGATCGTGAGGAACACCACCACGCCGAAGATGTCGTGCACCGTGTAGTACGGATGCGACGGAATGCCGTCCAGCGGATGGCCGTCGGGGCCGCGCTTGGCCTTGATCTCGATGCCGTCGGGATTGTTCGAACCCACTTCGTGCAGCGCGATCAGGTGGGCCACCACCAGGCCGAGCAGCACCAGCGGCACGGCGATCACGTGGAAGCTGAAGAAGCGGTTCAGCGTGGCGTCGCTCACCACGTAGTCGCCGCGGATCAGCAGGGCCAGGTCGGGGCCGACGAAGGGAATGGCGGCGAACAGGTTCACGATGACCTGGGCGCCCCAGTAGGACATCTGGCCCCAGGGCAGCAGGTAGCCCATGAAGGCTTCGGCCATCAGGCACAGGAAGATCGCGCAGCCGAATACCCAGATCAGCTCGCGCGGCTTGCGGTAGCTGCCGTACATGAGGCCGCGGAACATGTGCAGGTACACCACGATGAAGAACGCCGAGGCGCCCGTCGAGTGGATGTAGCGGATGAGCCAGCCCCACGGCACGTCGCGCATGATGTACTCGACCGATGCGAACGCCTGGTTCGCGTCGGGCTTGTAGTGCATGACGAGGAAGATGCCGGTGACGATCTGGATCACCAGGACCAGCATGGCCAGCGAGCCGAAGATGTACCAGAAGTTGAAGTTCTTCGGCGCGTAGTACTTGCCCCACTGGTCGTTCCAGAGCTTGCTGAGCGGGAAGCGGTTGTCGACCCAGTTCAGCAGCTTCTCGCTGGCAGGAGCGTTGGGGGAAATCTCGTGGAATTCAGCCATGTTCTTCTTCCGCCTCAGGCCTTCTTGGAGTCTTCACCGATCAGGAGCTTGGTGTCCGACAGGTACATGTGCGGCGGCACCGGCAGGTTGTCGGGCGCGGGCTTGTTCTTGAAGACCCGGCCAGCCAGGTCGAAAGTGGAACCGTGGCAGGGGCAGAGGAAGCCGCCTTCCCAGTCGTTCGGCAGCGAAGGCTGCGGACCGGCCTGGAAGCGGTCGGTCGGCGAGCAGCCCAGGTGGGTGCAGATGCCGACCACGACCAGCACGTCGGGCTTGATCGAGCGGTGCTCGTTCTGCGCGTACTTGGGGGTGAATTCGTCGGGATGACGCTTGGAGAGGGGGTCGGCCAGCTGGCCGTCCAGCTTGGGAAGTTCGGCGATCTGCGCGGGGGTGCGCTTGAGGATCCAGACCGGCTTGCCGCGCCATTCGACGGTGATTTTCTCGCCGACCTTGAGGCCCGAGATATCGACCTCGACCGCGGCGCCCGCGGCCTTGGCCTTCTCGGAAGGCTGGAAAGTGCTCACAAAGGGAACGGCGGTTGCCACGCCGCCCACCACGCCGGCGCAGCTGGATGCAATCAACCACGTCCGCTTGCTGGTGTCGATCCGGGGCGAGCCGGAGGTCATGTCACTCATGGGGATCCTCTTGTCTTCTTCGCTGGAGCAGGAGTCAACCCGCGATTGTAGCGGGGCGCTCAAGGGATATTCAATGGCCGCCATGCGCGTGGCCGGCGAACGACGGCAAGGCGCGCCGCATTCGCGGGGCGCCCGCCGGGGGCGACAAGGGCTGTCGCCGCGGGGACTTCAGTTCAGAAGACCGTGCTGCATCGCCTCGTGGACCGCCTGGGTCCGCGACTTGACGGAGAGCTTGCGATAGATGCTCTTCGCATGAAACTCGATGGTGTTGACCGACAGATAGACCGCGTCCGCGATCTGACGGTTGCTCCAGCCCTGTGCGATGAGGCGCAGCACCTTGAGTTCCCGTGGCGACAGCAGGCCCTGCGGCAGCCTGGCGGAAGAAACCTGCTCCGACGACGGCACCGGGGCCTGGACGCGGATGGGTTCGATCGTGCGCGCCTTCGCGTAGGCGGCAATCGAACCGAGGATGCGCCGCGCGATGCGCGAATCCATCGGCGAGCCGCCGCGCTCGATGGAGCGCAGCAGATAGGCGAGTTCGGCGTCGTCGGCTTCGGTCAGCAGATAGCCGATGGCGCCGGCAGCGATTGCTGCGTTCACGAGTTCCTGGTCGTCGGTTGCCGACATGCCGATGCTCTCGATGCGCGGATAAGCCTGGCGCACATGATGAAGCAGCGCAGCGCCGTCGTTGCCCGGCAGCCGCATGTCGACCAGCACGAGGTCATAGGGCAATGCCGCCAGCAGGTTGAGCGCCTCGGCCCGGCCCGACGCGATCACCACGCGGCGATGCGGCGCGAGTTCGGCGAGGATGCGCCGCATGCGGTCGGCGGCGATGGAATCGTCAGCGACGATCAACGCTGCGTGAAAAACGCCGCCATACAACTGCGCGGCCGATGGCACATGCCGCACGGCGGCGGCGTATTGCATGCTCATTTCCATGACCGCTCTCCTGCCGGCACGCAGCGGACTTCGCCCGCGCTGCATGCGTTTTCAATGCCCAAGAAAAAATTGATCACGCGACGTCCTCTGGCTCTGTGTCTACCCGCAGGTAGCGACGAAATGTTGACTTTCGTTTCAGATACCGCAGGAACGATGCCCGCGCGGAGGAACACCGGGGCGCACGGCGCGCCAGCGCATGTAGTACTTTGATTTCATTGAAGAAATTGCCTCGAACGACCCGAAAAACGAGGGCTTGAGGAGGCCTTGAAAAGGCCGTTTTTTCGCCGTTGTTACGTGCGGGTTACTGCGTGTGTTACGTAGCACCGCGCCACACGAAACGCACTCCGGAACGCGTATCGAAACGTCACCACGCGATTTGCGCGATGTCTGCGAAGCCGCATGGGCGTTGGCTTTGCGAGCACCTCGTTGATTTTCCGATGCGTCGTCAAGCTGCGTGCATACATCCAGAACTACGGATCTCGGTGATGTTCATCGAAGACCTCGATTCCTAGCATCAGTTGCATTGGGTAACGCAATGAAACCCAACCCTGCTTCCACGCGACGAGGGCGCTTGGAAGACCAGAAATGGCAACTGATTCTTCAAGGAAAAAAGTCCAAATGACTACATCCAAGCGCTCCAGCGTTCGCTCGTTCATCGTTCATCGCCCAGGCGTCAGCCGCCTTCTCGCTTCGGTGCTCGTGGGCGCCGGCTATGCGATGACGTTGCCGGTGGCATATGCCCAGGTCCAGGTGGGCGGAAACAACATCAATGTTGTTGGAGGCCCGGGCGCGAACAACGGGATTTTTACTTCTGACGACGGGATCTCCACTCCCAACCTGACAGCCACGAGCTTGACAGCCACGAACGTCAGCGCAGTCACCATCACCGCCAACAACGGCACGATCAATACGTTGAGTTCGGGCAGCATCACGGCCGGCACAGTCGCCGCAGGCAGCATCACCGCAACCCGGGTGACCACAACCAGCCTGAGCGCAACATCGGCAACGGCCACCAACCTGACCTCGACCAGCATCAGCACCGGCACGATCACCGCAGGCACCGTGTCCGCAGGCAACGTCAGTGCCGCGACCGTCACGGCCGGCACCGGCACGGTCACCAACCTGACCTCCACCAGCATCAGCACGGCCACCCTCACCGCAGGCACCGTGTCTGCCGGCAGCGTCAGCGCCACCAACGTCTCGGCCGCCAACGGCACGATCAACAACCTGGCCACGACCAGCATCTCGGCAGCCAACGGCACGATCAACACGCTGAGCGCGAGCAACGTGACCACGGGCAACCTGTCGTCGGGCAACGGCACTATCCAGTCGCTGACCTCGACCAACATCCTGACGACCGGCATCACCGCGACCAACGTGCAGGCAACCAATGTCGATGCCACCAGCGTCGTCACGACCAACCTGACGTCGAACACCGGCAGCATCTCGACGCTCACGTCCACCAACGTCAGCACCACCAACGTGACGGCGTCGAACGGCACCATCAACACGCTGAGCTCCGCCAATGTCAGCACCACGAACCTGACGGCCAGCAACGGCACGATCAATACGTTGAGCTCGGCCAACGTCAGCACGACGAACCTGACGGCGTCGAACGGCACGATCAACACACTGAGCGCAACCAACGTCAGCACTACGGACCTGACGGCTGCAAACGGCACCATCAACACGCTGAGCGCGACCAATGTCAGCACCACAGATCTGACGGCCAACAACGGCACCATCAACACGTTGAGCGCAACGAACGTCAGCACGACGGATCTGACTGCCAGCAATGGCACCATCAACACGCTGAGTGCCACCAACGTCAGCACCACGGACCTGACTGCCAACAACGGCACCATCAATACGTTGAGCTCGACCAATGTCAGCACGACGAACCTGACAGCCAGCAACGGCACGATCAACACGCTGAGTGCTACCAACGTCAGCACGACGGATCTGACCGCCAACAACGGCACCATCAACACGTTGAGCGCCACCAACGTCAGCACCACCAACCTGACGGCCAACGCCGGCACGATCAACACGCTGAGTGCTACCAACGTCAGCACGACGGACCTGACCGCCAACAACGGCACCATCAACACGTTGAGCGCCACCAACGTCAGCACGACGAACCTGTCGGCCAGCAACGGCACGATCAACACGCTGAGTGCCACCAACGTCAGCACCACCAACCTGACAGCCAACGCCGGCACCATCAACACGCTGAGCGCCACAAACGTCAGCACAACGAACCTGTCGGCGAGCCGCGGCACGATCAACACGTTGAGCGCAACCAACGTCAGCACCACCAACCTGTCGGCAGCCAGCGCCACCATCAACGCGCTGACCGCCAATACGGTGAGCGCCACGACGGTGAATGCAAGCACGGTGAACGCCACCACCGGCAACTTCCAGACGGTCACGGCGGCCAACGGCAACATCACGGTGCTGAACACGCAGACCGGCAACATCACCACGATCAACGCCGTGACCGGCAACGTCACGACACTGAACGCGGGCACGGTCAACGTCACGGGCAACGTGACGGCGGGCGGCACCATCACGGCGGGCAACGGCGTGGTCGCCAACGGCCGCGTGCAGAACGTGGCTCCCGGCGTCCTGCCGACGGACGCCGCGAACATGTCGCAGTTGAACCAGGTCCGCAACGAAGTGCAGGACATGCGCAAGACCAGCAGCACCGGTGCGGCCATCGCCCTGGCAGCAGCCTCGGTGCCGGCGCTCGAAGCGGGCAAGAGCTTCGGCATCGGCGTGGGCGTGGGCTCGTACGACGGCCGCTCGGCCCTCGCTGCGGCGGCCAGCTTCCGCATCGGCGAAGGCGCGCAGATCAAGGTGAACATCGGCAGCGGCAGCAGCGGCAAGGTCGGCGGCGGCATCGGCGCCTCCTGGTCCTGGTAATCCGGCCCGGCGTGCCTGCGGCGCCCCTGCGCTGCGGGAACGCCTGCTGATGAAACGGAAGGCCGGCCCCTATACTGGGTTGCCGGCCTTTTTCACTTGCATGAAGGCCGGCATTTCCTGCAGCGGCCGACCTTCTGACCCGTCCATCACACGGCTTCATGAACTCACCTTCTCTCGCCCCCGCACCCTCCACATCGGCAGCAGATGCCGGCAGCCTTCTGGAACAGGGATTGGTGCTGCACCGGGTGGGCCGTTTCGCCGAGGCCATCCAGGTCTACGAAGCCCTGCTGTCGCGCTTTCCGGAGCATGCCGATGCGCTGCACCTGACGGGCGAGGCGCTGTACCGGCAAGGACGACCGAAGCTGGCACTGAACTATGTGAACCGCGCAATCGCGCGGTCGCCGCACCACTTCTACTTCAACACCCGCGCGACGATCTTCATGCACATGGGCCTGCCGGCCGAAGCGCAGCAAGACCTTCGCCGCGCGATCAAGGCGCTGCCGAACTACCCCGAGGCCTACGTGAACCTGTCGGCGGTGTACCGCCAGCAGAAGAAGTTCCGCCAGGCACGCGAGGCCGCGGCCGAAGCCACGCGGCTCGCACCGCAGGCGCCCGCGGCATGGAACAACGCCGGCGCAATCGACATGGAGCAGGACCGCTTCGACGAGGCGATCGTGCAGTTCCGCCAGGCGCTCGCGCTCGACCCTGGCTATGCGGCCGCGCACAAGAACATCGGCAAGATCCGCGCGCATCAAAAAGACTGGGCCTCCGCGCTCGACTCGTACGAGCGGGCTGCAGCCGACCCGCAGGATTGCGAGGCCGCATTCATGCTCTCCAGGGCGCTGCAGAGCTGCGGCCGCACCGAAGAGGCCATCGCACCCATGCAGCGCGCCATGCGCAACTGGCCGGCCGAGGAGCGCCACAAGGCGCTGTGCGACCCCGAAGGCGTGGCCGCGCTCTACGGCGTGTGCGGCGCGCTCGAAGGCGTGTCGATGCGCTTTGCGGAATCGGCCGAGCTCTACAAGCTGGCGCTGGAAAGCCTGCCCGAGCACGAGCTCCTGCTGAACAACCTGGGCACGGTGAACTTCCGCCTCGGCCATTTCGACACCGCCATCCAAGTGCTCAAGAAGGCGCTCGAAGTGCATCCGCGCCAGGTGCTCGCACGCTGCAACCTGGGCGTGACCTATGTGATGGCCGGCCGGTCGGAGGCGGCCATTGCGGAGTTCGAGCAGTGCCTGCGCGACGACCCCGACTTCATGCCGGCCATGGTGTGGATGCTGGGCGAAAAGGCGCACATCGCCGACTGGAACGGCGTGCCCGAGCTGCGCGCCAGGATCGCGGCGCTGCTGGACAACCCGAACAACGACCAGACCGTGTCGTCGTTCATCCTGATGTCGAACTACGACGATGCGCGCCGGCTGATGAACTGGACCCAGCGCTCCGCCACGCTGGCCGACCGGAACACGGGCATCAGGCCTTTCGCCGATGCCGGCGCGCGCCGCACGGCGCCGCGCATCCGCGTGGGCTACTACTCATTCGACTTCCGCAACCACCCGGTCGCGCACCTGACCGCCGAGCTGTACGGCCAGCATGACCGTAAAGATTTCGAAGTCTTCGTCTACTCCTACGGTCCGGACGACGGCCATCCTGCGCGGGCGCGCATCGCCGCGTCGGCCGAGCACTTCGTCGACATGCACGGCCAGTCGATCCAGCAGATGGCCGAGCGCATCCGCGAGGACGAGATCGACATCCTGATCGACCTCTCGGGCGACACGCGCGGCGCCAAGCCGCAGGTCATGGCCTATCACGCGGCGCCGGCGCAGCTCATGTGGCTGGGCTACATGGGCACCAGCGGCACGCCTAACTACGACTACCTGGTGTCCGACAACTTCCTCTCGCCGCCGGGCACGGAAGACTGCTACACCGAGAAGCTGCTGCGCCTGCCCGAGACCTTCCAGGTGATCGACACGAAGCGCCCGGTCAACCCGCAAAAGGCCACACGCGCCGAGCACGGCCTGCCCGAAGACGCCTTCGTGCTGTGCAACTTCTCGCAGTCGTTCAAGATCCAGCCCGAGACCTTCGAGGCGTGGGTGCGCATCGTGCAGGGCATTCCGAACTCGGTGCTGTGGCTGGCACAGGGCCCGCACGGCTTCGAGCACAACCTGCGCGCGCAATGGGACAAGGCGGGCCTGCCGGCCGAGCGCCTGATCGTGTCGCCGCGCATGCCGGTCGACCAGCATCTGGCGCGCATCGGCCTGGCCGACCTGTTCATCGACACCTTCCCCTACAGCAGCGGCGCCACCGCGAACGACGTGCTGTGGTCGGGCGTGCCGCTGCTGGCGCTCACGGGCACGACGATGGTGTCGCGCATGGCGGGCAGCCTGCTCGGCGCCATCGGGCTGCCGGAGCTGGTGGCTACGAACCACGACGAGTACGTGCAGAAGGCCATCCACTACGCCACGCACCCGGAGGAGCTGGCCGCATTGCGCGCGCGGCTCGTGGCGGCCAAGCACGCGCGCCGCGGCTACTTCGACACGCCGCGCTTCGTGCACCATCTCGAGGACGGCTTCAGGCAAATTGCCGCGCGCAGTCGTGAAGGGTTGCCGGCCGCGCATGTCGATGTTGCGCCACGCTCGCTGGAGAAGTGAGCAATCGCGGGCATACTCGACTTTCCTTCAACAGCAGAGCTCCAGCAGCCTTTTGAATCATGAGCATCCTCAGTGAATTCAAGGAATTTGCCGTCAAGGGCAATGTCATCGACCTTGCGGTCGGCGTGATCATCGGTGCAGCGTTCGGCAAGATCGTCGACTCGCTCGTGGCCGACATCATCATGCCGCTGGTCGGCGTGGTGTTCGGCAAGCTCGACTTCTCCAACCTCTATGTGGTGCTGGGCACGGCGCCCGCCGGCGTGGCAAACACGCTGGCAGACCTGAAGAAGGCCGGCGTTCCGGTGCTGGCGTATGGCAACTTCATCACCATCGCAGTCAACTTCGTGATCCTGGCCTTCATCATCTTCATCATGGTCAAGCAGATCAACCGCCTGAAGCGCAACGAAGAGCCTGCACCGGCCGCGGCCCCCGAGACACCCGAAGACGTGGTGCTGCTGCGCGAAATCCGCGACAGCCTCAAGCGCCCCTGATCAAGCGCCCTTGAGCACCCGGGCCATGCGCAGCGCCTCGACGAGGCTCGACGCATCGGCCAGCCCCGTTCCCGCGATGTCGAACGCGGTGCCGTGATCGGGGCTGGTGCGCACCAGCGGCAAGCCCAGCGTCACGTTCACGCCCTTCTCCACGCCCAGGTACTTGACCGGGATCAGGCCCTGGTCGTGGTACATCGCCACCACCACGTCGAACTCGCCACTTGAGGGCACGCCGTGCCTGGCGCGTGCGCGCATGAAGACCGTGTCGGGCGCATAGGGCCCGCTGGCGTCGATGCCTTCAGCGCGCGCAGCCTCGATGGCCGGCGCGATGATCTCGCGCTCTTCCGAACCGAACAGACCGCCCTCGCCCGCATGCGGGTTGAGGCCCGCCACGCCGATGCGCGGCGCGCGGCCCAGCGCATGCGTCAGCGCGCGGTGCGTGATGCGCAGCGTTTCGAGCACGCCTTCGAAACGCACGGCCTCGATGGCATTGCGCAGCGACATGTGGATGCTGACGAGCACGGTGCGCAGCTCGTCATTGGCCAGCATCATGCGCACCGGCACGTCGGCCACGGTGCGGCCCAGATGCGCGGCCGCCTCGGCCTGCAGCAGCTCGGTGTGGCCGGGGTACGGAAAGCCGGCGGCCGACAGCGCTTCCTTGTGCAGCGGTGCGGTCACGATGGCGCCGATCTCGCCGCGCAACGCGGCCCGCGCGGCCCAGATCACGCATTCGCCCGCCACGCGGCCGGCCTCTGCGCTGATGCGGCCCGTTTCGATGTGCGATGGCGGCGCGATCACCTGCAGCACGGGGATGCAGCCCGGCGGTACGGTCGCGGCTTCGGCGACGGATTCGATCTCGAGCACAGGCCAAGCCAGCTGACCCGGCCCGGCCAGGACCTGCGAGGCCTGGCGCATCGTGCCCACGTCGCCGGCGACGAAGGCGCTGCGGGTCGCGTCAGGTGCATCACGAAACGCCTTGACGATGATCTCCGGCCCGATACCCGCGGGATCGCCCAGCGTGATGGCAATGGCCCCGCTCATTGAAATACCTCCGTGCTTCGCACTGCGGTGCGAGCTTGCTTGGGGCGGCCCGGCGCTGCGCTCATGCCGGGTTGTCGATGTCGATGAACTCGTGCTTCAGCCCGAGCTGCGCCGCCACATGCCCGGCCACCGCCGGCGCGCCGTAGCGTTCGGTGGCGTGGTGCCCGCAAGCCAGGAAAGCCACGCCCATCTCGCGCGCGTAGTGAGCCTGGGGCTCCGAGATTTCGCCGGTGATGAAGGCGTCGGCGCCGGCCGCGATGGCGGCTTCGAAGTAGCCCTGCGCGCCACCCGTGCACCAAGCTACGTTTTTGATAGCGCGATGCGCCGTATCGACGAGCGTGACCGGCCTTTTAAGCACACCTTCGACGTGCATGGCGAGCGCCTTGGCGTTGGCAAAGCTCTCGCCGCTTTCCTGCATTCCGAGAAAGCCCAGCTCCTGCTCGCCGAAGCGCCCGGTCGAACCGGCATGGGCCACGAGCCCCAGCTTCAGGCCGAGCTGCGCGTTGTTGCCGAGTTCGGGATGCGCATCGAGCGGCAGGTGGTAGGCGAACAGGTTGACGTCGTCGCCCAGCAGCAGGCCCAGGCGCTGCTTCATCCAGCCGGTGACGCAGCCGTCCTGGCCGCGCCAGAACAGGCCATGGTGAACGAAGATGGCATCGGCCTCGGCCTGGATCGCGGCCTCGATCAGCGCGCGGCTGGCGGTCACGCCCGAGACGATCTTGCGGACCACGGTGCGCCCTTCGACCTGCAGGCCGTTGGGTCCGTAGTCCTTGAAGCGCCCGGGGGCCAGCAGCAGGTCGAATGCGTGGAGCAGTTCGTGGCGGGTGGTGCTCATCGCGCCATTGTCGCGCCGCCCGCGGGGGCCGCGCCATCCCGCATGGCATGGCCGCGCGCGGCCAGGGGCAGGAACGCCAGCAGGAAGCCCAGCCCGGCCAGCACCGCCACGTAGTGCGCCGGCGCCATCGTGTCATGCTGCAGCCAGAGCGTGAGGATCACCGGCGTCAGCCCGCCGAAGACCGCGTAAGACATGTTGTAGGCGAACGAAAGCCCGGTGAAGCGCACCGGCGCCGGGAAGGCGCGCACGCCCGCAATCGGCACGGTAGCAATGGTGCCCACGAACAGGCCCACCAGCCCGTAGTGCCAGAACAGCGTGGCCGGCGTGCCTGGCAGCCCGCTGTAGAACAGGTAGGCCGTGACGAACAGGCCACCCCAGCCGACAAGCATCACGGTGCGCGTGCCGATGCGGTCGCTGGCCCAGCCGGTGAGCATGCAGCCGAGGGTCAGGGTGAGCGTGGCGAGCGCGTTGGCCTCGAGCGCCAGCGCAGCGGGAATGTGGTGCACCTTCTGCAGATACGTGGGCGTGTACAGGACCACGACCACGATGGCGGCAGACAGCACCCAGGTCAGCAGCGCGACGTACACGCAGGCCAGGCGGTGCTCGCGCAGCACGGTGCGCAGCGGCATCTCGCGCGCCACGCTGCGGCGGCCGGCCAGCTCCTTGAAGACCGGCGTCTCGTGCAGGAACCGGCGCAGGTACACCGACACCAGCCCGAACACGCCGCCCAGGATGAAGGGAATGCGCCAGGCGAAGTCGCTCACCTGCTCGGGCGAATAGTGGCGGTTGATGGCCACCGCGATCAGCGAGCCCAGCAGGATGCCGCCGGTGATGCCCGAAGTCAGCATGCCGATGCCGAAGCCGTAGCGCTTCGCCGGTACGTGCTCGCCCACGAACACCCAGGCGCCGGGCATCTCGCCGCCGATGGCCGCGCCCTGCAGCACGCGCATCGCCAGCAGCAGCAGGGGCGCCGCAACGCCGATGCTCGCGTAGGTCGGCAGCAGGCCGATCACCAGCGTGGGCGCCGCCATCAGGAAGATCGACAGCGTGAACATGCGCTTGCGGCCGAAGATGTCGCCGAAATGCGCGATGACGATGCCGCCCACCGGGCGTGCGAGGTAGCCGGCCGCGAAGATGCCGAAGGTCTGCAGCTGCCGCAGCCAGTCGGGCATGTCGGTCGGGAAGAACAGCGCGCCCAGCACGGTGGCGAAGAACACGTAGATGACGAAGTCGTAGAACTCCAGCGTGCCGCCGAGAGCGGACAGGCCGAGGGTCTTGTAGTC
This sequence comes from Variovorax sp. F042, assembly GCF_057814215.1. Classification (NCBI taxonomy): domain Bacteria; kingdom Pseudomonadati; phylum Pseudomonadota; class Betaproteobacteria; order Burkholderiales; family Comamonadaceae; genus Variovorax; species Variovorax sp. F042. Next base: position 661,178 of record NZ_JBVASX010000002.1, read on the forward strand.
GCTCGAGTCGAGCGTGCGTGCCGGCGCCGGCTGCGCGCCGTCCGGGAAGGTTGCTTCTGAAGTCATGGCTGGCAGGGAGATCGTGATCGCGCGCCAGCCCGCGGGACCGGGTGAGAAAACGGAAAAATGGCGCGCTGGCGAAATGCCTGGCCGCTTCCACCGGGTGGGCAGCGCGGGAGGCCTGAAAAACACGGGCCGGATGGGACCGACCTGCGATGCTAGGTGTTAACCCGGCTTTACGTACGCAGGAAGTCTTAATCTCGACCTCTGCGAGCGGTTTCTGCACCAAGCGGTTGAGGGACAATTGACAACATTGCTGCGTTGCACTGCAGCCTTCCAACGTCTTTTTCACCAATCTTTCATGAAACGCACCTGGCTGCTCTTCGCCCAAGCCGTGACCGTCCTGCTCGCGGCCTACTTCGTCGTCGCGACGCTCAAGCCCGAGTGGATCAACAAGCGCGCAACCTCGCTGGGCGGCGTGGTGTCGATCGTCGAGGCACCGGCCGGCAACCCGGGCGTGACAACGCCCGGCAGCCTGAGCGTGCCGGCCAAGAAGGCCTCCCCGGCGGTGGTGAGCATCAACACCAGCAAGGCCGCGCAGCGCCACCCGCGAAGCAACGACCCGTGGTTCCGCTTCTTCTTCGGCGACCAGGACGACCAGCCCCAGGTGGGCCTGGGCAGCGGCGTGATCGTGAGCCCCGACGGCTACATCCTCACCAACAACCACGTGGTCGAGGGCGCCGACGAGATCGAAGTGACGCTCAACGACAGCCGCCATGCGCGCGGCAAGGTGATCGGCACCGATCCCGACACCGACCTGGCCGTGCTGAAGATCGAGCTCGACAAGCTGCCGGTGATCGTGCTGGGCGATTCCGACGCGCTGCAGGTGGGTGACCAGGTGCTGGCCATCGGCAACCCCTTCGGCGTGGGCCAGACCGTGACCAGCGGCATCGTCTCGGCGCTGGGCCGCAACCAGCTCGGCATCAACAACTTCGAGAACTTCATCCAGACCGACGCAGCCATCAACCCCGGCAACTCGGGTGGCGCGCTGATCGACGTCAACGGCAACCTGCAGGGCATCAACACCGCGATCTACTCGCGCTCGGGCGGCAGCATGGGCATCGGCTTCGCCATTCCGGTGTCGATGGCCAAGATCGTGCTCGAAGGGATCGTGAAGGAAGGCCAGGTTCGCCGCGGCTGGATCGGCGTGGAGCCGAGCGACCTGTCGCCCGAACTCGCCGAGACCTTCGGCGTGAAGGCGGACGCGGGCGTGATCATCACCGGCGTGCTGCAGAACGGCCCGGCCGCCAAGGCCGGCATTCGCCCGGGTGACGTGATCACCTCGGTGGGCGAGAAGAAGACGGACAACGTACAGGCGCTGCTGACCGCCGTGGCCGGCCTGAAGCCGGGCAGCACCTCGCGGTTCGCGCTGCAGCGCGGCAGCGACAAGATGGAGCTGGATGTGACGCCGGGTCTGCGCCCGAAGAGCCCGGTCCGGCAGGTACCGCCGAGTCAGCCCGAATAACGGGCTGTCAGGTCGGTCGATCAGGATTGCGCTGAATCAGCGCTTTCCTCTTCCTCTGGCTTCTTGCCGGAACTGGCGAAGTACCTGGCACCGATGATGCCCACCTCGTACAGCAGGCACATCGGCACCGCCAGCGCCAGCTGCGACACCACGTCGGGCGGCGTGAGCACCGCGGCAACGACGAACGCGACCACGATGAAGTAGCCGCGGAAGGACTTCAGCTTCTCGATGGTCACCATCTCGAAACGCACCAGCAGCATCACGACGATCGGCACCTGGAAGGCCACGCCGAAGGCGATGTAGAGCGACAGGATCGCCTCGACGTACGAGGAAATGTCGGGTGTTGCCTGCACCGCGGACGGTGCGAAGCGTTGGATGAAGCTGAACATCTTGTCCAGCACGAAGAGCTGCACGAACGCGATGCCCGCATAGGCCAGCAGGCTGCCGAAGAAGATCAGCGGCAGCGCGAATTTCTTTTCATGGCTGTAGAGCCCCGGCGCGATGAACATCCACGCCTGGTACATGAGCCAGGGCAGCGCCAGCAGCACGGCGGCCATCATCAGCACCTTGAGCGGCACGAAGAACGGCGAGAACACGCCGATGGCGATCAGCTTCGCGTCGTGCGGCATGTGCGCCTTGATCGGCATCGCGATCAGGTCGATCAGCCCGCCCGGGCCGGGCCAGATGGCCAGCAGGATGCCCGCGACCACGAGGCCGTAGACGCAATAGAGCAGGCGGTCGCGAAGCTCGACCAGGTGCGCCACGAACGGCTGTTCGGTGCCCGCCAGCTCGTCTTCTTTGTCTTTGTTCTTGTTGTCGGAATCGGCCATTGGAAAAGAAGATAGCGTGACGTCGGCCGGCGTGCGGCGCGCGCAGAACGCGGTGTTGTGGATGCGCTAGTTGATCTTGTTGATCGTATGCGGGCGGAAGCGCGCAACGCGCGCCGCGCCCGACAGCGCCTTGGTGCGCACGCCGTTGCGCGCCTTGTACCACTGTGGCGTGGCGCCCTGTTTCAGGCGCCAGTTCTTACGGGGATGCTTGTATTCGGGCGGCGACGGCTCGGGTTCGGCCAGCGCCGAGAGGGTTTCGCCCGAACCGCTGAACTGCTTCTCGAATTCGCTCGCGCCCGTGTGGATGCTGTGCTCGACGTCGCGCGCCGCATCCTCGACGGTGGTCTTCATCTTGCGGAGCTCGTCGAGCTCCATCGAGCGGTTGACTTCGGCCTTGACGTCGTTCACGTAGCGCTGCGCCTTGCCAAGCAGGGTGCCGACGGTGCGGGCCACGCGCGGCAGCTTTTCCGGGCCGATGACGATCAGCGCCACGACGCCGATCAGCGCCAGCTTCTCAATGCCGAGATCGAGCACGTGCGGTCCGCGCTCAGGACTTCTGACGCGCTTCGACGTCGATCGTCGGCTTGTCGCTGTTGGCCGGCTGGCCGGTCACTTGCTGGGCGGGGGCCGACGAAGCGGCGGCATCGGACGAGCTGCCGTCCTTCATGCCGTCCTTGAAGCCCTTGACGGCGCCGCCAAGATCCGAACCCATGTTCCGCAGCTTCTTGGTGCCGAAGATCATGACCACTACGAGCAGCACGATCAGCCAGTGCCAGATGGAAAAAGAACCCATGGAGAACTCCTAAGAATGTGTCCGATTTTAGTCGGGCGGAATGTGACAGTTTGGCTTAATGCCGCTCAGCCGCGAAGCCACGGCCGGGGACCACCCATGACATGGACATGGAGATGGTGAACCTCCTGCCCACCCTCGGTGCCGGTATTGACCACGACCCGGTAGCCGCCGTCCGGATAGGGCCTGCAGCCCTGCTCCAGCGCCAGCTTGGGCGCCAGGATCATGATCTTGCCCATCAGCGCCTCGTCGTCGGGCGTCAACTGGGCCATCGAGGCGATGTGCTTCTTGGGCACCAGCATGAAATGCACCGGCGCCCAGGGCGCGATGTCGTGGAAGCCGAACAGGTCTTCGTCTTCGTAGACCTTGCGCGAGGGAATCTTGCCCTCGATGATTTTGCAGAAGATGCAGTTGGGATCGTGTGACATGGAGGTTGTTCGTTAGACAGCCATGGGCTTGCGTTCGCTCCAGTTCAGCCAGCCCTTGACCAGCCGGTAGATCATCCACACGGCAGTGACGAAGAGAATGGGGAAGCCGATCAGGATCCAGATGGTGATGAACCCCAGGATGGACCAGACCAGGCCCCACCAGAAGGTACGGATCTGCCAGGTGAAGTGGCTTTGGTAGAGCGTGCCCTCCGTATCCTCGCGCTTGAGATAGTTGAGCACGATGCCCACGATCCCCGTGAGGCCGCCCGTGAACCACGAAAGCGCATAGAGGATGTACACCGCCAGCGTGATCTGGCGCAGGCTTTCCAGCTGCTCGGGCGTCTTGCCGGAGATGTCGTCGATCGCGGTGATTTCGTTCATTCGGAGGCCTGGCCTTTCTGCTGCTCTTCGATGCCGCGTTGCTGCACCTTGCGCAGCGCTTTTTCCTCGATGCCGCTGGTGCCCTCCCGGCGCTCGAGTTCCGCGGTGACGTCTGACGGGGAAAAACCGTAGTGCGCCAGCGCCACCATGGTGTGGAACCACAGGTCGGCCACTTCGTTCACTATTTTCGAACGGTCGCCGCCATGGTCGGCGTCCTTGGCGGCCATCACGACCTCGGTGGCTTCCTCGCCGATTTTCTTGAGGAAGGCGTCGGGGCCCTTGTGCAGCAAGCGTGCGACGTAGCTCTTCTCGGGATCGCCGCCGCGCGCGGGCAGGCGGCTTTCGATGACCGCGGCCAGGCGTGCGAGGGCGTCGGAGGTGCTGTTGCTGTTCACTGTGGCCGTCATTTGTAGATCGACTCCGGGTCTTTCAAGACGGGTTCAACCACCGTCCACTGGCCCTTTTCGTACTTGCTGAAGAAGCAGCTGTGGCGCCCGGTGTGGCAGGCGATGCCGGGCTCGTGGCCGAGCTGGGTGACCTTGAGCAGCACCACGTCGTTGTCGCAGTCGAGGCGGATCTCGTGCACGGTCTGCACGTGGCCCGACTCCTCGCCCTTGAACCAGAGCTTGTTGCGCGAGCGGCTGAAATACACCGCGCGGCCCAGCTCGGCGGTCTTTTCGAGCGCCTCGCGGTTCATCCAGGCGAACATCAGCACGTCGTTGCTGCCCTGTTCCTGCGCGATGACCGGCACCAGGCCGTTCGCGTCCCACTTCACTTCATCGAGCCAATTCATGGAAGTATTGTCGGGGATAGGAAAAGACCCTTTGGACACGCTTCAAGCGTCGATCCGCACGGGAATGCCGCGCGCAGCCATGCGGGCCTTGGCCTCGCCCACCGTGTGCTCGCCGTAGTGGAAGATGCTGGCCGCCAGCACGGCGTCGGCGCCGCCGGTCTGGATGCCATCGGCCAGGTCGTCGAGGCTGCCCACGCCGCCCGAGGCGATCACCGGCACGCTGACGGCGTTGCTCACCGCGCGGGTCAATTCCAGGTCGAAGCCGCTCTTGGTGCCGTCCCGGTCCATGCTGGTCAGCAGGATCTCGCCGGCGCCGCGGCGCGCCATCTCGGTCGCCCACTCGACGGCGTCGAGGCCGGTGTTCTTGCGCCCGCCGTGGCTGTATACGTCCCAGCCCGCGCCGCGGGTGGCGGCTTCTTCGGGACTGCGGCGCTTGGCGTCGATGGCGACCACGATGCATTGCGAGCCGTACTTCAGCGCGGCGTCGCTGATCACCTGCGGATCGGCGATGGCGGCCGAGTTGAAGCTGGTCTTGTCGGCTCCGGCGTTGAGCAGCCGGCGCACATCGGCCACCGTGCGCACGCCGCCGCCCACGGTCAGCGGAATGAAGATCTGCGAAGCCACCGCCTCGATGATCGGCAGGATCAGGTCGCGGCCATCGCTGGTGGCGGTGATGTCGAGAAAGGTCAGTTCGTCGGCGCCCTGGGCGTTGTAGCGCGCGGCGATCTCGACCGGATCGCCGGCATCGCGCAGTTCGAGGAAGTTGACGCCCTTGACGACGCGGCCGCCGGTGACGTCGAGGCAGGGAATGATGCGTTTGGCAAGCATGGGATGTTGAACAACCGGTAGGGAATCAGAGAACGCGGAGCTGTTGCCAGCCCTGCCATTGGGCGCCAGGCATCAGCAGCACGGGCTCGTCGATGCGGGCGGCCTCCACGCAGAGCATGTGGCGAAAGCCATCGGCAGGCATGTCGGCGAGTTTCGCACCGAGCACCGCGCCGGGGTTCCAGACCACGGTTTCGCTGCAGCTCGCGCTTTGGGAGATTTCGAGCTTGCCGCCCGGCTGAACCAGCCGCAGCGGCTGGGCGGGCGCGGCATAGACGCTGTCGAACTCTGCATCGAAATGCAACGCTGCCGCGGTTTCCACCCAGCGGTCGTCGCGCAGCGAATCCCAGCGGTTGGCGCCCTGCAGGCCCTCCAGCCGCACGTTGGCGATGTCGTCGACGCGCAGGTAGGTGTGCAGCGCGGCGGCAAAGGTCCAGGGTGCGCGATCGATATTGACCAGCGTGAGCGTCGTGCGCAGCTGGCCGCCGGACAAAGCGGCTTCAAGCCGCGCCTCAAAAGCGTGCGGCCAGAGCTTTCGGGTGGCTTCGGAGTCGCGAAGCGTCAGCCTCAGCGTTTCGGGCGCATCCGAAACCTCGTGCACCCAAGGCAAATTGCGCATGAATCCATGCTTGGGCAACATGCCGCGCTGGTTGAATTGGGGGCAGCAAATGGGCACGCCGCCGCGGATGGCCGTATGCCCGTCGAACACCGCCGAAGGGCTCAGGTAGAGCCTTTCCACCCCGTCAGCCGCGGTCCAAGAGAGCACTTGCGCCCCATGCAAGGCCACCGTGAGGGTGCTCCCATCGATGCCGTTGGCACGCAGAGCGGGCTGGCCGCGAAACTCGATCGGGGTGATTTCCATGGCGAGAATTGTAGGCAGCACCCGCACCGTGGCACGGAATTGGCATCAAGGGCCATTGCGTGCCCGGGGCCTTCTTGGATACCCTGTGATCGCTTGCATCGAGGGACAACGTGCAAGTCGGTCCCGTGCACTCGGAAAAACTACTCTCACACGACAAGGGGATACGCATGAAGAAGCTGCCGATGGCCGCCTGGATCCTGATCGCGATGGTGCTCGGCATCATCGTGGGCTACATGATCTTCTCCAGCTTTCCGGACAAGAAAGCCGCGAAAGAAATCGCAGACTACGTCTCCATCATCTCGGACGTGTTCCTGCGCCTGATCAAGATGCTGATCGGCCCGCTGGTGTTCTCCACGCTGGTGGTGGGCATCGCGCACATGGGCGACGCCAAGTCGGTCGGCCGCGTGTTCGGCAAGGCCATCGGCTGGTTCCTCACCGCCTCACTGATCTCGCTGGTCATCGGCCTGGTCATGGCCAACCTGCTCAAGCCCGGCGAAAACCTCGGCCTGCCGCTGCCCGACATCGGCGCCTCGGCCAACCTTGCCACCTCGAAATTCACGCTGAAAGACTTCGTGAGCCACACGGTGCCGAAGTCCTTCGTCGAGGCCATGGCCAACAACGAGATCCTGCAGATCGTGGTGTTCTCGATGTTCTTCGGCGTGGCGCTCGCCTCGCTGGGCGACAAGGCCAAGACGCTGGTCGCCGCCATCGAGGAGCTGTCGCACGCCATGCTCAAGATCACCGGCTACGTCATGAAGCTCGCGCCGCTCGCGGTGCTGGCCGCCATGGCCGCCACGGTGGCCGTCAACGGCCTGGGCATCCTGCTGAAGTTCGCGGTGTTCATGGGCGACTTCTACCTGGGCCTGTTCGTGCTGTGGAGCGTGCTGGTGCTGGCGGGCTTCCTGTTCCTCGGCCCGCGCGTGTTCAAGCTGCTGGTGCTCATCAAGGAAGCCTTCCTGCTGTCGTTTGCCACTGCCAGTTCGGAAGCGGCCTACCCGAAGATCCTGCAGGCGCTCGACCGTTTCGGCGTGAAGCGCAAGATCTCCAGCTTCGTGATGCCGATGGGCTACTCGTTCAACCTCGACGGCTCGATGATGTACTGCACCTTCGCCGTGCTCTTCATCGCGCAGGCCTACAACATCCACATGCCGATCAGCACGCAGATCACCATGCTGCTGATCCTGATGCTCACCTCCAAGGGCATGGCCGGTGTGCCGCGCGCCTCGCTGGTGGTGATCGCAGCCACGCTGAACCACTTCGACATTCCCGAGGCCGGCCTGCTGCTGATCCTGGGCGTGGACACCTTCCTCGACATGGGCCGCTCCGCCACCAACGCAGTGGGCAACTCCATCGCCACCGCGGTGGTTGCCAAGTGGGAGGGCGAGCTGATGTCCGAGAGCGATGCCGAGGTCAACGCCAAGGCGCTCGACGAGGAAGCCAGCGCCACCCTCGCCCACCCCGCCCACGCGTGAGGCGCGCCATGAAGCCCAAGGCCACGCTGTCGGTTTTCCTCGCCGGACTGCTGGCGGCCGCCGTGTTCGTGCTGGCGGCACCGGCACAGGCGCAGGAACAGGCAGCGCCCACCGCGCTGACCGGCACCCTCGCCAAGGCCCGCGAAACCGGCGCCATCACCATCGGCTACCGCGAGTCGTCGGTGCCGTTCTCGTACCTCAATGCGCGCAAGGAGCCGATCGGCTATTCGATCGAGCTTTGCCGCGCGCTGGTAACGGCCATCGAGGACGCGGTGAACAGGAGCCTCACGATCAAGTGGGTGCCCGTCACGTCGGACTCGCGCATCGACGCGGTCGCGAGCGGCAAGGTCGACCTGGAATGCGGCTCGACCACCAACAACCTCGAACGCCAGAAGCGCGTGAGTTTCTCGCCCACGATGTTCGTCTCGGGCACCAAGGTGCTGGTGAAGAAGGGCTCGCCGATCAAGTCGTTCCGCGACCTCGCGGGCAGGAAGGTGGCAGTGACGGCCGGCACCACCAACGAGAAGACGCTGCGCGACCTGTCGGAGAAGTTCAAGCTGAACATCAACCTGCAGGTGACGCGCGACCATGCGGAGTCGTTCGGGCTGGTGAAGAGCGGCCAGGCCGATGCCTTCGCGACCGACGATGTCCTGCTCTACGGCCTGATCGCGCAGGACGCCGCCAAGGCCGACTACGAGGTGGTCGGCGACTTCCTCTCCTACGACCCCTACGGGATCATGTACCGCAAGGGCGACCCGCAGCTCAACAAGGTGGTCGTCGACACCTTCCAGGTGCTGGCAGAGGACGGCGAGATCGAGCGGCAGTACAAGCGCTGGTTCCTGCGCAAGCTGCCGTCGGGGGAAAGCATCAACCTGCCGATGAGCGCGCAGCTGGAAACGATCATCCAGACGATGTCGGTGAAGGCCGAATAAGCCCTCATTCAACTGCTACCGCGCTGGCCACTCCCAGCGCGGTATTTCGCTCATGTCGAGGTTGGCGATGCGCGTCTCGCCGAACTGCTTTTCGAGCACTACCGGCTGCAGGCCTTCGCTGTCGTCCAGCGCGGCGATCAGCCGGGCGGCGTGCGACACCACGATCACCTGCGACTGCCGCGCGGCCTGCGCAATCAACCGCCCCAGGGCCGGCAGCAGGTCGGGGTGCAGGCTGGTCTCCGGCTCGTTGAGCACTAGCAGCGCCGGCGGACGGGGCGTGAGCAGCGCCGCGATCCACAACAGGTAGCGCAGGGTGCCATCGGACAGTTCGGCGGCCGTAAGGGGCCTCAGCAGGCCGTGCTGGCGCATCAGCGTCTCGAAGCGGTCGCCTGCCACCTGAACCTTGATGCTTGCGCCGGGGAAGGCGTCGTCCACCGCGCGGTCGAGTGCTTCGCCGTCACCGATCTCTCGGATGGTCTGCAATGCAGCGGCCAGGTCGGCGCCGTCGTTGGACAGCACAGGCGTGTACGTGCCCAGTTGAGGCTGGCGAGCGGGCGCATCGGCGTCGGAGCGGAAGTGGTCGTAGAAGCGCCAGGAGCGCATCTGCTCGCGCAGCGTGAGCATCTCGGGTGCGTCGCGCGGGTCGGCGTGCTCCGTCATCATGCTGGCGAAAGCAGGAATGGGCCGGCCGATGGCCTGCCAGCTCTTGCCCTCACGCAGCCGCAGCGCGGCGCCCTTGCGGTCGACCAGCTGCGTCGAGGGGCGCAGCAGCGGGCCGCTCCAGATGGCCTCGTGCTTGATCTGCGGGTCGCTCGAAAAGGCCGTCGATGAACTCGGTGGCGGCAGGCCGATGTCGATGGCGTAGCCGAAATCTTCAGCCTCGACGCCAGCGAACCCCAGCTTCAGCGCGACCGGCTCGCTGCGCGATGTGCCCTGCACCGGCACCTCGCCCCGCAACATGGCCGCGGAAAAGCGCTCGGGCCCGGCCCACAAAGTCGATGAAAGCCCGCCTTCGCGCACCAGCGAGCGGATCACGCCGCCATTGGCGATGTCCGCCAGCAGACGCATCGCCCGGTACACGCTCGACTTGCCGCTGCCGTTGGCCCCGGTCACGACCGTGAGCCGGCCCAGCGGCACGGTCAGCTGCCGCAACGAGCGGTAATTGGCGATGGCGAGCGCGGAGAGCACGCGCTGCGCGGTAAAGGCGTCAGGCGCCGGCCAGTTCGTCCGCGCGAGCCTGCGCGGCGGCGAAATCGAGGTCGCCCGAATAGATGGCGCGGCCGCAGATCACACCCTCGACGCCGTCGGATTCGACTGCGCAAAGCTTGTCGATGTCGGCCATGTTCGACAGGCCGCCCGAGGCGATCACCGGAATGGTCAGCGCCTGCGCGAGCTTGACGGTGGCCTCGATGTTGATGCCCGAGAGCATGCCGTCGCGGCCGATGTCGGTGTAGATGATCGACTCGACGCCGTAGTCCTCGAACTTCTTGCCCAGGTCGGCCACCTCGTGGCCCGTGAGCTTGCTCCAGCCGTCGGTGGCGACCTTGCCGTCCTTGGCGTCCAGGCCCACGATGATGTGGCCGCCGAAGGCGCTGCAGGCGTCCTTCAGGAAGCCGGGGTTCTTGACCGCGGCGGTGCCGATGATCACGTAGCGCAGGCCGTCGTCGATGTAGCGCTCGATGGTGTCGAGGTCGCGGATGCCGCCGCCGAGCTGCACCGGAATGTCGTCGCCCACCTCTTTCAGGATCGCCTTGATGGCCGCGTGGTTCTGCGGCTTGCCGGCGAAGGCGCCATTCAGATCGACCAGGTGCAGCCGGCGCGCGCCGGCCTCGACCCACTTGCGGGCCATGGCAGCGGGGTCTTCGCTGAAGATGGTGGACTGGTCCATGTCGCCCTGCTTGAGGCGAACGCAGTGGCCGTCTTTGAGATCAATGGCGGGAATGAGGAGCATGGAAGTGACGCGAGTGTGCGGAATCCGGGCTGTGAGAGGTTCGGCCCGGTCGGAAAAATAGGTTCAGGGACTCCAGTGGAGGAAGTTGCGATACAGCTGCAGCCCGTGGTCCGCACTCTTCTCCGGGTGGAACTGGGTTGCAAAAATGTTATCGCGTGCGATGGCTGCGGTAAAGCTCGCGCCATATTCCGCCTCGCCCACGCTGTGTTTGGGGTCGGTCGGGCGAGCGTAGAAGCTGTGCACGAAGTAGAAGTAGCTCTGGTCTGGCACCCCCGCCCACACGGCATGCGGCTGGGCCTGGCGCACCTGGTTCCAGCCCATCTGCGGCACCTTGAAGCGGCTGCCATCGGGCTGCAGGCGGCCAGCCAGGTCGAACTTGACGACCTCGCCCGGAATGAGGCCCAGGCCATCGGTGGGGCCTTCGTCGCTGCGCGACAGCATCATCTGCATGCCCACGCACACGCCGAACAGCGGCTTGCTCGCCGCGGCTTCGAGCACCGACTCCTGCAGGCCGGAGTCGCGCAGCTCGCGCATGCAGTCGGGCATGGCGCCCTGCCCCGGCAGCACCACGCGGGTCGCCTTGCGAACCACGTCGGGGTCGGAGGTGACGAACACCTCCACGCCGACCTGGTCGGCCGCATGGCGCACGGCCTGCGACACGGAGTGCAGGTTGCCCATGCCGTAGTCGACCACGGCAACGGTATTTGCTACAGATTTCATAGCTGATGGGCGAACGCGTTCAGAGCGAGCCCTTCGTCGAGGGAATGACGCCGACGGAACGCGGGTCGAGTTCGAGCGCGCCGCGCATGGCGCGCGCGAAGGCCTTGAACACCGTCTCGCACTGGTGGTGCGCATTGACGCCCTTGAGGTTGTCGATGTGCAGCGTGACGAAGGCGTGGTTCACGAAGCCCTGGAAGAACTCGTAGGTGAGCTGGCTGTCGAAGGTGCCGATCATGCCGCTGGTGAACGGCACGTGCATCACGAGGCCGGGGCGGCCCGAGAAGTCGATGACCACGCGGCTCAGCGCCTCGTCGAGCGGCACGTAGGCGTGACCGTAGCGGCGGATGCCCTTCTTGTCGCCGATGGCCTTGGCCACGGCCTGGCCCAGCGTGATGCCGACGTCTTCCACCGTGTGATGACCGTCGATGTGCAGGTCGCCCTGGCAGTCGATGTCGAGGTCGATCAGCCCATGGCGGGCGATCTGGTCGAGCATGTGGTCGAAGAAGCCGATACCGGTAGCAAGTTTGGCCTTGCCGGTGCCGTCGAGGTTGACGCTGACGGTGATCTTCGTCTCGGCGGTGTTGCGGGTGACCGTCGCGGTGCGATCGGCGCTGCCCGGGTTGGTGGGGGTGGTCATAGTGAGGCTTCGAGTGCCGCGAGCATCCGCGCATTCTCGTCGGCCGTTCCGACGGTGAGGCGCAGGCAGTTTGCGAGCAGTTCGTGCATTTTAGAAACGTTCTTGATCAGAACCCCGTGTGCCTTCATGCCCTCGAAGGTCTTGGCGGCATCGGGCACGCGCAAAAGAATCATGTTGGCATCGCTGGGCCAGGTCTTCACGCCGGGCAGGCGGCCGAGGCCCATCATCAGGCGTTCGCGCTCCTCGCGGATCTGCCGGGCCTGCGCCTCGAACACCTCGGCGTGCTCCAGCGCGAACAGCGCGCACTCGCAGTTGAGCACGCTGATGTTGTAGGGCGGGCGCACCTTGTCGATCTCGGCGACCAGCGCGGCCGGCCCCATGAGGTAGCCCAGGCGGATGCCGGCCAGGCCGAACTTGCTGAGCGTGCGCATCAGCAGCACGTGGCCGTGCTTCGCGAGCCGGTCGATGTAGCTGCGGGCGGCGAAGGGCTGGTAGGCCTCGTCGATCACCACCAGGCCGCCCTGCGCGCCCTGGGCTTCGACGATCTTCTCGACGACGGCGTCGTCCCAGAGGTTGGCGGTCGGGTTGTTCGGGTACGCGAGGTAGACGATGGCGGGCTTCTCGCTCGCAATGGCGGCCAGCATGGCGGCTTCGTCGAGTTCGAAGTCGGCCGTGAGCGGCACGCCGACGAACTTCAGGCCCTGCAGCTTCGCGCTCATGGCGTACATGACGAAGCCGGGCACGGGCGCCAGCACGGTGGCGCCGGGCAGGTCGCAGGCAATGGCCAGCAGCGAGATCAGCTCGTCCGAGCCGTTGCCCAGCATCAGCCTGAAGCCCTCGGGCATCTGCGCGTGCGCGGCCAGCGCGCGCTGAAGGTCGGCGCCGCGCTCGCCCGGGTAGCGGTTGAGCGCCAGCGCACCGAGGCGCGCGCCGAGTTCGGCCTGCAGCGCGGGCGGCAGGCCGAAGGGGTTTTCCATGGCGTCGAGCTTGACGAAGCCGCGCGCGTCCTGCACCGCGTAGGCATGCATGGACCGCACGTCGTTGCGGATGCGGTCGAGCGGCGGGCGGATGGATTCGGGAGCAGCGGTCATCGGGTGCAGCGGTAGCTGTTTCGGAGGGCGCCGGCCATGACCAGTTGCACTGGCATGTCGGCTTCGTAACTGTCGGCGTTGCGGGTCAGCTCGGTCTGGTAGAGCGAGCGCGCCATGGAGGGTTCGAGACGGCGGCCCTCGACGCAAAACACGGGCTTCTGCCCGTTGCGCTGCGACGATTCGACGCCTTCGCGCAGGCCTTCGAGCACGCCGACCAAGTAGTAGCTGGCGTAGGCCTTGCCGTCTTTCTCGCTGGCTTCGAGCGTGCGCAGTTCGCGGATGCTCATGGCCTGCGCGCCGGTGGCGGCCGCCAGCGCGAGCAGCAGGAAGGCGGCGGCACGCTTCATCGGCATCACTTGCGGTAGCGCGGCGGCGGCGCGTAGGCGCCGTCGGCCGGGAAGGCGCTGGGCTGCGACGGGGTGGCGTCGCGGCGCTGGCGGCGCGGTGCGTCGCGCTCCTCGAGTTCGAACAGCGCGGCGCCGATCACGCCAATGTTGCGCACGTCGCCCGCTTCGGTGTTCGCTGCGTAGGCACGGCCGGGCGCTGAAAAGCGGAAAGCCGCGACCTCGTTCTCGCTCTTGCGAAAGCCTTCGATGGTCAGCGCCTGCAGCGGACGCAGCACGTAGCCGCCGTTGCGCAGGCTGCCGGGCTTGCCGTTGAGCACGTCGAGACCGTCGACCGTGGCGATCACCTCGTAGCTGCGCTCGCTGAGGTTGCGAAAGCGCAGCGTGTAGCGCGAGCCCTGCACGCCGGCGAGGCGAAACATGTCTTCGCCGCCACTGCCCCGACGGGCACGCTGCAGCGGCAGCGGGCGGCTGTCTTCGCCGAGCACCGACCATTCGACGTCGCCGTCGGCCAGCATCAGGCTCAGGCGGCTCTCAGGATTGCTGCCCACGGAGCGGCGCACGGCAGAGGCCTCGTTGTAGCCCAGCGAGGCCACGTCGTCCGGCTGGTCGGACAGGCGCTTGGTGATGACCGTGCGGGTCTTCGATTCGAGGCCCTCGCCCCATTGCGTGCCAAGCTGCGGGGCAGGCGCTGCCGGCGCGGCGCTGGGCGTAGCGCTGACGGCAGCCGACGTGCGCGGCGCCTGCGGCATCTGGCTGCAGGCGGCCAGCAGTGCGGCGCCCGCAACGAGGCCCGTGGCAAATCGAAAAAGACGCGAATGACGGAGACGATCGATCATCTTGCTTGCTCCTCCCGGTGACCGGTTGTTTGAGCTCAGATCTTACGCAGCCGCATGCGGGCAGCTTCGGCGTGCGCCTGCAGGCCCTCGCCCTCGGCCAGCGTGACGGCGATCGGGCCCAGCACCTGGGCGCCTGCCTCGCTGACCTCGATCAGGCTGGAGCGCTTCTGGAAGTCGTACACGCCCAGCGGGCTGGAAAAGCGCGCCGTGCCGCTGGTGGGCAGCACGTGGTTCGGGCCGGCGCAGTAGTCGCCCAGGCTTTCGCTGGTGAAGGCGCCCAGGAAGATCGCGCCGGCGTGGCGCAGCAGCGGCTCCCAGCGGTTCGGTTCGCTGCTGCTGACTTCCAGATGCTCGGGGGCGATGCGGTTGCTGATCTCGCAGGCCTCTTCCATGCTCTTCGTGTGAATCAGCGCGCCGCGGCCGTTGAGCGAGGCGGCGATGATTTCCGCGCGCGGCATGGCCGGCAGCAGGCGATCGATCTCGGCCTGCACGCGGTCGATGTAGGCGGCGTCGGGACACAGCAGGATGCTCTGGGCCAGCTCGTCGTGCTCGGCCTGGCTGAACAGGTCCATGGCCACCCACTCGGGCGGCGTGGTGCCGTCGGCCAGCACCAAAATTTCGCTCGGGCCCGCGATCATGTCGATGCCCACGGTGCCGAACACGCGGCGCTTGGCGGCCGCCACGTAGGCATTGCCGGGGCCGGTGATCTTGTCGACGGCAGGAATGGTGGCGGTGCCGTAGGCCAGCGCGGCCACGGCCTGCGCGCCGCCGATGGTGAAGCCGCGCGTCACGCCGGCCACGTAGGCGGCGGCGAGCACGAGCTGGTTCTTTTCGCCCTTCGGCGTCGGCACAACCATGATGATTTCGCCGACACCCGCGACGTGCGCGGGAATGGCGTTCATCAGCACGCTCGACGGGTACGCCGCCTTGCCGCCCGGCACGTAGATGCCGACGCGATCGAGCGGCGTGACCTTCTGGCCAAGCAGCGTGCCATCTGCATCGCGGTAGCTCCAGCTTTCGCCGCTGGCCTTCTTCTGGGCCTCGTGGTAGCTGCGCACGCGGCGCGCGGCGGCTTCGAGCGCGTCGCGCTGAGCGGCGGGCAGAGCCTCGAAGGCGGCCTTGAGTTCGGCTTGCGTCAGTTCAAGCTCGGGCAGCGTCTTGGCGTCGAGCCTGTCGAAGCGATTCGTGTATTCGAGCACCGCGTCGTCACCGCGCTTCTGCACGTCGGCGAGGATGTCGGCCACAACCTTCTCGATGGCCGCGTCGTCGTCCGCGGACCAATGCAGCCGCGCCTTGAATTCAGCGTCGAAGCTGGCTGAAGTCGTGGACAGACGGGCGGGGGCTGCTTTCAGAGTCATGTGCTTGAGGTTCAGGCGGTGGGAATGGCTGACGCAAACGCGTCGACGATGCGGCGGATGGGCTCGCGCTTGAGCTTGAGCGCGGCCTGGTTCACCACGAGGCGCGCGCTGATGTCCATGATGCGCTCCACCTCGACGAGGTGGTTGGCCTTGAGCGTGTTGCCGGTCGAGACCAGGTCGACGATGGCGTCGGCCAGGCCCGTGAGCGGTGCCAGCTCCATGCTGCCGTAGAGCTTGATCAGGTCGACGTGCACGCCCTTGCTGGCGAAGAAGTCGCGCGCAAGGCCCACGTACTTGGTGGCCACGCGCAGGCGCGAGCCCTGCTTCACGGCCGAGGCGTAGTCGTAGTCGGCGCGCACGGCCACGCTGAGGCGGCAGGCTGCGATGCGCAGATCGAGCGGCTGGTACAGGCCCTGGTTGCCGTGCTCGAGCAGCACGTCGAGGCCGGTCACGCCGAGGTCGGCGCCGCCGTACTGCACGTAGGTGGGCACGTCGGAGGCGCGCACCAGCACCACGCGCACGTCGGGGCGGGTGGTTTCGAGAATCAGCTTGCGCGACTTCTCGGGGTCTTCGGTGACCTCGATGCCGGCGGCGGCCAGCAGGGGCATCGTCTCTTCGAAGATGCGGCCTTTGGAGAGGGCTAGCGTGATCATGCGGCGGCAGCTCCGGTCAGTCGTTCGATGTCGGCGCCCAGGCCGCGCAGCTTGGACTCCATGCGGTCGTAGCCCCGGTCGAGGTGGTAGATGCGATCGACCAGCGTCTCGCCCTCGGCCACGAGGCCGGCGATGACCAGGCTGGCCGAGGCGCGCAGGTCGGTGGCCATCACGGTAGCGCCCGAGAGCTGCTGCACGCCCTCGACCATCGCCACCTTGCCCTCGACGTGGATGCGTGCGCCCAGGCGCACCATCTCGTTCACGTGCATGAAACGGTTCTCGAAGATGGTCTCGGTGACCATCGAGGCGCCACGCGCGATCACGTTCAGGGCCATGAACTGGGCCTGCATGTCGGTCGGGAAGCCCGGGTACTCGGTGGTGCTGAAGCTCTGCGCCTTCAGGTGTTCGTAGGCGGGGCCCTTGGAGCTGATGCGCACGCCGTCTTTTTCGGAGGCGACGGTGCAGCCCGCGTCGCGCAGCTTGTCGATCACGGCGTCGAGGTGGTCGCCGCGCGCGTGGCGCAGGAAGGCCTCGCCGCCCGCAGCAGCTACGGCGCACAGGAAAGTGCCGGCCTCGATGCGGTCGGCCACCACGGCGTGCTCGCAGCCGCGCAGCTTCTCGACGCCCTGGATGCGGATGTGGCTGGTGCCGTGGCCTTCGATCTTCGCGCCCATGCGGATCAGCATTTCGGCGAGGTCGACGATCTCGGGCTCCTGCGCGGCGTTTTCGAGCAGCGTTTCGCCCTCGGCCAGCGCGGCTGCCATAAGGAAATTCTCGGTGCCGGTGACGGTGACCATGTCGGTCAGGATGCGCGCGCCCTTCAGGCGGGTGCGGCCTTCGGGCAGGCGCGCGACCATGTAGCCGTGCTCGACCACGATCTCGGCGCCCATGGCCTGCAGGCCCTTGATGTGCTGGTCGACCGGCCGCGAGCCGATGGCGCAGCCGCCCGGCAGCGACACCCTGGCATGGCCGAAGCGCGCCAGCAGCGGGCCCAGGGCCAGCACGGAGGCGCGCATGGTCTTGACCAGCTCGTAGGGCGCCTCGGGGTTGCCGAGGTCGCCGGCATTCAGGCGGACCGTGCCGTTGTCGTTGCGCTCGGCCGTCACGCCCATGTTGCGCACCAGCTTGAGCATGGTCGACACGTCCTGCAGGCGCGGCACGTTGTGCAGCGTCACGGGCTGGTCGGTCAGCAGCGCCGCGCACAGCTCGGGCAGCGCGGCGTTCTTGGCGCCGGAAATGAGTACTTCGCCGCGGAGCTCTCGCCCGCCGCGAATCAGAAGTTTGTCCATCGAAGTTCCAGCGAAGTCAGGAGGCCACGAGGGGCCGGGAGTTATTTTTCCACTGCCGCCCATTCGGCCGGCGTGTAGGTCTTCATCGAAAGCGCGTGCACCTCGTCGGTGTGCATTTTCGCACCGAGGGTGGCGTAGACCCGCTGATGGCGCTGGATCGAGCGCTTGCCCTCGAATTCGGCCGAGACGATGGTGGCGTACCAATGTCGGCCATCGCCCTCGAGCGTGATGTGCTCGCACGGGAGATGGGACTGGATCAGGGCCTGGAGTTGTTCGGCGGTCATGGGGTGTGGGAAGAGGCTTTGTTCAGCCCCGGATTTTGTAGCCGATGCGAAGCAGGTGGACGGCAATCGCGCTCACCACCAGCCAGGCGGTGCCGACGATGCCCAGGCTCAGCCAGGGCGAGGCGTCGCTCACGCCGAAGAAGCCGTAGCGGAAGCCGTCGATCATGTAGAAGAACGGGTTCAGGTGGCTCACGCTTTGCCAGAACGGCGGCAGCGAGCCGATCGAATAGAACACGCCCGACAGGAAGGTCATGGGCATGATCAGGAAGTTCTGAAACACCGCCATCTGGTCGAACTTCTCGGCCCAGAGACCGGCGATGAGGCCAAGCGTTCCCAGCATGGCCGAGCCCAGCAGCGCGAACACGATGATCCAGACCGGCGCGACGAAACTCGGCTGCGCGAACAGCACCGTGACGACGAACACGCCGAGCCCCACGGCCAGCCCGCGGATGACGGACGAGCCCACATAGGCGAAGAACCAGCCCCAGTGCGACAGCGGCGTGAGCAGCACGAAGACCAGGTTGCCCATGATTTTGCTCTGGATGATCGACGACGAGCTGTTGGCAAAGGCGTTCTGCAGCACGCTCATCATCACGAGGCCAGGCACCAGGAAGGCCGTGTAGCCGACCGTGCCGTAGACCTTCACGTGGTCTTCGAGCACATGGCCGAACACCATCAGGTACAGCAGTGCGGTGAGCACCGGCGCCCCCACGGTCTGGAAGCCGACCTTCCAGAAGCGCAGCGTCTCCTTGTAGAGCAGCGCGCGCCAACCGGTCACGGCCATCATCGCGCCACCTCCAGCGGGGTTTGCTCGCCGGCCATCAGGTCGATGAACACGTCTTCCAGGTCGGCCTTGCGCATTTCTACGTCTTCCACCGCGACGCCGGCTTCGCGGATCGCGGCCAGCAGTTGTTCGACTTCATGGGCGTTCTGCGCCGGCAGTTGCACGATGCGCCCGGTGATGCGCGCATGCTGGGCAATGGCCCAGGGCAGCATGGCGTCGGTCTTGAAGCGCAGCACGTTGCTCGCGGCCGATTTCAGCAGTTCGCTGGTGCGGTCGAGTGCGATCACGCGGCCCTGCTTGAGCATCGCGATGCGGCTGCACAGCGCCTCGGCCTCTTCGAGGTAGTGGGTGGTGAGCAGCACGGTGCTGCCCTGCTTGTTGAGCCGGGCGACGAACTGCCAGAGCGTCTGGCGCAGTTCGACGTCGACGCCGGCCGTGGGCTCGTCGAGCACGATCACCGGCGGCTTGTGCACCAGCGCCTGTGCCACCAGCACCCGGCGCTTCATGCCGCCCGAGAGCTGGCGCATGTTGGCCGTGGCCTTGTCGGCGAGGCCCAGGCTTTGCAGCAGCTCGTCGATCCAGGCCTCGTTGTTCTTGATGCCGAAGTAGCCCGACTGGATGCGCAGCGATTCGCGCACGTTGAAGAAGGGGTCGAACACCAGCTCCTGCGGCACGATGCCGAGCTGGCGGCGCGCCTGTGCAAAGTCGCGCTGCACGTCGAAGCCATGGACGCTGATGGCGCCGGCCGTGGGCCGCGACAGGCCCGCGAGCATGCTGATCAGGGTGGTCTTGCCCGCGCCGTTCGGGCCGAGCAGGCCGAAGAACTCGCCCGGTTCGATCTGGAAGCTGACCTCGTCGACGGCCTTGAGCCCTGGCTTGCCCTGGGCTTTTTGCTGTCTGGAGGGGGGGTAGGTCTTGGAGACCGATTGAAATGAAATCGCGGGCATGGGAGCCCGCGATTTTAAGGGGCCGTTACTTTTTCAGGGCGCGGCGGGCAAAAGGCCCGCAATGCCATACAGCGCCGCGAGTTCGCGCAAACGAGGCGACAGGCCCTTGACGGAGAAGCCGCGGCCCAGTGCGCTCGACTCGCGCCGGCATTCGAGCAGCACGGCTAGCGCCGAAGAATCGAACTGGGCCAGCGCAGTCGCGTCGACCACGGTGGACGACGAGTCGGCCTGGCCTTTCAGCCCCTGCTGCAGCATGCGCATGCAGGCGGGGGCCTCGTCGTGGGTAAGTCGGGTGGGCAGGACCAGCATCGCGTGCGCCCGGTCAGCCCTTGCCGTTGCCCTTGTTGCGCGCGGCCAGCGCGGCGATCAGGCCGTCGATGCCGCTCTTGTTGATTTCCTGCGCGAACTGGGTGCGGTAGGTATCGACCAGCCACACGCCCAGCACATTCAGGTTGTAGACCTTCCAGCCGGCGCCCTGGCCGGGGGTCTTTTCAAGGCGGTAGTCGAGCTGCACCGGATCACCGCGGCCCTGGACCTCGGTGCGCACCAGCACGTCCTTGTCGTCAGGCGAGCCGCGGAACGGGCGGATGGTGACGGTCTGGTCGGTCACCTGGTCGAGCGCGCCGGCATAAGTGCGCACCAGCAGCGCCTTGAACTCGTCCTGCAGGCGTTTTTGCTGTTCGGGCGTTGCAGTGCGCCAGGCCGGGCCGACTGCCGAGGCCGTCATGCGCTGGAAGTTGACGTTGGGCATGATTTTGCTGTCGACCAGCAGCATGATCTTGTTGACGTCGCCCGACTTGATGGACGAGTCGGCCTTGATCGTTTCGAGCACGTCGGTCGAGAGGCGCTTGACGAGCGCATCAGGCGCTTCATCAGCGGCACGGGCGGGCTGGACGAAGGCGACAGCCGCACCGAACAGCAGGGCACCGGCCAGCACCAGGCGGCCGAGATCGCGACGTTGCAAGGTCTTGTTGTTCATGAAGAGTCCCTCATTCAAGTTTGAAAATCTGCAGGCACCCGAAAAAACCGGGTGCTGAGACAGGAACGGATTCGAGCCCCCTGGGGCCGACCGGGTTCCTGTCCGGGAGGTGAAGCCTTGCAACCGGATGCAAGCAGCGCCCCCTCCTCTTGCGGCTTACTTGTCGCTGCCACCACCGTCACTGCCACCGCCGTCGTCCGGCGGGTTGCCGTCGTAGACCTGGCTGCGGCGGCGCTGCAGGAACGCATCGCGCGTGAACGAATACTTGTCGAGCGCCGCATCGCCGAGCAGGCGGCTTGCGCGCAGGTATTGCGAGCGCGTGTCGACGATGCGCAGCACCGTCAGCGAATTGCGCCAGGGGATGTCTTCCACATGGCCCAGCGGGTCGCCGTACATGTCGAGCGGCTTGGCCGCGGTGTCGCGCAGTGTCGAGGAGCCCAGCAGCGGCAGCACGACGTACGGGCCCGGGCCCACGCCCCAGTAGCCCAGCGTCTGGCCGAAGTCTTCCTCGTGGCGGGGAATGCCGGCCTCGGTCGCAACGTCCAGCAGGCCGCCGAGCCCGAAGAAGGTGTTGACGTTCAGGCGCATGAATGTCTCGGCGCTGTTCTGCAGCTTGAGCTGGGCCACGTTGTTGGCCAGGCTCCAGACATCGCCGATGTTGCCGAAGAAGTTGTTCACGCCGGTGCGCACCATCGAAGGCAGCGCCTTCTGGTAGGCCGTCGCCACGGGAACGAGCACTGCGTCGTCAACGGTGTCGTTGAAGCGCGAGACCCCGCGGTTGAACGGCTCGAGAGGGTCGGCCGGATTGGCGTTGGGTCCGGTGGCGCAACCGGCCACCAGTGCAAGAAAAGCTGCGGCGCCCACCCAACGGGCGCGAATTGCTACGTTATTCATAGCAGAAGACAAAAAAGATCGTGTTTTCATTTCTTGTTGGCTGTTCCAGGCGTCGAATTGCCTTCGGCTGCCTTGCTGTACAGAAACTGGCTGATCAGGTTTTCAAGCACCACGGCCGATTGGGTCGAGGTGATGGTGTCGCCGGCCTGCAAGTTCTTGTCCTCGGCGCCCGCTTCGATCCCGATGTACTGCTCGCCGAGCAGGCCACTGGTCAGGATCTTGAGCGAACTGTCCTTGGGAAAACTGTAGCGGTTTTGCAAAGCCAGCGTGACGTCGGCCTGAAAGGACTTGTCGTTGAAGGAGATGGACTCCACGCGGCCGACCACAACCCCCGCGCTCTTCACAGCGGTTTGCGGCTTGAGCCCGCCGATGTTGTCGAAGCGCGCGGTCACCGCATAGGTCTTCTGGAAATTCAGGCTCAGCAGGTTGGCCGACTGCAGCGCGAGAAACAGCAGCGCCGCAGCGCCGATCAGGACGAACAGGCCGACCCAGATGTCGTTGTTGGAACGTTGCATGGTTTGACTCTCTGTCTAGAACGATGGAGGCCGAGCCTCTTTAGATACTGAACATCATGGCGGTGAGCAGGAAGTCCAGCCCCAGCACCGCCAGCGATGCCGACACCACGGTTCGCGTGGTCGCACGCGACACGCCTTCGGGCGTGGGCTGGGCCTCATAGCCCTGCAGCAGCGCAATGAAGGTCACGGTGAAGCCGAAGACGATGCTCTTGATGACGCCGTTGCCGACGTCGCGCCACACGTCGACGCCGCCCTGCATCTGGCCCCAGAACGCGCCCGGGTCGACGCCCAGCATCAGCACGCCCACCACGTAGCCGCCCATGATGCCGACCGCGCTGAACACCGCCGCCAGCAGCGGCATGGTGATGACGCCGGCCCAGAAGCGCGGCGCGAGGATGCGCTGCACCGGGTCGACCGCCATCATCTCCATGGCACTCAGCTGCTCGTCGGCCTTCATGAGACCGATCTCCGCGGTGAGCGACGTCCCCGCGCGCCCGGTGAACAGCAAGGCCGCCACCACGGGCCCGAGCTCGCGCACCAGGCTCAGCGTGACCAGCAGGCCGAGCGCTTCGGAAGAGCCGTAGCGCTGCAGCGCGTAGTACATCTGCAGCCCGAGCACGAAGCCCACGAACAGCCCCGACACGCCGATGATCGCGAGCGAGTAGTTGCCCAAAAAATGGATCTGGTCACGCACCAGCCCGAAGCGGCGCATGATCTGCGCGCCCGGGCCGACCAGGCGCATGAACAGCTTCGCGCCATAGCCCAGGTTGGCCAGATGGCGGCGCACGCCGAAGCCGACGTCGGCAGGCTTCCACCAGCTCATGAGCGCCCTCCTTCGACATTGCCGAAGTCGTCCTCGATGCTGACGCCCGGGTAATGGAAACGCACTGGCCCGTCGGGCAACGCATTGACGAACTGATGGACCAGCGGGTCGGCGCTGTGGCGCACTTCGTCGGGCGTGCCCTGTGCAGCGATGCCGCCGTTGGCCAGGATGATCACGTGGTCGGCGATGCGGAAGGTTTCTTCGAGATCGTGCGACACGATGATGCTGGTGAGCCCCAGCGTGTCGTTGAGCTGGCGGATCAGGCGCGCGGCGGTGCCGAGCGAGATCGGGTCGAGGCCGGCGAAAGGCTCGTCGTACATCACGAGGTCGGGGTCGAGCGCAATGGCACGCGCCAGCGCCACGCGCCGCGCCATACCTCCAGACACCTCGCTGGGCATCAGGTCGCGCGCGCCGCGCAGGCCGACGGCGTCGAGCTTCATGAGCACCACGTCGCGTACCAGCGCTTCGGAGAGTTGTGTGTGCTCGCGCAGCGGAAACGCCACGTTGTCGAACACGGTCATGTCGGTGAACAGCGCGCCGAACTGGAAGAGCATGCCCATGCGGCGCCGCGCCGCGTAGAGCGCGGTTGCATCGAACTTGCCGACATCCTGGCCGTCGAAGAGCACCTCGCCACGCTGGGCCTTCTGCTGCCCGCCGATAAGGCGCAGCACCGTGGTCTTGCCACCGCCCGATGCTCCCATCAGGGCCGTTACCTTGCCTCGCGGCACGGAGAACGAAACGCCGTCGAGGATGGCGCGTGCACCATAGCCGAACGTGACGTCGCGGAACTCTACGAAGGGATGTGGCAGTGGTGCGGCTGGGTCCATCTCAATAAAAAAGCCGGGCGCTTTTTCAAGCATCCCGGCATGCGGTTTGACGCGGATGATAACGGGGCCGTGACCGGCCCCGCGAAATTGAAACAAAATTCAGCGCGGCAGGTCGCTGAACCCCATCAGGAACTCATCCACCGAGCGCGCGGCCTGGCGGCCTTCACGAATGGCCCACACCACCAGCGACTGTCCACGGCGGATGTCGCCGGCGGCAAAAACCTTCGGAATGTTGGTGACATAGCCGCCGATGAAGTCGACCGTGGCCTTGGCGTTGCCGCGGGCATCCTTCTCCACGCCAAAGGCGTCGAGCACGGTGGCAACGGGGCTGATGAAGCCCATCGCGAGCAGCACCAGGTCGGCCTTGAGGATCTGCTCGCTGCCGGCCACTTCCTGCATCTTGCCGTCCTTCCATTCGACACGAACGGTCTTCAGGCCAGTGACCTTGCCCTTTTCGCCGATGAATTCCTTGGTGGAGATCGCGAACTCGCGCTCGCAGCCCTCTTCATGGCTGGAGCTGGTGCGCAGCTTGATCGGCCAGTACGGCCAGGTCAGCGGGCGGTTTTCTTCCTCGGGCGGCTGGGGCATCAGCTCGAACTGCGTGACGCTGACCGCGCCATGGCGGTTGCTGGTGCCCACGCAGTCGGAGCCGGTGTCGCCACCGCCGATGACGATCACGTGCTTGCCGTCGGCGCGCAACTGGCCCTTGACCTTGTCGCCCGCGTTGACGCGGTTTTGCTGCGGCAGGAACTCCATCGCGAAATGGATGCCGTCGAGGTCGCGGCCGGGCACCGGCAGGTCGCGCGATTGCTCTGCACCGCCCGTGAGCAGCACGGCATCGAATTCTTTTTGCAGTTGCTCAGGCGTGACGGTTTCCTTGGCCAGGTTCGTGACCTTGGAGCCCTTGCCCAGCGGGTCCTTCGCGGCGCCGACCATCACGCCGGTGCGGAAGGTCACACCTTCGGCCTTCATCTGCTCGACGCGGCGGTCGATGTGCGACTTCTCCATCTTGAAGTCGGGAATGCCGTAGCGCAGCAGGCCGCCGATGCGGTCGTTCTTCTCGAACAGCGTCACGTCGTGGCCGGCGCGCGCGAGTTGCTGCGCAGCCGCCATGCCGGCCGGGCCCGAACCCACCACCGCCACCTTCTTGCCGGTCTTGTGCTTGGCGACGCGCGGCGCCACCCAGCCTTCGTCCCAGGCGCGGTCGATGATCGCGTGCTCCAGCGACTTGATGCCGACCGCGTCGTCGTTCACGTTGAGCACGCAGGCTGCCTCGCAGGGCGCGGGGCAGATGCGGCCGGTGAACTCGGGGAAGTTGTTGGTCGAGTCGAGCACCGCGAAGGCGTTTTGCCAGTCGTTGCGGTACACGAGGTCGTTGAAGTCCGGAATGATGTTGTTGACCGGGCAGCCGCTGTTGCAGAACGGCGTGCCGCAGTCCATGCAGCGCGCGCCCTGCACCTTGGCCTGTTCGGTGTTCAGGCCGACGACGAATTCCTTGTAGTGCTTGACGCGCTCTTCGATGGGCTTGTAGCCCTCTTCGACACGCTCATGCTCCATGAAGCCGGTGATCTTTCCCATCGTGCTTTCCTTTGTTCTCTGTACTCGTGGGCGCTCAGACCGAAGCCGGGGCCGTTTGCGGTGCGGGGGCCAGCGCGTGCGGCTCGAGGCCGATGTGCGCGTTGTTGCCGCTGCTGGTGAGTTCGACCTTGCGGTCGTGCAGCTCGGCCAGCGCGCGCTTGTATTCGTTCGGGAACACCTTCACGAACTTCGTGCGCGACACGGCCCAGTTGTCGAGCAGCTCGCGTGCGCGCTTGCTGCCGGTCCAGCGGTGGTGCTCTTCGAGCAACTTCTTCAGCTGCGCTTCGTCGGTGACGCCGCCGTGCCAGATCTTGCGATGCACGCTCGCGGTCTGCTCGGCCGAGGTCAGCACCTTGTCGAGCGAAACCATCGAGAGGTTGCAGCGCGTGGCGAACTGGCCGTCTTCGTCGTAGACGAAAGCAACGCCGCCGCTCATGCCGGCCGCGAAGTTGCGGCCCGTCTTGCCGAGCACGGCCACCGTGCCGCCGGTCATGTATTCGCAACCGTGGTCGCCGGTGCCTTCGATGACCGCCGTGGCGCCCGACAGGCGCACAGCGAAGCGCTCGCCGGCCACGCCGCACAGGTAGGCCTCGCCGGTGGTCGCACCGTACAGCGCGGTGTTGCCGACGATGGTGTTGCGCACCGCTTCGCCGCGGAAGTCGAGGCTGGGGCGCACCACCACGCGGCCGCCCGAAAGGCCCTTGCCGGTGTAGTCGTTGGCGTCGCCGATCAGGTACAGCGTGATGCCGCGCGCCAGGAAGGCGCCGAACGACTGCCCACCCGTGCCTTCGAGCTGGATGCGGATCGAGTCATCGGGCAGGCCCTGCGGATGCACCTTGGTCAGCGCGCCCGAGAGCATTGCGCCCACCGAGCGGTTGACGTTGCGCGCCACCTCGATGAACTGCACCTTCTCGCCCTTGTCGATGGCGGGACGCGACTTCTCGATGAGCTTCACGTCCAGTGCCTTGTCGAGGCCGTGGTCCTGGTTCTCGACATGGAAGCGCGGCACGTCGGCCGGCACGTTCGGCAGTGCGAACAGGCGGCTGAAGTCCAGGCCCGAAGCCTTCCAGTGCTCGATGCCCTTGCGCATGTCGAGCAGGTCGGCGCGGCCGATCAGGTCGTCGAACTTGCGGATGCCGAGCTGGGCCATGATCTGGCGCACTTCCTCGGCAACGAAGAAGAAGTAGTTGACGACGTGCTCGGGCTTGCCCGAGAACTTCTTGCGCAGCACCGGGTCTTGCGTGGCCACGCCCACCGGGCAGGTGTTCAGGTGGCACTTGCGCATCATGATGCAGCCCTCGACCACCAGCGGCGCGGTCGCAAAGCCGAACTCGTCGGCGCCCAGCAGCGCGCCGATGGCGACGTCGCGGCCGGTCTTCATCTGGCCGTCGGCCTGCACGCGGATGCGGCTGCGCAGGCGGTTGAGCACCAGCGTCTGCTGCGTTTCGGCCAGGCCGATTTCCCACGGGCTGCCAGCGTGCTTGATCGACGACCATGGCGAAGCGCCCGTGCCGCCGTCATGGCCGGCGATCACGACGTGGTCGCTCTTGCACTTGGCCACGCCGGCCGCGATGGTGCCGACGCCGATCTCGCTCACCAGCTTCACGCTGATGCTGGCGTGCGGCGCGGTGTTCTTCAGGTCGTGAATGAGCTGCGCCAGGTCTTCGATCGAGTAGATGTCGTGGTGCGGCGGCGGCGAGATGAGGCCCACGCCCGGCACGGCATAGCGCTGCTTGCCGATGTACTCGGTGACCTTGCCGCCCGGGAGCTGACCGCCCTCGCCCGGCTTGGCGCCCTGCGCCATCTTGATCTGGATCTGGTCGGCCGAATGCAGGTACTCGGCCGTGACGCCGAAGCGGCCCGATGCAACCTGCTTGATGCGCGAACGCAGCGAGTCGCCGTCCTTCAGCGGCAGGTCGACCTCGACGTTCTCGGCACCGATCACACTCTTGAGCGTGTCGCCCAACTTGATCGGGATGCCCTTGAGCTCGTTGCGGTAGCGCGCCGGGTCTTCACCGCCTTCGCCGGTGTTGCTCTTGCCGCCGATGCGGTTCATGGCAATGGCGAGCGTGGAGTGCGCCTCGGTGCTGATCGAGCCGAGCGACATCGCGCCGGTGGCGAAGCGCTTGACGATATCGGCAGCGGATTCGACTTCGTCCACCGGAATGGCCTTGGCCGGATCGATCTTGAACTCGAACAGGCCGCGCAGCGTGAGGTGGCGGCGGTTCTGGTCGTTGATGAGCTGCGCGTATTCCTTGTACGTGTTCCAGTTGTTGGAGCGCGTGCTGTGCTGCAGCTTGGCGATGGCGTCGGGCGTCCACATGTGCTCTTCGCCGCGCGTGCGCCAAGCGTATTCGCCGCCGGCGTCGAGCATGTTGGAGAGCACCGGATCGTCGCCGAAAGCGGCCTTGTGCATGCGGATGGCTTCCTCGGCGATCTCGAAGACGCCGATGCCTTCCACGCGGCTGGCGGTGCCGGTGAAGTACTTGTTCACCGTCTCGCTGTTCAGGCCGATGGCTTCGAACAGCTGCGCGCCGCAATAGCTCATGTAGGTGCTGACACCCATCTTCGACATGATCTTCGACAGACCCTTGCCGATGGCCTTGACGTAGTTGTAGACCGCCTTGTCGGCGCTCAGGTCGCCCGGCAGGTCGGCGTGCATGGCCGCGAGCGTTTCCATGGCGAGGTAGGGGTGCACGGCTTCGGCGCCGTAGCCCGCCAGCACGCCGAAGTGATGCACTTCGCGCGCCGACCCGGTTTCGACGACGAGACCGGCGGTGGTGCGCAGGCCTTCGCGAACGAGGTACTGGTGCACGGCCGACAGCGCCAGCACGGCGGGAATGGCCACCTGCGTCGGGCTCACGCCGCGGTCGCTCACGATCAGGATGTTGTGGCCGCCCTTGATGGCGTCCACCGCTTCGGCGCACAGCGAGGCCAGCTTGGCTTCGACGCCTTCGTCGCCCCAGGCGAGCGGGTAGGTGATGTCGAGCGCATAGCTCTTGAACTTGCCCTGCGTGTACTTGCCGATGTCGCGCAGCTTCGCCATGTCGGCGAAGTCGAGGATCGGCTGGCTCACTTCGAGCCGCATCGGCGGGTTGACTTGGTTGATGTCCAGCAGGTTGGGCTTGGGGCCGATGAAGGACACCAGCGACATCACGATGGCTTCGCGGATCGGGTCGATCGGCGGATTCGTCACCTGCGCGAACAGCTGCTTGAAGTAGTTGTACAGCGGCTTGTTCTTGCTCGAGAGCACGGCCAGCGGGCTGTCGTTGCCCATGGAGCCGATGCCTTCTTCGCCGGCCTGGGCCATCGGGCTCATCAGGAACTTGATGTCTTCCTGGGTGTAGCCGAAGGCCTGCTGGCGGTCGAGCAGCGCGACCTGGCTCAGCGGCGCGGAGACCGGCTCGGCCTTCACGCTGTCGAGCTTGATGCGCAGGTTCTCGATCCACTGCTTGTAGGGCTTGCTGTTGGCGAGGGTGGCCTTGACCTCCTCGTCGTCGATCATGCGGCCCTGCTCCAGGTCGATGAGGAACATCTTGCCGGGCTGCAGGCGCCACTTGCGCACGATCTTCTGCTCGGGCACGGGCAGCACGCCCGATTCCGACGCCATGATGACCAGGTCGTCGTCGGTCACGCAGTAGCGCGAGGGGCGCAGGCCGTTGCGGTCGAGCGTGGCGCCGATCTGGCGGCCGTCGGTGAAGACAATGGAGGCCGGGCCGTCCCACGGCTCGAGCATGGCGGCGTGGTATTCATAGAACGCGCGGCGGCGCGGGTCCATGGTGGCGTGCTGTTCCCAGGGCTCGGGAATCATCATCATCACGGCCTGGCTGATGGGGTAGCCGGCCATCGTCAGCAGCTCGAGGCAGTTGTCGAAGGTGGCGGTGTCGGACTGGCCGGCAAAGCTGATGGGGTACAGCTTCTGCAGGTCGGCGCCGAGCACGGGCGAGGACATCACGCCTTCGCGTGCCTTCATCCAGTTGTAGTTGCCCTTGACCGTGTTGATTTCGCCGTTGTGGGCGACATAGCGGTACGGGTGGGCCAGCGGCCACTCGGGGAAGGTATTGGTCGAGAAGCGCTGGTGCACCAGGCCCAGGGCCGAGACGCAGCGCTTGTCCTGCAGGTCGAGGTAGTAGGTGCCGACCTGGTCGGCCAGCAGCAGGCCCTTGTAGACCACGGTGCGGCTCGACATGCTGGGAACGTAGTATTCCTTGCTGTGCTTGAGCTTCAGGCGCTGGATGTTGGCGCTGGCGGTCTTGCGGATCACGTAGAGCTTGCGCTCCAGCGCGTCCTGCACGATCACGTCGTTGCCGCGGCCGATGAAGACCTGGCGCAGCAGCGGTTCCTTTTCGCGCACGGTGGGCGACATGGGCATGTCGCGGTTGACCGGCACATCGCGCCAGCCGAGCAGCACCTGGCCTTCGGCCTTGATGGCGCGTTCCATCTCTTGTTCGCAGGCTTCGCGCGAGGCGTGTTCCTTCGGCAGGAAGATCATGCCGACGCCGTATTCGCCCGGCGGGGGCAGCGTGACGCCCTGCTTCGCCATTTCTTCGCGGTACAGGTGGTCAGGCAGCTGGATCAGGATGCCGGCGCCGTCGCCCATCAGCTTGTCAGCGCCCACTGCGCCGCGATGGTCGAGGTTTTCGAGGATCTTCAAGCCCTGCAGCACGATGGCATGGCTTTTTTCGCCCTTGATATGTGCAACGAAGCCGACGCCGCAGGCATCGTGCTCGTCGGCACCGGAATACAGACCGTGTTCTTGGAGATGTTGAATCTCGGCAGCCGTCGTCATGGGCGCGCTCCTTCAGTTTTCGCAGGGAAAGGGAGCATATTGCGATGCACAAAGAATGCCAAACACTTTAATAGGGGTCAGATTCTTATTAAATGTTGAGTTTTCTTCTCGGAATTAAATTAGGGACATATCAAAAACAGGAGCAAAAAGACCAGACAGCACAATAGATTGGCGCTGCTTTTCAGCTCAGGATGAGGTGTTCGAAGGCGGCCGGCCGGCCTTGGCTTTGACCACGCGGCGGTCGGTGGACTTCTGCAGACCATCGAGAAAATCGTCGTCACCGGCAGCCCAGCCGCGCAAGGTGGCTTCGGTCAGCGCGCTCTGGTCGGCCGCGCGTACCCCGCCGCGCACCAACTCGACATACGCAGCCTCCCGCGCGAACGGCGTGTTGCCGAGCTCCCAGTACAGCGGATGGGGCGTCAGCAGCCGGTCATGCCGCAGGCCGGCGTAGTGGCCGTGGCTGGACCATGGGAAGTCGCGCGCATCGACCGCCACGCCCGCCCGCACTGGATTGAGGTCGATGTAGGCCATGCAGGTCAGCAGGTAGCGGTCGGTCTGGATCAACGTCGACCGGTAGCGCCCCTCCCACAGCGTGCCGCTGCGGCCGTGGCGGTCGTTGAAGTAGCGCACGTAGCTGCGGCCTACCGATTGCATGAACTGCGGCAGGCCGGTGGTGCTGTTGGGCGTGGCCAGCAGATGAAAGTGGTTGTCCATCAGCACATAGGCATGCAGCGCGATACCGAAGCGCGTGGCGTTTTCGGCCAGCAGCGCGAGCAGCTTCTCGTGATCCGCGCGGTCCATGAAGATCGGCTGGCGGTTATTGCCGCGCTGGATCACGTGGTGCGGCATGTCGGCCAGCGTGAGACGGGGAAGACGGGCCATGGGGTCTGCAGACGCGAGTTGCGCGCCGGCGCTCAGGCGAGACGGAAGCGCGTGTCGCCCAGCGTGTCGAGCCCGAACTGCGCCAGCAACTCGCGCAGCCGCGTCGCCGCACTCGCCTTGCGCTGGCCGGTGTAGCGCGCCAGGATCAGTTCGTTCTTCATGCTGTGCTCCCAGCCGACCAGTTCGGTCACGGTGACGCTGTAGCCGTTGGCTTCGAGATACAGGCAGCGAAGCACGTTGGTGAGCTGGCTGCCGATTTCGCGCGTGTGCAGCGGATGGCGCCACAGCTCGGCCAGCGGCGTGCGCGAAAGCGCCAGCGCCTTGGTTTCGCGCAGGCAGGCGGCCACTTCGGCCTGGCAGCAGGGCACGAGCACCATGCAGCGCGCCTTCTTGGCCAGGCCGAAGGCGATGGCATCGTCGGTGGCGGTGTCGCAGGCGTGCAGCGCGGTGACCACATCGATCTGCTCCGGCAGCTCGCTTGCCTGCGCCGATTCGGCCACGGTGAGATTCAGGAACGACATGCGGTCGAAGCCCAGCCGCTGCGCCAACGCGCGCGAGCGCTCGACCAGTTCGCCGCGCGTCTCGATGCCGTAGACATGGCCGCTGCTGCCCTGCCGCGCCCGGAAGAACAGGTCGTAGATGATGAAGCCGAGGTACGACTTGCCCGCGCCATGATCGGCCAGCGTTGCGCCTGCGCCCTCTTCCGGCAGCTCGCGCAGCAGTTGCTCGATGAACTGGAACAAGTGGTAGACCTGCTTGAGCTTGCGCCGCGAGTCCTGGTTGAGGCGCCCCTCGCGGGTGAGGATGTGCAGTTCCTTGAGCAGCTCGACGGACTGGCCAGGGCGCAGGGCTTCGGCCAGTTCGGCATCAGCCTTGGCGGCCTTGTTCGTCTTCGTCACCGGTTTCGATGCGGCTTTGGTATTCATGGCCTGGCACTCCCGGGGCCGACGTCGAGCGCCGCCCAGCCATCGGACCCCAGCGCTTCGAGCGTGTCGATGTTGCGCTCGAAGATGGCCTCCGCCTCGGGGAACGCTTCGACCGCGCGGCTCACGCTGTCCTCGCGCAGCAGGTGCAGCGTGGGGTATGGCGCGCGGTTGGTGGCGTTGCCGAGGTCGTCGGCTTCGGTGCCGGCGAACTGGAACTGCGGATGAAAGCTCGCCAGCTGGAACACGCCGTCGAAACCGGCGCGCGCAAGCCGGCGTTCGGCACGCGCCGTGAAATCGTTGAAGTCCAGGAAATCGGCCAAGGTATTCGGTGCAATCAGAAGTGTGGTGTCGCGCACGGCGGCGTCGAGCGCTGCGAGGTCTTTGGCTTCGGCCAGTAGCGCGTCCATCAGGTCGGCCGCTTCGGCGGGTTCGTACACGGCGTAGTGGATCTGTGCCTTCACGTGCACGGCTTTTGCGAAGGGGCACAGGTTGAGGCCGATCACCGCGCGTTCGAGCCAGCGCCGCGTGTCGGCTTCGGCCTGGGCGACTGCAATTGTCGTCGGATGGGTCATGCCATCTCCGCCGCAGGGCGAATCCGCCCCAGTCGCCGCGCGATCGCCATGCCGGCCAGCGAACAGGCCAGCGTGGCCGTCCAGGTCCAGTGCCAGCCGCCAACGCGGTGGGCCAGCCACGCCACCGCGGGCGGGGCCAGGAACTGGCCAAGCGACGATGCCTGCTGCATGAGGCCGACGGTCGTCGACACGGTGGTGGGCCCGGGTGCCAGCCGCACTCCCAGAAGGAACAAAGTGGCCGGCACCATGCCACCGCCCAGCGAGAACGCACAGACGGCGATGTAGCGCAGCGCGGGTGGCAGGCCCAAGGCGCCGGCGCCCTGCCCTGCTTGCGCGAAGGCGGCCACGCCGCCCAGCGCCATCGTCAGGAAACCGAGTTGCAGCAGGCGTTCGGGCGCCACGCCGCGCTGCAGCCAGCGGCCACCCGCGATGTTGCCGACGATATTCATCGCGGCCGCGAGCGCGGTGAGCACCGCGTTCCAGGCAGTCGGCACGCCCGCACCCGCATAGATGGCGGGCAGGAAGCCGATGACGGCCATCCACTGCGACGAGTACACGGCGAACGTCAGCGCAACCAGCCAGGGGGCGCGCGCACCGACAGTGGCGCGCAGGCGCGATGACCAGCCTTCGCTGGGCTGGCCTGCCGCCGCCTGGCGGGTGCGATCACCAGGCACGACCGTCCACACCCAGAGCGCAGCACCAGCCGACACGACCGACAGCGCCCACCACCAGCCCGTCCAACCGCCCCAGGCGATCAGGGCGGGCCCAAGCAGCAGCGCAAGGGCCACGCCGAGCGGCATGTAGGCGCCCCAGAGGCCCAGCGCAGCCTTGTCCGCGCCCGGCGGGGTCAAGGCGCGGATCAGCCCCGGTCCCGGCATGACCGCCAGCAGGAAGCCGATGCCTTCGATGCCGCGCAGCAGAAGCAGCCATTGCACGGCGTGCGCGCCGCCATCTGCGCTGGAGCCGACCAGGCCTCCCAGCAGGCTCGCGACCGTCAACACGAACAGCCCCGTCAGCATGCTGCGGCGCAGGCCGATGGTGTCTGCCGCAAGCCCGACCAGCAGCCCCAGGGTCATGCTCGCGACCTGAACCAGTGACAACAGGAATCCCGCCTCGACCAGGCCGATGCCGAGCGATGCCTGCAGCGCCGGAACGGCCGGCGGCAATTTGCCCAGATGCAAGGCCCCGCTGACGCCGCCCAGCAGAACGGCGAAGGCCGCAGCGGGAACGCGCGGACGTGCTGCGACGGAACTCACGCGATCCCCCG
This sequence comes from Variovorax sp. F042, assembly GCF_057814215.1. Lineage (NCBI taxonomy): Bacteria > Pseudomonadati > Pseudomonadota > Betaproteobacteria > Burkholderiales > Comamonadaceae > Variovorax > Variovorax sp. F042. The sequence continues at coordinate 694,965 of NZ_JBVASX010000002.1, forward strand.
GCGGCCGGTGAGCCGCTCGTGCTCGCGCACTGCGAAACGGTCGGTCATGCCGGCGATGTAGTCGGCCACGGCTCGGTGCCTGTCGCCGCGCTCGGCGAAGGAAGTTGGCATTTCGGCACTGCGTTCGAGATAGGCCTCGAACAGCTCCCGCACCACGTCACGCGCCTGATCGGTGGTCTGGGTGACCTGCGGATGCCGATAGAGGTTGTGGAAGAGAAAACGCTTCAGGTCTTCCGACTGGGCCTGCATGGTGCCGCTGAACGCGACGACAGGCGGGGCCTTGCGCACCGCGTCGGCATCGACCGGCGCGAGGGCTTCGAGCGCCGCGCGCGTCGCGTCGATCACGTCGTAGACCTGCGCGCTCAGCATGCGCCGGATGGTTTCGTAGAGCACGCGCCGGCCCTGCAACTGCGGATGCTCGGCAAGCGCCTCGCGGCGATGGCGCTCGAACAGCTCGACCTCGGACAGTTGCTCGACGCTGATGAGCCCCGAGCGCACGCCGTCGTCGATGTCGTGGGCGTTGTAGGCGATGGCGTCGGCGAGGTTGCACAGCTGCGCCTCGAGCCCCGGCTGCGTACGGTCGAGAAACCGCCGGGCCACGCCGTTGGGCTCGGCCGCCTCCAGGCGCTCCGCATTCGCGCGGGAGCAGTGCTTGAGGATGCCCTCGCGGGTCTCGAAGCTGAGATTCAGTCCGTCGTACTGTGGATAGCGGTGCTCCAGCGCATCGACCATACGCAGGCTCTGCAGGTTGTGCTCGAAGCCACCATGCCCGGCCATGCAGTCGTTGAGCGCGTCCTGGCCTGCGTGCCCGAAGGGCGTGTGGCCCAGGTCATGCGCCAGGGCAATCGCCTCGACCAGGTCCTCGTTGATCCGCAGGGCCCGGGCGATCGAACGCCCCAGTTGGGCGACTTCCAGCGAGTGCGTGAGCCGGGTGCGGAACAGGTCGCCCTCGTGGTTCAGGAACACCTGCGTCTTGTAGACCAGCCGGCGAAAGGCCGTGGAATGCACGATGCGGTCGCGGTCGCGCTGGAAGGCATCGCGCGTGGGCGCGGGCGGCTCGGCATGCCGACGGCCGCGCGACTGCGCGGGCAGGCAGGCATAGGCCGCGAGGCTCATCCCGCGCAGCACTGCGCGAGCACTTCGCGCACCAGCGCGTCGGGCGCGCTGCGGACCACGGCGAAGCCGGGTCGGTCGATCACCACGAAGCGGATCTCGCCGGCTTCCGATTTCTTGTCGACGCGCATCAGCTCCAGATAGCGCTCGGCTCCCAGCGCGGGGCCGACGATGGGCAGGCCGGCGCGCTCGATCAGGCGCGTGAGCCGCTCGACGAAGGCGGCATCGACGCCGCCGAGCTGCTGCGACAGGTGCGCTGCCATGACCATGCCGCAGCCGACGGCCTCGCCGTGCAGCCATTCGCCATAGCCGAGGCCCGATTCGATCGCGTGGCCGAAGGTGTGGCCGAAATTGAGGATCGCGCGCAGGCCGGTTTCGCGCTCGTCCTGGCCGACCACCAGCGCTTTGATCTCGCAGCTGCGCTTGACGGCGTAGGCCAGCGCGGCCGGGTCTCTTGCGACGAGGGCCTCGATGTTCGCCTCGATCCAGTCGAAGAACGCCATGTCGTGGATCGGGCCGTACTTGATGACTTCGGCCAAGCCGGCACTCAGTTCACGTGGGGGGAGCGTCTGCAGCGTGGACAGATCGCACACGACGAGCTGCGGCTGGTAGAACGCGCCAATCATGTTCTTGCCGAGCGGGTGGTTGATGGCCGTCTTGCCGCCGACCGAGGAATCGACCTGCGCCAGCAGCGTGGTCGGCACCTGCACGAAAGGCACGCCGCGCATGTAGCTGGCGGCGGCGAAGCCGGTCATGTCGCCCACCACGCCACCGCCCAGGGCGAACAACACGGTCTTGCGGTCGCTGCCATGGCCCAGCAGGTCGTCGAAGATCAGGTTCAGGGTCTGCAGGTTCTTGTAGACCTCGCCGTCGGGCAACTCGAGCAAGTGCACGGTACGGAAACGGCCCGCCAGGGCAGTCTGCAGCGCCTTGGCGTAAAGCGGCGCCACTGTGGTGTTGCTGACGATCAGGGCCGTGGCCGCGGCGGGCGTGACGGCAAAGCTCTGGGGATCGTCCAGCAGGCCGGCACCGATCAGGATCGGGTAACTGCGGTCGCCGAGCTGGATGTCGACGCGTTCTGGCGGAGCGGAAAGTACGGGCAGGGACATGGGCAGCGAGTTTAGGCGCTGCGGCCCGGACAGGCTCAGGCGGGGGGCTCTTCGGGATGGGCGCCCGGCTCGACGACGCCTGCCAATTCGAGCTGCATCACGATGATGTTCACCAGCATGGCGATCGACGGGCGACCGGTATCGACCACATCATGGGCCGTTTCCCGGTAGAACGGGTCGCGCGCATCGTGCAGTTCGCGCAGCCGGCCCAGCGGGTCAGCCACCTGCAGCAGGGGCCGCTTGACGTCGTGGCGCAGGCGCCGGAACAGGTCCTCGGGGGAAGAGCGCAGGTAGATCACGTGGAAGTGATGGCGCAACTGGGTGCGGTTGGCCTCCCGCAGCACGGCGCCGCCTCCGGTCGCCAGCACGCCCTGGGCATTGGCGGCCAGGTCGGCGATCACGGTTTGTTCGAGATCCCGAAAGGCTACTTCGCCCTCGCGCTCGAAGTAATCGCGGATCGAGCAGCCTATGCGCTGCTCGATCACATGATCGGTGTCGATGAACGGGAAGCCCAGCCGCATCCCAAGGCGCCGGCCCACTGCGGATTTTCCGGCGCCGGGCAAGCCGACGAGTGCGACCGCCACGCGGTGGCTGCTACGCCCGCGCGTCAGCGCGCGGCGTTGCGGTCGGTAATCATCTTCGGGGTGATAAAGACGAGCATTTCGGTTTTGTTGGCAACGCGTTCGCGCTTGCGGAACAGTGCCCCCAGGTAGGGCACTTCACCCAGCACCGGCACGCGCGATTCGTCATTGGTTTCGGTGAGTTCGAAGATACCACCGATGACGACCGTGCCGCCGTTCTCCACCAGCACCTCGGTTTGCACGTGCTTGGTGTTGATTGCCGGACCTGCCGAGGTATTCACGCCGCGGGCGTCCTTGCTCACGTCCAGCGTCAGGATGATGTTGCCTTCCGGCGTGATCTGCGGCGTGACTTCGAGCTTCAGCACCGCCTTGCGGAACGAAATCGAGGTAGCACCGCTGGACGTGGCCTGCTGGTACGGGATTTCTTCACCCTGCTCGATCAGCGCCTTGGTCTGGTCGGCCGTGATGACACGGGGGCTGGACACCAGCTTGCCCTTGCCGTCGGCTTCGAGCGCCGAGATTTCGAGGTTCAGCATGCGCGAGAAGCTCGAATTGAAGAGCGAGATCGCGAAGGTGCCCGCCGCGTTGCCGGTACCGCCTGCATCGCCTGCCGGGAGGTTGATGAAGTTGGAATTGGTAAAGGTGCTGGTGACCGTGCTGGCAGCGCCATTGGTACCTGGCGTGACGATGGGCATGACGCCAACGTTGCCATAAGCCCGACTGCCGGCGGACGATGCAAAGCGCTCTCCAGCAATACCGCCGCCCAGCCGCACACCAAGCGACTTGCCAAAGGTGTCGGACGCTTCGACGATCCGGGCTTCGATCAGCACCTGACGAACCGGAATGTCCAGCTTCTGGATCAGCTCGGTCACCTGGGCCAGGCGCGACGGGATGTCCGACACGAAGAGCTGATTCGTGCGCGACTCGGCGATGACGCTGCCGCGGGGGCTCAGGATGCGCGTCGTCGTACCGCCGCCACCGCCCGATGAAGCACCCGTGCCCGTCAACCCCTGCGCAATGGCAATCGCCTTGGTGTAGTTGAGCTGGAACGACTGGGTACGCAGCGGCTCCAGATTCTCGATCGCGGCCTTGGCCTCGAATTCGAGCTTTTCCTTGGCGTTGATTTCATCCTTGGGTGCGATCCACAGCACGCTGCCATTCTTGCGCATGCCCAGGTTCTTCGCCTGCATGATGATGTCGAGAGCCTGATCCCAGGGCACGTCCTTCAGTCGCAGAGTCAGCGCGCCGCTCACCGAGTCCGAGGTCACGATGTTGAAGTTCGTGAAGTCGGCAATCACCTGCAGCAGCGAACGGATTTCGATGTTCTGGAAGTTGAGCGACAGTTTCTCGCCGTTGTAGCCGACGCCTTGCGTCAGCTTGGTCGGATCGACCTTGCGGGCGCGGACTTCGACCACGAACTGGTTCTCGCTCTGGTAGGCGCTGTGCTCCCAGTCGCCCTTGGCTTCGATCGTCATGCGGACACGGTCGCCCGATTGCTGCGAGGTGATCAGCTGGACCGGCGTTCCGAAGTCGGCCACGTCGAGGCGGCGGCGCAGCCCCTCTGGCAGCGTCGACTTGGTGAACTCCACAACGAGGTTCTTGCCCTGCTGCTTGACGTCGACACCGACCTGGTTGTTCGGAAGATCGACGATGACGCGGCCCGTGCTGTCGGCGCCAAGGCGGAAATCGACGTCGCGCAACGGCAACATGTCCCGGTTGCGGTTTTCAGCGAAAGTCGTGGCGGCAGACGTGACAAGCGCCGAACCAGCCACCGGTTCGAGAATGACCAGCAGCGACTTGCCCTGGATCTCGGCCTTGTACGCAGTCGCCTGCTTCAGGTTCAGCACCACCCGGCTGCGCTCACCGGCCTGGACCACGTTCACCGAGCGCAGGTTGCCCTGGTTCACTTCGATGGCAGAGCGGCCGATGGCGTTCGTGACACCCGGAAAATCGAGCGCAATGCGAGCCGGCGTTTGCACGGCAAACCCGGCGGGCACCGCGGTGAGCGGCTGCGCAAGGTCGATGCGGATCACTTCCGCACCGGACTGTGTCGAGCTGGTCACGGCCTCGATGGCGTTTTGCGCATGGGCCACGGCCAATGCACCGAAGGCCAGCAGACCCAGGCCGGCAGCGCGCAGCCACTGTGCCATCGTTGATTTGTTTTGGTTCATTTCGCACTCTCTTGCAGCTGCAGCGTCGCGACGCGTTCGATCCATTCACCGGCGGCGTCTTGCACGATTTCACGCAAGGCGACTTCGGTTTCGTTGATACGGGTAATGCGCCCGTAGTTGAGTCCCAGGTATTCGCCGACGCGCACCTTGTAGAGCAGCTTGTCGACACGGACCAGCGCCACCGGCTGGCCGTTGCGATTCATGCTGCCGACCATCGCCATCGAGTCGAGCGGGAAGGCTTCGAGCGCCTCCTTGCGGCGTGCCAGTTCGGGCGCGATCAGCTCCGACGTGCTCGGCTGGTTCGAGTCGCGGCGCAGTGCCTGCGTCAGCTTCAGGATGTTGAAAGGTTCGAACGACGAGGCCTCGGTGTAGGCCTGCGGCGTGAACTTTTTGGGCTCGGAAATGGGCGGCACCGAAGGCTTCACCTGGGCGCGCTGTTCGGCCATCCAGCGTTGCAGGTCGTCCTGACCCGAGTCGCAGGCACTCAGCCCCAGCGCGGCCATCGTCAGCCACAGTACTTTGGCGGCGATCTTCATTTCTTCGCCTTCGGCGCAGCGGCGCGCTTCTGCGCGGCCCGCTCGTCTTCATCGAGGTAACGGAAGGTGCGTGCGGTGGCGTCCATCGTCAGCACGTCCTTGTCCTTTTGCGGGGTGACGGTGATGTTGTTCAGCGTCACGATGCGCGAGAGGCCGGCGACGTCAGCTGCGAAGGCACCCATGTCGTGGTACCGCCCGGTCACGCGAACAGCGATCGGAAGCTCGGCGTAGTAGTCCTTGACCGATACCTGCCCCGGACGGAACAGCTCGAACTGAAGGCTGCGGCCAAGACCTGCCTGATTGATGTCCGACAGCAGGGCGTCCATTTCAGCCTTGCTGGGCAACTGCTTCTCGAGCAGGGTCACGTACTGCTGCACCTGTTCGCGCTGCTTCTTCAGCAGTTCGAGGTTCGCTGCCTGAGCCACCTTTTTCTGGTAATCGGCCTTGAGTGCAACTTCCTTGGAACGCTCGCTTTCGAGCTCGTCGTTCGAATTGGTCAGCCAGACAAACCACAGGGCGACCAGTACCAGCGCGGTGACCGCCAGGCAGAGCGCGTACCGGGGCACCGACGGCCACATCGACGGATCGTTCGGGTTGAGCCCGCGGAACTGTTCGCCGAAACGCTGCAGTGCAGCGCCGACATCTATTTTTTGGGAGGGGCGATTGCTTGCCATGATCGGTTACCCCTTGGATTGCGCCGTTGCGGCCAAGGCCTTCTCGGCAGCGGCCTTTTGAGCATCGGTGGGGCGCTTCAGGCCAATGCGCATCGTGAAGTTCGCAACGCGGCGCTGGTCGCGCGGATTCAGGTTCACGTTTGCCGAAGTGATTTCGACCAGCTCCGGCTTCACGAGCCATGGGCTGTTGTTGCCCAGGTTGCGCAGCAACTCCGAGACCCGCTCGTTCGACTGGGCCATGCCTTGCAGCGTGACCGTCTGGTTGTCCTGCTTCATGCTGGTCAGGTAGACGCCATCGGGCAGTTGCCGGACCAGTTCGTTGAGCAGGTGCACAGGCAGGTTACGGTCGCCCTGCAGGTCTTCGACGGCCTGCTGGCGCGCGCGCAGCGCTGCGATTTCTTCCTGCAGGGTCGAGATTTCCTTGATCTCGACCTCGAGCTTCTTGATCTCGGCCGAGAGGAAGCTGTTCTTCGATTGCTGCGCCGCGATCTGGGCCTCGAACCAGAGGTAGCCCAAGCCAGCAATCAGAAGACCGAGCACCGCTGCGGCGCCCAATGTGCCAAAGAAAGCCTCGCGCCGCCGCTTGCGTGCAGCTTCGCGGTGCGGAAGCAGATTGATGAGGATCACTGCAGGAACCTCCGCATGGCCAACCCGCAAGAGGTCAGATAGGACGGCGCCTCGCGACGAACCTTCTTCTCGCGGATGTTCGAACTGAAGTCCATGCCGTCGAAGGGATTCAGGAGCGAGCAGGCGAACGAGGTCTGTCGCGTCACGGCGTTGGTCAGGCCCGGCAGCGATGCCGATCCACCCGCCAGCAACACATAGTCGACACGGTTGTGCGGCGTGCTCGTGAAGAAGAACTGGAGCGCACGCGCGATTTCCTGCGCGATGCCTTCCACAAAAGGCTTGAGCACACCGGAACCGTAGTCGTCGGGCAGATCGCCGCTGCGCTTTTTGGCTTCGGCTTCTTCAGCGGAAAAACCGTACTGGCGCACGATCAGTTGCGTAAGCTGGGCGCCGCCGAATGCCTGATCGCGGTCATACAGCACTTCCTGGTTGCGAAGCACCTGCATGCTGGTGGTGAACGCGCCCACTTCGAAGAGCGCCACGATCGAATCCACGCCCTTGCCGGGTAGTTGCTCGATCAGGCGGGCGGTTGCCAGGCGCGATGCATAAGACTCGACGTCGAGGATCATCGCCTTCAGGCCGGCGGCTTCCGCCAAGCCTTCGCGATCCTGCACCTTTTCTTTGCGGGACGCGGCAATCAGCACTTCCACGTCGCCGGCGGACGTGGCGCTCGGCCCCGTGACGCAGAAGTCGAGACTGACTTCGTCCAGCGAGAACGGGATGTACTGGTTGGCTTCGGACTCGACTTGAATCTCGAGCTCCTGCTCGCTCATGCCGCCCGGAAGAATGATCTTCTTGGTGATCACGGCCGACGGCGGCAGTGCAAGCGCCACATTGCGCGTGCGCGTGCCGCTCTTGCGGACGACGCGCCGGACGGCTTCCGCCACTTCGTCGAATTTCTCGACGTTGCCGTCAGTGATCCAGCCACGTTCCAGGGGCTCGATGGCACAGCGCTCCAGGACCAGCTTGCCGCTGGCCTCACGGCCGAGCTCGACCAGCTTGACGCTGGACGAACTGACATCCAGCCCAAGCAGGGGAGCGTTCTGACGACGAAACAATGATCCAAGAGCAGCCAAGTTAAGTCCCTCTCCCCCTGTATTTGTAACCAATAGAAAAATGTGCGTTCGGTTGCATGCTAGCAGCAGGCGTAGCGGCAACCAAGCAGCGCCGGGGGGCAAAACCCTGAAGCGTTGTCAAAACCTGACGTCAAATCCGCATTTTGTAACTTTTGAATTATGGCGATGCAAGGGCAGCAAAGATCGGATCGTGAAAAGAGGACGGCTTTTTATAATGTCCGGTGACTCTCCGGCCCCTCATGCAAGAAACTTCAAGCCCCAAAGGGCCAGCCAAGACCCCTCCCCCCAAGCGCCCGACCTGGCTGAAATGGCTGTTGCGCTTTTTCTTCTGGGGCTTCGGCATTGCCGCGGCCGGTGTGCTGGCGGTGCTTTGCGTGGTGGCGGTGGCTCTTGCCGTCGCGTATCCGAACCTGCCGGACATCAGCGAACTCTCCGACTACCGGCCCAAGCTGCCGCTGCGGGTGTTCTCGGCCGAAGGCACCCTGATCGGCGAATTCGGCGAGGAACGCCGCAATCTCACCCCAATTTCCGCCATTCCCAAGGTCGTGAAAGACGCCGTGCTCGCGGCCGAAGATGCACGCTTCTACGACCACGGCGGCGTGGACTACAAGGGCATGGTGCGCGCGGGCCTGGCCAACATGAATCGCGTGAAGAGCCAGGGCGCGTCGACCATCACGATGCAGGTGGCACGCAACGTCTACCTGAGCTCGGAGAAGACGCTCACCCGCAAGATCTACGAAGTGCTGCTGACCTTCAAGCTGGAGCACCTGCTCACCAAGGATCAGATCTTCGAGATCTACCTGAACCAGATCTACCTCGGTAACCGCGCCTACGGCTTCGCCGCCGCCTCCGAAGCGTATTTCGGCAAGCCGTTGCAAGAACTTACGATCGCACAGGCCGCCATGCTGGCCGGCCTGCCGAAGGCGCCGGGCGCGAACAACCCGGTCAACAACCCGCAACGTGCACGCGGTCGCCAGTTCTACGTGATCGACCGCATGCAGGAAGCCGGCTTCATCACCGCTGAACAGGCCGCCGAAGCCAAGAAGGAAGAACTGCATCTGCGCGATGCCGCCGACCCGAACCGCCTGCACGCCGAATACGTCGCGGAAACCGTGCGCCAGCTGATGTACGCCCAGTACGGCGACAGCACCTACACGCGTGGCCTGAAGGTCTACACCTCGCTGGTCGCGGCCGACCAGGCGGCAGCCTACAAGGCGCTGCGCAAGGGCATCATGGACTACGAGCGCCGCCAGATCTATCGCGGCCCCGAGAAGTTCGTCGATCTGCCGAACGACGCCAAGGAACTCGACGAGGCGGTGGACGACGCACTCAGCGACCACCCCGACAACGGCGACGTGATGGCAGCGGTCGTGCTCAAGGCCACTGCCAAGCAGATCGACGCCGTGCGCGGCAACGGCGACCCAGTGCAGATCACCGGCGACGGTCTCAAGCCTGCGCAGTCCGGCCTCTCCGACAAGGCCCCGCCCAATATCAAGATCCGCCGCGGCGCGGTCATCCGCGTGGTGAAGACGCCCAAGAACACCTGGGAAATCACGCAGCTGCCCGAGGTCGAAGGCGCCTTCGTCGCCATGGATCCGCGCGACGGCGCCATCAAGGCACTGGTCGGCGGTTTCGATTTCGGCAAGAACAAGTTCAACCACGTGACGCAGGCCTGGCGCCAGCCGGGCTCGAGCTTCAAGCCATTCATCTATTCCGCGGCGCTTGAAAAGGGCTTCACCCCGGCCACCGTCATCAACGACGGCCCCCTCTTCTTCGACGCCGGCACCACCGGCGGCCAACCCTGGGAGCCGAAGAACTACGGCGGCGGCTACGACGGCCCGATGTCGATGCGCACCGCGCTCATGAAGTCGAAGAACCTCGTGTCGATCCGCATCCTGCAGTCCATCGGCACGCGCTACGCGCAGGAGTGGATCACCAACTTCGGCTTCGACAAGGACAAGCACCCCGCCTACCTGCCCATGGCACTGGGCGCGGGCTCGGTCACGCCGATGCAGATGGCGGTGGGCTATTCGGTGTTCGCCAACGGCGGCTACCGCGTCAACCCCTACCTCGTGACCCGCATCACCGACCACAAGGACAAGGTGCTGGTCGACAAGCAGCCGCCGCTGCTCAACGAATCGCTGCGCGCCATTCCCCAGCGCAACGCCTTCATCATGGACACGCTGCTGAATTCCGTGGCTCGCGCCGGCACCGCGGCCAAGGCACAGGCCATGCTCAAGCGCCCCGACCTGTACGGCAAGACCGGCACCACCAACGACTCGCTCGATGCCTGGTTCGCCGGCTTCCAGCCGACCATGACGGCCATCTCGTGGATCGGCTACGACACACCGCGCAACCTGGGCGACCGCGAAACCGGCGGCGGCCTGAGCCTGCCGATCTGGATCACCTACATGGAAACCGCCATCAAGGGCGTGCCGGTGACAGAGCTGTCGGCCAACCCGCCTTCAGGCATCGTGAGCGTCGGCGGCGAGTGGTACTACGACGACTATGCGCCGGGACGCGGTGTGGCAAGCCTGGGCGTGGAGTCCACGCCTGCGGCGCCAGCGGAAGCCCTGACCGGCGCCCCGGTGAGCCCGCCGGCCCCGCCCGAGGAGCGCAACCGCATCCTCGATCTTTTCCGCAACTGACGGCGGAGACGCAGAATCAGGCAGCCGCGAACGCCAGCGGCTGGCCTGCCTGCAGGGTCGCCTCGCGCGACAGGTTGCCGAAGAATTCTTCCCCGGTCTTGGTATCGACCCAGGCTTGGCCGTTATGGCGGTAGTGGTAGCCGCCAGAGCGCGCGGCAAGCCAGATTTCCTGCAGGGGCTTTTGCAGATTCACGATCAACTGACTGCCATTGCGGAACGAAATCGTGATCATCCCGCCCACCCTCTGGTTGTCGATGTCAGCGTCGGTCGCATCGTTGATGCGGTCGCAGCCTTGCTCGATGGCGGCGAGCGCGGCTTCGGCGCGGTCCATGTACTCGGTGTCGGTCATTACAATTTCGCTATGTTGAACGTTCGCCAAATTCTAGTGAGCACCCGCGCCCGCGCTGCGCTCATGGTCTGCCTCGTCGCAGGCGCTGCCGGTCTGGTTGCTTGCGGACAGCGCGGTGCGCTGTACCTGCCGACCGATCCTGCCGCCGCCGGACGAGCCACGTTGCCGCAGCTGATGACACCCGAAAGCTTGCGGTCGTCATCCTCCTCCAGCGAGGCTGCGCCCGCACCAGCGGCTGCCGCAAGTGCACCGGCCAGCAACAGCACGGAACCGCGCAAGTGAGCGCCGATATCACATCCCCCGCCCTCCCCGGCCAGCCGCACATCGCAGAACGCGATGGCGCACTGCACGTCGAAGGCGTTGCGCTCGACGCGCTGGCCCGCGAGCACGGCACCCCTCTTTTCGTCTACTCGAAGCAGTGGATGCTGGATGCCCTGGCGGCCTACCAGCGCGGCTTCGAGGGTCGCGATGCACTGATTTGCTATGCGATGAAAGCCAATTCGTCGCTCGGCGTGCTGCGCGTTTTCGCGGAAGCAGGCTGCGGCTTCGACATCGTCTCGGGCGGCGAACTGGCTCGTGTGCTGGCCGTGGGCGCCGATCCGAAGAAGATCATCTTCTCCGGTGTCGGTAAGACCCGCGCCGAAATGCGTCAGGCCCTCGCCGCCGGCATCGCCTGCTTCAACGTCGAGAGCGAAGCCGAACTCGACGTGCTCAACGAAATGGCGGTGGCCGAAGGCAAGCGCGCGCCCATCAGCATTCGCATCAATCCGAACGTCGATCCGAAGACGCATCCGTACATCTCCACCGGCCTCAAGGGCAACAAGTTCGGCATCGCGCATGATCGCGCGGTCGAAGCCTACCGACATGCTGCAAGGCTGCCGGGCCTGGAAGTGGTCGGTATCGACTGCCACATCGGCTCGCAGATCACCGAAGCCTCGCCCTACCTCGACGCCTGCGATCGCGTGCTCGACCTGGTCGAGGCAATCGAAGCGGCCGGCGTGCCGATCCATCATCTGGACTTCGGCGGCGGCCTGGGCATCGACTACAACGGCGAAGTGCCGCCCAAGGCCGATGCGCTGTGGCAGCAGTTGCTCGCCAAGCTGGACGCGCGCGGCTTCGGCCAGCGCAAACTGGTGATCGAGCCCGGCCGCTCGCTGGTCGGCAATGCCGGCGTGTGCGTGACCGAGGTGCTCTACACCAAGCCCGGCGAGGACAAGAACTTCTGCATCGTCGACGCGGCCATGAACGACCTGCCGCGCCCCGCGATGTACCAGGCCTTCCAGCGCATCGTGCCAGTGCGCACGCGCGCTGGCGACGCGCCGACCTACGACGTGGTCGGCCCGGTCTGCGAAAGCGGCGACTGGATCGGCCGCGACCGCGCGCTCAACGTGGTGGCGGGCGACCTGCTGGCGGTGCTGTCGGCGGGCGCGTACTGCATGAGCATGTCCAGCAACTACAACACGCGCGGCCGTGCCGCCGAGGTGCTGGTAAGTGGCGCCAGCGCCAGGCTGATCCGCCGCCGCGAGACGATGGAAGACCAGCTGCGCAGCGAGATCGACGGCTGATTGCCGTCTGTCAGTTGGTGCGCAGCGGCTTCTCGCTGTTGCGCACCGCGCCTGTTGCCCCTGCTGCCGACTTCGCCTTGCGCTTGCTCGCAAAATTCCACACGCGCCACGCAAGCAGCACCCCGATGATCGCAACGTAAATGAACACTTCGGCGAAGTTGTTCTTGCCCGCGCGCATCCAGAAGAAGTGCAGCAAGCCCAGGCCCGCGATCACGTAGACCAGCTTGTGCAGCATCTGCCAGCGCTTCGCCCCCATCGCCTTGATCGCGCGATTGAACGACGTGGCCGCCAGCGGCGTCAGCAGCACGAAGGCCGAGAAGCCCACCAGGATGAACGGCCGCTTCGCGATGTCCTTGGCGATATCGCCCCACTCGAAACCCATGTCGAACCAGCTGTAGCACAGCAGGTGCAGCACCACGTAGAAGTAGGCGAACAGGCCCAGCATGCGCCGGTAGCGCGCAAGCGCGTTCCACTTGCTGATGACGCGCAGTGGCGTCACTACCAGCACGATGCAGATGAAGCGCAGCGTCCAGTCGCCGGTGGCGCGGATCAGGAACTCGGCAGGGTTGGCGCCGAGCCCGTCCGTGAACGCGCCGTAGGCCAGCCGCGCGAACGGCAGCAGGCACAGCAAGAAGATGACCGGCTTGGTCGCCGGATGCATGAGCAGCTTGTTCATGGAGCGATGGCCGGGTGCAGAGGCAAGCTCAGTAGTTCTTCTTCAGGTCCATGCCCGCATAGAGCTGGCCGACCTGGGCTTCGTAGCCATTGAACATCTCGGTCTTGCGCCGCTTGGCGAACAGGCCGCCGCCGTCGCCGATGCGGCGCTCGGTCGCCTGGCTCCAGCGCGGGTGGTCGACGTTCGGGTTCACGTTCGAATAGAAGCCGTACTCGTTGGCCGCAGCCTTGTTCCACGCCGTGCTCGGTTCCTTTTCGACGAAGCGGATCTTCACGATCGACTTGGCCGACTTGAAGCCGTACTTCCACGGCACCACCAGGCGCACCGGCGCGCCGTTCTGGTTGGGCAGCACCTCGCCGTACATGCCGAAGGCAAGCAGCGTGAGCGGATGCATCGCTTCGTCCATGCGCAGGCCTTCGGCATAGGGCCAGTCGAGCACGCGCGAGCCCACGAAGGGCATGGTCTTGGGGTCGGCCAGCGTCACGAACTCGACGAACTTGGCATTGCCCTGCGGCTCGACCTTCTTGATCAGCTCGGCCAGCGAATAGCCGACCCACGGAATGACCATCGACCAGCCTTCGACACATCGCAGGCGGTAGATGCGCTCTTCCTGCGCGCTGAGCTTGAGCAGGTCTTCGATGCCGTACTTGCCCGGCTTCTTGACCAGGCCTTCGACCTCCACGGTCCACGGCCGCGTCTTCAGCGTGCCGGCGTTCTTGGCCGGATCGGCCTTGTCGGTGCCGAACTCGTAGTAGTTGTTGTAGGTCGACGCGTCCTTGTAGTCGGTGAGCTTTTCCATCGACATGGCCCCCGGCACCGCCGACTTGGCGCCCGGCAGCGGCGCGAGCTTGTTGGGGCGCTCGGCCTGAGCCCACGCTTCGCGCGAGGCAAAACCGGCCAGCGCCGCCCCTGCCGCGCCACCAGCCATGAGCTTCAGCATGTCGCGCCGGCTTTCGTAGGCGGCGCGCGGCGTGATCTCGCTCGACAGCGGGTGGGTGAAGCCGTTGTCGCTGCTGCTGTTGCGACGGATCGGGCGGGAATGGAACGACATGACAGGCCTTTCGCGTGAATCGTTGTGCTCAGGGTAGTTCGTGACCAGCCCTGATTTGGTTACGCGCCGTCGCGGCGCGCGGTTTCAATTCTTCGCGAAAGACCGCAAGCTTGCGTCTACAGCGTGCCGTAGCTGTGCAACCCGCTCAGGAACATGTTCACGCCAAGGAAGGCGAAAGTGGTGACCGCCAGCCCGCCCAGTGCCCACCAGGCCGCCACGGTGCCGCGCAGGCCCTTCACGAGCCGCATGTGCAGCCAGGCCGCGTAGTTGAGCCAGACGATCAGCGCCCAGGTTTCCTTCGGGTCCCAGCTCCAGTAGCCGCCCCAGGCATCGGCCGCCCACAGGGCGCCCAGCACGGTGGCGATGGTGAAGAAGGCGAAGCCGACGGTGATCGACTTGTACATGACGTCGTCGAGCACGTCGTTGGCCGGCAGGCGCGCCGCGATGCGCTTGCGCCCCAGCAGGATGCCCGCCGCAATCAACGCCGAGATGCCCGCATAGACCACCCAGTAGCTGCCGCCAGCTTCCTGCACGCGCTGGCGGAACGCCACCGGCACGAAGCACAGCGCCACGCCCAGCAGCCAGATCGGCGTGAGCTTGTACCAGCGCGTCTCGTTGGCCTGCTCCTTGATGAGGTAGGCGAAGGCGACCATGGCCGACAGCGCGAAGGTGCCGTAACCGATGAAGTTGGCCGGCACGTGCAGCTTCATCCACCAGCTCTGCAGCGCAGGCACCAGCGGCTGGATTTCATGCGCCTCGCGCACGATCGTGTACCAGAGCAGAAAGCCGACCGCTGCGCTGACGACCAGCATCACGAAGGCGCCGAGCGCGCGCGTGTTGTAGCGCTCTTCGAAGTAAAGGTAGAACGTGGCCGTCAGCCAGCAGAACAGCACGAACACTTCGTACAGGTTGCTGACCGGGATGTGGCCGATGTCCGGGCCGAGCAGGTGGCTTTCGTACCAGCGCACCATGGTGCCGATCAGCGCCATCGTCACTGCAGCCCAGGTCAGGCGCGAGCCGATCATGTCGAAAGCATCCGACTGCTTGCCGCCGAAGAAGCCGAGCCAGTAGAACAGCGTGCCCATGAAGAAAAGCACGCTCATCCAGAGGATGGCCGACTGGCTCGACAAAAAGTACTTGAGCCAGAACACCGTGTCGGCGCGTGCCAGGTCGCCCTGGTAGGACGCGATGGCCAGCAGCGACGCCGCGGCCACCACGATGGCCAGCACGCGCAACGGCCGCCAGAACCAGCCGATGGAGATCATCGCGATCACCGCGGCGACGAGGATCGGCTTCTCGTAATAGTCCATCGACCCCGCATAGCGCGTGAAGGCGAACAGGCCGCCGGCCAGCACCAGCGCCGCAAACACCCAGTCGAACAGGTTGCGGCGCGAGAGCCAGCTTTCATTGAGCGTGAGGGTCGTGGTGTTCATGGTGTCTCGGGTTCTGTCTTGTTCAGGGCGAGCAGCTTGTGCTTGAGGTGCTCGAATTCGCGGTCGCTGTCCATGGTCTTGCGATTGACCGAGAACGCCATCGTGGCCGCCGTGGCACCGTCGGTCCCGTTGCCATCGGGCGTCAGCCACACCCAGAGGCGCCGCTCACGGACGTACAGCATGGCAAAAATCCCGACGATCAGCAACAGACAGCCCAGATAGACGACGTTCTTGCCAGGGGCGCGCGCCACCTGGAACACGCTGGCCTGCACCTGGGTGAAGTCGGTCATCATCATCGCGACCGGGGCCGGGTAGAAGTGCGCGTCGCTGATGGCCAGCACGGCCTGGGTCAGGTAGGCCTGCGACTTCTCGTCGTTCGGCAGCGCGGCCAGGCCGGCGCCTTCGCGGCTCAGGTTGAGCACTTCGAACAGCACATCGTTCAGGATGCGCACCAGCACGCCGCCTGCGCGCTCGCGCTCGGCCTCGGGCACGTTGACTTCCATGAACTCTGCAATCGCCTGCCAGCCGCCTACGGTGGTGGCGTCGGCCTTGGCACGCTCGCTGCCCGAGAACAGCGCCAGCGCGCGCGCGGCCGACACGCGCAGCTGCTCGGCCATTTCAGGACGCTTGGGGTCGGTCGCCTTGGCGATGTAGCGCTCGATGGCACGCGCGCGGGTGTCGGCGTCGCCGAGTGCGGCGCGCATGCGCACGAAACCATCCATCGAGCCCTGCTCGTCGGCCGGCACGCGCAGGTAGCGGAACGGGTCTTCGGGCTTCTCGCGCATGCCGAGCAGGAACACCGGCTGGCCGTCGCCGGTGTCGACCGGCACCATGTAGTTTTGATACTCGCGCGCCTGGCCGGCAGCATCGCGCAGCTTGTAGCCGATGCTCGGGCCGATGTTGCGCAGCACCTTCGGCTTGTTGGTCTTGTTGGCGGCGCCCAGGCGCGATTCGATGTCGTGGCGCAGGTCGACCTTGCGCACGTCGGCGCCGCTGCCCATGGCGCCGGCGTCGGCGAAGTTCTCGACGTTGATCACGCGCAGCGCAGCGTATTCGAGCGTGAGCTTGTCCTTGCCGTTGGTGATCTCGGTGCTCGGGCCGCCGATGATGCCTTCCACTTCGAAAGACTTGGCAGCGGCCGCCATCGGCACTGCCTTGAGCTTCACCTTGGAGCCGCCATCGTCGAAGCTCGACTGGTAGATCTCCACGCCCTTGTAGCTGGCCGGGTGGTTGACCTCGATGCGCGCCGGCACCTGCTCGCCGGTCTCGCGGTCGTGCAGCACCACCTCGCTCGCAAACAGCTTGGGCATGCCGGTCGAGTAGTAGTCGACGATGAACTTCTTCAGCTCGATGGAGAACGGCAGCTCCTGCAGCAGCACGCCGTCGGACTGGTTCAGGATGGCCACGCTGCCCTGCCCGCCCTCGGGCACGAGGATGTTGCCGCGGAAGGTCGGGTTGCTGGCGGACAGGCGGTGCTCCGGCGCCACGTCGGCGATCATGCCGCCGCCGGTGAACACGCTCTTGCCGTTGAACCAGGTCTGCGCGCGCACCACGAGGTCGCCGTCGAGCAGGCCGCCGATGCACACCAGCACGATCGCGCTGTGGGCCGCGATGTAGCCGAGCTTGTGCGCGCCGCCGGCGCGCGCCGCGACCATCCAGCCTGCGGAGGTCGGCCGGCTGCCATCGACGGCCTCGCGCTGCTGCAGCTTGACCTTCCAGCCGCCGCTCACCAACAGTTGCCCGATGCGGTTGGCCGCTGCTTCGGGCGTTTCACCGAGCCGGTTCTCAGCACGCTGGCCGAAGGCCTTCAGGCTCTGCGCACGGATGTCTTCCTTGAAGGTCTTGAGGTCGACCAGGATGCGCGGCGTGTTGCGCGCAATGCACAGCGTGGTGCTGATCACGAGGAACAGCAGGATCAGCAGGAACCACCAGGCGCTGTAGATGGAGTCGAGCCGCGCCGCGCGGAACAGTTCGGCCCAGAACGGACCGAACTGGTTGATGTAGTTGTTGATCGGCTCGTGCTGCTTGAGCACGGTGCCGATGATCGACGCGATGCAGATGATGGTGAGCAGCGCGATCGCGAAGCGCATCGACGAAAACAGCTCCACCGCAGCGCGAAGCATGTGCGGGCCGCGATGAACGCGAAGGCCATGGGTGGAGACGGACATCGGGCGAAGGTAAGGGAAGAAGGGAAGAAAGCAAAAAGGCGGGCCATCCTGCTGGATCGGCCCGCCCTTTGTTTGGGGTTGTTGTCGGCGGTTAGTTCACGCTCTGGAGCGCATCGTCATCAGCGCAAGCCGGCGATGTAGTCCGCCACGGCGGCAATTTCGCGGTCGTTGAGCTTGGCAGCGACGCCGGTCATGGGGCCGCTGTTGGTACGCACGGGGGTACCGTCACCACGGAAGGCCTTGAGCTGGGCCACGGTGTAGTCGGCGTTCTGGCCGCCCAGGCGCGGGTATTGAGCGGGCAAGCCGGCGCCGTTGGGGCTGTGGCAGCCGGCGCAGGCGGGGATGGAGCGCTCACCGATACCACCGCGGTAGATCTTCTCGCCCAAGGCCACGGTGTCCTTGCTCTTCGAGAAGCCGGTCTTGACCTTCTTCGAGGCCACGAACCAGGCGATGTCGCGCATGTCCTGGTCGCTGAGGTTCGCGGCCATGGGACTCATGACGCTGTTCTTGCGCTTGCCGGACTTGAAGTCTTCCAGCTGCTTGAGGATGTATTCGGGATGCTGTTGCGCCAGCTTGGGGTTGGCCGCGATGGTCGAGTTGCCGTCGGCGTTGTGGCACGAGGCGCAGCTCTGCACTGTTGGAGTGCTCGCATTGAACAGCGTGTCCCCCTTGGCGGGGTCCGGCTTGGCCGGTTTTGCAGGCGCCGCGGCCGGAGCAGCCGCGTGTTCATCGGCTGCAAAACTCGCGCTGGATGCGATGCCCACGAGGGCTGCAAGCAGAATATTGGCAAACAACTTCATATCGGGGGCTTCGAATTTATGGCGCAAAACCTCACGATTCTACAATGTGGGTCTTGTTTCGAAAGTCCGTAGATGCCCTCCCCGCGCGCCAAGCCCGCTGCCTATCCTCCCCGCGCGGCCCCCGCCGCGGACCCCCAGGTCGCTGAACGCGAGCGCGTTGCGCTCGGCTGGCTGCACACCGCCCACTTCCTCACCAGCGCCCCCCAGCTGGAGCATCTGCCCCCCGTCGACCTGCCCGAGATCGCCTTCGTCGGCCGCTCCAACGCAGGCAAGTCGACCGCCATCAACACCCTCACGCAGCAGACGCGCCTGGCCTTCGCCTCCAAGACGCCGGGCCGCACCCAGCACATCAACCTGTTCGGCATCGGCAAGCAGAAGGTAGACGACGCGGTGCTGGCCGACCTGCCCGGCTACGGCTATGCGGCCGTTCCGCGCGAAGCCAAGCTGCGCTGGCAGCGCGTGATGGGCAACTACCTGATGACGCGCGAAAGCCTGCGCGGCGTGGTGCTGATGTGCGACCCGCGCCATGGCCTGACCGAGCTCGACGAGATCCTGCTCGACGTGATCCGCCCGCGCGTGGAACAGGGCCTCAAGTTCCTCGTGCTGCTGACCAAGTCCGACAAGCTCACGCGCAGCGAAGCCGCCAAGGTGCTGTCCATTACGCGACTGAACGCCGGCGGCGGCGAGGTGAAACTGTTCTCGGCTTTGAAGAAGCAGGGCGTTGGCGAAGCAGCCGAGCTGCTGTGGCGCTGGGTGCATCCGGATGGGGCTGCCGCACCGGCAACGCCATCGGAGCCACCGGCGGAGCCAGAAGAGGCCTGATCACAAAACAGGCTGTACCGACCGTCCCATCTGCGCAGTTCACTATCAAAACAATAGCGACAGTCAACCCAAGGAGACAAGAAGCATGATCGAGACCTTCCAACGCAGCCTGCCCAACGGCACCACCCTGAGCTGCCGCGCCGTCGGCAAGCCGGGCCAGCCGCTGATGGTGTTCCTTCACGGCTTCCCGGAGGCCGCGTTCATCTGGGACGAACTGCTCGACTACTTCGCGGACCCCGCCCACGGCGGCTACCGCTGCGTGGCGCCCAACCTGCGCGGTTTCGAAAAGTCGAGCGCGCCGACGGAAGTAGCGGCCTACAAGGCCCATCTGCTGATCCAGGACATCCAGCAGCTCGTCGCGACCGAAAGCGCCGACAGCACCATGGCCGCGCTGGTGGCCCACGACTGGGGCGGCGCCTTCGCCTGGGGCTACGCCAACGCTTTCCCGCAGCAGGTCGGCAAGCTGGTCATCATCAATTCGCCGCACCCGGGCACCTTCACCCGCGAACTGCGCAACAGCCCGGAGCAGCAGCAAGCGAGCGCCTACATGAACTTCCTCGCGCGCCCCGACGCCGAGGGGCTGCTCGCGGCCGACGACTTCAAGCGCATGTGGCCCTTCTTCCTGCTGATGAAGGCCGGCCCGGACGGCTTCGGCTGGCTCACCGAAGAAGTGAAGCAGAAGTACCGCGAGGTCTGGGGCGCGGGCCTCACGGGCGCCTGCAATCTCTACCGCGTGACGCCGATGAAGCCGCCGCTGCCGGGCCAGACCATCGACAGCATCCCCGTGCTGCCGCGCGAACGGCTCACGGTGGACGTGCCGACCTTCGTGTTCTGGGCGCTCGACGACGCGGCGCTGCTGCCCGGGCTGCTCGAAGGGCTGGAAGACTATGTGCCGAAGCTCGAAGTGAAAAAGGTGCCGAACGCGACCCACTGGATCGTGCACGAGCAACCACAGCTGGTCGCCCGCGAGATCGAAGGCTTCCTGCAGCGCGCTCAGTAAATAGGAGCCTCGCCCTCTGGGCGGGTCTTGAACCGCCGATGCACCCAGTAGTACTGGGCAGGCATCGTGTCGATGTAGCCCTGCAGCCGCGTGTTCATGAGCGTGGTGTCGGCCTCGACGTCGTCGGTCGGAAAGTTCTGCCAGGTCGGCAGGATCTCGATCTCGTAGCCCCCGGGCGTGAGCTTCGATACCACCGGCACCACCTTGGCCTTGCCCAGCCGCGCGAATCGCGACAGCGAGGGCACCGTGGCCGCCTGCACGCCGTAGAACGGCACGAAGATGGTCTGGTCGCGCCCGAAGTCCATGTCGGGCAGCAGGTACAGCAGGCCGCCCTTGCGCAGGCCCTGCAGCACCGGCTTGATGCCGTCCACCCGGTTGAGTGCCGCCACGTCGCCGAAGCGGGTGCGGCCTTCGCGGATCCAGGCGTCGACCATCGGGTCGCGCTGGGTCGTGTAGATGGTGGCCGAGGGGCGCGCCGTGTGCATGGTCAGCGCGGTGGCCGCGGCGTCGAGGCCATAGAAGTGCGGCGCGAACAGGATCATCGGCTCGTCGCCGTCGGCGATCTCGCGGATCTCCGAAGCGGCCCCGACCACCTTGAGCCGGCTCGCCACCACCTTCTCGGGCGCATGCCATAGCCAGCTGCGGTCCAGCCATGACTGCGCCACGTAGACGAATGTCTCGCGCGCGATAGCGCGGCGCTCGGCCTCCGATTTCTCGGGGAAGCAGACCGCCAGATTGGTATCGACCACGCGCCGCCGCGGCACGGCGACGGTGTGGAGGATGCGGCCGAGGAATGCGCCAAAGCCGCGTACGAGCGGCAACGGCAGCGGCGCGATCACGCGCATGAAGCCGATGCCGAGTCGGGAACCGAGGCTCATGCGGCCTCCCCGGCTGCAGCGGCCACGCGCTCGGCGCGCGGCTCCTTGTAACGGGCGTAGTCCCACACGTACTGGCCCGGCAGGCTGTGGATCAGCCGGCCGATGGCGTCGTTCATGGCGGCCGACGCGTCCTCGATGGAGGCCGACGGATCAGTCAGCGCCGTGCCGACGATGGGTTCGAAGCGGATCACGTAGCCCGCGCCGTTCGGCAGGCGCTCGCACACGCTCAGGAAGCAGGCCGCGCCGGTCTGTTGCGCGAGGCGGGGAAGCAAGGTCATGGTGTAGGCCGGGCGCCCCAGGAACGGCGCCCATACGCCCTGCCCCAACGGCGGCACCTGGTCGGGCAGGATGCCGGTGTAGCCACCGCCGCGCAGCGTGCGGATCAGGCCGCGCACGCCGCTGTTGTTGGTGGGCAGTGTCTGCAGGCCGGGCCGGTCGCGCGAGCCGGCGGCGATCAGGTCGGCCATCCATTTCTTGCGCGCGGGGCGAAACAGCGCCGTGATCGGCCCGTAGGCCGCGAGAAAGCGCTCGCCGATGGCCTGGCCGCACATCTCCCAGCTGCCGAGATGCGGCGCCACCAGGATCACGCCCTTTTTGGCCTGCATGGCCGCCTCGAAGGCCTCGACGCCCTCCCAGCGCACCACACGGTGCAGCACGGTCTGGCCCTGAGGGCGCAGCCAGAGCCAGGGCAGCTCGGAAGCCATCTTGCCGGCGGCGGCAATGGCGGGACGGTACTGGTCGGGGGCGAAGCCCGCGCTCTCGGCGTTGGCCTTGAAGCGGCGGCGGTAGTCCGGCGCGCTCCACCAGACCAGCCAGCCCAGCATGGCGCCGAGTCGATGCATCAACGGCATCGGCACGCGGGCAAGCAGGCGGAACAGGGTGATCATTGAAAACGGGAGGGAGGGGGTCAAAAAACGGACGCGCGCGCATGGTATTGCGCGGCTCGAATAGAATGCAAATTGTCGCCGAGTTACGGAACAACTTGCAGGGCGACAAACACAAGCGCGAAGCGATTGTGCCCCCGCCGATTCATCGGCATCTGCTAAAGCGTTCGCCATGGCTCCGCAGAGTTGGCAACGCGCCAACCACTTCAAGGAGTTTGAACAAATGGCGAACGATTTCCTCTTCACTTCCGAATCGGTTTCCGAAGGCCACCCCGACAAGGTAGCCGACCAGATCTCGGATGCCATCCTGGACGCGATCTTCGAGCAGGACCCCCGCAGCCGCGTGGCCGCCGAGACGCTGACCAACACCGGCCTGGTCGTGCTAGCTGGCGAAATCACGACCAACGCGCACGTCGACTACATCCAGGTGGCGCGCGACACCATCAAGCGCATCGGCTACGACAACACCGAGTACGGCATCGACTACAAGGGTTGCGCCGTGATGGTCTGCTACGACAAGCAGTCCAACGACATCGCCCAGGGCGTGGACCATGCCAGCGACGACCACCTGAACACCGGCGCCGGCGACCAGGGCCTGATGTTCGGCTACGCCTGCGACGAAACGCCCGAGCTGATGCCCGCGCCCATCTACTACGCGCACCGCCTCGTCGAGCGCCAGGCCCAGCTGCGCAAGGACGGCCGCCTGCCCTTCCTGCGCCCCGACGCCAAGAGCCAGGTCACGATGCGCTACGTGGACGGCAAGCCGCACAGCATCGACACCGTGGTGCTCTCCACCCAGCACAGCCCCGACCAGAGCGAAACCTCGACCAAGATGAAGGCCTCGTTCAACGAAGCCATCATCGAGGAGATCATCAAGCCGGTGCTGCCCAAGGAGTGGCTCAAGGACACGCGCTACCTGATCAACCCGACCGGCCGCTTCGTCATCGGCGGCCCGCAGGGCGACTGCGGCCTCACCGGCCGCAAGATCATCGTCGACACCTACGGCGGCGCCTGCCCGCACGGCGGCGGTGCGTTCTCCGGCAAGGACCCGTCGAAGGTCGACCGCTCGGCTGCCTATGCCGCGCGCTACGTGGCCAAGAACATCGTGGCCGCCGGCCTGGCGCGCCAGTGCCAGATCCAGGTGGCGTACGCCATCGGCGTGGCCCAGCCGATGAACATCACGGTCTACACCGAAGGCACCGGCGTGATCCCCGACGACAAGATCGCCGAACTCGTGCGCGAGCACTTCGACCTGCGTCCGAAGGGCATCATCCAGATGCTCGACCTGCTGCGCCCGATCTACCAGAAGACCGCCGCCTACGGCCACTTCGGCCGTGAAGAGCCCGAGTTCACCTGGGAAGCGACGACGCAGGCGCCCGCACTGCGCGCAGCTGCCGGCCTCAAGTAAGAAGCAAGAAACGGCGGTGGGTCAGAAGCGGTAAGCGCCGCTCAAACCCACCGTCCAGTTGCGGCCCGGCGCAGGCTCGTAATAGCGCGCATTGCCCTCGTTGACGATGACCGAGCCCACGTAGCGCCGGTCGAACAGGTTGTCGACACGCGCGAAAGCGTTGAACTCCCAACGCTCCCATTTCTTCAGATAGCCCGCATACACCGCCGCGACGGCATAGCCCGGCGCGCTCGCGGTGTTGACGTCATTGGCCTGCATTCGGCCCAGCGCACGCATCTCGACACCGGCGCGCCAGCCCTCGGGCGGCACCCAGCCCAGCGATGCGAACAACGATTGCCGCGCAATGCCCGGAATGCGATTGCCCGCCGCTACGGTGTTTGCAGCCGCGCACGGAGACGGTGAACAGAAGGCATCGCGATACGTCGCGTCCAGCCACGTGTAGGCCAGCTGCGTGCGCCAGTGATTCGCGGTCTCGTGCTGCCAGCCCAGCTCGAAGCCGTTGCGCCTGGTGCGGCCCGCGTTCTGGAAAGTGGCGCGGCCGCCGACGTTGGTGTCCGTGACGATCTCGTCG
Source organism: Variovorax sp. F042 (assembly GCF_057814215.1). NCBI lineage: Bacteria > Pseudomonadati > Pseudomonadota > Betaproteobacteria > Burkholderiales > Comamonadaceae > Variovorax > Variovorax sp. F042. The sequence continues at coordinate 719,105 of NZ_JBVASX010000002.1, forward strand.
CGCGTGCGGGTCTGGAACAGCGCCGCCGTCAGCAGGCCGCCCGCAAGCCGCGCCTTGGCCCCGACCTCGATGCTGTCGTTCACCGACGGCCGCAGCGCGAAGTTGAGCCCGCTCGCGCCGTTCGCCCGATAAGAAAGCTCGTTCAGCGTCGGCGTCTCGAAGCCGCGACCGATGGAGCCGTACAGCGCGAGGTCCTGCGTCGCCTGGTAGCGCAGCGAGGCCACGGGCAAGGTCTTGCTGTAGCGCGCGCTGCCACTGTCGTCGCGGTTCGCGCCCACGATGTAGCGGTCCTGCGAGCTGAAATGCACGCTGCTGCGGCGCACGCCGGCTTCTAGCGTCCAGCGGTCGGTAAAGCGCCAGGTAGCTTGCGCGTAAGGATCGAGGTTCCAGGCTTCGTTGAGCTCGTTGCGCCTGAGCCGCCCCTGCACGCCGAGCACCGGCGCTGAAACCGGCCCGAGGTAGTTCTCGTAGCCGCGCCGCTTTTCGCGCAGGCTGTCGTAGGCCAGGCCCGCCGCCACGTCGAAGGGCCGGTCGGCCAGCGTAAGCGCGGCGTTCCAGCGCAAGTCAACGCCGCCGTACTGCCGCGACAGGTCGATCACGCCGCCCGCGTGCAGCGGGCTCTGCTGCGCAGATGGCGGGATCGACTGGAACTGCGTGGTCTTGCGCTCGCCGCCGTAGACCATGAGGCGCAGCCCCTGCTGCGCGTTGATGCGGTGCTCGTAGAGCAGACCGGCCTGCGTCTGCTCCACCGTCTTGCGGGTGTCGTACTGCGTGGCCAGCGGGGCGTTGCGCGGTGCCAGGGCGTACTGGTCGGCCGTGAGGCCCAGCGGATCCTGCGCGTCGATGCGCACGCTGTTGAAGATCAGCGTCAGCTTGTCGCCGTTGTCCAGCGCGATGCCGAGCTTGCCGTTGGCGATGTCGCGCCGCGCCGCGCTGTGCTCGCGCCAGCCGTCGGTGTGGAAGCGACTCGCGTCGAGCAGATAGTCCACCGCCCCCTGCGATCCACTGAGTTGCAGCGACTGTCGCCAGGTGCCGAAGCTGCCACCCGCGAGCGAGTACGCCAACCGCGGCGAGCCCTCGCCCGAAGCGGTGAATGCCTGCACCACGCCACCCGACGAATTGCCGTAGAGCGCCGAGAACGGCCCGCGCAGAACCTCGACCCGGTCCAGCGAGCCGATGTCGATGTTCGAAGTCTGCCCCTGGCCATCGGGCAAGGTCGCGGGAATGCCATCGACATACAGCCGCACGCCACGCACGCCGAAGGTCGAGCGCGCGCCGAAGCCACGGATCGACAGCTGCAGGTCCTGCGCGTAGTTCAGCCGGTTCTGCACCTGCAGCCCCGGCACCGCTCCGAGGCTTTCCGAAAGATTGACCTGCAGGCGGCTGTCGCGCATCTCGTCGCCATCGACACGGTCTACCGAGCCTGGCACGTTGAAAGGCGCGACTTCGCCGCGTGGCGTGGAGACGGTGATCTCGCGCAGACGCGCGCCGCTGGTGTCAGGATCGGCCGATGGCTCCTGCTGGGCCTGCGCGGCCAGCGGAACACCCAGCAAGAGAAGGCAGGCGGCGGCAACGGGCGCAGGTTTCATCGCGCCGATTCTGCTTCGGCGCACCAGCTACGCGTGTCGCGGTGGCGCGACTCTCAGGGAAAACTAGCGCTCCGGCGCCTTGCGCCAGCCATACCAGGCGCCCACCACGCACGGAATGCCCAGTGCGATCCAGGCCAGGATGTCGCCCAGCCCGCCATCGCTGAAGAGTGCCGAGATCAGCCCGAAGGTGGTCAGCAGGCCGAGCACGATCGGCCAGCCCCACATGCGCCAGAAGCTTTGATGGTGTTGATGCGGCTTCATGCCTGAACCTTCATCGCCGGAGCCGGCTCGCCCTGCGGGGTGGCAGGCGCATGCTGCTCATGCGCAGCCGTCTTCTTGCTGGATGCAGGCACGGGGTTGCCCCGCTTGAGCCAGAGATACAGCCCGCTGCCCAGCACGATGATGGTCGCTATGTCGAGCAGCGCCCAGATGATCTGCATCGGCATGCCGCCGTAGTCGCCGAAGTGCAGCGGCTGCGACACCAGCAGCGCCCAGAGATACCAAGGCAGCTTCGGCGACGCGGTCACCTGCGCCGTTTTGGCGTCGACCAGCACCGGCTGGAAGAGCTTCGAAGTGAAGGGCTCGTTGCCGCGCAGGAAGAAGGTGGTGTGATGCGGGCTCGAGAACGACGTGCCCGGGAACGCGATGAACGACAGCTTCGTGCCGGGCGCCTTCTGCATCGCGGCGTCCATCGAGCGCTGCACCGAGCCGCGTTCGTTCACCGCCACGATGGGCTCGTTCTTGTAAGGAGTGAGAAGTGCGCTGAGCTGGTCGTATTGCCAGTACTTGATGAGCAGGTCGGCCCACGTGTTGATCATGCCGGTGGCGCCCACCACGAACACCCACACCAGCGTGACGATGCCCAGCAGGTTGTGCAGGTCGAGCCACTTCAGGCGTGGCCGCTTCTCGCGCCGCACCGTGCCGAAGTCGAGCTTGCGCATGAAGGGCGAATACAGCACCACGCCCGAGACGACGGCCACCAGCAGCAGCAGGCCCATGAAGCCAAGGAACAGCTTGCCCGGCAGCCCGGCAAAGAGGTCGACGTGCAGCTTGAACATCACGTACATGAAGCCTTCGTCGAACTTGGGCTGTGCGAGCACCTCGCCCGTGCGCGCATCGATCGCGACCGACTTGAAGTCGTCCGTGGCTTCCGGCGTGGGCGTGAGCGTGACGAACCACAGGCCGTCGTCGTCCTCGGGCTGCGAGGCGAACTGCACCACGCGGTCGGGGTGCTTCGCCTTCGCGATGTCGAGCACGCGATCGAGGCTGATGTGCGGCGTGCCCGCCGGCATCTTCGGCGCCTCGACCTCGGTGCCGAGCAGGTGGCCGATCTCGTGGTGGAAGATCAGCGGCAGCCCCGTGATGCACAGCAGCAGCATGAACACCGTGCACACGAGGCTGCTCCACTTGTGCACCCAGGCCCAGGTCTTGATCTTTCGGCTGTTCATGTCGTGGTGGCTCTGATGGAGAAAGGGATTCTAGAAACGGTAGGTGGCGCTGGCGACGATGTTGCGGCGCGAGCCGTACCAGCAGTCACCACGCGACAGGCAGGTGCTGAAGTAGACCTTGTCCGTCACGTTGTTGATGTTGAGCGCATAGCGCCAGGCGGCGGTTTCGTAGGCGAACACGAGGTCGGCCAGCGCAACGCCCGGGATGCGCGGACCCACGCCCGACTGCATGTCGCGGAACGAACTCATCATGCGCAGCCCGGCGCCGGCCGAGAAGCCGCTCACGCCGCCGACCGAGAACTTGTACTTGGCCCAGACGCTAGCCTGGTGCTTGGGCAGGCCCTCGATCAGCGCGTCGGCGTCGGTGTAGTTGTAGTGGGCAATGAGGTCGAGGTTCGGGCCGATCGATCCCTTGGCCTCCAGCTCCACGCCGCGGGTCTTGGTTTCGCCGAGCTGCGTGAACACCTTGAGCTGCGGCTCGCTGATCTGGTTCTTCTCGCGCAGGTCGTACACCGCGGCGCTGAAGGCCAGGGCGCGGTCCTTGGGCTCGTATTTCACGCCCACCTCCCATTGCTCGCCGCGCAGCGGACTGAAGATGCGGCCTTCGCGCGCAGCCTGCGGCGTGAACGACTCGCTGTAGCTCAGGTACGGAGACCAGCCAGAGGGCGAGGCGTACATCAGGCCGAGGCGCTTGGTGGTGGCGCTGCTCTTCTCGTCGTTGCTGCCGGCGGCGCTGGACACGGCCCTGTCGTGCCGCAGGCCCGCCACCAGGATCCAGTTGTCGAGCTTGATCTGGTCCTGCAGATAGACGCCCGTCTGGCGCTGGCGGGTGCGTGGCCGCGCGTCGCGCACGGGCTCGTCGAGATGGCCGTAGACCGGCGCATAGACGTCGATGGTGTCGAAAGTCGTTCCGACCCAGACGTTCTCGCGCTGGCGTGCGAAGTCCGCACCCACGAGCAGCGTGTGCTTCAGGGCGCCGGTCTGGAAGTGGCCCTCGACGTGGTTGTCGAGCGTCTGCGTGCGGTTGCGCGTGAGCGAGCTGTCGTAGTAGCGGCCCAGCACGCGCTTGAAGATCGGGTCGGTGGCATCCCAGCTTTCAGCCCCCGCGAACGCGCCGCCGTAGTGGTAGCGGTTGTCGTTTTCGTTGCGCGCGTAGCGGAAGTTCTGGCGCAGCGTCCAGCTGTCGTTGAACTTGTGCTCGAACTGCCAGCCGAAGGTCTTGCGCTCGCTGTCGTAGTAGTCGCCCGGTTCGCCGATGAAGCGGCTGCCTGGAAGACGTCCGTTCGGGTTCGGCAGCAAGGTGCCCTCCCAGGGCAGGAACTGCGAGCTGCTGCCGCTCTTGTCCTTCTGCCAGAGGCCTTGCAGCGTCAGCGAGGTCATGGCGTTGGGCCGCCAGGTCAGCGAAGGCGCGATCACGCTGCGGTCGTCGGGCACGTAGTCGACCTGCGTATCGGACTTGCGCTGCAGCGCGATCAGGCGGTACGACAGGGAGCCGTCAGCGTTCAGCGGGCCGGTGAGGTCGGCCTGGATCTGCTTGCGGCCGAAGCTGCCGAACTGCACGCCCACTTCGCGCTGGGCCTCCTGCAGCGGCCGCTTGCTGACCATGTTGACCACGCCGGCGGCAGTGCCGGCACCGAACAGCATGCCCGAGGGGCCGCGCAGCACTTCGAGCCGCTCCAGCGTGTAGGGCTCGGTGCGGGTGGTGCTGGTGTAGTAGCCGTAGGCCTGGCGCAGGCCGTCGAGGTAGACGTCGGGGTAAGCGCCTCGCACCCGCACGGAATCGGTTCGCGAATCGAGGCCGTAGGCGTCGGAGCGCACGCCGGCCGCGTAGTTGAGCGCGTCCTGCACGTTGATCGCGCCCTGGTCGACCATCTGGTCGCGCGTGATCACGGTCACGGACTGGGGCGTTTCCGACAGCGGCGTGTCGGTCTTGGTGGCGGTGACCGCATTTTTCGCACGGTAGCCGATCACCGGCGTGGTCGCCGTCTCGGCTTCGGCATTCGCGTCGACCCGCACTTCGGGCAGCGAGCCCGCATTCGTCGTCTGGGCCAGCACCTGGTGCTGTGTGGAAATCGCCAGGCACCCCATCAGCACCAACCTCTTCATTCCTGCTCCACTCCTCGAAATTTTGATTAATACGAACGATTCGCATTTTAGTCGTGACAAATTTCCGCTTCCTCCAATCACCGCCCTGAGTGAAGGGCGTTGCGTTGCGAAATTGCGTCTTCGGGTTAGGGGTGAACCGGCTACCATGCCGCCCGCACGCTTCCCGTGCGTTGGCAGCCCTCATGCTCAAGCTCATTGCCTTTCTGTTTCCCGCGCTGCGCGGTCCGGCTTTGCGGCTGATGGTCCTTGCGACTGCCATTGCGCTGACCGGCTGCGCCGGCCTCCCGCCGCGCACGCCCGAACCGCCGACGCTGGCCATTGCGGCCTCGCCCGCCACCGAGCTCGGCCGCGCGGCCGTCAGCCTCAATTCCCCGCCCGACGGCCTGACCAGCATGCGGCCGCTGATCGAAGCCTCCTTCGCGCTCGATGCACGGCTTGAGCTGATGCGGCGCGCCAAGTCATCGCTCGACATCCAGACCTACCAGCTCGGCAACGACAAGACCGGCCGCCTGCTGCTGCGCGAAATGCGCAATGCGGCCCGGCGCGGCGTGCGCGTGCGGCTGCTGCTCGACGACTTCTACACAGCCGGCATGGACCGCCTGCTGCTCGGCCTGGCCGCCGAGCCCAATGCCGAGATCCGGCTGTTCAACCCCTTCGTGAACGCGCGCGACCATTCGTCGGGGCGCTGGCTGGAGTTCTTCTCCGACTTCAGGCGGCTCAACCACCGCATGCACAACAAGCTGTTCGTGGCCGACGGCGCCATGGCCATCGCGGGCGGCCGCAACCTGGCCGACGAATACTTCCTGCGCAGCGAGAGCGCGAACTTCATCGATTTCGAGGTGCTGCTGGCCGGCCCGGTGGTCCCCGAGTCCGCCGCCATCTTCGACACCTACTGGAACAGCGACGTGGTCTACCCCCTGCAGCGGGTGGCCAGCACCAGCCGCACGCCGCAGCAACTCAAAGCGGACTTCGAAGAGGCGACCTCTCCCGCCCATGCACCGCCGCCCGACCCGCTGGCCGCCACCGACCTGCTCGGCGACCCGCCACTGGCCGCCCAGCTCGCCAACATCGACGAGGCCAAGTGGATGCGCGCCGAGGCCCATGCCTCCGCCGACAGCCCCAACAAGGCACTGGGCGTCATGGCGCATCCCACGGAATCGCTGGCGCAGCGCTTCCACGAAATGCTGGCCACGGCCCAGTCGAACGTGGTGGTGATCTCGCCCTACTTCATTCCCGGCGACGAGGGCATGGAACGCATCCGCATGGGCCGCGACCACGGCGTGAACATCACCGTCATCACCAACTCGCTGGCCGACAGCGACGAGCCACTGGTCAACATCAACTACAACCGCTACCGCGTCGACATGCTCAAGCTGGGCGTGAACCTGTACGAGGTCAGCACCCAGCAGCTGCGGCGCAGCGGCCAGTTCCGCGACCTGCTCAAGAAGGCGCGCGGCCGCCTGCACGCCAAGCTGGCACTGGTCGACCGGCAGTGGGTGCTGCTCGGCTCGATGAACCTCGACCCGCGTTCCGCCCGGCTCAACACCGAGTTCGGCGTGCGCGTGCGCAGCTTCGACCTGACACAGGCACTGCTCTTCGCCTACCAGCTCGACGACATCGAGGGCGTCTACCGCGTCACGCTCAAGCCCGATGGCCAGAACGTGCAATGGGTCGGCACCGGCGACGTCGACAACGAGGTGCTCGACAGCGAGCCGGACTCGAGCATGCTGACACGGCTGCAGCTGCTGCTGTTCTCGTGGTTCGTGCCCACGGACCAGCTGTAGGCAGCGCCCGGTTCAGAGCAAGCGCTGCAGCAGGCGGTAGCCCTCGGGCCAGTCGCCGAGGCCGCTGGCAGCGTTGATGTGCCCAAGCGCCCCCACCTCGACGAACTCACTGCCCCAGGCGCGTGCGCGCTCGCTCGCGTAAGCCGTGCTGCCATAGGGATCGTCATTGCTGGCGACCACGATGCTCGGAAACGGCAGCCGGGCGGGCGGTAGTGGCTCGAACCCCAGCGACGTTTCCGCCGGATAGGCAGCGGCCTGAGGGTCGGGCACTGCGACGAGCAATGCGCCTCGAATCCGGGGCGTGCACCGCATCGCCCAATGCACCACGGCCAGGCAACCCAGGCTGTGCGCCACGACCACAAGATCGCGGCCCAACCCGCCAGCCTGCTGCTCCAGCGCCGAGACCCAGTCGTCGCAAACCGCCCGATCCCAGTCATCGACCTGCAACCGGAGCCATTCCGGTCGAGTCGACTGCCAGATGCTCTGCCAATGCGCAGGGCCTGAATTGCCGTGCCCAGGCACGACAAAGACTGGATTTTTCATTCGCGGTTCTCCCGTTGAGCGATGCGCTTCAGTCTATGAAGCGCGACACCTCAGCCGGAAGAGCAAGGCATTCGAAGGCGCAGCCGAAAACCTTCAAGTCATCGGCAATGCGGTCTGCTACACGACCACCACCAGCTTGCCGGCCGCACTGTTGCTCTCCATCTTCGTGTGAGCTTCGACGATCTCGTCGAAGCCGTACACATGGTCGATGGGCACGCTCAGCTTGCCCGCGCTCACGCCGTCGAGAAAGTCCTGAAGCACCGAGGCAGGCAGGTCGGAGGCATCGCCGGAGTACGCGCAAAGCCGCACAAGGTTCTTCAGATAGCCGATCGGATAGAAGTCCTTGACCAGCCACTCGTTCGACAGCATCCCGGTGAAGCAGACGACGCCCCTGGGCCGAACGGCCCGCAAGGTGTCGGGCAACGCAGGCGTGCCGACCAACTCCAGTGCGAGATCCACGCCACCCGGCAGGATCTTCCGGACCTGCGAAGCCACATCGCCGTCATCGACGATCACGTGGTCGACCCCGGCAGCCGTGAGCACATCCCGCTTTGCAGCGTTGCGCGTCGTCGAGAAGACCACGAGGCCGCGCTGCCTGGCCAGGATGGCAGTCGCCAGGCCAACCGACGAAGTCCCGCCCCGCACCAGGATCGATTGGCCAGGTTGCGCATCGAGCGCGTTGACCAGCGAGCCATAGGCCGTCTGCAGCATCTCGGGGACGGCGCCGAGCGTGCTCCAGGGAAGCGTGCTCTTGAACGGAATCACCTGGCTTGCCGGCACGCAGGTGTATTCGGCATAGCCGCCGTCGTAGGTGCGCCCCATGTTCCCCATCACCGCAACCACTTGCTGGTCGACCTCGAACTCGCCTCCGGGGCACTCGGCGACCTGCCCGCAGGCTTCGATGCCGAGCACCCGGGGAAAGGTCACGCCTTCCGCCAGCCCCAGCCGCGTATGAAGCTCTGATCGATTGAGCCCGAACGCGCGGACCTTGATGAGAACCTGCCCCTTGAGCGGCGTCGGTATGGGCAGCTCGCGATAGTGCAGCGCCTCGGGCGGCCCGGGTGCGTCCAGCACGATGGCTCGCATGGTTCTACTCGCAACTTCGTTCATGGCCTTCTCGCACATCTTAAAAAGTCATTAATGATCCTGGCGCATCATCCGGGCTGTTTCGTTCGGCCACAAGAAATTCCGCTCTCATGCACCTGCTCCTCGTAGAAGACGACGACATGCTGGGTGAAGCCGTGTGCGATGGCGCGCGCCAGAGCGGCTGGTCCATCGACCGTGTCGGCAATGCATCAGCCGCCCGGATCGCCCTGATCGACCATGCCTATGCAGCCGTGCTGCTGGACCTGGGCCTGCCAGGCGGAGAGTCGGGCCTGACGGTGCTGCGGTCGATGCGAAGCCGCTACGACCCGACACCGGTCCTGATTCTCACGGCGCGCGATCAGTTGAGCGAGCGCATCCACGGCCTCGACGCAGGCGCCGACGACTACCTCGTCAAGCCCTTCCAGTTCGACGAACTGTGGGCACGTGTGCGTTCGGTCATTCGCCGCAGCCAGGGTCGCGTGATACCCGTTTTTTCCCGTGGCGACGTCACGGTCGACCGCAGTCGCCGCGTGGTCACCAAGGCCGGCGTCGATGTGCCGTTGAGCGCGCACGAGTACCGCACCCTGCTCGCCTTGCTGGAACGCCCCGGCCACGTCGTCACGCGCGATCAACTGCAGGATGTGGTCTACGGAACGGCCAGCGTCGTCGAGAGCAACACCATTGCCGTGTTCATCCACCAGTTGCGCCGCAAGCTCGGCGACGACCTGATCCGCACCGTTCACGGCCATGGCTATGTCGTCGGCCAGCCTCCGCCGTGAAGTCGAAGTCGAAGTCGCTCTATGCGCGAATGATCCTGATGCTCGGGGCGACCATCGTCCTGGGCTGGATCGTGGCGTTCGCGGTGCTTTTCGCGTATCTCGCGCACAACAAAGCCAGCATCTGGGACGACAAGCTCAAGGTCATTGCCACTCGCATCCTGCTGACAATTCCGGCCGACAAGGACATGGTTGTGACGGGGCCAGGGCTGCAACTGCGGGACCCCGCGCTGGCAGAGAGCGAGCAACTCGTCTTCCAAGTCTGGATCGATCGCAAGCGGTTGTCCGTGCGTACGCCCGGAGCTCCCGAATCGCCGCTGCGGCCAGGCTTCGAGGATGGCATCACCACCACGGTGATCGAGGGAAGACGATGGCGTGTCTATTCGGTCTCGGATTCCAAAGGCCGGATCTATGTACAGGTCGGCAACCTCCACAGCGTGGTGGACGCCGAAATGCAGCACCAGGCCCTGACCGGGCTGGTACTCAGCACCATCCTGTTGCTGATCGTGGGCGCGCTGATGTGGCTGGTGGTACGCAGCTCGCTCAAGCCAGTGGTGGCGCTGGAAGCTGCCATGCGAAGCCGGCGCAGGTTCGACCTCACGCCGCTGTCCTCGGCCGCGCTGCCGCGCGAGCTGCATCCGCTGGTCGCGTCGTTCAATCGTCTGCTGGAGCAGCTTTCCGAATCGATCGAGGGCGAGCGTCGCTTCATCGGCGATGCCGCCCACGAGCTGCGCACGCCCCTGGCTGCGCTGCAGGCGCAGGCCCAGATCGCGCTGCGCGCGAACACCGCCGCCGACAAGGACGTGGCACTGACCAAGCTGCTTCGGGTCGCACAGAGCAGCTCGCGGCTGTCCGAACAGTTGCTCGACCTGGCACGACTGAATGCGAGTGCCAATGCTCCGCAGCACATGCGGGCAGACCTGAGCGATCTCATCCTGCACGTGACCCGCGATTTCGACACCCATGCCCTGCAGCAGGAGCGCTCGATCCTGCTCGATATTCGCAAGTGCACCATCCACTGCAACATCGACGAGATGGGCATCCTGCTGCGCAACCTGATCGACAACGCGCTGCGCTACACGCCCAAGGGCGGGCGCGTTCGGGTCAGCTGCGGCCATGAGCCGGCCGTCGGGCAGGAAGAGACGCACAGGGTCTATCTCGAAGTGGCAGACGACGGTCCCGGCGTGCCGCTGTCGGAGCGCAAGGCGATCTTCGAGCGCTTCCATCGGGCTGCCGGCACTTCCACGCGCGGCAGCGGCATCGGCCTGTCGCTGGTGGCTGGAATCGCCCAGCTGCATCATGCGACCATCGAAACCGGGGATGGACTGGAGGGGCGCGGCTTTGCCATCCGGGTGGTGTTCCCGGCGGCGGCAGCGCCACCCCCGTCGACCTCTTCTCAGAACCTGTAGACGTACCCGAGGCGCACGCCGGTCTGGTTCGACCGGCTGACCAAAGGGCTGTTCTTGATGCCGCTGCCGAAGCTGGTCGCGCTCACGTCCAGGAAAACTGTCTGCTTCGGCGCCACGGCGTAGTCCACGCGCAGGCCCACTTCGATGTTGGCGGTAGCCTTGCCGGCATATTCGGGCCGGTCGGATCGGGCCTCGGCCGCCGTCACGCCGTAGTAGTAGTCGACGTACTTGCGGTCGACCCAATGCGCGGCCAGGCGCGGCGTGAAGCCGAAGGCACCCGAAGAAAAGCGCCGGTCGATCTGCACCTTGAACCGCGTTCCCTTGCTGTTGCCCGACCCGTCGGCCAGCAGTTCGGCCGACAGGTTGGCAATGTCGTTGCGCCAGATGGCTGCTCCGCCCAGCCACAGGCTGCCCTTGCGCTTTTCCATGCCGCCGAAATAGGGCGAATCGTCGGCCTCATAGCCATCGCCCGCGTAGCGCGCACGCAGCCGCAAAGAGACGGGCCCTACGGACGTCAGCTTCAAATCGGCACTCGGGAACGCAACGCTGACCCACTTGTTCTCGTAGGTGAGCATGGGGATGGCCAGGCCCTTGTTGTCGAAGTCGCGATAGGGCTTGCGCTCCATGCCAGCGGCAATGCCGATGCCCCATTGCGAACCCGCTTCGGAGAGCTGGTCTTGTGCAACTTGCGCCCATGCCGACGAAACGCATGCCGCAGAGGCGACGCCCGCAGCGATGGTTCTGAAAGGTATGCGCGCGCGGCTGTTCTTTTCTCGGCTCGAAAGACAGTTTGACTTCAGGTGGTTCAGCATGGAGGCTCCAGTACGAATGGTCGGCGACAGACACCATGTCGTCGCCTTCTGGAGCCGATGCTGAAGGGATGGCTTTAATAAGTTTTTAGCTGTTTTAAGATTTGATTAACCGGTTCGCAATGTCATCGACTGGCGGCCTCCGGCGTTTTCTCAACGACGCCTGGGCATCAACGTCGGCACACCGCAGGCCAGCAGTTCGCCGCGCCCCTGGTGCGAATGAAAGCTGCTGCCGTCCCACACCACCTCGCCGCGGCTCAGCGTCACGCCCGGCCAGGCTTTGAGCGGCATGCCTTCATACGGCGTGTAGTCGACCTCATGGTGCAGCTGCTCGTTCTTCAGCACGAAGTCGCGTTCGTCCCAGATCACGATGTCTGCATCGGAACCCACCGCGATCGTTCCCTTGCGCGGATGCAGACCGTAGGCCTTGGCCGGGCCCGTGGCCGTGAGCTCGACAAAACGGTTGGCCGTCATCCGGCCCGAGAGCACGCCTTCGGACCACAGCAGCGGCATGCGCGTCTCGATGCCCGGAATGCCGTTGGGAATGTGGCGGAACGCGACCTCTTCGCCACCGGGCTTCTTGCCTTCCGGTGCGTCGTACTTGAACGGCGCATGGTCAGACGAGAACACGGTGAAGAGCCCGTCGTTGAGTCCGTCCCAGATCACCTGCTGGTTGGCCTTGTCACGCGGTGGCGGGCTGCACACGCACTTCGCGCCCTTGTAGCTGTCGTCGATGCCCAGGTCTTCAGCGGTGAGGAACAGGTACTGCGGGCAGGTCTCGGCGAACACGTTCAGGCCATGCGCACGCGCCCAGCGGATCTGCTCGACGGCTTCGCGGCCCGACACGTGCACGATCAGGATCGGCACATCGACCAGTTCGGCCAGCGCAATGGCGCGGTGCGTCGCCTCGCGCTCCACCAGCATCGGCCGCGCATGCGCGTGAAAGCGCGGCGCGGTGCGGCCTGCGGCCTCGAGCCGCTTGGTCAGCCACTCGATGCAGTCGGAGTTCTCGGCATGCAGCATCGCCATTGCGCCGTGTTCGCGCGCCACCGCCAGCACGTCGAGGATCTGGCCGTCGTCGAGCTTCATGTCGTCGTAGGTCATGTAGATCTTGAAAGACGTGAAGCCTTCCTTGATCAGCGCCGGCAGCTCTTCCTTCAGCACCGTGGGCGTCGGGTCGCTCACGATCAGGTGGAAGGCGTAGTCGACGTGGGCCTTGCCGGCGGCGCGGCCACGATAGTCCTCGACCGCAGCGCGCAGCGACTGGCCCTTCTGCTGCGCGGCGAACGGAATCACGGTCGTCGTGCCTCCGCAAGCCGCCGAACGCGTGCCGGTGTCGAAGTCGTCGGCGTTGCGCGTGGGCGGCGGCATCGGCTGGTCGAGATGGCAGTGGGCATCCACGCCACCGGGCGTTACCGTGCGGCCGGCCGCATCGATCTCGCGCGCGGCGGTGCCGAGCTTCGCCCCGAGCTGCACGATGCGCCCTTCGCTGATGCCGATATCGCAATCGAAGGTGTCTGAAGCGGTGACGACGCGCGCATTGCGCACGACAAGGTCGAAGTCGGAGGTTGAAGTGGACATGGTTCAGATGAATCCGGTTCAGGCCGCGCCACGCGCAGCCGCATAGCCCCTGCCGTAGTGGCGCTCCAGCCGCACCTGCACGCGATCCCAGAGCGTGGTCAGCACCAGGTAGAAGCAGGCCGCGACGCAATAGAGTTCGAGCACTTCGAATTTTTCCTGCATGAGCACCTGGGCGCGGCGCATCAGCTCTTCCATCGAGATCACCGACGCCAGCGAGGTTGCCTTGAGCAGCCCGTTTACCGAGTTTCCCAGTGGCGGAATGATCACCCGCAAAACCTGCGGCAGGGTCACCAGCCGCAAGGTCGCGAAGCGCGAAAGGCTCAACGCCTTGGCCGCTTCGATTTGCCCCTTCGCGATGGCGGAGAAGCCGCCGCGAATGGTCTCCGACAGGTACGCCGCTTCGTTCAGGCTCAGCGCCAGCACCGCGGAAGTCAGCACGTCGAAGCGAAGGCCCAGCTGCGGCAGCCCGGTGTAGATGATGACGATCTGCACCAGCAGCGGCGTGCCGCGAAACACCCAGATGTAGAAACGCGCCGGCGCCGACAACAATCGATGCGAAGACATGCTGCCCAGCGCCAGTGGCAGCGCCAGGGCCAGGCCGATCACGATGGTCGCGATGGTCAGTCCGATCGTGATGCCCACGCCCCCGAGGAGGAACGGGTTGACGAAGTAGGACAGGAAGGCATCGAAATTGAACACGGCCGGACCCTCTTCAACCTGCTTACTTCGGCGACGGGCCGGGGCCGCGGATCGCGAACTTCGTGGTGTCCTTCAGGCGCGTCATGCGGAACTTGTCGAACAGCTTGTCGTAGGTGCCGTCGGCCTTCAGGTCGGTCAGGGCCTGCGCCACGGCTTCGGCAACCGCGCGGTCGCGGAACGACAGCGTGATGTCGGTGCCGTAGAGGCCGCTCGCGCGGATCTTGACGATGCCGCGCTCCTCGAAGGCAATGGCCGTCTCGTCGATGTTGATGCCCGCTTCCAGCTGGCCGGCGCGCAGCGCGGCGGTGGTTTCGGAGGCCGTTGCAAAGGTGCGGAAGTCGATAGGCGCCATGCCCTTGGCGACCATGGCCGCATTCGATTCGCGCGACTTGCGCTCGGCATACGTACCGGTCTCGATACCGACGACGTGCCCCGAGAGGTCTTCGAACTTGGTCAGCGCGAGCTTGCTGTTCGGCACGGTGTAGATGCTCATCGACTGCTGGCCGTACGGCACCTGGAACATGAGCTTGGAGCGCTCCTCGGTCCAGAACAGGCCGGTGTTGATCACGTCGAAGCGGCCGGCCTGCAGCGCGGGCACCATCGGCGGCATGTCCATGCGCATGAAGACGGGCTCGAGGCACAGTTGCTTTGCGACAGCGCGGCCGAGCTCGATGTTGAGCCCCTGCAACTCGCCCTTGCTGTCGACGAACTGCTGCGGCGGCAGCGTCGGATTGGTGGACATCTGGAGCTTGCCGGGTGCGGTCAGGTGTTCGGCGGAGACTTTGGGTGTGCAGGTCTGGGCAAGGACCGAGCCGCTCAGCACGAGGCCGACGATGAAACCCAGGGATAGTTTGATCATGTGCATGAGATGCTTTCGTTGAAGACAGGGAAGGAAAGAAAGAGAAGAACTCGGGCAATCGAAGTCAGGCCGCCTGGGTCGCTTGTCGACATGCAACCAGCGCCACGTGCACGGCTTCGATCACGGGCTCCGCGCGCTGGTTGACGAGCTGCAGGCTCTCGGTCACCACGCCGCGGCCACCGCGCGACGAAAGACGTTTGTCGGTGAAGCGGAACACCACGTGCACCGCATCGCCTGCAACAACAGGTCGCAAGAACCGGACCTGATCCCAACCGAGCGAAGCGATGGAACTGTTCTCGTAAATCTTCAATGCGGTCTTCAGCCCCTCCATCAGCGAGAGACCGAACAGCCCGTGCGCAATGACGCCCGGAAAGCCGCGCGACTGCGCGTAGTCCGCATCGGTATGCAATGGATGGTGGTCGTGCGTGAGATCGCAGAAGCGGCCGATGTCATCGGCACTCACGACGTGGCTTTCGCTGCGCAGTTCTGCGCCGATCACCACGTCTTCGAAATACACGTCACTCATGCCCGCTCTCCTTGCGCCGTGTTGCCAGCGTGGCGTGGTGCCTTCGCAATGAACTCGTCGTGCACGCCCATGGGGCCGTTGCGGAAGATGCGTGCGTCCATGGTGCGCAACTGCTCGCTGACGCGCACCTCGAAGCCGATCTTCTCGAGCACGTCTTCCTTCAGTCGCACGCCTGGCGCAATCTCGGTGAGCACGAGCCCGTCGGCTTCGAGTTCGAACACGGCGCGGTCGGTCACGAAGCTCACTTGCTGGCCTCGCTCTCGCGCGAGCCGCCCCGAGAAGCTGATCTGATCGACCGCCGGCACGAACTTCTTGAATGCACCGTCGCGGCGGATCTTGAGTTCGCCGTCGGCCACGCCGATGTCGAAGTCGCCCCCAGTGAGCGAACCGTTGAACACCAGCCGCTGCGTGTTCTGCGTGATGTTGATGAAGCCGCCCGCGCCGTCGTAGCGCTTGCCGAAACGCGTGACGTTGACGTTGCCTTGCGGGTCGACCTGCGCGAACGAGAGAAACGCGCAGCTCAGGCCGCCACCGTCGTAGAAGTCGAACTGGTACGACTGGTCGAGGATCGCGCGCGGGTTGACCGAAGTGCCGAACTCGCGCGCATGACCGGGCACGCCGCCGACCACGCCCGACTCGACCGTGAGCGTGATGAGGTCGGCAATGCCCTCTTCCGAGGCCACGTTGGGAATCATCGCGGAGATGCCCACGCCGAGGTTCACCACGTCGCGCGGGCGCAGCTCGAAGGCCGCGCGCCTTGCCACCACGCGGCGCACGTCGAGCGGGTCTGGCGCGATGCTCGAGGCCGGCACCACGATCTCGCCGCAGCGCGCCGGGTCGTAGCGCGTGGTGTAGGTCTGCATCTGCTCGGGCTCGACCACGAAGTGATCGATCAGGAAGCCCGGGATCTTCACCATGTGCGGATGCAGCGTGCCGCGCTTGACGATGCGCTTGACCTGGCAGATGACAATGCCGCCAGCGTTGTGCACGGCCTGCGCCATCGAGAGGTCTTCGCGCGCGGTGGCTTCGTGCTCCATGCTCACGTAGCCGTCTTCGTCGGCCGAGGTGCCGCGGATGAGCGCCACGTTCGGCACCCCGGGCGCACGGTAGAACAGCCAGTCGCGGTCGGCCACGTGCACCAGCTCGACCAGCGCCTCGGTGGTGCGCGCGTTCATGCGGCCGCCGTCCTGGCGCGGGTCCATGTAGGTTTCGAGGCCCACGTGCGTGAGCACGCCGGGCTGGCGGCCCGCCATCGCGCGGCACAGGTGCGTCATCACGCCCTGGGGGAAGTTGTAGGCCTCCACGTCCTGCGCGAGGATCATCTTCATGAACGGCAGCTGCATGCCGAAGTTGCCGCCGATCACGCGGCGCACCAGGCCCGGGTGCGCGAAGTGGCACATCCCTTTCTCGGTGAGCGCGCCCACGCCGGTAACGTGGAACAGCGTGAGGTCGTGCGGGCCGTCGCCGGCCGTGAAGCGCCGCTCGATGGCTTCGAACACGGCTTCGGGCACGCCCGAGCCACCGTTGCCGCCGGCCAGCACCATGTCGCCATCGCGCAGCAGCGCGGCGGCGGCGTCGGGGGTGATGCAGTCGATCATGGCTGCGTCCTCAAGCCAGTTCTTTCACGACCTGGCGCGAGATGATCAGGCGCTGGATCTGGTTGGTGCCTTCGTAGATCTGCGCCAGGCGCACGTCGCGGAAGATGCGCTCGATGCGGTAGTCGCGCGAGTAGCCGTTGCCACCGTGGATCTGCAGCGCGTTCGACACGTGGCGCATCGCTATGTCGGTAGTGAAGAGCTTGGCCTGCGCGCCTTCCTTGGCGATGGAGTGGCCGGCGTCCTGCAGCCGCGCGCCGTGGTGGATTAGCAGGCGCGCCGCGGCGATGTCGGTCGCCATGTCGGCCACCATGAACTGGATGGCCTGGAAGTTCATGATCGGCTCGCCGAACTGCTTGCGCGTGGTGGCGTAGGCCACGGCGTCTTCCATCGCGGCCTGCGCCATGCCGAGCGCCATGGACGACATCAGCAGGCGGCTGAAGTTGAAGTTGCCCATGGCCGTCTTGAAGGCCTGGTTCTCGGCGCCGATCAGCGCAGTCCTGGGCACGTGCACGTCCTGCAGCACGATCTGGCAGTCTTCCAGGCCGTGCATGCCGAGCAGTTCCTCGTTCTTGCCGCGGCTCACACCGGCCTGGTGCGCATCGACCATGAAGCAGCTGATCGACTTGTGGCCGGCCTCCTTGCCGGTGCGCGCGAACACCATGATGCGATCGGCCACGCCGCCGAGCGTGACCCAGGCCTTGGTGCCGTTGAGCACCCAGCCGTCGTCCACGGCGCGCGCGGTGGTGGTGATGCTGGCCACGTCGGAGCCGAAGTCGGGCTCCGACATCGCGGTGGCCATGACGACGGAGCCGTCGAGGATGCCGGGGATCAGCGCCTTCTGGCTCTCGTTGCCGTGGTGGTGCAGGAACAGCGCCGCCTCGACGGGAATCGCGAACGCATTGCCGATGGCGCCCGAGCAGCGCGCCAGCTCTTCCATCACGAGGCAGGTGCTGACGGTGTCGAAGCCCGAGCCGCCGGCCGCCTCGGGCAGGCTCACGCCGAACAGCCCGAGTTCGGCCATGCCGCGGTACAGCACGCGGTCGAACTTGTCTTCGCGGTCGATGGCCGCGGCGCGCGGCAGCACTTCGCCCTCGGCGAAACGGCGCGCGGTGTCGCGCAGCGAGATCTGGTCTTCGGTGAGGAAATGGGTCATGGTCTTCAGGCGGTGTGATCGGATTGCTGCTCTGCTTCGTCGCTGGCCAGGTGGCCGTCGTGTGCGACTTCGTCCTGTTCGCGGTCGAGGAAATAGACGGCCACGTTGTGGCTGCCGGTGGCGAAGCAGGTAGCCAGCGCGGGCGTGATGGCGGCGGCCAGCGCGCGGCGCTGGGCGGGCGTGCGGCGGTAGGCGTGCACCTTGACGAACACGCGCGTGCCCTCTCCCCCGCCGTCGTGGCCCAACTGGCCCTCGTGGGCATAGTCGTGGGGCGCGATGGACATGAAGTACAGGGTCACGGTCGAGGGCTCGACGCCGAACGACGTGACGACGCCGTCGGTCAGCGCGCGGCTGGCGGTGCGCTTGCGGGTTTCGGGGGCGCTGGGCGCCAGGATTTCGAGATAGGGCATGTCGGGGAGAGGTTGTTTCAGTGCGCTTCGACGGCGCGGCAGGAGGCGCGCTGTATCAGCCGCGAGCCGACGCGGTATTCGCGGCCGCTGTTGGCCACGCCGGAGAGGCGCTGCACCAGCCGGTCGACCGCGAGGTTGGCCATCTCAAAGGCGCCGCTGTCCACCACGCTGATGGCGGGGCGCTGCCACTCGAACCACGGCGAGTCTTCGTAGAACAGCAGCGAAAGGTCGTCGGGAATCAGCAGCCTGCGCTCCGACACCACGCGCAGCACGCCGAGCGACGACTCGTGGTTGGCCACGAACAGGGCCGAGGGCGGCGTGGGCATCGACAGCAGCGCGTTGGCGGCCACCACGCCTGTTTCGGGCGCATAGCGGCCGGCCTGGATCAGCGCCGGATCGATGGGCAGGCCCGCTTCCTGCATGGCCCGCTTGTAGCCCGCGAGGCGCTCCTTGCCGGAGGTGGTGTCGCTCATGCCCACGATCAGGCCGATGCGGCGGTGGCCGAGGTCGAGCAGGTGCTTGGTGCCGGCATAGGCGCCGTCGAGGTCGCCCGCGAGCACCGATTCGAGCGTGGCGCCCTCGACGCGGCGCACCGCGCAGATCACCGGGATGTCGGCGTGCTCCATGGCCAGCAGCTGGGCGCCGTTGGCACCGTTGGGCACGGCGATCAGGCCGTCGACGCTGTGGTCGACCAGGGTCTTGAAGATGTCGCGTTCCTGCTCGGGGTCGTCGGCGCTGATGCTCAGGATGACCTGGTAGCCGAGCGCCTGCATGCGCGTCTGCACCACCGAGGCGAGCACCTGGAACGAGGCGTTCTCCAGGTTGTGCACGGTGAGGCCGATGAGCCGCGAGCGCTTGGTTTTCAGCGCCCGGGCGAAGGTGTTGGTGCGGTAGCCGAGGGCGGCGGCGACCTGGATCACGTGCCGCTGCGTCGCGTGGTTGGTCAGGCTGGAGCCGGCCAGCGCACGGGAGGCCGTGGCAATGGAAACGTCGGCGGCACGGGCCACGTCGCGCAGCGTTACCGCCATGGCTTGGCCTTACGAGAGCAGTTTCTTGTAAACGTTTGCATATTTTTATCGTAGATTTTCATAAGGCCTGTAGTCAAGAAGAAAACTGCAAGCCATGCAGGCTGGTCGGGATTATTGCAATCGTTTCCAATTTTCTTGCATACTGCCGGCTTCAGCGACCCAACCCAGGATGGCCATGCACATTTCCGGAGTCGGCGGCATCTGGCCCGCCACGCTCACCCCCTTCACCCCGGACGGCCGCGTCGACGACGACGCGCTGGCCGCCCATGTGCGCGACGTGGCCGGCACGCCCGGCGTGCGCGCGGTGGTGGTCAACGGGCATGCGGGCGAGGCGACTTCGCTTGATCGCGCGGAGCGCGCCCAGGTGGTGAGCGTTGCGGCGGCCGCGGCCGGCGGCGTGCCCGTGGTGGCCGGCGTGGTGGCCGACGACACCCGCTACGCCTGCGCGCTGGCGCAGGATGCGACGCAGGCCGGAGCCTCGGCCCTGTTGCTGTTTCCGCCCGCGGTGTTCGCGCAGGGCGCGGGCGCGCGGCCCGACATGGCCCGTCGCTTCGTGAGCGAGGTGGCCGGTGCGAGCAGCCTGCCCATCGTGCTGTTCCAGCTGTCGCGCGCCTCGGGCCTCGCGTTCTCCACCGAGACGTTGGCGCAGCTTTGCCTGGACGTGCCTGCCATCGTGGCGGTGAAGGAAGGCAGCGACGTTCCCGAGCTCTACGAAGACAACCTCCGGGCCCTGCGCGCGCTGCCTCGCCCGGTCACGCTGCTGAGCAGCAGCAACAGCTGGCTGTTCGCTTCCCTGACCTATGGCGCCGACGGCATCCTGTCGGGCCTGGGCAGCGTGGCAGCCCCGCTGCTGGTGGCGCTGCACGAAGCCGTCGCACGCGGCGACCTGGCTGCCGCACGTGCGGTCAACGATCGGCTGGTGCCGCTGTGCCGGGCCTTCTATCGCGCGCCCTACCTCGACGCCCACAACCGCATGAAGACTGCGCTGCATCTTCTCGGCCGGCTGCCCCATCCGGACCCACGCCCGCCGCTGCTGCCCGTGCCGGCCGACGACACGGCGCGCATCCGCGCAGCACTGGTGGCCTCGGGCCTGCTGCCTTCCTCCACCCATTGACCTACTGAACAACCTGTCCCATGGCTGATTTCCGCGGCACCTACACCATCATGGTCACGCCCTTCGACGCCGACGGCGCGGTCGACGTGCCCACGCTCGAGCGCTATGTCGACTGGCAGATCGAATCCGGCATCCACGGCCTGATCCCGCTCGGCTCGACGGGTGAATTCATGTCGATGTCCGACGACGAGATCGAGCTCGTCGCCAAGACAGTGATCAACCGCGCCGCCGGCCGCGTGCCGGTGCTGATCGGCACCACCGCCGAAGACACGCGCGCCGCCGTGCGCCTGAGCCGCCGCGCCGAGGCGCAGGGCGCCGACGGCGTGATGGTGCTGCCGCCCTTCTACTGCACCCCCACCGACGACGAACTGTTCCTGCACTACAAGACCATCTCCGACGCCATCGGCATTCCGATCATGGTCTACAACAACCCGGCCGTTGCCAACGTCGACCTGAAGCCGCCGCTGGTGGCGCGGCTCTCGCAGATCGACAACTGCCGCTACATCAAGGAATCGACGCTGGAAGTGACCCGCGTGCGCGACATCATGCGGCTGTCGGACGGCCGCATGGCGGTGTTCGGCGGCATCATGGGCTTCGAGTCGTATGTCGAGGGCGCAGTGGGCTGGGCCGCAGTGCCGTCCAACGGCGCTCCGGGCGAAATGGCGCGCCTGTACGACCTCGTCATGGCCGGCCAGCTGGCCGAGGCGCGCGAGCTGGCGTTCAAGCACTTTCCGATGATCGACTTCGTCGCCGGCCAGTCGTACGTGGCGGGCACCAAGGCCCTGCTCGCGGCCATGGGCCTGCCGGTCGGCGCGCCGCGCCCGCCGCGTCTGCCTATGGGCGCCGAGGGCATCGCCGCGGCCAAGCGCCTGGTCGACGAACTCGGCCTGAAGATCCGAACCACCACCGCCTGAGGTATTCCCATGAGCGCCTTGCAACCGGACACGCCCGCGTCGACCACAGACAACCGGGCCGAACTCGTCATCCGCATGGTCGGCGTGCAGAAGTGGTACGGCGACTTCCAGGTGCTGCGCGACATCGACCTCGAAGTGCAGCGCGGCGAACGCATCGTGATCTGCGGGCCTTCGGGCTCGGGCAAGTCGACGCTGCTGCGCTGCATCAACCGGCTCGAAGAGCATCAGCAGGGGCAGATCGTGGTGAACCGCGCCGAGCTCACCGCTGACATGCGTCGCATCGACGCGGTGCGGCGCGACGTCGGCATGGTGTTCCAGCACTTCAACCTGTTCCCGCATCTCACCATCCTCGAGAACTGCACGCTCGCGCCGGTGTGGAGCAAGAAGTACACGCCGAAAGAGGCGAAGGAAGTGGCCATGTCGTACCTGGAACGCGTGCGCATTCCGGAGCAGGCCAACAAATATCCGTCGCAGCTTTCAGGCGGCCAGCAGCAGCGCGTGGCCATTGCGCGTGCTCTGTGCATGGGCCCCAAGGTCATGCTGTTCGACGAACCGACCTCGGCGCTCGACCCCGAAATGGTCAAGGAGGTGCTGGACACCATGGTCTCGCTCGCCGACGACGGCATGACCATGCTGTCGGTCACGCACGAGATGAACTTCGCGCGCCAGGTTGCCAACCGCGTGATCTTCATGGACCAGGGCACCATCGTCGAACAGGCAGAGCCGAAGGAGTTCTTCAGCAACCCGAAACACGAGCGCACCCGGCTCTTCCTGAGCCAGCTGCTGCACTGATCAACCCTTACTTACTTTTCTTCAATCACTCATGGCAAGAATTGGCATCGAAGCGGCGGGCTTGCGCTTCATCGCGGAAACGAATCCCGAAGCACCCAAGACCGTGGAGGCGTTCACCAGGCTGCTGCCCTACAGGCAGAAGATCATCCACGTGCGCTGGAGCGGCGAGGGCTGCTGGATTCCGCTGGGCGACTTCGAACTGGGCGTCGGCTTCGAGAACCACACCAGCCATCCTTCGGTCGGCGACATCCTGTTCTACCCCGGTGGCTACAGCGAGACCGAAATCATCCTGGCCTACGGCAGCTGCAGCTTCGCCAGCAAGATGGGGCCGCTTGCGGGCAACCACTTCCTGACGATCGTGGAGGGCAGGGAGCAGCTGCGCGCGCTCGGCAGGAAGGTGCTGTGGGAAGGCGCGCAGGACATCGCGTTCGAGCTGCTTTGACTTGAGCAGCCGCAGCGGTCGTCAGATGTGCGCGTCTTCGACCGCATCCCCGTCTTCCGGCACGAACACCATGCCGGTCTTGGCGTTGTAGTCCATCAGGCCCGCGTAGCGACCCCAGGCGATCATCGTCTCGAAGATCTTCTCCGGGTTGTCGTACGGCAAGGCGCTGCCGATGTCCTTGATGACGCGCTCGGCCTCGACTTCTTCGTATTCCTTGAGCAGCGCGATGATGATGTGGAACAGCCGCAGCTTGAAGACCTGCTCCTCGAAGATCGCGCGCTTTCCGAGCCGGTCGGCAGCAACGAACTTCCGGCCGAGCTCCGTGAAGCGCACCTCCTGCCGCGGCGTATCGATCAACTCGAGGATCTCGGCCGCCTTGAGAATGGCGATCGTCTCGCCGAACTCCTTGCCGATCTCGTCGGAAATGTCGTAGATGTTGGACAGGTCCGGCGAGTCGCTGAGGATGCTCATCAGCCCGAGGATCTGCCCCACCGGCACCAGCGGGATCGATTCCATCCGGGTGCGCGCACGTGAGATGGGCTCCCCCTTCACGGGCGTCTCCGGCGGCAGGTCGGGCAGCGTCATCGTGGTGATGCACTCGTGGATCACGCTGACCAGCCGCTGGAACTCGGGGTCCTTGCTGTCGCGCGGATAGGGCAGCTTGTTCTCCAGCACGAGGCCGATGCGTCCCGGGCGCGGAAACACGACCACGATGCGCGTGGCCATTTCCACCGCCTCTTCGATGTTGTGCGTGACCATGAAGACCGAGCTGAGGTCGCCGCCCGGGTCGCGCCACAGGCTGATCAGCTCCTGCCGCAGGTTCTCTGCGGTCAATACATCCAGCGCACTGAAGGCCTCGTCGAGGCACAGCAGCTTGGGCTGCGAAACCAGCGCACGCGCAATGCCCACCCGCTGCCTCATGCCGCCCGACAGCTCGCGCGGAAAGGCCGAGTGGTAGTTGCCCAGGCCGATGAGCTCGATCGCCCTGTCGACGGCTGCGTCGCGCTCGGCGCGGCCGATCTTTCTGGCCATCAGGCCCACCGCCACGTTCTGCTCGACGGTGAGCCACGGGTAGAGCGCGAAAGTCTGGAAGACCACCGAGGCATCGGGATTCACGCCGTTGAGCGGCTTGCCGTTGGCCAGCGCCCGGCCCGAGGTCGGCACGATCAGGCCCGTGAGGCAACGCAGGATCGTCGACTTGCCCGAGCCGGACTGTCCCAGCAGCGCAAGGAACTCGCCTTCGCTGACGGCCAGGTCGATGTTGTCGAGCACCTTGAGTTCATGGTTTCCTGCAGTCATGAACGTCTTGGTGACGGCACGGAGCTCGGCCACCGGCACGGGCGACTCCTGCAATGAGGGCGTGGGAGTGTTCATGTTCAGTCCAATCTGAATCGGCGCTCGGCAAAGGCATACAGCCGGCGCCAGATGAGCTTGTTCATCAGCACGACGAAGATCGACATCACGCCGATGCTCGCGATGATCAATGGCGTATCGCCCGTCTTGGTGACGTTGGCGATGTACGCGCCAAGGCCATCCGCCTGCAGGCTCGTGCCGCCCCATGTGGCGAGCTCGGCCACGATGCTGGCGTTCCATGCGCCGCCGGCGGCCGTGCAGGCGCCCGTCACCCAGAACGGAAAGATCGCCGGCAGGATCAGGGTGCGCCACAGGCTCCAGCGGCGCAGGCCGTAGACGCGCCCGGCTTCCTTCAGGTCGTTCGGAATCGCCATGGCGCCGGCGATCACGTTGAACAGGATGTACCACTGCGTGCCCATGGCAATGAGCAGGATGCTGCCCCAGTTGAGGCTGATGTGGCTGGCCACGAAGAAGCCGACGACGATCGGGAACGTCATGTTCACGGGAAACGACGCACCGATCTGCGCCAGCGGCTGGGCGAATCGCGCAACGCGCGGCTGGAACCCGATCCACACGCCGACCGGCGTCCAGATCAGCGTGGCCAGGACTGTCATGGCGGCGACGCGCAGGGCCGTAAGAAAGCCAAGCCAGACGATGTGGCCAAAGTCGGCCAAGGACAGCGCACCGTGCAGCGCGGCTGTAGCCGCCGCCACGGCCCGGAGAAGCTCGATACCGATCCAGATGGAAAGCACGATGCCCACCACCCGCCAGAGCAGCTTCTTCCATGACGCCTTGAGCCTCACCGGCATTCGCGCCATCGGAGCCCGCGCCTGGAACACCTTGTCCAGTAGCGGGCGCCAGAGGCGCTCGCTGATCCAGGTGAACAGGTAGGCGCCGCGCAGCAGGTTGTAGACCCACGAGGTCGCCGGGGTCGTCGACCCCGTCAGCTCGATCTTGAACTTGTCCGCCCACGCCAGCAGAGGGCGCCAGACCAGCTGGTCGCTGGCCAGGATCAACACGATCATGGCCACCACCGCCCACAGCGCAGCCGTTTTGTCGCCGTTCGAGATCGCCTGCACCATGTACGAGCCCAGGCCCGGCAGCTTGATGTCCTTGTTCATCACGCTGATGGCTTCGCTCTGCGCAACGAAGAACCAGCCGCCGCCGAAGGACATCATCGAATTCCAGATCAGGCTGTGCGCCGATGCCGGCAGCTCGACCGTCCTGAAGCGCTGCCAGCGGGTCAGGCCGTAGGTCGACGCGGCCTCCTGCATGTCGGTGGGAACGGTGACCATCGAGTGATAGAAACCGAAGGCCATGTTCCACACCTGCCCGGTGAAGATGGCGAAGATCGCCGCGCACTCGACGCCGAGCAGGCTGCCGGGAAACAGCGCCATGAACCCCGTCACCGTTGCCGACAGGAAACCCAGCACCGGCACCGACTGCAGCACGTCGAGCGCCGGCAGGATGAAGGCGCGCGCGGTCCGGTTCTTTGCCGCAAGGTAGCCCACGGAAATGGCGAAGAACAGCGAGAAGCCGAAGGCGATCCACATGCGCATCAGCGTGCGGCCGGCGTAGTACGGAATCAGGTTCGGCGAGTTGTCGACCTGCGGCACCGCGGCCGGATCGAAATGCACCAGCATGCCCTTGCCGAAGTGCAATGCGCTCCAGAACAAACCCAGCAAGGCCAGCATGACCAGGGCATCGACCCAGCCGAATGCACGGCGTTCTTCAGTGACGGTGAGCTGCGGGGCGGTGCTTTTCATGCAGGGCGGTAACTCTTGTCAATGAAAGGGTTGCCGGCCATTCTCGTGCCTGGACGATCAAACGGGAATCGGATCATGAGCGGGAAGCCTATCGCGCAGCGCGCAAAAAGGGCGCAAATTCCTGGACGCGACTCCCTGATCAGCGCGCGGCCGGCGCGCGCGTCGACTTGCGCACCACCAGCTCCGGCCTCAGCACCACTGTCGACGCCGACATTGCCGCCCCATCGATCTCCGCGAACAGCATCTCGGCCGAGCGCCAGCCGAGTTCGCGGTGCGGCAGGCGGATGGTGGTGAGCGGCGGATCGACCATGTCCACCAGCGGCATGTCGTTGTGGCCGGTGACCGAGATGTCCTGCGGCACGCGCAGTCCCGCCTCGCGCAGCGCGTCGTAGGCGCCCAGCGCGACGAGGTCGTTGCAGCACACCACCGCCTGAGGCGCGGCACCGGCTGCGAGCATCTGCTTCATTGCGACCGCACCCGCCTCGCGGCTGTAGCTCGCGCACTCCACCACGCGGAACGGCTTCATGCGGTGGTCGCGCAAGGCCTGCTCCACGCCCAGCGAGCGGCCCACGCCGGTGGGAATGTTCTGCGGCCCCGCGAGATGCGCGATGCGCTTGTGGCCCAGGCCGACGAGGTGGTCGACCGCGAGCTTCATCGCGAGCCGGTCGTCGCTGACCACGGCCGGCAGGCGGCCGGTTTCGTCGGCGCGGTTGACCAGCACCGTGGTCAGGCCGGCCTTGACGACGAAGTCGACCAGCGGGTCGTCGCGCGTGGCGGTGGCCAGGATCACGCCGTCGACGCGTTGCGCCAGCATGCGTTCGAGCACCGGCCGCGCGAGCGTGGGGTCGACCACATTGGTGACGAAGACGAAGTAGCCACGAGCCGCCGCGCTGGCTTCGATGCCCTGGAGGATCGGCGGGAACACCGCGTTCGTGATGTCAGGCACCAGCACGCCGATGGTGTGGGTGCGCCCGGTGCGCAGCGCGGAGGCCGCGCGGTTGGGCCGGTAGCCCAGGCGCTGCGCCGCTTCTTCCACCACGCGCAGCACCTCGTCGCTGATCAACGAACGCTTCTCAGGGCTGAGCGCGCGCGAGACGGTCGACACATGCACGCCGGCGGCACGGGCGACATCGCGGATGGTCACGGGGGAGGAAGTCGGGCTGGTGCTCATGATTTGTGCAAACGATTGTCGTGCGTGTCAGGTGCTTGGGGCGGCTTTTCCTATTCATGACCTGCGGAATGTGGTCATTTTACTTTTCGACGATCTGGCGTAATATCGTGCAAACGATTGCATGAATCACGCAGATTGCACGAGACCCACCATGAACATCGCCACCTCCCCCGACTCGGTGCTGGGCTTCGCGCTCGACGCCATGAAGCGAACGCCCGACCCACGGCTGCGCACCGTGATGGATGCGCTCACCCGCCACCTGCATGCCTTCGTCCAGGAGGTGAAGCTGACCGAGGAAGAATTCGAGCAGGCGCTCGAATTCATCGTCGCCATCGGCCAGGCCACCGGCGAAACCAAGAACGAAGTGGTGCTGGCGGCAGACATCCTTGGTGTGTCCACCGTGGTGGCGCTGCAGAACAACCAGGACCCGCACGGCGAATCGCCGGCCGCACTGCTCGGCCCGTTCTGGCGCGCGAACTCGCCGGCCTGCGCACCGGGCGACAACATCGCGCGCTCAGGCACGCCGGGCATTCCGCTCGCGGTGACAGGCACGGTGCGCGACGCAAAGGGCCAGCCTGTGGCCGATGCCACGGTCGACGTGTGGCAGGCCTCGCCCGTCGGTCTCTACGAGAACCAGGACCCCGAGCAGGAAGACATGAACCTGCGCGGCCGCTTCAGCACTGATGCCGAGGGGCGCTTTCACTTCCGCAGCGTGCGGCCGGCCGGCTACCCGGTGCCTACCGATGGACCCTGCGGTGTGCTGCTGCGCGCGCAACAGCGCCATCCGAACCGGCCCGCTCACCTGCACTTCATGGTGAGCAAGCCGGGCCACAAGGTGCTGATCACGCAGGTGTTCGCCGATGACGACGAGAACCTGGAGAGCGACCCGACCTTCGGTGTCACGCGCCGGCTGATCGGCCGCTTCGCGCTCGCGCCCGACGGCAAGACCGCCACGCTGCAGTACGACTTCCAGCTCGAGCCGGGCGAGATGAAGTTCCCACGGCCGCCGATTCCTTGATTCCTCAACTCCTCTTCATCCCATGAGCTTCGATCCTGTTTCCAGACTCGACGGCAAGGTCGCCGTCATCACCGGTGGCCTCGGCGCCATCGGCTACGCGACGGCCACTCGCCTCGCAGCGCTCGGCGCTACCTGCGTGCTGCTGCACCGCAAGGGCGATGATGCGACTGCGCGTGCTGCCGCCCTGCCCTCTGCGCAAGGACAGCGCCACGGCGCGATCCGCGCCGACATCGTCGACA
The DNA here is from genome assembly GCF_057814215.1 of Variovorax sp. F042. Lineage (NCBI taxonomy): Bacteria > Pseudomonadati > Pseudomonadota > Betaproteobacteria > Burkholderiales > Comamonadaceae > Variovorax > Variovorax sp. F042. The sequence goes on from NZ_JBVASX010000002.1 coordinate 747,318, forward strand.
CGCCAAGCCTGCAGGCCGCGGCCGCAGAGGTGAAAGCCACGCATGGCCGCTGCGACATCCTGGTCAACAGTGCGGGCCATACGCAGCCCGTGCCGGCTGGCGACCTCGACGCGCTGACCGACGAGCTCATCGACGACATCGTGCGCACCAACTTCCGCGGCGTGTTCGCTACCATCCGCGCCTTTGCACCGATGCTGAAGGCCAACGGCGATGGGCTCGTGGTCAACATCTCGTCCATCGCGGGCTTCACCGGCGTGGGCAGCAACCTCGCGTATGTCGCGGCGAAGGCCGGGCTGGACGTGGTCGGCGACGCGCTGGCCAAGGCACTGGCACCGGCGGTGCGCGTCGTTTCGGTGTCGCCGGGCGCGGTGGAGTCGGGCTTCGTGCCCGGCCGCGGCGCGGAGTTCGCCAGCAAGATGGCGAGCACCACGCCGCTCGGGCGCATCGGCAAGCCCGACGACGTGGCGGCCACCGTAGAAGCGCTCGCGACGACGATGCGCTTCGTCACCGGTACGCGCATCGTGGTCGACGGAGGGCGTCACCTGTGAACCCGAAGACCCTCATCACATGCGCCGTCACGGGCAACCTCGTGAAGCCGGAGCAGACGCCGCACCTGCCGATCACGCCGGTGCAGATTGCCGACGAATGCCTGGCCGCGGCCGAGGCCGGCGCGGCGCAGGTGCACATCCATGTGCGCCACCCCGAAACCGGCAAACCCTCGATGGAAATCGAGCTCTACCGCGAGGTGGTCGACCGCATCCGCCGCGGGAACCGCGAGCTGATCATCAACCTCACGACCGGCCCCGGCGGGCGCTTCATTCCAAGCGAGGACGATCCGAAGATCGCCGCGCCCGGCACCACGCTGCTGCCGCCGGAGAAACGCGTGGAGCACATCGCGCTGATCAAGCCAGACGTGTGCTCGCTCGACCTCAACACCATGAACTCCGGCCCCGACGTGGTGATGAACACGCCGAAGAACGTACGACGCATGGCGAAGGTGATCCGCGAGGCCGGCGTGAAGCCCGAGCTGGAGATCTTCGATTCGGGCGACATCAACCTTGCACTCGACCTCATCGCCGACGGCACGCTCGACGGCCCCGCCATGTGGACCTTCGTGCTCGGAGTGAAGTACGGCTTTGCGCCCACGCCCGAGACGCTGCTCTATGCCCGCAACATGCTGCCGCGCGGCGCCTTCTGGAGCGCGTTCGGCATCGGCCGCATGGAGTTTCCGATCGTCGCGCAGGCCTGGTTGCTGGGCGGCCATGTGCGCGTGGGCATGGAGGACAACATCTACCTGGAGAAGGGCGTGCTGGCCGAGAGCAATGCGCAGCTGGTGGCGAAGGCGCGCGACATCCTGCTGAGCCTGGGCGGCGAGATCGCCAACCCGCGCGAGGCGCGCACCATGCTGGGCTTGCCGGAAGCGAGAGGCTGAACGATGAGCGTCGCAGCCATGCACACCACCCACGCATCCCGCGCATTGTGGGTGAGCGAGAAGGCCGCCAACCTCGACACGCTGCGGCTCGAGGCCGCGCCGCAGCCGGAACCCACGCCGCCACCCGGCCACGCCGTGGTGCGCATCGCCGCCGCCGCGGTGAACCCGAGCGACGTGAAAGCGACGCTGGGCATCATGCCGCAGGCTGTCTGGCCACGCACCCCTGGCCGCGACTTCGCGGGCACCGTGGTGAGCGGCCCTGCCGAGTGGATCGGCCGCGAGGTCTACGGCTCGGGCGGCGACGTGGGCATCACGCGCGACGGCTCGCATGCGCGCTACCTGGTGCTGCCCGAAGCGGCGCTGCGCGCGAAGCCCCGGGGCATTTCGATGGACGAGGCCGGTGCGGTGGGCGTGCCCTTCGTCACCGCCTACGAAGGCTTTCGCCGCAGCGGCATGCCGCAGGCGGGGCAGACTGTGCTGGTGCTCGGCGCCAACGGAAAGGTCGGGCAGGCTGCGGTGCAACTCGCTTCGCAGGCTGGCGCGCGGGTGATCGCAGTGCAGCGGCACGCCGGGCCCTTCGAGGGATTCGCGAACGGGCCGGTCGACGTGATCGACGCGCGCCAGCATGCCGACGTGGGCGCGCAAGTGCGCGAACTCACCGACGGGCGCGGCGCGCACATCGTCTACAACACCGTGGGCAGCGCCTACTTCGAGGCCGCCAACAAGGCGATGGCCAAGGGCGCGACGCAGATCTTCATTGCCACGCACGACCGCGCGGTGCCCTTCGACATCTTCGCGTTCTACCGCGGCATGCACACCTTCGTGGGCATCGACTCGCTGGCGATGAACTGCGTGGCCTCCACCGCGCAGCTCGACGCGATGCGCGAGGGCTTCGAGCGCGGCACGCTGAAGCCCTTTCCCGTGGCGCGCCACTTCACGCTCGACGAAGCCATCGATGCCTACCGGCTGGTGCTGTCGGGCAGCACCGACCGCGTTGTGCTGCGCCCCTGAAACCGCAAGGAACACCCGCCATGCACGTGACCCGTTTCAACGAAGCGCCGCACTACGAGGCGCCCAACCACTTCGACATGCGCTGCCTGCGCCTGCAGGGCAAGGAAGCCGGGCCCTCCACGCAGATGTGGATGGGCATGAGCCAGATCCTGCCCGGCGGCCACACCGGGCTCGACGGCTCGCCGATGGAAAAGCTCTACCTCGTGCTCGAAGGCCAGCTCCATGTGGTCGGTGAGACCGACGGCGTGCACCAGGAAGACGTGCTCGAGCAGTACGACAGCTGCCGCTTCGCGCCCGGCGAGAAACGCCAGCTGGAGAACAGGACCAACCGGCCGGTGCTGGTGGCGCTGGTGATGCCGAACGCGCCACCGGCTTAGCGCCCCCCCTTCGGTCAGTCATTGCTCATCGAACAAATCAACGGAGACACGACGCATGAAGAAGAAGACTTTCCCCTGGAGCCGCCGACAGGCACTCACCGCGGCCGCGGCGCTCGCGGCCTGCACGCTGGGCAGCAGCGGCGCGCTCGCGCAGGGCGCATGGCCGGGCACGCAGCCGATCAAGCTGGTGGTGCCGTTCACGGCAGGCAGCGGCACCGACATCGTCGCGCGCCTCGTGGCCGAGAAGCTCGGACCAGCGCTGGGCACGAGCGTGATCGTCGACAACAAGCCAGGCGCGGGCGGAACCCTGGGCGCGGCCATCACGGCCAAGTCACCGGCCGACGGGTACACGCTACTGGTGCATTCAGCGGGGCACCTCGTGAATCCATGGATCTACAAGGGCCTGTCGTACGACACGATCAAGGACTTCACCGGCATCACGCCGATGGCGAGCCTGCCCAACGTGCTGGTGACCGCGCCCGCGCATTTCACGAACGTGCAGGACCTGGTCGCGAAGGTCAAGGCAAAGCCGGGCAGCTTCAACTACGGATCGGCTGGCAACGGCTCGGCCACGCACATGAACGCGGAGGTGTTCCGCCTCGCGGCCGGGCTCGATGCGCAGCACGTGCCCTTCCGCGGCACGCCCGAGGCGATGACCGAAGTGATGTCGGGCCGCGTCGACTGGTTCTTCGCGCCGATGGTGTCGGCGCTGCCGCTCATCAAGAGCGGCAAGCTGCAGGCGCTGGCCGTGGGAACCGCCCAACGCTCGCCCGCCTTGCCCGATGCCCCAACCACCGTGGAAGCCGGCGTGCCAGGTTCGGCGTATTTGTTCTGGGTCGGCCTCTTCGCCCCGGCAAAGACGCCGCAGCCCGTGGTGGAGCGGCTTCAGGCCGAGGTCGCGAAGATCATGGTGTCGCCCGAGCTGAAAGAGCGGCTGGAGAAGCTTGGCGCCGAGCCGTTCACGATGCCATCGGCACAGTTCAACAAGTTCATCGTCGACGAAACCGCCAAGGCGCAACAGGTGGTCAAGGCTGCGAGCATCAAGGTGGACTGACACAGAAATGCCATTGATGAGCCCGATCGATCCCGCGATACTCCCGCGCGGGAGGCGGCCGTGGCCAGCGCACTCTCGAAGTCGACATCCAATCGGCCGCTACCGGAACGTGGAGGGGACTCATGCAGAACGCCGTGGCTTTCGCCAACAACGAGGTGATCATGGTCGCGTGGAGCTACGGCAAGAAGCCGGATGGCTGCATGGGATTCGCGGTCTACCGCATCGACCAGCACGGCCGTGAGACGCCCCTGCCAGGCCAGGCGAGGTTCAAGGGCATCACACCCAAGAAATGGACCACCGAGGAACTTCCGATCCAGAAGTTCTACTGGAAAGATCCTTACGCGCGTCTCGAAGCCGAGAAGAACAAGAACAGGATCTTCCGCTACAAGATCGTGCCGCTGGAGGGCGCCCCGGGAAAGCTCCAGCCCATGGCGAAGCTGCCGATCCTGCTGACCAACGAGGTGGAGATCACCCCGGTGATCGACGACAAGCTGAGCGTCTACTTCAACCGCGGATTGATCTCCACGCAGCGCGTCGCGCGCGCGCTCGGCTCCAAGGACATGAAGGACTCGCTGATCGAGAAGGTCTCGGACCCCGGCGACAAGAGCAAGCTCCGCGAGAGCCTCTCGGGCGACATGATCGAGGCCATCCAGGAGTTTCTTGCGCGCGCCGACGGCAAGGGCAAGATCTACGCGGCGCTCTACGAACTCAAGGACCCGCAGCTGATCGGCTGGCTCGCAGGGCTGGGCGAACGCCTCCACATCGTCCTGGGCGACTCCAAGGAAGACGAGGAAGTGCTGGGCGAAGACGGCAAACCGGTGAAGGTGACCAACCCCAAGACCGGCAAGACCAAGATCAAGACCGTGAAGGTCGATGGCAACGAGCAAGCGCGCGAAACCCTGACCGGCACCGCTGCGGAGATTCACAACCGCATCATGCCCAACGGCCATATCGCCCATAACAAGTTCCTGGTCTACGTCGACTCCAAGGGCAAGCCGAAGGCGGTGTTCACCGGCTCCACCAACTGGACGGCCACCGGCCTGTGCACCCAGACCAACAATTCCATCGTCATCGACAACGATGCGCTCGCCAAGCGCTATCTGGCGTACTGGAAAGAGCTCGCCAAGGACACCGACGAGGCCGCGGACGATCCGAAAGCCTTGCAGGGCGCCGCGCTTCGCAAGTGGACGTCGAAGGGCTCGGCGCTGACACTGGACGATGGAGCGGCGGTTCACAGCTGGTTTTCGCCTAACACGCCGAAGGCGCGTGGAAAGAACCCGGCAACCGAGAAGCGCCCGCCGGACATGGAGGACCTTGCCCAGCTGATCGCGGGCGCCAGCCACTCCGTGCTCTTTCTCGCCTTCTATCCGGGTAGCCCGAGCATCGCGAACTGGACAGCCCAGGCCGCGAGCAGGAACAAGAAGCTGTTCGTGCGCGGATGCGTGACGAACAAGTCGGCCTCGGAAGGCTTCTATTACGAGCTCAAGGGCATGACTCCGCCCGCCAGGAAGAAGGGCGAGAAGAAACCGCCCGTGCTCCAGGACCCGCGTGTTTTCGGAGCCGAGGCGTTCGACTTCAAGGTGCCCGATGGCTGGAAGAAGGAAATCCTCAATGCCGGCTTCGCGATCATTCACGACAAGGTCGTGGTGATCGACCCCTTCGACGACGACTGCGTCGTTGCCACCGGCAGCCACAACCTGGGGCACAAGGCATCGTTCGACAACGACGAGAACCTGCTGATTGTGCGTGGCAACAAGAAGCTCGCGATGGCCTATGCGACCCGCATCCTGGACGTCTACGACCACTTCTCCTCCCGCTTCTGGTTCAAGCAGCTTGGCGGCCAGAAGGACGCGCTGGAACTCAAAAGCACGCCGGAGGAATGGCTGGGCAAGTACTACGACAAGAAGGGTCGGCTCAAGAACCCGCAGCTCAAGTTCTGGATGGACGCGGCGGTGCAGTAGCAGCAAGCGTCTGCTCGCGGCGCACCTCGGTGATCGTGCGGCCGTGCTGGCCCCAGTTGTCGGTGTCGTATTCGTCGATCACGACAAAGGTCGAGGCAGGATCCTTGTTCAGGACGCGCACCATCATCTCGGTGGCCTCGGCGATCAGCTGCTTCTTCTGGTCGAGCGTGGTGCCTTCGCGGGTGATTTCGATGCGGATGTAGGGCATGGCGTTCTCCGGGGTTCGTTGTCGATGCTTTGCTCACCACTTGCCGGTGCCCATGCCGCCGTCCACGGGCAGCACGATGCCGGTCGTGAAGCTGGCGTCGCTCAGGTAGAGAACCGCGTCGACGATTTCCTGCACCGTGCCGATGCGGCCTGCCGGCTGCAGCGTGTTGAGGAAGCCGTGCATTTCCTTCGTGTACATCGGCGTGTCGACGATGCCCGGCGCCACCGCCGTCACCTGGATGTTGTGCGGCGCCAGTTCCAGCGCCAGCGCCTTCGTCGCCTGGTTGATGCCGCCCTTGATCAGCAGCGGCAGCACGGCCGGCACGGCCTGGTTGGGCTGCGAGGCAAGGCTTGCCGTGATGCTGATGATGTGGCCCGCCTTGCGCTCGACCATGTGGCGGACTGCCGCCTGCGACGGATAGACGAAACCCTTCAGGTTGGTGCTCACCAGGGCTTCCAGCTCGTCCGGCGTGTACTGGATGAACTGCTTGGCGTTGAAGAATCCGGCGTTGTTGACGAGCACGTCCACGTGCCCGAAGCGCTCGATGGCACGCCGCACCAGCAGATCGCCGACGACGGGGTCGGCGACGTCGCCGGCAACGCCCAGGAAGTTGTCGGGCGAACCGAGCGACACGGATGCCTGTTGCAGGCGTTCGGCGCTGCGGGCGTTGCCGACGACGTTGTCGCCGCGCTGCAGGTACGCGCCGGCCAGGGCCAGGCCGATGCCGCTCGAGGCGCCGGTGATCACGATCGTCTTGGGTTGGGTCTTCATGATGGTTTCCTTTCGGGTGGTCAAAGCGGAGGCAGTTGGTTCAGGTTCATGGAGGCTCTCGCCTCTGGGATCAACTGTATTGACGACCTTCAAGTTGATAAAGATGATCGAAGCATCTTTAGTCTTTACTTTATGTAATCAATCATGAATCGCCAGTTCGACGACCTGCTGCTGGGAAGCCTGGAGCTTTTCTGTCTTGCAGCCGAGCAAGAGGGGTTCACCGCCGCGGCCGCCGTTGCGGGCGTGACGCCCGCCGCCGTAAGCAGGACGGTGGGCAGGCTGGAAGAACGCCTCGGCGTGCGCCTCTTCCTGCGCACGACACGGCAGATACGGCTGAGCGAGGCGGGCCAGGCCTATTACGAGCAATGCCGCCAGGCGCTCAACCAGCTGGTGGAGGCCGAACGCCAGGTCAGCGGCCAGCAGATCACGCCAAGCGGCCTGCTGCGGATCAGCGTTCCCACCACCTACGGGCACTACCGGCTGCTGCCGCTGCTGCCGGAGTTCAGGGCGCGCTACCCGGACATCCGGGTCGAGGTTCACGTCAGCAACCGCAACATCGACTTCGCCGCGGAGGGGTACGACCTTGCCGTGCGTGTGCGCGCGCCAGCCGACTCGACCCTGGTTGCTCGCCATCTCGAGGACGCCGAACTCGTGCTCGTCGCAGCCCCGGACTACCTGCGCCGGCACGGGGAACCCCGGACCCTGGACGACCTGCAGACCCACGAATGCATCCAGTTCGAGCTGCCCAGCAGCGGCCGCACCATCCCCTGGCTGTGCCGTCAGGACGGCCAGGACATCGAAATGCTCACCTCCGGCGGCTACGCCTGCTCGGACGACGTCCTGGCCGGCGTTACGCTGGCCCGGCATGGCGCGGGCATCTTCCAGGCCTATCGCTTCGTGGTCGAGGAAGACTTGCGCCAGGGACGGCTGGTCGAAGTGCTCAAGCCCTTCGGCGGCCGGTCCCGGCCCTACAACCTGCTGTATCCCAAGTTGCGGTTCGCGCCGCTGCGCGTGCGCACCTTCGTGGACTTCCTGATGGGCCGCCGGGCGGATGCGGCGGGCGTGTCTGGCGGCGGCTTGGCGGGCCGGGCGTGAGATCCGTTACGCACCGGCGGCAGCCCCTGTCACTTGAAAGCCCACCGATTGCCCTTATGATTAGCACTCGCTGCTGATGAGTGCTAACAGCCCTCGCTTCCAGTCGATGGGCTGCCGGCCTCCGGTCCGGCACCCGACCACAAACCCGTTTCTTATCCATACATCCAGGAGATGCAATGAAACTTCGTCCTTTGGCCGATCGCGTGATCGTCAAGCGTGTTGACAGCGAAACCAAGACCGCCTCCGGCATCGTCATCCCCGACGCAGCCGCTGAAAAGCCCGATCAGGGTGAAGTCCTGGCCGTGGGCCCGGGCAAGCGCAACGACAAGGGCGAACTGGCCGCACTGACCGTCAAGGTCGGCGACCGCGTCCTGTTCGGCAAGTACAGCGGCCAGACCGTCAAGGTCGGCGGTGACGAATTGCTCGTCATGAAGGAAGACGACCTGTTCGCGGTCGTCGAGAAGTAATTCAAACATCCCATTCGGAGTAAACAAACATGGCAGCAAAAGACGTAGTCTTCGGCGGTGAAGCCCGCGCACGCATGGTCGAGGGTGTCAACATCCTGGCCAACGCAGTCAAGGTGACCCTGGGCCCCAAGGGCCGCAACGTGGTGCTCGAGCGCTCGTTCGGCGCCCCCACCGTCACCAAGGACGGTGTGTCGGTCGCCAAGGAAATCGAACTCAAGGACAAGCTGCAGAACATGGGCGCCCAGCTCGTGAAGGAAGTGGCTTCCAAGACTTCGGACAACGCCGGTGACGGCACCACCACCGCGACCGTGCTGGCACAAGCCATCGTTCGCGAAGGTTTCAAGCTGGTGGCTGCCGGCATGAACCCGATGGACCTGAAGCGCGGCATCGACAAGGCTGTCACGGCCCTGGTCGCCGAGCTGAAGAAGGCTTCCAAGCCCACCACCACGTCGAAGGAAATCGCTCAAGTCGGCTCGATCTCGGCCAACAGCGACGAAACCATCGGCAAGCTCATCGCTGACGCGATGGACAAGGTCGGCAAGGAAGGCGTGATCACTGTCGAAGACGGCAAGTCGCTGGACAGCGAACTCGACGTTGTCGAAGGCATGCAGTTCGACCGCGGCTACCTGTCGCCCTACTTCATCAACAACCCCGAGAAGCAATCGGCGCTGCTCGACAACCCCTTCGTGCTGCTGTTCGACAAGAAGATCAGCAACATCCGTGACCTGCTCCCCACGCTGGAACAAGTCGCCAAGGCTGGCCGTCCGCTGCTGATCATTGCCGAAGAAGTCGAAGGCGAAGCCCTGGCTACGCTGGTCGTGAACACGATCCGCGGCATCCTGAAGGTCGTGGCCGTCAAGGCTCCTGGCTTCGGCGACCGCCGCAAGGCCATGCTGGAAGACATCGCCATCCTGACGGGCGGCAAGGTCATCGCTGAAGAAGTGGGCCTGACGCTCGAAAAGGTGACGCTGGCCGACCTGGGCCAAGCCAAGCGCATCGAAGTGGGCAAGGAAAACACGATCATCATCGACGGCGCCGGTGCCGCTGGCGACATCGAAGCCCGCGTGAAGCAAGTGCGCGTGCAGATCGAAGAAGCCACGAGCGACTACGACCGTGAAAAGCTGCAAGAGCGCGTGGCCAAGCTGGCCGGCGGCGTTGCAGTGATCAAGGTTGGCGCTGCCACCGAAGTCGAAATGAAGGAAAAGAAGGCTCGCGTCGAAGACGCCCTGCACGCTACCCGCGCTGCAGTGGAAGAAGGCGTCGTGGCTGGCGGCGGCGTGGCTCTGCTGCGTGCCAAGCAAGCCGTGGGCGAGTCGGTCAAGGGCGACAACGCCGACCAGGAAGCCGGCATCAAGCTGGTGCTCAAGGCCATCGAAGCTCCCCTGCGCGAAATCGTGAACAACGCCGGCGGCGAAGCCTCGGTGGTGGTGAACGCTGTGCTGGCCGGCAAGGGCAACTACGGCTTCAACGCTGCGAACGACACGTACGGCGACATGCTCGAGCTGGGCATCCTGGACCCGACGAAGGTCACCCGCACCGCACTGCAGAACGCCGCTTCGGTGTCCTCGCTGCTGCTGACGACCGAAGCCATGGTCGCTGACGCGCCCAAGGACGAGTCTGGCGCCGGCGGCGGCATGCCCGACATGGGCGGCATGGGCGGAATGGGCGGCATGGGCATGTAATGCCCGGCTGAGCACTGCTCACCAAAAGAAGAAGGGCCGCGAAAGCGGCCCTTTTTTATTGCCTGTGCCAGTTACTGAAACTGGTCTCGCAGCGCCGCATAGAGCACCTGGAAGCGTGTGTGGCGCGCGCTATGCACAGCGGCTCCTTCGGTCGACGGAATCAACTGCTGCTGCACCGGCGGCAGCTTGCACACCTCGGCCACCGCGCCTCCATCGGCCAGCCACGCCAGCCGCGCTGCCCCCAACGCCCCGCCCGTCTCGCTGCCCGCATAGAGCGTCAGCGGCACCTGGAAGATGTCGGCCAGCAACTGGCCCCACCACACGCTGCGTGCACCACCGCCCACCAGCGCCACTTCGCGCAGCGGCATGTCGGCCGGCAGCCGCAGGGTGTCGAAGCCATCGCGCAGCCCGAAGCTCACGCCCTCGACCACGGCGTAGGCGATTTCCGCCGGACCGTGTGCATGCGTCAACCCGAACAGCACGCCCTGCGCATTAGGGTTGTTGTGCGGCGAGCGTTCGCCCGAGAGATACGGCAGGAACAGCGGGCAGCGCTCGCGCTGCGCCAGCGAGATGGACGCCGCCGCTTCGAGCAGCGCGGCTTCGTCGGCGAACCGGAAGGTCTTTGCCGCCCAACTCACCGCGCTCGCGGCCGAGAGCATCACCGACATCTGGTGCCAGCGCTTCGGCAGCGCATGGCAGAAGGCGTGCATCGCCTGTGCCGGGTTCGGCAAGAAGCGGTCGGTGGACACGAACACCACGCCCGACGTGCCCAGCGACACAAAACCCTGCCCCGGCTCGACCAGCCCCATGCCGACCGCGCTGGCCGCGTTATCGCCAGCACCGCCGGCAATCAGCACCGCACCACCGCCACCCATGCCCCAGCGCGCCGCAAGCTCGGGCTTGAGCTGCGCCGACACCTCGCTGCCCTCGACCAGGCGCGGCATGTGCGCACGCGTGAGCCCGGTGGCAGCGAGCAATTCATCGGACCAGTCGCGCGCACCCACGTCGAGCCACAGCGTGCCGGCCGCGTCCGACATCTCGCTGACCGCCTCGCCGCTGAGCATGAAGCGCAGCCAGTCCTTCGGCAGCAGCACGCGCGCAACGCGGCTGAAAACTTCGGGCTCGTGCTCGCGCACCCACAGCAGCTTGGGCGCCGTGAACCCCGGCATCGCGAGGTTGCCCGCAATCTCGCCGAGCCGCGGTACGGCACGCGCAAGCGCTTCGCACTGCGCGCCACTGCGTCCGTCGTTCCAGAGAATCGCGGGGCGCAGCACCTGGCCCGCTTCGTCGAGCAGCGTGGCGCCGTGCATCTGGCCCGACAGGCCGATCGCACGCACCGCCGCAAGCTCTTCGGGATGCGACTTGCCGAGCGTGCGCATTACCTCCTCGAGCGCATGCCACCACTGCTGCGGCGCCTGCTCCGACCACAACGGTTGCGGCCGTTCGACCGTGAGCGGTGCGCGGGCCACGCCCACGATGCGGTGGTCGTCGGCGAGCAAAAGCGCCTTGAGCTCGGACGTGCCGAGGTCGAGTCCCAGATACAAGATGAGCCCCCTGGTTTTCTGCTGCGTGCTCAGGAAGAGACGCCGCTGCCGAAGCGCGTGTCGGCCTGCCGGCGGAATTCGCTCGGCGTCATGCCCTTGATTTCAAGGAAGCGCCGGTTGAAGTTCGCCACGTTGTTGAAGCCCACCTGGTAGCAGATGTCGGTCACGTAGTGATCGGTCTGCATCAGCAGGTGGCAGGCGCTGTTGATGCGCACGCGGTTGACGAAATCGGTAAAGCTGTTGCCGGTGGAGCGCCTGAAGAAGCGGCTGAAGCGGCTCTCGCTCATGCCCAGCTCGGCCGCCACGTCCGACATCGAGATCGGGTCGGCCATGTTGTTGGTGATGCGGTTGACGATGCCGTTGATCTGGTCGACCTGCGCGTCGCCGTCTGCGCCCTGTGCGCCCTGCATCTGCACGCTCGACAGCAGCCGATAGTCGGTGCACTGCGCCAGGTCGGCCATGAAGTCGAGGAACAGGCTCAGGCGCCGCACGCCGCGCGCGGCCTTGATGCTGTCCCAGTGCGCCTGCGCGTTCTCCGACATGCCGAAGAATTCGATGCCGTGGCGCGCCCGCTCCAGCAGGTGCATTACCTCGCGCAGCTCGGGAATCTGGGATGCCGCGTGCTCGATGGGCTCGTGTCGGAACTGGATCACCCGGTCGCGTCCCGCGGCGCCGCCTTCGGGCACGTCGAGCGAGATCCAGTTGTGCGGCAGCCGCGGCCCGCACAGCACCAGGTGCCCGGGCTGGAACGGCCCGATCCAGTCGCCGATGAAGGCCTTGCCCGATGTCTCGGTGATCAGGTGCAGCTCGTAGTCTTCATGGAAGTGCCATCGCACCAGCGGGCTCGGAAAGCCGTGCGCGAGGCAGCGCACCAGGCCGGTTTCTTCGGGGGTCTCGTAACCCAGCGAGGGGGAACGCGTGAAGTCGCGCTCCAGCTCGGGCTGGCGCTGACGGGGAATCGAACGCTTTCGGGTGGTCGTCGTCATGATGGCAGCCCGGCTCAGGGCCGGGAAGCAGCAGCAACAGCGGTATTTTGTGCCTTCGCCAAGGCGGCGTGAACCGCCTCCAGCGTCGGTGGATCGGCACCCTCGCGGGTGCAGTTGAGGGCGGCGGCGGTGGCGGCGAAGCTCATCACTTCGCACCATGCGTCGTCGCCCAGCTCGCCGAGCTGCGCCGGCCGCTCCACGCCATGCGCAAGCAGCGACACGGACAACCCGGCCGTGAAGGTGTCTCCCGCGCCGATGGTATCGACCACGGTGACGCGCGGCGCGGCCACGGTCAACGGCTCGTGCCCCGTGCGCCAGAGCGTTGCGCCGTCGCCGCCGCGCGTGACGATCACGGCGCGCGCGCCGGCCTTCAGGCACTCGGCGGCCAGCGCATCGACCTGCTGGCCGGGCGCGAGCAGCGCAGCGTCTTCGTCGCTGAGCTTGACCAGGTCGGCCATGGCGAACCAGCCGGTGACGCGCGCGCGGTACGCCGCCATGTCCGTGATCAGGCTGGGCCGTACGTTGGGGTCGAACACGATCACGCAACGCTCCCTGTTCGCTGCGACCAGGTCGGTGATGCGCGTGGCGGCCGGGTCCTGCAGCAGCGAGATCGAGCCGAAGTGCAGAAAGCGGCATTCCGCCGGCAACTGCGGCAGCGGCTCGGGCGCCCAGGTGGCGTCGGCGCTGCCGCGTGTATAGAAGGCGTAGCGGTTGGTCTGCGGCGTGCGCTCGACAAAGGCCAGCGTCGAGGGTGCGTTGCTTCGCAGAATGAAGCTGGTGTCCACGCCGTTGCGCTGCAGGAAGCCCATCAGCCGTTCGCCAAAGAGGTCGGTCGACAACTGCGTGAGAAAACCGGTCGGCTGCCCGAGCCGCGCGCAGGCCACCGCGGTGTTGAGCGGCGAGCCGCCCTCGTGCCCGAGGAAAGCCAGGGTGCCCGCCTCGCTGGCGGTGAAATCAATGAGGGCTTCGCCCGTGAGTGCAATGCGCATGGTGTCTGGATTCTGGATCACGGCAAGGCGCGCGCGTCGGCCAGGAAGCCGCGTTCGGCGGCCAGCGTGGCGGGATGGTCGAGCAGTTCGGCAAAAAGGCGCGGCGGGATGGTGATGGCCCCCACGCCGAGCCCCAGCAATGAAAGATAAGCCTCGCGCGAGCGGATACTGGCCACCAGCAGCCGCGTGCCCGACGAGGTCCGCCGTGCGACCAGCGACTGCATCTGCCCGATCAGCGCCAGGCCGTTGATGCCGGAGTCATCGAGCCGCCCGAGGTATGGCGCTGCGTAGGCCGCACCCAGTTGCGCCGCGAAGTGCGCCTGCTCTGGCGCGTACACGGCTGTGAAGGTGACGGGTACGCCTTGCGCGATGAGCCGCGCACCGGCATCGAGGCCCTGGCGCGTGGCGGGAATCTTGATGACCAGTTGGCCGCTGTCGAATTGCGGAAGCAGTGCTTGTGCGTCTTCGAGCATGGCGTCGACTTCGCTCGAATACACCTGCGCCTGCACCTGGCGTGCGCCCAGTTCGATGCAGCGCTTGAGCAGGCCCGGCACTTCGGCGCGGCCGATGCCTGCGCGTTGCAGCAACGTCGGGTTCGTTGTCACGCCGTGCACTACGGGGTGCGGCAGGCAGGCCTGCAGCTCCGTCAGGTCGGCGCTGTCCAGGTACAGGTGGAAGTCTTCGCTCATCTCAGCTCATCACGTTACCGCCATCGACATTCAAAGTCTGCGCAGTGATGTAGCGCGCCTCGTCGCTGGCAAGAAATACCGCCGCCCCCGCGATGTCGCCCGGCACGCCCATGCGCCCGAGAGGCACCGCCAGCCCGACCTGCCGCTTCTTCTCTCCGGGCGGCAGCCCTTCGGCCTTGGCGAACAGGCTGTCGACATGGTCCCACATCGGCGTATCGACCACACCGGGCGCAATGCCATTGACGCGGATGCCGTGCGGCGCCATGGCCAGCGCAGCGCTCTGCGTGTAGCTGATGACGGCCGCCTTGGTCGCGCAGTAGTGCGACACCAGCGCCTCGCCGCGGCGCCCTGCCTGCGATGCCATGTTGATGACCGATGCACCCTGCGTGCCGGCTTCGACCATGTGGCGCAGCACGGCCTGCATCACGAAGAACATGCCCTTCACGTTGACCGCGAAGAGCCTGTCGAATGACGCTTCATCGCTGTCGAGCAGCGGCGCAAGGTCGAACACCGCTGCGTTGTTGAACAGCGTGTGGATGGGCCCGAAGGCCACCTGCGCCTCGGCCAGCATGTGCGCAATGGCCTGGGTGTCGGTGACGTCGGCTGCGATGTAGGCGAGCTTGTCGGGGTGATCCTGCTGCAGCGCTCGCACGGCTTCGGGCGCGGCGGTGGCGCGATCGATCACGGTGCAGCGCGCGCCTTCGGCGATGCAGGCCTGCGCCACGGCCAGGCCGATGCCGCCGCCCGCGCCGGTCAGCAGCACATGCCGGTCCTGCAGGCGCCCGCTCGTCATGGTCGGCTTTCCGCAGCGACGAAGCGCGCAACGCGTTCGGCGGCCCGGCGCCCGGCATCGATCAGCCGGGCGTCGGCGGCGATGTTTCCCCACAGGCCCGCGTCCGAGCACAGTGCAGCGACCGGGTCGGCCGCATCGCAGATCGCGTGAGCCACGGCCTCGTCCATGCCCTGGTCCTGATAGACGTAGGGCAGCGCGCCCTTGTGCCAGCGCTGCAGGAACGCGAGAAACAGCGCCGGCAGCATCGCCACGCTGTCGACGGGCTGGCCCGCCGCAAGGCGCTCGCGCAC
This sequence comes from Variovorax sp. F042, assembly GCF_057814215.1. Classification (NCBI taxonomy): domain Bacteria; kingdom Pseudomonadati; phylum Pseudomonadota; class Betaproteobacteria; order Burkholderiales; family Comamonadaceae; genus Variovorax; species Variovorax sp. F042. Next base: position 762,667 of record NZ_JBVASX010000002.1, read on the forward strand.
GGTCGGTGCGATGAAGCCCGGGATCTTCGAGAAGCCGTCCGCCGCCACGCGCTGGTTGGTGTCGCGGATGGCGGGGTTGCCGAAGCGGTCGAGCACCACGTCGCGATACGCCGCGAGGTCGATCGGGCTCGGGCTCAGGCAGGGGATGACGTCGTCGGTGACGTAGTCGAACGCCATCTTGCGAATGGCCGCGTTGTGCGTGCCTTCGTGGATGAAGTTCAGCCCCACCAGCGTGCCCGCCCAGGCGATGCAACTGTGCGTGGCGTTGAGGATGCGGATCTTGGCCTCTTCGTAAGGCTGCACCGATTCGACCAGCTCCACGCCCACGCGGCCCCAATCAGGGCGCCCTGCCGCGAAGTTGTCTTCGATGACCCACTGGATGAAGCTCTCGCCGGTAACGGCTGCCGCATCGTCGCGGCCCGTGGCGGCCTTTACGCGCGCGCGCAGTTCGGGCGGCGGGCGCGGGGTGATGCGGTCGACCATTGCGTTCGGGCAGCGCGTGTTCGCGTTGACCCATGCCAGCAGATCGGCATCGCCCGCCAGTTCGATGAACTCCAGCAGCCCGGCGCGGAAGCGGTCGCCGTTGTGGCGCAGGTTGTCGCAGTTCAGCAGCGTGACCGCGCCGGCATTGGCGGCCTTGCGCGCGCGCAGGATCGCGCAGACGGCGCCGTAGATGGTCACTCCGTCGCCGCCGGACTCGCCACGGCGCGCGCGTTCGACATCGGCCGCCAGGTCGCCGAATGACAGGTCGAGCTTGCCCTTGTCGTCGAGGTAGTAGCCCGCCTCGGTCACGGTGAACGACACGATGCGTGTTGACGGCGCCGCACCGCGCGCGATCACGCCGGCCAGCGAGCGCTCCCACGGCAGCACTTCGCGGATGGCTTCGATCTCTTCGTAGCGGTACTCGCCTGCCGGCGACACGGTTTCGAGCGTGTAGCGCCCGCCCTGCGCCTGCAATGCAGCAACCACATCGGCCATGTCCGGCCGGATGTTGGCGCCCGAGAGCGACCAGCGGGTGTCGCCTGCGTCGATCAGCCGCTGCAGGTACACCGCCTGGTGGGCGCGGTGGAATGAGCCAAGGCCCAGGTGAAGCACCGTGAACTCCGTGAGAGCCGGTGGAATTTGCGCGATGGTCACGGGAATGTCCGTTGAAAAGACGGTAGAAGAAAAATGAAGGTCACGCGGCGACCGAACGGCCTTCGCGGTTGAAGAGATGCAGCACCGACGGGTCGAGCTCCACGGCCACGTCGTCGCCGGCCTGCAGCGGCGTGCGGTCGTTCTGCCGTGCGATGAGGGGCACGCCGCCCACGTCGACGTGGATGAGCGTGTCGGCGCCCAGCGCCTCGATCAGCTCGACGCGGCCCTGCACGTCGCTCACCGGCGCGCCCTGCTTCGGATGCACGCGCAGGCCCTCGGGCCGCACGCCCAGGAAGCCGTCGGCGGGCAGCCTGCCGCCGGTGGCGGCCGAGAAGCTGGGAATGGCATTGGCGGCCACCATGTTCATCGACGGCATGCCGATGAACTGCGCGACGAACTGGTTGGCCGGGTGGTCGTACAGCTCCAGCGGCGTGCCGACCTGCTCGATGAGCCCGTCTTTCAGCACCACCACGCGGTCGGCCAGCGTCATGGCCTCGACCTGGTCGTGCGTCACGTAGATGGTGGTCGCACCGAGTGCGCGGTGCAGCTTGTGGATTTCGACCCGCGTGTTGCCGCGCAGCGCCGCGTCGAGGTTCGACAGCGGCTCGTCGAACAGGAACACCTTGGGCGCGCGCACGATGGCGCGGCCGATGGCCACGCGCTGGCGCTGGCCGCCCGACAGGTCCTTGGGCGTGCGGTCGAGGTACTGAGTGAGGTTGAGCGTCTTCGCCGCATGATCGACCTTGGTCTTGATCTCGCTCTTGGACACACCCGCGAGCTTCAGCGCGAACGACATGTTGTCGTACACGCTCATGTGCGGATAGAGCGCGTAGCTCTGGAACACCATCGCAAGGTCGCGCTTGCCAGAAGGCGCCCAGGTGATGTCCTTGCCGTCGAGCAGCAGGTTGCCGCTGGTGATGGGCTCGAGCCCGGCAATCAGCCGCAGCAGCGTCGACTTGCCGCAGCCCGAAGGCCCGACGAAGACGATGAACTCGCCCTTCTGGATCTGCAGGTCGACGCCCTTGATGATGTTGACTTCACCAAAGCTCTTCTTGATGTTCTTGAGTTCGAGGTAGGCCATGAGATGTCTCCCTTTCTTTACTTGACGGCGCCGAAGGTCAGGCCTTGGACGAGTTGCTTCTGGCTGAACCAGCCGAACACGACGATGGGCGCAATGGCCATCAGCGAAGCCGCCGACAACTTGGCCCAGAACAGGCCCTCGGGGCTGGAGTACGAGGCGATCAGCGTGGCCAGCGTGCCGGCCTTGGCGGAGGTGAGGTTCAACGCCCAGAAGGCCTCGTTCCAGCTCAGCACCAGGCACAGAAGGCCGGTCGATGCGAGCCCGCCCACCGACAGCGGCATCACGACGTGTCGGAACTCGGTCCAGAGGTTGGCGCCGTCCATGCGCGCGGCCTCCAGGATCTCGGGCGGAATATCTTTGTAGGCGCTGTAGAGCATCCACACCATGATCGGCAGGTTCGACAACGTGAACACGATGGTCAGCGCGGTGAGCGAATCCAGCATGCCCGCTGTCTGCGCGATCACGTAGATGGGCACCAGCGCGCCCACGGCCGGCATCATCTTGGTGGAGAGCATCCACATCAGGATGTCGCGCGTCTTCTTCGTGCGGAAGAAGGCCATCGAGTACGCGGCGGGCGCCGCGATCAGCAGGCCGAGGATGGTCGAGCCCAGGCTGGTGATGAGCGAGTTGCGCGCGTACAGCAGGTAGTCGCTGCGGCGCTGCACTTCGCTGAAGTTGCCGAGCGTGGGCTCGAAGATGAACAGCGGCGGCACGTGAATGGCCTGCAGCTCAGTCTTGAAGGCCGTGAGAAACAGCCAGCCGAGCGGAAAGAACAGCAGCAGCGTGACGGCCCACGCGCCCACGGTGCGAATGGCCTGGGGCAGGAAGTTGCTGGGGGCTTGTTGTTGTTGCATGGCGTGTTGCTCCTCAGTCGAGGTTCTTGCCGATGATCCGGATGAGGAACACGGCCACGATGTTGGCCAGCACCACCGCGAACAGCGCGCCGGCCGAGGCCACGCCCACGTCGAAGTTCATGAGCGACTGCTTGAAGATCATGTAGGTCATGTTCGTGCTCTCGTTGCCCGGGCCGCCATTGGTGGTGATGGCAATCTCGGCGAACACGCTGAGCAGGAAGATCATCTCGATCATGATCACCACCGCCATGGGGCGCGCGAGGTGCGGAATGGTGAGATAGAAGAAGCGCTGGAACGAGCTCGCGCCGTCCATGCGCGCGGCTTCCATCTGCTCGCGGTCGAGCGACTGCAGCGAAGTGATGAAGATCAGGCAGGCAAAAGGCAGCCACTGCCAGGCCACCATGATGATCACCGACAGCAGCGGCACGTCGGTGAGCCAGTCGACCGGCTGTGCGCCGAAGGCGCGCCACACGTCGGCCAGCACGCCGTAGATGGGGTTCATCATCATGTGCTTCCACAGCAGCGCATTGACCGCAGGCATGACGAAGAACGGCGAGATCAGCAGCACCCGCACGATGCCGCGCCCCGGAAAGGGCTCGTTCACCAGCAGTGCGAGCAGCACGCCGAACACCACCGTGATGACGATCACGCTGCCGATCAGCAGCAGCGTGTTCCACGTGGCCGGCCAGAAGTCCGGGTCGGTGATGAAGTAGTGAAAGTTCTCGATGCCCGCGAAGGTGCGTTCACCGGGCTGCATGAGGTTGTAGTTGACGAACGAGAAGTACAACGTCATCACGAGCGGCACGATCATCCAGAGGAAGAGCGTGAGCACCGCGGGCGCCATGAGGGCGCGGGGCAGGAGTCTTTTCATTTTGTGTTCCTCTCCGGGGGCTGTTGCCCCCTCTCCCGCTTGCGGGAGAGGGTTGGGGTGAGGGCAAGCGGCGTCGGCGACGCACGCGCTGCTGCCCCCTCACCCTGGCCCTCTCCCCGAGGGGAGAGGGGAAGGAAGCGGGTTACTTGTAGTACCCGGCCTTCTTCATCTCACGCTCGGCGGCCGTCTGCGAAGTCTTCAGCGCCTGGTCCACGGTGACCTTGCCCGACAGCGCCGCGCTCATCTGCTGGCCCACCGCCACGCCGATGGCCTGGAACTCAGGAATGGCCGCGTACTGCACGCCGACGTACGGCGACTTCGGCAAGGTGCTGTCGGTGAGGTTCGCGCTGTCGATCGCCTTCTTCTCTGCAGCGGCGAACTTGGCGACCTTCTGGAACTCGGGGTTCGCATAGGTCGACTTGCGCGTGCCTGTCGGCACCGAGGCCCAGCCGGTTTCCTTGGCCACGAGGTTGATGTATTCCTTGGAGGTGGCCCACTTGATGAACTTCTGCGCCGCGTCGTCCTTGGTCGAGCTGGCCGGAATGGCGAGGTTCCACGACCACAGCCAGTTGGCGCCCTTCGGCGTGGAGGCGGTCGGTGCCTGCGCGAAGGCCACCTTGTCGGCCACCTTCGACTGCTTCGGGTCGCTGATGAACGAGGCCGCGATGGTCGCGTCGACCCAGGCCGCGCACTTGCCTTCGTTGAAGAGGGCAAGGTTCTCGTTGAAGCTGTTGGCCGATGCGCCCGGAGGGCCGTCCTTCTTCATCATGTCGACGTAGAAGGTGATCGCGTCCTTCCAGGCCTTGGTGTCGATCTGCGGCTTCCACTGCATGTCGAACCACTGGCCGCCGTTGGTGTTGACCAGCGTGGTCAGGAAGGCCATGTTGTCGCCCCAGCCCGGCTTGCCGCGCAGGCACATGCCGTACACGCCCGCCTTCGGGTCGTTGGCCTTGTCGGCGAACTCCTTCACCTGCGCCCAGGTCGGCTGGTCGGAGAACTTCACGCCCACCTTGTCGGCCAGGTCCTTGCGGTACATGAGCATCGAGCTCTCGCCGTAGAAGGGCGCGGCGTAGAGCTTGCCGTCGGTCGACAGGCCGTCGCGGATGGCGGGCAGCAGGTCGTCGATGTCATAGGCGGCATCGGTGGCAATGGGCTTGAGCCAGCCCTTCTTCGACCAGATCGGCGTCTCGTACAGGCCGATGGTCATCACGTCGAACTGGCCGCCCTTGGTGGCGATGTCGGTGGTCACGCGCTGGCGCAGCGTGCCTTCTTCCAGCGTGACCCACTTGAGCTTGATGTCGGGGTTCGCTTTTTCGAAGAAGGGTGTGAGCTTCTGCATCTCGATCATGTGGCCGTTGTTCACGGTCGCGATCACGAGTTCGGTGGCGGCCTGGGACACGACGCCCGAGCCGATGAGTGCGAGGACGAGGCCCGCTTTCAGAAAACGCTTCATGTTGTCTCCTAGAGGTGAGCGACGCCCTCTTGTCGGGTCGCCGTGGCCGGATTCTGGAGAAACGCGCTTGCAGTTTTGGTACTTCGACAGCCACCACCAGTACTTTCATGCGCCAGTTGGCTAGTGAATTCCCTAGTTGATGCAATACAGCATGGAAAACGGCATCCCAAAGGCCTCAGGCGCCGCCCAGCAGCTGACGGCGGAACTGCGCGGCCGCCGGCGACAGCGCCCGGTCTTCCCGCGTGATCAGGCAGATCGGCGGCACGCGCACCGGCAGCTCCACCGGCACGGTGCGCAGCACGCCCAATCGGGCGTAGTGGTTGGCCTGCGAGGCGGGCATCACGGCCGCCATATCGGAGTTCTCGAGCAAGGCGGTAATGGCGATGGGCGATGCCGTTTCGATGATGTCGAGCCGCGCCTGGATACCGGCCTCGCGCATCGCCGCCTCGAAGCGCCCGCGCTGCGGCGAGCCCGGCGGCTGCAGCACCCACGACCAGTTCGCCATGCCGGCCAGCGTGACGGTGGCGCGCTCGAACACCGGGTGCGCGGTGCGCACCACGACCACCATCGACTCGCCTAGCAGCGGCACGCTCGCGTACTTCGCCTCGTCATGGCTCTCGGTGAGGCGGCCCAGCACGAGATCGACGTCGCCCTGCTCCAGCTGCGCCTGGATCACGTCGCTGGTCTCCACCACCACCGACACGGCCACCTGCGGGTGGCGGCGGCGGTACTCCACCAGCGCCGGCGCCAGCAGTTCGGGCACAGCACCCGGCACGCTGCCCACGCGCAGGGCGCCGCTCAGGCCCGAGCGCAGGGCCAGCATCTCCTCGCGGGCGGTGCCGAAGTCGCTGAGCACGCGGCGCGCGTAGCGGATGAGGATGTCGCCGTAGGGCGTGGGCTCCATGCCGCGCGCCAGGCGCTCGAAGAGCTTCTCGCCGAGTGAATCTTCGAGTTGCTGCAGCAGCTTGGTGGCGGCAGGCTGGCTGATGTTCATGGCCTCGGCCGCCCGGCCAAGGTGGCGATGGGCATCGAGCCGGGCCAGCAGCAACAGCTGGCGCGGCCGCACGTGGAGCATCAGCGAGGCATCGGTCAGTCCGGAAGTCATATGCAAAAGTATATGGAGCTTCAGGCTTTTACGATTGGATCGCGAGGGAGAAGCTCCGTACGCTCGGGCTCATTACAAGCAGGAGACACCCGATGAAATTTCCCTCTCTCGCCCGCGCGGCGGGGCTGGCTGCAGCCGCCCTGCTGGCCGTGTCAGCGGCCGGTGCGCAGTCGAGCTACCCCGACAAGCCGATGCGCATCATGGTCGGCGCCTCTCCCGGCGGCGGCACCGACATCCTGGCGCGCGTGCTGGCCGACAAGTTCTCGCCCGCGCTCAAGCAAACCGTGGTGGTCGAGAACCGGCCCGGCGCCTCCAACACCATCGCCGGCGAACTCACAGCCCGCGCGCCGGCCGACGGCGCCACGCTGCTGCTGGCCACCAACACTGCGCAGGCTGTGGCGCCCCACATCCTCAAGCTCAAGTACGACCCGCTGAAAGACCTGCAGCCCGTGGGCCTGGTGGCCGTGATGCCCAACGTGCTGGTGGTGTCGGCCAGCTCGCCCTACAAGTCGGTGAAGGACCTGGTGACGGCCATGGCGGCCAAGCCGGGCGGCTTCAAGTACGCCTCGTCGGGCATCGGCAGCACGCAGCACGTGGGCGGCGAGGCCTTCAACCTGGCCACCGGCATGAAGTCGATCCACGTGCCCTACAAGGGCAGCTCGCAGGCGCACATCGACATCATCGCGGGCGAGGTCGACATGATGTTCGACAGCACCTCCTCGGCCATGGGCCAGATCAAGGCCGGCAAGTTCCGCGCATTGGCCGTAAGCGCGCCGCAACGCTCGCCCGAGCTGCCCGACGTGCCCACGCTGGCCGAGCAGGGCATCAAGGGCGCCGACGTGTCCACCTGGTACGGCCTCTACGTCACGGCCGGCACGCCGCGCCCCGCGGTCGAGCGGCTGAGCGCCGAGCTCACGCGCACGCTGAAGCTGGCCGACGTGCAGACGCGCATCAAGGCCCTGGGCGGCGAGCCCGGCGCGCTCACCGGCGAACCCTTTGCGGCAATGAACAAGCAGGAGTTCGACCACTACGGCCAGCTCGTGCGCGACGCCAACATCAAGGCCGAATGAACCGGCCCGCTCCCTTTTCATTCAACTTGCATCCGAGCCACACCATGTCCACCACTACCAAGACCTCGAGCGTGATCTCCGCCAAACCCCGCATCGTCGTGCTGCTGGGCGACCCCAGCGGCGTCGGCCCCGAAATGGCCGTGAAGCTGCTGGCGCGCCAGCGCAACCTGGACGCCGCGCGCGTGCTGCTGATTGCCGACCCGATCGTGCTGGCCGCGGGCGAGCGCGCGGCGGGCGTGAAGCTGGACCCGCTGCAGGTCGAGAACCTCGACACGCTGCGCTTCGAAGACGGCCGCCCCAGCCTGCTCACGCGCGACTGGATGGAGGGCCTTGAGCCGGTGATGGGAGAGTCGAATGAACAGTCGGGCCGGGCCTCGTTCGAGGCGCTGGAGCTGGCCACGCTGGCGGTGCGGCGCGGGCAGGCCGAAGGCATTCTCTTTGCGCCGCTCAACAAGCATTCGCTGCGCCTGGGCGGCCTCGTGCATGAAGACGAACTGCGCTACATGCAGGAGCGCTTTGCGGTGACGGGCTTCGTCTGCGAGTTCAACCTCACAGGATCGCTCTGGACCTCGCGCGTGACATCGCACATTCCGCTGAAGGACGTGGCGAGCCACATCACCGTGCAAGGCGTGAGCGACGCCGTGAAGATCATCTCGTCGGCACTGCGCCGCGCAGGCGTGGCGCATCCGCGCATCGCGGTGACGGGGCTCAACCCGCACGCGGGCGACGGGGGCTCCATCGGCATGGAAGAAATCGAGATCATCGCGCCCGCCGTCGAACAGCTGCGCGCCGAGGGCTTCGACGCGCGCGGCCCGTTCTCGCCCGACACGGTGTTCATCGGCGCGCGGCGCGGCGACGTCGATGCGGTGGTGTCGATGTACCACGACCAGGGCCAGATCGCGATGAAGCTCATGGGCTTCGAGCAGGGCGTGACGCTGCACGGCGGCCTGCCGGTGCCGGTGGCCACGTCGGCCAGCGGCAGTGCCTTCGACATCGCGGGCCAGGGCATTGCGAAGATCGAAGGGCTGCAGCAGGCCTTCGACCTGTGTGTGCGCATGGCGAGCGGCGCGCCGGCGCGCACGGCCGCACAGGCAGTAACTGCGTGAGTCTCTCGGCAGGACCAAACAAAAAGGGCCGCTTGCGCGGCCCTTTTTTAAAAACTCAGGCGGTCGGTGGTTCGCCGTAGCTGTTCGACTCGGGTTGCGTCGGCTGCACGTAGAAATAGATCAGCACGAGGTTGACGAGCGGGATGAGCGCCAGCAGCAGAAACCAGCCGCTCTTGCCGATGTCGTGCAGGCGGCGCGCTCCCACGGCCAGCGCGGGCAGCAGCAGGGCCAGGGCCGCGATGCCGTACACGAACCGATGGATCAGGCTTGCCACGATGAGAATGACCAGCTGTCCAAGCACGAACCACCAGAACTCCGAGCGCGAGGCGCGCCCGCTGAAATCCACGTACTTGTTCAGACAGGTCTTGACCGCTGTTTGAAAATTCATTGATCGACTCCTCTTGATTGGTCCCAGGGAAATTTCCCCGGGCCATCATATAGATGCGTCTTTCAACGGCAAACTCGGCTAGAAGCGATAGCCGGCCTGCAAACAAACGGGTTATGAATTGGCTTGCCAGCGGCCCGATTCAGCTGCCCAGCCGCTTCAGCAGGCCCGCGGTCGATGCATCGAGCCCCATGACATCGCCCGATGCGAGGCGCGGTTCGATGTCCTTTGCGAGCACCTTGCCGAGCTCCACGCCCCACTGGTCGAAACTGTTGATACCCCACAGCGCACCGCTGGTGAACACGCGGTGCTCGTACATCGCGAGGAAGGCACCCAGCGATTCGGGCGTGAGCTTTTCGAACACGAAGAAGGTGCTCGGCCGGTTGCCCGGAAAGTTCTTGTGGCCGCCCTCGTCGAGCTTGCCCACCATCAGCGCCTGCGCCTGCGCGAGCGCATTGGCCAGCAGCTTGGGGTGATGGCCTTCGAGGTCGTGAGAGGCATCGCGCACCGCCACGAATTCGAGCGGGATCACGTCTGTGCCCTGGTGCAGCATCTGGAAGTAGGCGTGCTGCCCGTTGGTGCCGGGCTCGCCCCATAGCACAGGCGAAGTGCCGAAGGCCACCGGCTTGCCGCTGGCATCGACCTGCTTGCCGTTGCTTTCCATCTCGAGCTGCTGCAGGTAGGCCGGCACGCGCTTCAGCGCGCTGTGGTACGGCGCGATGCTGCGGCTCGTGAACTTGTGGAAGTTGCGATACCAGACGTCGAGCAGGCCCAGCCGCACCGGCAGGTTCTGCGCGAGCGGTGCCGTGCGGAAGTGCTCGTCCATTGCATGCGCGCCCGCCAGCAGCCGGCGGAAGCCGTCGGCGCCGATGGCCAGCGCAATCGGCAGGCCGATGGCCGACCACAGCGAATAGCGGCCGCCCACCCAGTCCCAGAAGCCGAAGGTGGTGTCGATGCCGAACTTCTTCGCCGCTTCCACATTGGTGGTGAGCGCCGCGAAGTGGCCCGCGATGTCGGTGCCGCCCGATTGCTCGTACCAGCGCTTGGCAGAAAGCGCATTGGTCATCGTCTCGGCCGTGGTGAAGGTCTTCGAGGCAATGAGGAACAGCGTGTGCTCGGGCGCGAGGCCCTGCAGCACGCCCGCCAGCTCATGGCCGTCGACGTTCGAGACGAAGTGAAAGCGCTTGCCCGGCGCGGCGAATTCGGCCAGCGCCAGCACCGCCATCTGCGGGCCGAGGTCGGAGCCGCCGATACCGATGTTGACCACGTCGGTGATCGTGTGGTCGGCGCGCACCTTCTCGGCATAGGCCAGCATCGCGTCGAGCGTGGCGTGCACTTCCCGCAGCTCGTGCGCGGTCTTCGGGCCGGTCGGCGCATCGGCCGGCGCGCGCAGCAGCGTGTGCAGCACGGCGCGGTCTTCGGTGTTGTTGATGTGCTCGCCGGCGAACATGGCGTCGCGGTGAGCCTCGAGGCCGCACTCGCGGGCCAGCTCGAGCAGCAGCTCTTCGGTGCGCGCGTCGATCAGGTTCTTCGACAGGTCGGCGAAGACATACGGCGCCTCCTGGCTGAAGCGGGCGAAGCGGCCCGCGTCGTCCACGAAGGCATGGCGCACGTCGAACTGGCGGCCTGCGGTTTCGAAGCTGGACTGCAATTGCGCCCAGGCCGGCGCGCGATCGCAGCGAAGGGTCATGGCCATGTTTACTTGCCGCTTTCCTGCATGAGCTTTTCGAGCTTCACGGCGTCGGCCGCGAAGGCGCGGATGCCTTCGGCGAGCTTCTCGGTGGCCATGGCGTCTTCGTTCAGGGCAAAGCGGAAGCCCGCCTCGTCGTAGCTGACCTTGGCGACGTCGCCGCCAGTTGCAGCCTTGGCGTCGAGCGCGTGCTGCAGCGGCTCGTTGCTGGCGGCCAGCTCGGCCAGCAGCTCGGGGCTGATGGTCAGCAGGTCGCAGCCGGCGAGCGCCTGGATCTGTCCCACATTGCGGAAGCTCGCGCCCATGACTTCGGTCTTGATGCCGTGCTGCTTGTAGTAGTTGAAGATTTCGCGCACCGACTTCACGCCGGGGTCGTTCGCGCCGGCGCTCGCAGCCTCGTCCCACTTGGCGCCGGCGGACTTCTTGTACCAGTCGTAGATGCGGCCCACGAAGGGCGAGATGAGCTGCACGCCCGCAGCGCCGCAGGCCACGGCCTGCGCGAATGAGAACAGCAGCGTGAGGTTGGTGCGAATGCCCTTCTGCTCCAGGGCGCGCGCCGCCTCGATGCCTTCCCAGGTGGAGGCCACCTTGATGAGCAGGCGTTTTTCGGTGTCGATGCCTTCGGCCTTGTAGAGCGCCACGATGCGCTCGCCGCGCGCAATGGTCGCGGCCGTGTCGAAGGACAGGCGGGCGTCGACTTCGGTCGACACGCGGCCCGGGATGATTGAGAGGATTTCGGTGCCGAAGCGCACCAGCAGGCGGTCGATGACCTCGTCGAGCGGCTTGCCCGCGTGCTTCTTCACTGTCTCGTCGAGCAGCGGCCGGTATTCGGGCTTCTGCACGGCCTTGAGGATCAGCGAGGGATTGGTGGTCGCGTCCTGTGGCTTGGAAACGCTGAGCTGCTTGAAGTCACCGGTGTCGGCGACGACGGTGGTCCATTGGCGGAGGGCATCGAGTTGGTTCATGAAATCATTATCCAGTGCGGGTTGTGACAAGTCCTGCACGCAGTTGCGCGTCGGCCGATGTTTTCATGCGCACCGTAGCACGGGTTTTCACGCGGCTCCATCGGCCTGATGCCCGTGTGGTTGTCGCCGCTGTCCGGCCTCCCCGCCCTACACCGCCTGTGGTCCGTGGCTGACGGGCGCGTGCCCGGGCCTTGGCTAGCCTGAGTTTTACGCCGAATGTCTTCATCCCTCAGGAGTGCCTCATGACCCCTCGCACGCGCGCCGACGCCACCACCGTCCGGCCTTTCGACGACCGCCGCACCAGCAATGCGATCGGCGCAATGGCCACGGCCTTCGTCGTGGGCGGCGTGGCCACCTGGTTCGCCATGGACGCGGCGCGCACCGCACGCGCCCGGCCGGCCGGACCGGCTGACGGCGCACCGCTGATGCGCGCGCCGCTGCAGGTGGTGGCGCCGGTCGATCTGCAGCGCTATGCGGGCATCTGGCACGAGCAGGCCCGTCTGCCGAACCGCTTCCAGAAACAATGCGCCGGCCCCGTGGTCGCCGAATACACCCCGCAGCCTGGGGGCGCCGTGCAGGTGCTCAATCGCTGCGTGCGGGAAGACGGCAACTTCGACGAGGCCGTCGGCGCTGCCCGCGTGGTGCCGGTGGCAGGCCAGCCTGGCGCAGGGCGCCTCCAGGTGCGATTTGCGCCAGCGTGGCTCGGCTGGCTGCCGATGGTCTGGGGCGACTACTGGATCCTGAAGCTCGACCGCGACTATCAGGTTTCGCTGGTCGGCACGCCCGACCGCCAATACCTGTGGGTGCTGTCGCGCGCGCCACGCCTCGACGAGGCCGTGCTGCGCGCGGAACTGGACTACGCCCGCAGCCTGGGGTTCGACACCGACAAGGTGGTGCTCACCGGCAGGTAGCGCTGCAGCTGCGAAGGCAGCACGGCCGGCGCGGTGCAGTGGATGGCGTGCCAGCCGAAGGCGCGCGCCGCCTCCACGTTGGCGGCCGAATCGTCGATGAACACGGTCTGTGCCGGATCGAGGCGGTAGCGCATCGCCAGCACTTCGTAGATCTCGCGTTCGGGCTTGAGGAACTTCACGTCCCCCGAGAACACGCCGCCGTCGAAGCGCTGCATGAAGGCGTGCTTGCGCTCGATGGCGCGGGCGTACGGCGCGGGCATGTTCGACAGGTAATACAGGCGCAGCGGCTGGCCGGCTTCGCGGTGGGCAATCAGCTGTTCGAGCATGTCGACCGTGACGCCGATGGGCTCCAGCCGCTCGCCCAGCCCTTCGAGCATGGCGTGCAGCGGCTCGGCCGGCAGCGAAAGCCGCGCCGTCATGCGGGCGATGGCGTCGTCCAGCGTGCGGGTGCCGCAGTCGAAACCCGTCCAGTCGTCGTGATGGAAAAGCGCCCTGCCCAAGGCGGCCGCGGCGGCTTCAGTGGGTGCGTGTTGGGAGAGATGGGCCTGTACCAGCCGTGTGGGCTCCCATGCGAACAGCACGGCGCCCAAGTCGAAAACCACGTTCATGGCGCCATTGTTTCATGCGCCGGGCACCACGCTCACGCCATGGGCTCCCAGGGACAGCGTGGCCTGCGCGCCGGCAGCCAGCGGCCGGGACAGGTCGGTCGACACCACGAAGACCGGCCCCAGTGTGGTGTCGAAGCCGTATTCGTAGAAGCTGCCGAGGTAGGCGGCCTTGCGCAGCGTGGCCGGAAGGCCGTCCGCCGCGCCAATGGCGCCGATCTGCCAGGCTTCGGGCCGCACCGCCACCTTCACCGTGCCGGGCGCCACCGCGTAGCGCGGCTGCAGGCGCAGCGGGCCGAGCGCCACGCTGCCGTCGGCTTGCGCCGTGGCGGGAAACACCATCGCCTCGCCCATGAAGCCGGCGACGAACTCGCTCTCGGGCCGCCCGTAGAGTTGCTCGGGCGTGCCGCGCTGGGCGATCACGCCGTGGTCCATCACGATGATCTGGTCGCTCACGGCCAGCGCCTCGCTCTGGTCGTGCGTGACGTAGGCCACCGTGAGCTTCAGCCGCTGCTGCAGCGAGCGGATTTCCTCGCGCATCTCGCGGCGCAGCCGGGCATCGAGGTTCGACAGCGGCTCGTCGAACAGCAGCACCGCCGGTTCGAGCACCAGCGCACGCGCCAGCGCCACGCGCTGCTGCTGGCCGCCCGAAAGCTCGCTGGGCAGCCGCTCGTCGAAGCCGACCAGGCCCACGCCCCGCAGCGCCTCGCGCGCCCGCGACGTGGCCTCGTCTTTCTTCACACCGCTCATGCGCAGGCCGTAGCTCACGTTCTCGATCACGTTCATGTGCGGGAACAGCGCGTAGCTCTGGAACATCATGCTGACGTTGCGCTCGGCCGGGCCGAGCGTGGTGACGTCTCGCCCGCCCATGAAGATCGAGCCCGAGGTCGGCGATTCGAGCCCAGCGATCATCCGCAGCGTGGTCGTCTTGCCGCAGCCCGAGGGCCCGAGGATGGTGGTGAGCGTGCCTACCGGTACTTCGAAGCTGATGCCCTTGACGGCCAGCGGCGCGTTCTTGTCCGCGCCGTAGCGCTTGGTGACGTTGCGGAATTCGATGCCGTTGCTCATGGATTCTTCTCTCGTTTCAATGCACGGGCGCGGGCACGACCGGCACACCCGCCTTGCGCCGCCCAAGCTTGCGCTCCCCAACCACCCACTGCACCAGCGCAATGGCCAGCGACATCAGGATCATGAGCACCGTGCAGTACGCCAGCGCGATGCCGTAGTCGCCGTTGCCGACGCGGCCGATGATGTAGGTGGTGGCCAGTTCGTTCTCGGCCGTGACCAGGAAGATCACCGCGCTCACCGTCGTCATGGCGCGCACGAAGCTGTAGACCAGCGCGGCCACCAGCGCGGGCTTGAGCAGCGGCAGCACCACCTTGAAGAGCGTCTGCGAGGTCGAGGCGCGCAGCATCAGCGAAGCCTCGTCGAGCGAGCGGTCGAGCTGCTTGAAGGCCGCCGTGCCGGCCCGCACGCCCACCGGCAGGTTCCGGAACATGAAGCACAGCACGATGATGAGCCCCGTGCCCGTGAGCTCGAAAGGCGGCACGTTGAAAGCCAGGATGTAGCTCACGCCCAGCACCGTGCCCGGAATCGCAAAGGCCAGCAGCGCGCCGAACTCGAACAGCCCCTGCCCCCTGAACTCGTTGCGCGCCAGCAGCCACGCAATCAGCAGGCCCAGCGCCGCGGTAATGGGCGCCGAGATGCCCGCCAGCTTGAGCGTGGTGATCAGCGAGTTCCACGCCGTACCCGCCCATACCAGCCCGAACTGCCCCCACTCGAGCGCAAAGGCGTTCTTGAAGTGGTTCAGCGTGAAGCTGTAGTCGCGTCCCCAGGTCTGCACGAAGCCGCCCGCGAAGGCGAACAGGTACACCACGGCGGTGAACGCGATCCACGGCAAGGCGATGCAGTAGATGGTGCGGCGCACGCCGTCGGGCAGCGCCATCGCGATGCCAGCGTCGCCCTTGCCGCTCACGGTGGTGTAGTTCTGCTTGCCCAGCACGCCGCGCTGCAGCGCGAACACGCCGAGCGCGAACAGCGTGAGCACCCAGGCCAGCGAGGCCGCGCGGCCCTGGTCGTACTGCGCGCCGACGATGGCAAAGAAGATGTCGGTCGACAGCACCGAGAACTGCCCGCCCACCACCACCGGGTTGCCGAAGTCGGCAATGCTCTCGATGAAGCCCACCAGGAAGGCGTTGGCCAGCCCCGGCTTCAAGAGCGGCAGCGTGATGGTGAAGAAGGTGCGGCGGCGGTCGGCGCGCAGCATCTGCGCAGCTTCCTCGAGGCTGGGCGCAATGCCCTGCACCACGCCGCGCATGATCATGAAGGCGATGGGCGTGAACGCGAACAGCTGCGCCACCAGCACGCCCGGCATGCCGTAGAACCAGCGCGTGGGCTCGATGCCGAACACGTTCTCCAGCACCTGGTTGACGATGCCGGCGCGGCCGAACAGCAAGATGAGCCCGAGGCCCACCACGAAGGGCGGCGTGATGATCGGCAGCAGCGCCAGCACCCGCAGCGCGCCCTGCCCGCGCTTGCTGCCGCGCTCGGCCATCAGCGCCATCAGCGTGCCGAGGAAGGTGGTGCCGGCCGCCGCGAGCAGGGCCAGCACCAGCGTGTTCCACGCCACGCCGCAGCGCACGCCGCCGGAGAGGCAGCCAAGGCCCCAGATGCGCTCGGTGAACACGCGCGCGACGAACGCGGTGATCGACCACTGCCCGTCCTCATTGAAGAACGCACCGGACAACGCCTTGCTCACCGGGTAGGCAATGAACAGCGCCATCAGCACGCCGCAGCCGACGACCGCGGCAGACACGAACAGGTCGCCCTTGAAGAGGCCCAGCCGCGCAATGCCGAAGGCCGCCAGCAGCACCAGCGCGGTGAGCGCCACGAAGCCACCCGCGCCGATGCCGAACTGGTTGATGGCCAGCTCGCCGAACTGCGCGTTGAGCGCCGCAAAGCTCCAGCCCCGCGCGCCGATGGCAAAGCCCGTGACGGCAAGCCCGATGGCACCGATCGCGCCGCCCGCCAGCAGCCAGCGCCCCTGCGCACGGCCTGCTGGCAGCCACGCGCCCACGGCGCACATCACCAGCCCCGCAAGGCCGATGAAGAGCCAGCTGCGGCCCTGCGTAGCCGCCTGCATGAGGCCGTTGGCACCCTCCGCCTGACCGAAGACCTGCGGAACGGCCTCGTACCAGGTGGCATCCTGGATCGCATACCAGGGCAGCAGCAGGTACGCCGCAAAGCCCAGCGCGACCCACGCCCAGATCCAGCGCCGCGAGCGCCGGATGGCAGCCAGCGACGCCGGATTGACCGGCGCGCCTTCAGCGACTGAACGCGCTTCCACTTAGCGCGGCAGCGAATTGACGTCTTTTTCCCAGCGCGCAATCAGGCGGCGGCGCTCGGCGCTGGCACCGTACTTGGCGTAGTCGTAGTTGATGAACTTGATCTTCTTGAAGTCCGGGATGCGCGGGTCGAGCTTGGCATTCACGTTGCTCGGCAGCTGGAACTGCTTGTTGGCGGCGCCCAGCTCCTGCGCGGCAGGCGTCAGTGCCCATTCGTAGAACTTCTTGGCGGCATCGAGGTTGCGCGCGCCCTTGATGATGCTCATGGAGCCGATCTCGGCGCCGGTGCCATCACTCGGCGTGATGGTCTCGACCGGAAAGCCCTGCATCTTCTCTCCAGGGCCGTCGTGCACGAAGCTGATGGAGATCGCGGTTTCGCCGCGTGCCACCGCCTTGATCGGGCCGGTACCCGAGCGGGTGTACTGGCCCACGTTCTTGTGCAGCGCCTTGAGGTAGTCGAAGGCCTTGTCCTCGCCCATCATCTGCACCAGCGTGGCGATCATGGTGTAGGCCGTGCCGCTCGATGCGGGGTTGGCCACCTGGATGTCGCCCTTGTATTCGGGCTTGAGCAGGTCGGCCCAGGTCTTGGGCACGGGCAGCTTCTTCTTGGCCAGCAACTCGGGGTTGTAGCCGAAGCCCAGCGGGCCCGAATAGATGCCGACCGTCTTGTAGCCCGACTGCTTGGCTTGCTGCTGGGCCCAGGGGTGCAACTGCGACAGCGTGGGCGACTTGTATTCGAGCGTGAGACCCTGCTCGGCCGCCTGCAGGTGCGGGTCGCCGGTGCCGCCGAACCAGATGTCGGTCTTGGGGTTGTCCTTCTCGGCAATCAGCTGGGCCAGCGCCTCACCCGAGCCCTTGAGCGCCATGTTGATGCGCACGCCGGTGGTACGGGCATAGACGGTGGAAATCACGTTGCACCACTCGGCCTGGACCGAGCAGATCACGTTGACGGTCTGGGCCGACGCGGCGGCCGACAGGCCGAGCAGCGCGGCTGCGGTGAGAATCTTGCTCTTCATTGGGTCCCTCCACCTCTGTGCAATAAAAAAAGGCCTCGCGGCCATGGGGCAGCGTAGCTTTAGTACAGGTCTCTCGAATCGGTACAAGTACCATCGCGACTGGCGCATGTCGCATCAGCGACGCATGCAGCCTGCCTCGGCACTCAGACAAAGGAAAGTTTTCTCATCATGAGCTTCGATCTCGTTCTGTTCGGCGGTACTGGCGATCTCGCGTGGCGCAAGCTGATGCCCGCGCTGTTCCAGGCATTCCGGCACGGCAGCCTGCCACCTGACGGCCGCATCGTCGGCGTGGCGCGGGACGACCTGTCGGACGACCAGTACCGGGAGCTGATCCAGTCGCGCTTCAAGGCGGTCGAAGGCGCCAAGCGGCCTTCACCGGAGGAATTCGAGAAGTTCGCCTCCATGCTGCACTACCTGCGCATGGACCTCTCGAAGCCCGACGACTATGCCCGCCTGGCGAGCCTGCTCAACCAGCGCGACGCCAAGACGGTGGTGATGTACGTGGCCACGGCGCCCGCGCTCTTCACCCAGGTGGTCGAGCAGATCGCGGCGGCCGGGCTCAACGGCTCCAGGACCCGCATCGTGCTGGAGAAACCGCTGGGCCACGACCTGGCTTCCAACCGCGCCATCAACTCCGCCGTTGGCAAGGTGCTCGAAGAAAAGCAGGTCTTTCGCATCGATCACTACCTCGGCAAGCCCTCGGTGCAGAACCTGTTCGCCATGCGCTTCGGCAATGCGCTGTTCGAGCCCATCTGGCGCCGCGAGCACATCTCCAACATCCAGATCACCATTGCCGAAGACCTGGGCGTGGAAAAGCGCGGCGCCTTCTACGACCAGACCGGCGCACTGCGCGACATGGTGCAGAACCACGCGCTGCAGTTGCTGTGCGCCGTGGCCATGGAGCCGCCGATCAACTCGCACGCCGACGCCATCCGCGACGAAAAGCTCAAGGTGCTGCGCGCCCTCAAGCCCTGGACGCCCGAGAGCCTGGGCCTGCACACGGTGCGCGGCCAGTACACGGCCGGCACGGCCTACGGCGAGCGGGTGCAGGGCTACCGCGACGAGCCGGGCGTGAACCCGGACAGCCGCACCGAGACCTTCGTGGCGCTGCGCACCGAAATCGCCAACTGGCGCTGGGCCGGCGTGCCCTTCTACATCCGCACCGGCAAGCGGCTGGCTTCGCGCGACGCGCGCATCGAGGTCAACTTCAGGCCCACGCCGCATGCCATCTACCGGGCACCGGCGGGCAACGTCAACAAGCTGGTGATCAACCTGCAGCCCAAGGACGGGCTGGAGCTTCACATGCTCGCGCAGGCGCAGGACAACCGGCAGCGCACCAACGGCAACCAGAGCGCGGCCGCGCAGCTGGCGCCGGTGCAGCTCGACCTCGACTTCGACAAGCGCTTCGGCGCCGAACGCGTGGGCGCCTACGAGCGCCTGCTGCTCGACGTGATCGACGGCCGCCTGAACCTGTTCGTGCGCAGCGACGAGCAGGAAGAAGCATGGCGCTGGGTCGAGCCGCTGATCGACAGCTGGGAATCGGACGGCGGCCCGCGCCCCTATGCGGCTGGCACCTGGGGCCCGAGCGCGTCCAGCGCGATGATTGCGCGCGATGGCTTCGCCTGGGGCGAAGAGCAGTAACGCCCGCTTCGGTCGCGCTCAGCCGAACTGCAGGCAACGCATGCTGAGCGTGCCCGACTGGAATCCCTCGTAGACCGTCTTCGCGCGCTCGCCGCTCCCGGCGGCGCCGAGGGCGTAGAGAAACGGGTAGTAGTGATCGGGCATCGCCACGGCGGTCGATGCGCCTTCCAGCTTCGCGTAGTCGACCAGTGCGCGGTCGTCGCGGCCCGCAAGTGCAGACTTCACCGCATCGTCGAACGACTGTGCCCATGGCCGGCTTGCGCTGGGCCCGTCGGGCGTTCCGCGGTCGGTGGCGCGCAGGTTGTGCACCACGTTGCCGCTGCCCATCACCAGCACGCCCTTGTCGCGCAGCGCGGCGAGGTCGCGGCCCACCGCGTAGTGGAAGGCGGCCGGCTTGTCGTAGTCGATGCTGAGCTGGAACACGGGAATGTCGGCCTTGGGGTACAGGTGCTTCAGCACCGACCACGTGCCGTGGTCCAGGCCCCATTGCTCGGTGGCGATCACCGGCGTCTGCTTCACCGCGCCGACGGTCTCCTGGGCAAGCGCGGGGTGACCCGGCGCCGGGTATTCGATGTCGAACAACGCCTGCGGGAAGCCGCCGAAATCGTGGATCGTCTTCGGCTTCGCCTGCATGCCGACACCGGTGGCGCCGCGGCTGAGCCAGTGCGCCGACACGCTGAGGATGGCCGAGGGCCGGGGCAGCTCGCGGCCCCATGCCGACAGCCGGCGCGTGAAGGCGTTGTCGCTGATGGCGTTCATCGGTGAGCCGTGGCCGATGAAGACGACCGGCATGCGGCGCGTAGGTGCTGCGCCGGCGGCTTGCACGCTGCAGGCCAGCGAGGCCAGCACCGCTGTCGCGCCAAGGGCGGTGCCCATCAGGAAGCCGCGGCGGCCCAGTTCGGAGGTTGCAAGCTTTGTCGTCATTGGCATGGCGGCACTCTGCAACAGTTTCCGGCGCAAGGCGGTGCCTTTGCGCACACTTTTTCGAAGATCGATGGTTCCGCCCTACTTCCTCGCGAGCACAGGCGCCTCGCGCAGCGGCGCTCCCTTGACCACGAGTTGCACCACCACCGCGACCACGATGTTCAACACCAGCGCCGCCAGCCCGGTGTAGAGCGTGTAGCTGCCATCGCCGATCACGAAGGTGTGCACCGGCTTGATGCCGTCCGAGAACGCCAGCCAGCTGCCGCCGAGCAGCCCCACAGCCCAGCCCGCCAACAGCGCCGGTGCACGGAACCAGCCGAAGAACAGGCCGAACACCACCGCCGGGAAGGTCTGCAGGATCCACAGGCCGCCCAGCAGTTGCAGGTCGAGCGCGAACTGCGTGGGCAGGAACAGGATGAACACCAGCGCCCCCAGCTTGACCACCAGCGACACGATCTTCGCGACCTTGGCCTCGCCCGCCGGCGTGACGTCGGGCCGCACGTAGGCTTTCCAGAAGTTGCGCGTGAACAGGTTGGCCGCACCGATCGACATCACCGCCGCCGGCACCAGCGCGCCGATGGCAATGGCCGCGAACGCGAAGCCCGCGAACCACGACGGGAACAGCGCATTGAAGAGCGCCGGCACCACGTCGTTGTTGCTCTTCACCGTGAGATGGGCTGCATAGGCCATGTAGCCCAGCAGCGCGATGAGCCCCAGCAGCACCGTGTACGCCGGCAGGAAGACGGCATTCTTGCGGATGGTGTTGGCGCTCTTGGCCGCGAAGATGCCGGTGAGCGTGTGCGGGTACATGAAGGCCGCGAGCGCCGAGCCCAGCGCCAGGCTCGCGTACGGCAGGTACTGCGCCGGCTTGAGCGTGAGCCCGGTCGCGCCGCCCTTGGCCGCGAAGGCATCGCCGGCCGCGTGGAACACGCTGCCATAGCCGCCGAGCTTCATGGGCACAAGCACCACGGCCACCAGCACCACGATGTAGATCATCAGGTCCTTCACGAACGCGATGAGCGCCGGCGCGCGCAGCCCCGCCGAGTAGGTGTAGAGCGCCAGGATCACGAAGGCGGCCGCCAGCGGCAGCTCGCCCGTGAGCCCCAGCGCCTTGATGACCACCTCCATGCCGACCAGTTGCAGCGCGATGTAGGGCATGGTCGCGACCACGCCGGTCACGGCAATGGCCAGCTCCAGCGCGCGCGAGCCGTAGCGGCCGTACACCACGTCGGCGGCAGTCACGTGCCCGGCCTTGTGCGCGGCATGCCAGAGCTTCGGCATGATGATGAAGACGATGGGGTACACGAGGATGGTGTACGGCAGCGCGAAGAAGCCGTAGGCACCCACGGCGTACACCAGCGCCGGCACGGCGATCACGGTGTAGGCGGTGTAGAAGTCGCCGCCCACCAGGAACCAGGTGATCCAGGTGCCGAAGTTGCGCCCGCCCAGGCCCCACTCGTCGAGGTGCGCGCCCTTGCCCTTGGTGCCGCCGCTCTGCCAGCGCGAGGCCCAGAAGCCCATCACGGTGACCAGTACGAAGAAGAAGACGAAGACCGACAGCGCGGTCCAGTTGATCTGGCCGCCCATCATTCGTCTCCCTCTTCATACCCGCTGCGGTAGACGATCCAGATCAGCAGCGCGGTGACCGGCACCCACAGCAGCTGGTACCAGTAGAAGAAGGGAAAGCCGAACAGCTCCGGCAAGGGGCTGTTGTAGAACGGCAGCCACAGAAGCCCGATGAAGGGCAACAAGAGCAAGGCCCACATGTGCTGTTCTCCTTGGTGTGATTTTTACGAAAGCACCAAGGAGTTATAGACCCGAAGCCGAACACGCGGCGCCGACCCGGATTAAGCGGCCGTGCTAGATGCGGCCCTCCTCGGCCGCATGGCAAGCGACTTGCACGCCCTTGATGCTCAGCAGCTTCGGGCGCTCGGAAGAACAGCGCGCATTCGCATGCGGGCAGCGCGGATGAAAGGCGCAGCCCGTGGGCGGGTTCAGCGGGTTCGGCACTTCGCCCTGCACCGGCGTGCGCTGGCGCCCCGTGTGCTTCATCTGCGGAATGGCATCGAGCAGCATGCGGGTGTATGGATGCTGCGGCGCCGAGAACAGCTTCTGCTTGTCGGCCACCTCGACCAGCCGGCCCAGGTACATCACGCCCACCTGGTCGGCCACATGGCGCACCACGGCGAGGTTGTGCGAGATGAAGAGATAGGTCAGGCCCTGCTCGCGCTGCAGGTCCTTCATGATGTTGAGCACCTGAGCCTGCACGCTCACGTCGAGCGCCGAGGTGGGCTCGTCGCACACCAGGAACTCGGGCTGCGTGGCGAGCGCGCGCGCAATCGAGATGCGCTGGCGCTGGCCGCCCGAGAACTGGTGCGGGTACTTGCTCATGTCCAGCGGCGAGAGGCCGACCGACTTGAGCAGTTCGCCCACGCGCTCGCGCAGCGCGGCCTTGTCGCTCAGGATGTCGTGCTCGCGCAGCGGCTCGCCGATGATGTCCTCGACGATCCAGCGCGGGTTGAGGCTCGCGTAGGGGTCCTGGAAGATCATCTGAATGCGGCGGCGCAGCTTGCGGCCCTCGGGGGTCTTGAACGCGGCGTGCGCGTCCTGCCCGTCGAACTGCAGGCCGCCGCGCGTGGGCGCGTAGAGGCCCACCAGCAGGCGCGCCACGGTGCTCTTGCCGCAGCCCGACTCGCCTACCAGCGCCAGCGTCTTGCCGCGCTCGATGGAAAAGCTCACGCCGTCGACCGCGTGCAGCAGCACGCGCGGCTTGCGTTCGAGCACGCGGTTGAGCCAGGGCGGCGAGACGTCGAAGGTGCGAGCGAGGTCGTGCGCGACCACGAGCGGTTCGCTCATCGCGTCACCTCCACGATGGGTTCGGCCGCTTCGGGCGTGGCGCGTTCGCCGGCCGCCAATGCGTCGTGATGCCTTGCCGCAATCTCGGCCTGGCCGGCATGCGGATCGGCCGCATCGTGCAGCCAGCAGGCAGCGCGCGTGGCGCCGGCATGCATGAGCTCGGGCCGCTCGACGAGGCATCGCGCAAAGGTGCGTGGGCAACGCGGGTTATAGGCACAGCCCGTGGGAATAGCGTTGAGCCGCGGCATCGCACCGTCGATCTGGTTGAGCCGCTCGCGGTCGCTCGTCATGTCGGGAATCGAGGCCATCAGGCCGGAGGTGTAGGGATGCGCGGGCTGGTGGATCACTTCATGCACCGGGCCGATCTCGGCGATGCGGCCCGCATACATCACGGCCACGCGGTCGCAGGTTTCGGCGATCACGCCCATGTCGTGCGTGATCAGCATCACCGCCGCGCCGCGGTCCTTGCAGACCTGCTTGAGCAGCTGAATGATCTGCGCCTGGATCGACACGTCGAGCGCGGTGGTCGGCTCGTCGGCCACGATGAGCTTCGGCTCAGCCGCAAGCGCCAATGCGATCACCACGCGCTGCCGCATGCCGCCCGAGAACTGGTGCGGGAAGTGGTCGATGCGCTGCTCGGCGGCGGGAATGCCGGTGTCCTGCAGCAGGCCGATGGCCCGCTTGCGCGCTTCGCTCTCGGTCACGGGCAAGTGGGCGCGAATGGTTTCTATCAGCTGCCGGCCCACGGTGTAGAGCGGGTTCAGCGAAGTCAGCGGGTCCTGGAAGATCGCGCCGATCTTGCGGCCGCGAATGGGCCGCATCGCGTCGAAGCCGAGGTTGTCGATGCGCTGGCCCTCCAGCAGGATCTCGCCACCGGCCACACGGCCCGGCGGTTCGAGCAGGCCAATGATGGCCGCGCCGGTGAGCGACTTGCCAGCGCCCGATTCGCCCACCACGCCGAGGATTTCGCCGGGCGCGATGTCGAATGAAATGCGGTCGAGCGCACGCAGCGTACCGCGGCGGTGCGGAAATTCGACGACGAGGTCTTTGACCTGGAGCAGCGTCATGGTGGCGTTCTCCTTATCTTTCTCTTCAGCGCAGACGAGGGTTGAGCGCGTCGCGCAGCCAGTCGCCGAGCAGGTTCACGCTGAGTGCGATCAGCACCAGCATCAGGCCCGGAAACACCGTGATCCACCATTCGCCCGAGAACAGGTACTGGTTGCCGATGCTGATGAGCGTGCCCAGCGAAGGCGAAGTCGGCGGCACGCCGACGCCGAGGAACGACAGCGTGGCCTCGGTGATGATGGCCGTGGCCACCTGGATCGTGGCCAGCACCATCACCGGCCCCATCACGTTGGGCAGCACGTGGCGCAGCATGATGCGCATTGGCGCCACGCCGGTAACGCGCGCGGCCTGCACGTATTCCTTGTTGCGCTCCACCAGCGTGGAACCGCGCACCGTGCGCGCGTACTGCACCCAGCCGGTCAGCGAGATGGAAATGATCAGCACGCCGAAGGCCAGCGACTCGTGCGCGCCGGGAAAGAGCGCGCGGCCGACGCCGGCGATGAGCAGCGCCACCAGGATGGGCGGAAACGACAGCATCACGTCGCACACGCGCATGAGGAAGGAGTCGAGCCAGCCGCCGAAGAAGCCGGCGAGCAGGCCCAGCACCACGCCGACCGCCACCGACAGCACCACCGACACCAGGCCGACGATCAGCGAGATGCGTGCGCCGTAGATGACGGCCGAGAGAATGTCGCGGCCCTGGTCATCGGTGCCCAGCAGGTACTTGGCCGAACCTTCGGTGCTCCATGCGGGCGGCAGGCGCGCGTCGCTGAGCTCGAGGGTGGCGAGGTCGAAGGGGTTGTGCGGCGACACCCATCCGGCGAACACCGCGCAGACCACGCAGACCAGCGCGATCAGCGCCGCGCCAATGGCCACGGGCGATGTGCGAAAGCTGTAGCCGACATCGCTGTCGAGCCAACGGGCGAGTGTTTTTTTCATCGTGAGGCAAAAGGAATGGGCCCGCAAGAAGCGGGCCCATGGTCAGGCCGCCTTGCGGGCGGCCAGCGGGATCACGGCTTGATGCTCATCCACTTGAAGTACATGAAGTTGTCGGCCAGCTGCACCAGCTCGACCTTCTTGCTCACGCCCCAGGCCAGCGACTGCTGATGCAGCGGCAGGTGGCCGATGTCGTCGGCGTGCATCTTGAACGCCTCCTTGATCAGCTCGTTGCGCTTGGCCTTGTCGCTCTCGGACTGGATCTTCTTGGTCAGCTCGTCGAGCTTGGGGTTGCAGTACGCACCCAGGTTGAACTGGCCGGTGCCCTTGTCATCGGGGCAGGAGGTGAGCGAGCTCAGCGCATTGTGCGAGTCGTAGGTGGTCGGGGTCCAGCCCAGCATGTAGAAGCTGGTGTCGCGGCGCAGCACCTTCGGGAAGTAGGTGCCCTTGGTCTCGGCCACGAGGTTGATCTTGACGCCGATCTTCGCGAGGTTGGAGGCAACGCTCTGGCAGATCTGGCCGTCGTTCACGTAGCGGTCGTTCGGGCAGTTCAGCGACACCTCGAAGCCGTTCGGATAGCCGGCTTCGGTCAGCAGCTTCTTGGCAGCCTCGACGTCGTAGGGCAAGCGCTTGTCCTGCTCGGCAGTCCAGCCGTTGATGCCGGGGCCGACCAGGAGGCCGGTGGGCTTGGAGGCGCCGCGCATCACGGTCTTCTGGATGCCGACGATGTCGATGGCCTGGTAGAAGGCCTGGCGAACGCGCTTGTCCTTGAACGGGTTCTTGCCCTTGATGTTCGAGTACTGCAGTTCGTCGCGCTTCTGGTCCATGCCCAGGAAGATGGTGCGCATCTCGGGGCCGGTGATCACGCGGGCGTTGGGCGCAGCGTTGATGCGGGCGATGTCCTGCACCGGCACGGGCTCCATCACGTCGACTTCACCCGAGACCAGTGCGGCCACGCGGGTGGCGGGGTTGGCGATGGGCGTGAAGATGATCTCCTGCGCGTTGCCGTCGATCTTGCCCCAGTAGGTGCCGTTGCGCGTGAACACGGTGCGCACGTTGGGCTGGCGTTCGCGCACGCGGAACGGGCCGGTGCCGTTGGCCTTGAACGAGGCGGTGTTCTCGATGCCCTTGCGGCGATCCACCGGCTTGGTGGCCTGGTTTTCCTCGCACCACTTCTTGCTCATGATCATGGTGAGCGAGATCACGTCGGGCAGGATCGGGAAGGGGCCGTTGGTTTCGATCTCGACGGCGAGGTCGCCGACCTTGCGCACGGCCTTGATGTCGCTCAGCGTGGCACGCAAGTCGGAGCCGTCGCCCTGGGCGCGCGCAAAGCTGAACACCACGTCGTCGGCGGAGAACGGGGTGCCGTCGTGGAAGGTCACGCCCTTGCGCAGTTCGAAGCGCCAGACATTCGGCGAGGTCTGCTTCCAGCTGGTGGCCAGCAGCGGTGCAAGGCTCAGGTCCTTGTTGCGGCCCACGAGGGTTTCATAGACGTTGGCGGTCACGCTCAGCTGTAGCGATTCGTTGAGCGAGTGCGGGTCCAGCGATAGCGCGTCCCCCTGGTTCGCGATGCGGATGGTCTGCGCGCCAGCGACCATGCTGACGGCGCTCAGGGCGCACAAAACGGCGGCCGCAGCCACACTTTTCTTGAAACTCATGGGAACACTCCTCGGGTTGGAATCAAACACATCACGTCGCCGCGGTAGCGGCGGCTCTCCCTGGCTGCGCACCGCGGGTAACGGCAAGCGGCATGCCCTGCTCGATCAGGCCGGCATGCAGCGCGGCGCCAAGCGGCAGGATCTCGTCATTGAAGTCGTAGCGGCTGTTGTGCAGGTAGGCGCCGTCGCGCACGTCCTGGCCGATGCGCAGGTAGGCGCCGGCTTTCTTCTGCAGCATGAAAGAGAAGTCTTCGGCGCCCATGCTGGGCTCCATGCTGCGCTCGACATTCTTCGCACCCACCAGCGACTCGGCCACATCGGCCGCGAACATGGCCTCGGGCGCGGTGTTGATGGTGGCGGGGTAGATGCGCTCGTACTTGATGCTGGCGCTGGCGCTGAAGCCCGAGGCAATGGCCGCGCACAGCTCGTTCAGCCGCTGCTCGATCTGCGCCTGCACGCGCGCGCTGAAGGTGCGCACGGTGCCGACCAGCGTGGCCTCGCCCGGCACCACGCTCATCGCGCCGAGATCGCCGGCCTGCATCGCGCAGATGCTGATGACGGCGGCGTCGATCGGGCGCACGTTGCGCGAAACGATGGTCTGGGCGGCCGTAATGATGTGCGCCGCGACGATCACGGGGTCGACGGTCTGGTAGGCGTGCGCGCCATGGCCGCCCTTGCCCTTGATGCTGATGGTGATGCGGTCGGCCGCGGCCATCATCGCGCCGCGGTTGATGCCGACGGTGCCGGCCGGCATGGCGGGCCAGTTGTGCATCGCGTAGACGGCGTTGACCGGGAAGCGGTCGAACAGGCCGTCCTCGATCATCACGCGCGCGCCGGCGCAGCCCTCTTCGCCGGGCTGGAAGATGAGCACAGCGGTGCCGTCGAAGTCGCGCGTCTCGGCCAGGTAGCGCGCGGCGCCGACCAGCATGGCGGTGTGCCCGTCGTGGCCGCAGCCGTGCATGAGGCCCTCGCTGGCGGAGCGCCAGCCGAAGTCGTTGTCCTCGCGCATGGGCAGCGCGTCCATGTCGGCGCGCAGGCCGATCATGCGGCCGCTGGCCGTCGAACGACCGCGGATGACGCCGACCACGCCGGTCTTGCCGATGCCCTCGTGGATCTCGTCGACACCGCAGGCGCGCAGGGCCTCGCGCACGCGGCCGGAGGTGTAGATCTCCTCGAAGCCGAGCTCGGGGTGCGCATGCAGGTCGCGGCGGAAGGCCGTGATCTCGGGATAGAAGTTCGCGATGTGCGCGAATGCGCGGCCGGAGGCCTTGAGGCGCGGGGCCTCTGCTGTCGCTGTCGTCATGTCAGTGCCCTCCCGCCTTGCCGACGCGCAATCGCGGATCGACCACGAAGTACAGCAGGTCGACCACGAGGTTGATCACCACGAAGATCAGGGCAATAAGACATAGGTAGGCCGCCATCACAGGAATGTCGGCAAAGGTCACGGCCTGGATGAACAACAGGCCCATGCCGGGCCACTGGAACACCGACTCGGTGATGATCGCGAAGGCAATCAGGCCGCCGAGCTGCAGGCCGGTGATGGTCATCACGGGCACCAGCGTGTTCTTGAGCGCATGGCCGAAGTGGATGGCGCGGTTCGTCAGGCCCCGCGCGCGCGCGAACTTGATGTAGTCGGTGCGCAGCACCTCGAGCATCTCGGCGCGCACCAGCCGCATGATCAGCGTGAGCTGGAAGATAGCCAGCGTCACCGCTGGCAGCACGATGTGCTGCCAGCCGTCGGCACTGAAGAGGCCGCTGGTCCACCAGCCGAGCTTCACGGTCTCGCCGCGCCCGAAGCTCGGGAACCACCCCAGCGTCACGGCGAAGACGAGGATCAGCAGGATGCCGATCAGGAAGGTGGGCAGGGACACGCCGAGCAGCGACACGGTCATGAACACCTGGCTCATGAAGGTACCGCGGCGCAACGCGGTGTACACGCCCATCGGAATGCCGATGAACAGCGCCAGCACGGCCGCGACGAGCGCGAGTTCAAGCGTGGCGGGGAAGCGCTCGCCGATGAGTCGCGACACCTTCGCGCCCTGGCGCAGGCTCAGGCCGAACTCGCCTTGTGCGGCATTGACGAGAAAGTGCCAGAACTGCACGAAGAAGGGCTGGTCGAGCCCCAATGCGGCGCGCAGTTCGCGAATCTGCTCAGGCTTGGCGTCCTGCCCCAGGAGGAACACGACGGGGTCGCCGACGTATTGGAAGAGGAGAAAGGCGATGAACGCGACCGCGATCATCACGATCACGGCCTGGATCAGGCGGCGCAGTACAAAGGCAATCATTCATCGAGCGAAGTGAACGGGGCATGCTAGCAGTGCAAGGTGCGTGCCCGCACGGTGGTTCCCCGGGGGTGCGCCTCGTGGTTTCCCCAAGAGTGTCCAGACGAAAAAAAGCCACTCGACTTTCGTCGAGTGGCTTTCGAGCTTTTGATTCGAAGCTGGCTTGCGCCAGCATCAAATTAGAAAGCGTGACGGATACCGAAGTCGTAGCCGGTGGAGCTCTTCGGGGTGAAGGCGCCAGCTGCGTTGTTGTAGAAGGCCGGGCCGCCAACCGTGTAGCCAGCACCGTTCTTGTTGCTGATGCGCGCGATCGTTGCGTACAGAGCCGTGCGCTTCGACAGGTTGTGCACGTAGCCCAGAGCGATCTTGTTAGCCTTGGGATCAGGCGTGTTCAGAGCGAACGGGTTGTTCGGCAGGTTCTGGTCGAGCTTGACGTGCGACCACGAAGCGCGGATCAGGCCAGCACCGACCGGCACGGTCACGCCGAGCAGGTAACCGGTCAGATCGATGTCAGGACGGCCACCAGCCAGCGGGGTGACTTCGTAGTCGATCTTGTTCTTGGCCTTCGACAGTTCACCGAACAGCTTCACGGGACCGAAGTCATACGAAGCGCCCAGGTTCAGCGTGTTGACCTTGGTGGTCGTGCCGGCGTAGTAGTCGTCGCCCACGGTGCTGCTGCCATAAGCCAGCGCAACGTCCAGAGGACCGTTGGCGTAGCCGAAGCGGCCGCCGACGTAACGACCTTGACGCTGGCTGTTGGCCACGTTAGGCGTGAAGATGCCCGAGTCGTACTTGGTCTTCTCTGCGAAGCCGTACTGGACCTGGCCGTAGAAGCCGCCCAGGTTCGGCGGCAGGAAGTAGCCGACGGTGTTGCTGGCGCGAACGTAGTTGCTCGAACCGACGTTGGTGAACGGAGCGGTCGAAGCTGCAGGGGTGCCGAAGCCGCCGAAAGCGTCGTTGGCCGTCGAGACCAGATTGGTACCAACGCCGTTGGTGCCGAACGGATCGAACACGGTGTCGTTCCAGAACGTCGGGGTGTAGTCACGACCCAGGCGAACTTCACCGAAACCACCCGACAGGCTCACGGTCGAGCGACGTGCGAACGTAGCGATACCTTGCTGGCCGTTGTCGTTGGAGATGGGGGCTTCGAGCCAGAAGCTGGCTGCCAGACCACCACCGAGGTCTTCCGTACCACGGAAGCCCAGACGGCTGGAGTTGTAAGCCGAGTTAGCCAGTTCACGACGGCTGGTCTTGACCGAACCTTGGTTCAGGTACGTCGGGATACCGAAAGCGTTGGGGAACACGGTCGCACGGTTGTCGCGCGCAGTGTTCGAATAGCCGCTGATCGACGCGTCGACCACACCAAACAGCGTGACGGACGACTGAGCCGAGGCAACACCGGCAACAGCCAGGGCAGCCAGAGCAACTAGAGATTTTTTCATTGCAAGTTTCTCCAAGGTTAAACATAGGGCTCCGGTGCGAAGGGCTCACCGTGACTGGCACTTTTGTGCTCCCACCGGACCCCGGGCCAACCTCCTTTTGGGAAGTTGATGCTATTGCACCAGAGCCGCTGCGGCAGGGCAAAACAATTCGCCCGAAATCTTGGATGGCTCGCGCGTTTCGTTGCACGCTTGCAACAAAGGACTTAGACCCCTCTGCGCACCACCATGTG
Source organism: Variovorax sp. F042 (assembly GCF_057814215.1). Lineage (NCBI taxonomy): Bacteria > Pseudomonadati > Pseudomonadota > Betaproteobacteria > Burkholderiales > Comamonadaceae > Variovorax > Variovorax sp. F042. Next base: position 793,294 of record NZ_JBVASX010000002.1, read on the forward strand.
AAATATGACGAGGCTCCGGCATGGCATTTCGCATGTGCGTTCAAATAGCCACATGACGCTCATGATCGACCCTGTTCTGACCGCGGCAGACGCGGCATTGCGCACGCTTTTTGCCCGCCCCCATGCCACGCGGGCGACGCCCGTCCCCTCACAGGCACCGGGTGAAATGAGTGAAGCGGAACGTCGGGAAGCCGGCGCGCTGATGCGGGTGAATCATGTGGGTGAAGTCTGCGCACAGGCGCTTTACACAGCCCAGGCAGCGGTGACACGCGATCCTGCGCTGCGCGCCCATTTCCTCGAAGCGGCGCACGAGGAAACCGATCACCTGGCCTGGACCCGGCAACGGCTTGACGAGTTGGGGGCGCGCCCGTCGATCCTGAATCCTCTCTGGTACGCAGGCGCTTTCGGCCTCGGCCTCGTCGCAGGCCGCCTCGGAGACCCATTGAGTCTGGGATTCGTCGCAGAGACTGAGCGTCAGGTGGAGGCCCACCTGGACAGCCACCTCGATCGCCTTCCGTCCGGAGACAGCGCATCCAAGGCAGTGGTCGAGCAGATGAAGCTAGACGAAGCCCGTCATGCGTCGCAGGCTGTCGACGCTGGCGCGGCAGAGCTCCCGGCGCCGGCCAAGGCCCTGATGCGCGTGGCTTCCCGCGTGATGACCACGCTGGCGCACCGCATCTAGGCCATTTGGCTCAGGTTTCGATCAGGTCGAAACTGGTGGTGATTTCGGCTGTCTTCGCCAGCATGATGCTGGCGGAGCAATACGTTTCGTGACTCAGTGCGATTGCGCGCTCCACGGCAGAGGCCGGAATTCCCTTGCCCGCCACGGTGAAGTGCATGTGGATCTTCGTGAAGACCTTGGGGTCCTTTTCGGCGCGCTCGCTGGTCAGCTTGACGCTGCAGCGCTCGACGCGATGGCGTCCGCGCTTCAGTATGAGCACGACATCGTAGGCAGTGCATCCCCCGGTGCCGGCAAGAACGGTCTCCATCGGCCGCGCCGCGAGGTTTTGTCCGCCGTTCTCGGGCTTCGCGGCATCCGGTGCGCCATCCATCATCAGGACATGGCCGCTGCCCGTCTCGGCAACGAAGCCCATGGCCGATCGCGTGCCTGCGTCACCGGTCCAACTTACTGTGCATTCCATGGTTTTCGGAGTTCCAAGTCTGGGATGTCGGGCAAAAATGCACGCCGACATCCATTTGTGTGTGGGAAAAGCATCACTCGCTTGTTGCAACGCAACAAACAGTCGATATACTTTATTTCATTGCGCAAACGTATGCGCACCCAGTTGTCTCCTCCACCCTTCCAATTGGTGGATTTAGCCCCGAGCTGCAAAGCTCGGGGCTTTTTTCTTTCCAGGCCACCCTCACCGGCCTTGCCGCCACTCTAGTTTTCGCACAGAAAGGGCAGTTGCTCTGGCTGCCCTGGCTGTTGCCGGTGTTGCCTCGGCTCAGTCGTCCGTCACGCTGTTTGGTGTGGTCGACGCGTCGATCAGCGGTTACTCGTCCAGTTCGCGCGACCTGAGGCCCACGAATCTGGGCAGCGTGAAGGTCAGCCGCACGGCGCTGGCCAACTCGGGTTACAACTCGAGCCGCCTGGGCTTCCGTGGTACGGAAGATCTGGGTGGCGGCCTGGCAGCCAGCTTCTGGCTCGAAGCCCCCATCACCAATGACGACGGCGCCACCGGCCTCGCAACCTTCGTTCGTCGCTCGACCGTGAGTCTGTCGGGTGGTTTCGGCGAACTCCGCCTGGGTCGCGACTACACCCCGACGTTCTGGAACGACACCGTCTTCGATCCGTTCGGCACCAACGGCGTTGGCTCCAACCTGATCAACACGGCCAACGGCTTCAACGCCGTGACCTACGGCGCCAAGGACACCGGCGGCTTCGGCGGCAACCAGAACTACTCTCGCGCCAGCAATTCGATCGGCTACTTCCTGCCACCGAACCTTGGCGGCTTTTACGGCCAGGTGATGTATGCGTTCCACGAGAACGACAAGTACAGCAACGGCGGCTTCACCCCGGCGGACAGCTCAACCTCGAAGAGCCGCGCAGGCCGTTACATCGGTGGTCGCTTCGGCTACGCAAACGGTCCTCTGGACGTCGCAGTGGCCTACGGCAACAGCACGGTTGGCGATCAGTACTACGCTGGCACCACTGACTCGGTAAACATCTTCAACCTGGGTGCCTCGTATGACTTCGGCCCCGTGAAGCTGTTCGGTGAACTTTCGCGTGCCGAGAACTCGCGTGACTACAAAAACCGGCCGATCGCCGGCGGTCGTCCCGACGTCGATCTGAACGGCTATCTACTTGGCCTGACTGTGCCAGTTGGTGCAGGCCTGATCCGAGCGTCCTACTCGGCTGTCAAGTACGACGACAACCTGTCGGCCACCCGACGCGACCCGAAGGCCAACAAGCTGGCACTTGGTTACGTGCACAACCTGTCGAAGCGCACGGCCCTTTACGCCACGGTTGCTCGCGTGAGCAACAAGAACGGCGCGGCATTGACCGTGGGTGGCCCGGCTTTCTACAACGCGGCTGCTGGCGTGTTCACGCCGAAGACCTCGACGGGCTACGACTTCGGCATCCGTCACGCGTTCTGATCTTCCTCGTTTGATCCCGATGCTGGCTCTTGCCAGTTCGAATCAGCAAAGCCTCAAGTCGCCCGGCTCACGCCGGGCGGCTTTTTGTCCTTTCTCTCTCTTTTTCTCAGCTCGCCCGGCTACGCCGGCTTTGCAGCAGCCCCACATTCATTTCTCCGCTCAACACCGATGCGTAGAAACGCTCGACCATATTGACGCTCGTGCGCGCATTGCGTGCCAAGGTCAGCATGTCGATCCCTTGCCCGTACAAGAGCCGCAGCGTGATCGCGTTATGACGCAGGCAGTAGAGCGTCCTCGACTGGCCCAGTGGCCCTTTCTCAAGCCCTGCCTTTTCGAGCACCCAGTGAAAGAAGAAGTTGAGCACCGCCAGCGCATGCTCGCGGTTCTTCAACTGCGGCAGGAAGATGTAGTCCTCCGCTCCGCCATACCCATGCTCGCCACGATAAGCGAGCAAGCATTCATAGACCCGCACCGCAGGACACAGACTCACGATGGGCTGACTGTGCCGCTTGGTCTCCGGCAGGTTCATCCGCAGATAGACGTGCTTGCCGCGCACGACCTCGATGTGCTTGTGCTTCATGAGCTTGATATCGCTCGGACGCACGAAGGTGTTCACCATCCAGCGGATCAGCCAGGGCAGCTCGTCCGGCATGACGAGCAGTTCGCGCGCAATCCAGAAACGTTCGCCGGCCGCGAGTTGATCGAGCACCGGATGCGAGTGCCCGCGCAAGCTGCGCGCGGTCTTGATGATCGTCCGGTATTCCGCAACGCTAAAGCTGCCACGCGGCTGGCTGCGCACCTTGACCTTCGGAAAAGGAGGCGCATCGCGAAGTACACCGATGTGCACGCCGTGCATCACCACCTTGCGCAACAGCACCAGGTACTGGGCAATCGTCGTGCTGGTGAAGCCCTGCTCTCCGAGGTGATCGATCAAGCGTTGCGCGTCGGCGGTTGCAAACGACTGCGCCGACACGTCGCCGAGCAACGGAACGATGTGCGCACGCAATCTGTTGCCCATCACCTGCCATGTGGCACGCCCAATTTCTTTTCGCTGAACGCGCGCAGCCTCCGCCTGCATCAGCCCTTTCGAAAGGTCACTGACAGAAATTGATAACAGATTCTGCTCATTTGTAAATTGATTGGCGGTCGGATGAATCGCGGGATAGGTGCGTCCAAAAAATCCCGAATCATTTGCAGCTGGGGCTTTGCCGAAGAGGTTTATGACATTTGTGTCCATGTCATATCTCGCATGCAATCCCGATGCCTCTTATCATCAACAGTTAGCAAATGAAAACTCCCATGGAAAAAATCGTGCGCAATGCGCCTGTTAATCCGGCGCTCACGCCCGCCGACTATCTCAGAAAAATACTTAATGCTCGGGTCTATGACGTTGCCGTCGAATCCGCGCTCGAGAAGGCGCGCGCGCTCAGCGAACGGCTCGGCAACACCGTGCTGCTCAAGCGCGAAGACCAGCAACCGGTCTTCAGCTTCAAACTGCGCGGCGCCTATAACAAGATGGCGCATCTGAGTGCTGCTCAATTGGCAAGCGGCGTAATTTGCGCATCGGCTGGAAATCACGCGCAAGGCGTTGCATTGGGTGCGCGCAAGCTCGGCACGCGCGCGGTGATCGTGATGCCGGTGACCACGCCCAAACTGAAAATCGATGCGGTGCGTGGTTTTGGCGGCGAAATCGTGTTGCATGGCGACAGCTATTCGGATGCCTATCTGCACGCACTCGAATTGCAGGCGCAGCAAAACCTGACCTTCGTGCATCCCTTCGACGACCCCGATGTCATCGCAGGCCAGGGCACCATCGCAATGGAAATCCTGCGACAGCACCAGGGCCCGCTCGATGCAGTGTTCGTCGCAATCGGTGGCGGCGGGTTGATCTCCGGCGTGGCCAACTACATCAAGGCCGTGCGACCCGAGATCAAGGTGATCGGCGTGCAGATGAACGACTCCGACGCGATGATGCAATCGGTCGCGGCTCATCAGCGCGTGAACCTGCCCGACGTTGGCCTGTTCTCCGACGGCACGGCGGTCAAGCTGGTCGGCGAGGAAACCTTCCGCATCGCCAGCGAGCTGGTCGACGAATACATCGCCGTCGACACCGACGCCGTGTGCGCCGCCATCAAGGACATCTTCGTGGACACGCGCAGCATCGTCGAGCCGGCCGGTGCGCTGGCGGTCGCGGCCATCAAGGAATACGTTGCCCAGCACGGTCGCCACGGCGAGACCTATGCAGCCATCCTGTGCGGCGCCAACATGAATTTCGACCGGCTGCGTTTCGTCGCCGAACGCGCCGAAGTCGGTGAAGAGCGCGAGGCGTTGTTCGCCGTCACCATGCCCGAAGAGCGCGGCAGCTTCCGCCGCTTCTGCGAGCTGATCGGCGAGATGCCCGCGAGCGACGCCGAAGCCACGGGCGGCGGCGCACCTCGCAACGTGACCGAGTTCAACTACCGCATAAGCGATGCAGCCAAGGCGCATGTGTTCGTCGGTCTCACGACCTCGGCGCGCGGCGAGTCGGCCTTCATCGCGCGGACCTTCGACGAGCACGGATTCAACACGCTCGACCTCACCCATGACGAGCTTGCGAAGGAGCATCTGCGGCACCTCGTGGGCGGACGCACTGGCCTCGCGCATGACGAGCGCCTGCTGCGCTTCGTGTTTCCCGAGCGTCCCGGCGCGCTGCTCAAGTTCCTGAGCCTGATGCAGCCGAACTGGAACATCAGCCTGTTCCATTACCGCAACCAGGGCGCCGACTACGGCCGCATCCTCGTGGGCCTGCAGGTGCCTGCCGGCGAAGGTGCCGAGTTCGACGCCTTCCTCGAAACGCTGGGCTATCCCTACGTCGAGGAAACGGCCAACCCGGCGTACCGGCTCTTTCTGCAGGCCTGAAAAAGCAGAAGCCGGCTCAAGGCCGGCTTCGATCGTTCAACTGTCCACTGCTACTGCGCGGGCGCCTGTTGCGGCGGCGGTGCCATAGCAGCAGGTTGCGACAGCGGGCCACCCGGTTGCTGCTGTTGCTGCGGCAACTGCGGCGGAGCCACCACGGCCGGCATCGTCGCAGGCAGCGGCCCTGGCGGCGCGGACATCGGCACCGCCGGCAACCCGGGGCTGGAAACGCTGATCGGCGCACGCACCGGCAATTGCAGCGTGAACGCCGCCGGGCCGTCGGCCTGCGTGCCGATGGTCGCCGAGCGCAGGCCCACCGACTGCAGCACATAGTTGTCGCCGACCGACGAACCGACACGGAACGGCCGCGGCGGCTTGCCGTCGATGGAGATCAACGCGGCCCCCTGCTTCGAAGGGTCGGCCACCACACCCGACAGCGCAAAGCGGCTGGCCGCCTCGGGCGCCACCTGGGCCGTGCGTGACGCGGGCAGCACGCCCAGCAGCCGCGCCACCGCATCCGAATCGGCCGTCACCGAAGGCCGCGGCATCGTCGCGGCTGCCGCCACGGCGTCGGCCGGTGAAGCCAGGCGCAGCGCCCAGAACACCGCGGCACCGGCCGCCAGCGCCCAAAGCCCCGTCGTTGCAAGTGGGGCATGCCAGCGAGCGGCTGAGTAGGGACTTGTCATGGCTGCGGATTATCATGCAGCGCGCTTTCCGAATCATGTCCGCCCAAGCTATGAACAAATTCCTCCGTGCCGCCACCCGCACCGCCCAACGCGGCTTCACGCTGATCGAACTGATGGTCGTGCTGGTCATCATCGGCGTGCTGGCGGCGCTCATCGTGCCGAACGTGATCGAGCGCGCCGACGACGCCCGCGTGACGGCCGCCCGCACCGACATCAACAACCTGATGCAGGCGCTCAAGCTCTACCGCCTGGACAACCAGCGCTACCCCACCGCCGAGCAGGGTCTGCAGGCGCTGCTCACGCGCCCGACCACCGGTCCGGCCGCACCCAACTGGAAGGCCTACGTCGAGAAGCTGCCCAACGACCCCTGGGGCCATCCGTACCAGTACATGAACCCGGGCATCAAGGGCGAGATCGACGTGCTCTCGTTCGGCGCCGACGGCCAAAGCGGCGGCGAGGGCAAGAATGCCGACATCGGCAGCTGGCAATAGCGGCTCGGGCGCGCTGCGCCGCAACCGGTATCCACGCCCCCACATCCACCCGGCCCGCGGCTTCACGCTGCTGGAGCTGATCGTGGTGATCGCCATCATCGCGATCGCCACCGCCGCCGTCAGCTTCGCGATACGCGACACCAACGCCGCCAAGCTCGACCGCGAAGCCGACCGGCTCGCCGCCCTGCTCGAATCGGCCCGTGCCCAGTCGCGCGCCAGCGGCATCGTGGTGCGGTGGCGGCCCGTCGAAGGCAGCTTCGTGTTCGACGGCCTCCCGCCTGGCGCATTGCCCGCCAACTGGGCCGCCGAGGGCATCACAGCTCAGGCCTCTCTCGCCAACGGCACGCTGGTTCCCGCGCTGCAGCTCGGGCCCGATCCGATCATCGCGGCGCAGCAGGTCATGCTCTATTCCGCCGGCCCGCCCGCGCGCGCGTTGCGCATCGCGACCGACGGGGTGCGCCCCTTCACCGTATCGGCCGTGCAATGAGCGCGCGACGCCCTGCCCCGTCCTCTCGCATCGCCGGCTTCACGCTGATCGAAGTGCTGATCGCGCTCGGCATCGTCGCGCTGGCGCTGGCCGCGGGTTCGCAGGCCACGATGTCGCTCACGCGCAATGCGCAGCGCCAGTCCGATCTCGTGCTGGCCGACCTGTGCGCCGAGAACGAACTCGCCAAGGCCCGCCTGTCGCGGCAAATGCCGGCAATCGGCGACTCGGGCTCCATCTGCCTGCAGGCCGGCGTCTCGTTCAACGTGACCACTTCGACCACGTCCACGCTGAACCCGAATTTCCGGCGCGTCGACGTGCAGGTGCGCGACGAAGCCGACGCGCCGATCCTGCGCATCTCCACCATCGTGGGGAGGTACTGATGCTCGTCTCCAGGTCCCGCGGCTTCACGCTGATCGAACTGCTCGTCGCCATCGCGGTGATGGCCCTGCTCTCGCTCATCAGCTGGCGCGGGCTGGACAGCATGTCCCGCGCCACCACGCAGAACCAGCAGCGCGCCGACGCCGTCCTCACGCTGCAGGCCACGCTCGCGCAGTGGAGCGCCGACCTCGACGCCGTGACCACGCTCGCGCAGACCCGCCCGATCGACTGGGACGGCCGCGTGCTGCGGCTCACGCGCCGCGGCAGCGACGACGCGGCGCCTTCGGTGCAGGTTGTGGCCTGGATGCTGAAGTCCGGCTCCGACGGCGTGCGCTGGCGGCGCTGGCAATCGCAGCCCTTCACCACGCGCGGCGAATGGCAGCAGGCCTGGAACTTCGCAGCCGCCTGGGCACAGGACGGCGGTGCGAGCGCGGCCGGAGGCGGCTACAGCGACGTGCCGCTGGTGCCAGCCAGCAACTGGCAGCTCTATTTCTTCCGCGACAACACCTGGGTGCCGGCCAGCCAGTTGCCCACCGTCGTGCCCAACCCCAACAACCCCGCGGGCCCCGTCGTCGCCATGCCCGACGGCGTGCGCCTCGTCATCACGCTGCCGCCCGGAGACGGCCTCTCGGGCACGCTCACGCGCGACTGGGTCAAGCCGACCGTCGGATCGGCGAAATCATCATGACGGCAACAAAGAAGCGCCAGTCCGGCGCCGCCCTGCTCGCCGCGATGCTGACCGTGATGCTCGTGGCCACCTTCGCCGCCGCGGCGCTGTGGCAGCAATGGCGCGCGGCCGAGGTCGAAGGCGCCGAGCGCGCGCGCGTGCAGGCTGCCTGGGTGCTGGTCGGCGCGCTCGACTGGTCGCGCCTGATCCTCAGCGAAGACGGCCGCACCGGCGGCCCCGACAACCTGGCAGAGCCCTGGGCCGTGCCGCTCGAGGAAGCGCGGCTCACGAGCTTCCTGGCCGCCGACAAGAACGTGTCTAGCGACAGTCTCGAAGGACTGCCCGATGCCTTCCTCTCGGGCCGCATCGTCGATGCGCAGTCCAAGCTCAACGTGCTGTCGCTGGTCGACAACGGCAAGCCGGTGCCCGCCAGCGTCGCCACCTTCACCCGGCTGTTCAACCTGCTGGGCCTGCCGGCGTCGGAGCTCAGCCGGATGACCACGGGCCTGGTGGCCGCCCTTGCCACGGGCACCGCGACCGACGGCAGCGACGGCGGCGATCCCAGCGCCGCGCCGCTGATGCCGCAGCAGGTCTCGCAACTGGTGTGGCTGGGCCTGTCGCCGTCGACCGCCGCCGCGCTCGAACCGTACGTGACGATCCTGCCGGTGAAGACCACGCTCAACCTCAACACCGCGAGCGCCGAAGCCATCAGCGCCAGCATGGAGTCGCTCAATATCGCCAGCGCGCGCCAACTTGTGGAGCGCCGCACGCGCGCCTTCTTCAAGGACATTGCCGCCGCCAACGCCGCGCTGCCCAGCGGCAGCGCGCCCTTCAATGCAGCGCAGCACGGCGTGGGCACGCAGTACTTCGAGGTCTACGGCAGGCTGCGGCTGGAGCGCACCTACGTCGAGGAGCGCTCGCTTCTACAGCGCAACGGTGTCACGGTAACGACGATCTGGCGCACCCGCGGCGCCGGCGCAACAGACACTACGGTCAAACCCTGATTTCGATGCCCTATTTGTAGACAAAAAGCCTTCGAACGCGCATGGCGTCTGCGCAACACGCTATCGAAACAAGAGCGTCAGCCTGTCAGACGCGCACCTACAATCACCGGCTTTTCCAAGATCCACATGACTCCCCTGCTGCTCATTGCCCCCCTCCCTCCGGCCGATGCCGCGGGCGAGTACGACTGGGCCCAGGCAGGCGACGACGGCATTGCATTGCGCAACCAGGGCCGTGCGTTGCTGGCGCTCCTGCCCTCGAGCGCCGAGGTCATGCTCGGCATTCCTTCCGTCGCGCTCTCGTGGCACCGCGTCACGCTGCCCAAGGGCAGCATGGGCAGCGCGTCGAAGCTGCGCGCGGTGCTCGACGGCCTGCTCGAAGAACACCTGCTCGACGAACCCGAGGCCCTGCACTTCGCGCTCGAACCCGACGCCAAGGCCGGCGCGCCCGTGTGGGTCGCGGCCTGCAATCGCATCTGGCTGCGCAGCGTCGTGCAAGGGCTCGAAGCGGCCGGCCGTCGCGTGGTGCGCATCGTCCCTGAATTCGCGCCGCAGCCGGTCGACGGCCCGCCGCTGCTGCTGGTCACGGGCGAGCCCGAGGCGCCGCAGCTCACGGTGTGCGACGCCGACGGCGTGGTCTCGCTGCCGCTGGCCGGCGCGGGGCTGGCCCTGTCGGGCGGCCTGCCGCTGGACACCGCCGTCATCACCACCGAACCCGCCGTGGCCGAAGCGGCCGAGCAGCTGCTCGAGCGCCGCGTGCCCATCGTGCAATCGCCGCAGCGCTGGCTGCAGGCCGCGCGCACGCCCTGGGAGCTCGCGCAGTTCGACCTCGCCGCAACCGGCCGCGCACGCGCCGGCAAGAAATTCGCATCAGTCCTGCAAACGCTGCGCTATGCGCCCGAGTGGCGCGCCGCGCGCTGGGGCGTGGTCGTGCTGCTGCTGACCCAGCTGATCGGACTCAACGCCTGGGCCTGGAAGGAACGCAGTGCGCTCGAATCGAAACGGCAGGCCGCCAAGGCCATGCTGACCCAGACCTTCCCCTCGGTGAAGATCGTGGTCGACGCGCCGGTGCAGATGCAGCGCGAAGTTGCTGCATTGCAGCAGGCCGTGGGCGACGTGGCGGGCAGCGACTTCGAACCCATGGTCGGCGCACTCGCCGCCAACCTGCCGCCCGGCAAGGTGCCGAGCGCGGTCGACTACGGCGCCGGGCAGCTGCGCCTGCGCGGCCTCGGGCTGCAGCCGTCGGAGGTCTCGCAGATCACCGGCGCGCTGGCGCCGCGTGGCTACAACGTGCGTACAGAAGGCGACCTCCTGCTGGTGCAGGCCGAGGCCAACCGATGAATTTCAGCGAACAGCTCAAGGCCCACTGGGCCACCCTGGAGGTGCGCGAGCGCCGCATGGTCTACGCCGCCGCCGCGCTCGTGGCACTGGCCTTGCTTTGGTGGATTGCGCTCGCCCCCGCGCTGCGCACGCTGGCCGCGGCACCGGCCGAACATGCGCAACTCGATGCGCAGTTGCAGCAGATGGCCACCTTGCAGAACCGCGCGAAGGCACTGCAATCGCAGCCGCGCCTGAACCGCGACGACGCGCTGCGCGCGCTCGAGACCTCGGTGCGCGACAGCTTCGGCGCCGGCAACGCGCAGCTCGTGACGACCGGCGGCGATGGTGCTGCCGCCGTCTCGCTGCGGTCCGCGCCCGCTGCCACCGTCGCCCAATGGCTCGGCCAGGCCCGCGGCAACGCGCATGCCGTGCCGCGCGAAGTCCATCTGACCCGCGCGCCGACCGCAGCGCCGGCCACACCGTCGCCCGGCGCAAAGGACGCGCCGAAGACGCCGCAGGTCCGCTGGGACGGCACCGTCGTCATGGCGCTGCCCGCGGCGCGATGAGCGCGATGAGCAACAGGCCCGCATGCTGACCCGCCCTCCGATCTCCGAACCCCGGCCGCACCGCGGCTGGCGCTGGGCCCTGCTCGGCATCACGGTCGGCGCGCTGCTGGCGGTGGTGCTGTTCGCGCCGGCGCGCTGGCTCGCGGCGGCGCTGTCGAACTGGAGCCATGGCCGCCTCGTGCTGGCCAACCCGCGCGGCACCGTCTGGAACGGTACGGCCGCCGTGGTCTTCGCCAGCGGCGCCGGCGGCGCGCAGGCGGTGTCGCTGCCCGGCCTGCTGCACTGGCGCATGCGCCCGGGCTGGAGCGGCATCGCCGCCAGCCTCGACCTGCCCTGCTGCGCCGCGCAGCCGCTCGAACTCAAGGCCAGCCCGCGCGCCGGCGGCATGCAGCTCGCATGGCAGGACAGCCGCTCGCGCTGGCCCGCCACCCTGCTCACCGGCCTGGGCGCGCCCTGGAACACGCTCAAGCTCGAAGGCGCGCTCGACCTGTCCACCAAGGCCTTCTCCATGCAGTGGGACGGCCCCGCGCTGCGCGTTGCAGGCCAGGCCACGCTCGACGCCACCGATGTTTCCTCCAGCCTGTCGACCCTGCGGCCGATGGGCAGCTACCGGCTCTCACTCGAAGGCGGCACCCGCCCCACGCTGCTGCTCAGCACGCGCGAGGGCAGCCTCGAACTGAACGGCAGCGGCAGCTGGAACGGCACTTCCTTCCGCTTCAACGGCGAAGCCAGTGCCGCCCCCGGCCGCGAAGACGCGCTTTCCAATTTGTTGAACATCATCGGACGGCGCGAGAACGCACGTTCGATCATCACCCTGGGTTGATCCTCATGATGAAGCCACTGTTTTCGACCGGCACCGTCGCACTCGCCGTACGCGTGCTGATCGCCGCCACGTTCCTGCAGGGTGCCCCCGCTGCGTTCGCGCAGGCCGGCGATGCGCCGCGCCGCGGCGAGCCGATCACGCTGAACTTCTCCAACGCCGACATCGAGGCCGTGGCCCGCACCATGGCGGTGGTCACGGGCCGCGATGTGGTGGTCGACCCGCGCGTCAAGGGCACGATGAACCTCGTCACCGACCGCGCCATCCAGCCAGCCGCCGCCTTCAACCAGTTCGCCTCGGCGCTGCGCCTGCAGGGCTTCGCGGTGGTGGAAGCCGACGGCCTCTACAAGGTGGTGCCCGAGGCCGACGCCAAGCTGCAGAGCAGCACCGTCAACACCTCCATCAGCGCCACGGCGTCCAGCGGCAGCAACCAGATCGTCACGCAGATCTTCCGGCTCAACTACGAGTCGCCGAACAACCTGCTGCCGGTGCTGCGCCCGCTGATTCCGCCGAACAACACCATCAACGTGAACCCGGGCAACAACTCGCTCGTGATCACCGACTACGCCGACAACATGCGCCGGCTGGCGCGCATCATCGCGTCGCTCGACGTGCCGAATGCGTCCGACATCGAGGTCATCCAGCTCAGGCACTCGGTTGCCACCGACATGGTGCCGCTGGTGCAGCGCCTGGTCGACGGCGGCGGCTCCGGCGCCCCGGGCGGCGCCGCACCCGGTGCGACCGATGCGTCGTTCCGCACCACGCTCATGGCCGACCCGCGCAGCAACTCGCTGATCTTGCGCGCGGCCAACCCGGCACGCGTGGCGCTGGTGCGCACGCTGGTCGAGAAGCTCGACCGCCCGCCGACGGAAAGCAGCAATGGCCTGGCCGGCAACATCTACGTGGTCTACCTGAAGAACGCCGACGCGGTGCGCCTCGCGGCCACGCTGCGCGCCGCGATGGCGGCGAACCAGCAGAACACCACGCCAGGCGCTGCCGGTGCTGCGGGTGGCGGCGCGGCGCCCCAGCAGAGCGCGCCGCAGGCCATGCAGGTGAACCTGAACAGCGGCGGCAACCAGAGCGGTGGCTCGGCCGCCGCCAACGCGCCGCTCAACAACGCCAACCAGCCCTCGACCGGCGGCCAGATCCAGGCCGACCCGACGACCAACTCGCTGATCATCACCGCGCCCGAGCCGCAGTACCGCCAGATGCGCGCCGTGATCGACAAGCTCGACGGCCGGCGCGCGCAGGTCATGATCGAGGCGCTGATCGTCGAGGTCAACGCCACCAAGGCCGCCAAGTTCGGCGTGCAGTGGCAAAGCGCGCTGGGCAACAACGCTGTCATCGGCACCAACTCCACCCTCAACGGCGGCAACATCCTGGCGCTGACCCAGGCGCTGGCCACCAAGGATGCCTCAGGCCTTGCAACGTCGATCCAGCCCGGCCTGAACCTCGGCATTGCCGGCAAGATCGGTGGCCAGTACATCCTGGGCGCGGTGGCGAATTTCTTCAGCAACGATAACGACGCCAACGTGCTCTCCACGCCCAACCTGCTGACGCTGGACAACGAAGAAGCCAAGATCGTCATCGGCCAGAACGTGCCGTTCCCGACCGGCTCCTACGCCAGCACCTCGGGCTCGGTGGGCGTGAACCCGTTCACCACCGTCGAGCGCAAGGACGTCGGCCTCACCCTGCGCGTGCGTCCGACCATCAACGAGAACGGCACCGTGAAGATGACAATCTTCCAGGAGATCTCGAACGTCGCGCCCGGCACCACCACCGACCCCAACGGCCCCACCACCAACAAGCGCTCGCTCGAATCCAGCGTGCTGGTGGAAGACGGCGGGCTCGTCATGCTCGGCGGCCTGCTGTCGGACACCTACGGCACCAACACTGAAAAGGTGCCCTTTGCTGGCGACATCCCGGTGGTCGGCAACCTGTTCAAGAGCGAGAACCGCTCGCGCGTCAAGAACAACCTGATGATGTTCCTGCGCCCGGTGGTGATGCGCGACGCCACGGCGACCGAAGCCTTTGCATTCGATCGCTACGACCAGATCCGTGGCCTGCAGCAGGCGACCCAGCCCAACACCGACAACGTGATGCTGCGCAACGTGAATGCCGCGCCCGTGCTGCCGGAGTCGCCGCCGTTGGGCACCAGCAGCAACAGCCGGGGCGGCCTGCGCGAGCAAGGCACCCAACTGATCCCGCCGCCCGCGCTGCCCGCCGACAACCGCAAGCTGGCGCCGAGCTCCCTGCGCGGCGCATTGCCGCCGACCGCCGACCCAGTGACCTCGCGCGAACTGCCTTGATACTGCCTTGATGTCCATGCGCTACCCCCTGCCCTACGCCTTCGCACGCAGCCAGCAGCTTTTGCTCGAGGAGACCGACGACGGCCGCTACACGCTGTGGATGTCGAGCCACCCGGCACGCAGCGCGGTCGGCGAGGTGTCGCGCAAGTACGGCGTGCAGGCCTTCGAGGTGCTGGCCGACGGCGCGCTGGCGCAGCGCATCAGCGCGGCCTATGCGCAGGGCGAGTCGAGCGCCGCCGCGGTGGTGAGCGAGGTGCAGAACGACGCCGACCTCTCGCGCATGATGCAGGAGCTGCCCGCGGTCGAAGACTTGCTGGCAAGCGCTGGCGACGCGCCCATCATCCGCATGCTGAACGCGCTGCTCACGCAGGCCGCGCGCGACGGTGCGAGCGACATCCACATCGAGCCCTACGAGCGCACCTCGTCCGTGCGTTTTCGCATCGACGGCACGCTGCGCGAGGTGGTGCAGCCCAACCGCGCGCTGCACGCCGCGCTGATCTCGCGCCTGAAGATCATGGCCGACCTCGACATCTCCGAAAAGCGGCTGCCGCAGGACGGGCGCATCTCCTTGCGCATCGGCACCCGCGCGGTCGACGTGCGGGTGTCGACGCTGCCGAGCGCGCACGGCGAACGCGCGGTGCTGCGCCTCCTGGACAAGAGCGAATCGAAGCTCACGCTCGAATCGGTGGGCATGCAGGGCGACACGCTGGAGCGCTTCGAGAAGCTCATCTCGCAGCCGCACGGCATCATCCTCGTGACCGGCCCCACGGGCTCGGGCAAGACCACCACGCTGTACGCCGCGCTGGCCCGGCTCGATGCGAGCCGCAGCAACATCATGACGGTGGAAGACCCCATCGAGTACGAGCTGCCGGGCGTGGGCCAGACGCAGATCAACGCCAAGATCGAACTCACCTTCGCCAAGGCCCTGCGCGCGATCCTGCGGCAGGACCCTGACGTCATCATGATCGGCGAAATCCGTGACTTCGAGACCGCGCAGATCGCCATCCAGGCCTCGCTGACCGGTCACCTGGTGCTGGCCACGCTGCACACCAACGACTCGGTCAGCGCCGTCACGCGCCTGACCGACATGGGCGTGGAGCCTTTTCTTCTGAGCTCGTCTCTGCTCGGCGTGCTCGCGCAGCGCCTCGTGCGCAAGGTGTGCACGGTGTGCGCCGGCGCGGGCTGCGAAGTGTGCGGCCAGACCGGCTATCAGGGCCGCACCGGCATCTTCGAGCTGCTGGTGGCGGACGAAACCGTGCAGGGCCTGATCCACAGCAAGGCGGCCGAGAGCGAACTGCTCAAGGCCGGCGCGCGCGGCGGCCTGCGCCTGATGCGCGAAGACGGCGAACGGCTGGTGCAGGCTGGCGTCACTTCGCGCGCCGAACTGCTGCGCGTCACGCGAGACTAAGCCGCCCCGGCGCTCCCCATGCCCGCCTATTCCTTCGAAGCCATCGACGCCAGCGGCCAGAGCCGCGAAGGCGTGCTCGAGGCCGACACCGCACGCAGCGCGCGCAGCCTGCTGCGGGCGCAGGCGCTCATTCCGCTGTCGGTCAAGCCGGTCGGAAGCGACCACGTCAACGGCACCGGCCAGCGCAGCACCCTCAGCCGCTGGCTCGGCGGCGGCAAGCGCGTCTTCAATTCCACCGGCCTCGCGGTGTGGACGCGGCAGCTCGCGGGCCTCGTCTCGTCGGGCCTGCCGCTGGAACGCGCGCTCACGGCACTCACCGACGAAGCCGAGTCAGAGCAGCAGCGCAACCTTGTCGCGTCGCTGCGCGCCGAAGTCAACGCGGGCTCGCCGTTCGCGCGTGCGCTGTCGGCACATCCGCGCGAGTTCTCGCCCATCTACACGGCCGTGATCGGCGCCGGCGAACAGAGCGGCAACCTCGGCCTCGTGCTCGACCGCCTTGCCGACGACCTCGAAGAACGCCAGGCGCTGCAGCAGAAGCTGATCGGCGCGGCGCTGTACCCGGCCATCGTCACGCTGGTGGCGATCGTGATCGTGATCTTCCTCGTGAGCTACGTGGTGCCGCAGGTGGCGCAGGTTTTTGCGGGCACCAAGCGCTCGCTGCCCTTTCTCACCACCGTG
The DNA here is from genome assembly GCF_057814215.1 of Variovorax sp. F042. Lineage (NCBI taxonomy): Bacteria > Pseudomonadati > Pseudomonadota > Betaproteobacteria > Burkholderiales > Comamonadaceae > Variovorax > Variovorax sp. F042. The sequence goes on from NZ_JBVASX010000002.1 coordinate 809,601, forward strand.
ATGCTGTCGCTGAGCGCGGGTGTGCGCAACTATGGCTGGTGGATGCTGTGCGCCGTCGTGGTCGCGGCCATCGGCGCGCGGGTGGCGCTGGCGCAGGAGGCCTTCCGCCTGAAGTTCGATGCCGTCTGGCTCAGGCTGCCGCTGGTCGGAAAGCTCGCGCGCGGCTACAACGCAGCGCGCTTCGCGAGCACGCTCGCCATGCTGGCCACGGCAGGCGTGCCGATCCTGCGTGCGCTGCAGGCGGCTTCCGAGACGCTGAGCAACCGCGCCATGCGCGCCGACGCGCTCGACGCACTGGTGCTGGTGCGCGAAGGCGCGCCGCTGGCCTCGGCGCTGGCGCAGAAGAAGCGCTTTCCGGGCCTGGTGTCGATGTTCGCGCGCCTCGGCGAGCAGACCGGCACCCTGCCGCTGATGTTGCAACGCGCGGCCAATCAGCTCAGCGCCGAAGTGCAGCGCCGCGCAATGCACCTGGCGACCATCCTCGAGCCGCTGCTGATCGTGGCCATGGGCGGGGTGGTGATGCTGATTGTTCTGGCGGTGATGCTGCCTATCATCCAGCTGAACCAGTTCGTCAAGTAACAACGGCCAGCCAGCAAGGCGCACCATGCCCGTAACGCTCGAAGACAAGCTCGTGGTCGCGATCTCCTCGCGTGCCCTGTTCAACCTCGAAGAAGAAAACAAGATCTTCGAGGCCGGGGACAACGAGGGCTACATGAAGCTGCAGCTCGACCGCATCGACGTGCCGGCCGCACCAGGCATTGCGTACTCGCTGATCCGCAAGCTGCTGCGCTTCAACGAAGACGGCGTGCAGCGCGTCGAGGTGGTGATTCTTTCGCGCAACGACCCGGTCTCGGGCATGCGCATCTTCAAGTCAAGCGCGGCCGCCGACATCAAGCTGCAGCGCGGCGTGTTCACGCAGGGCCGCCCGCCCTTCGGCTACCTGCGCCCACTGCGCGCTCACCTGTTTCTCTCGGTCAACGCGCAGGACGTGCGCGAGGCGCTCATCGCGGGCTTTCCGGCTGCGCGCGTGCTGGTCGAATCGGTAAAGGCCAGCGACGCCTGGCCGAACGAAGTGCGCATTGCCTTCGACGGCGATGCGGTGCTGTTCTCGGACGAGGCCGAGCGCGTGTTCCAGGCCGAAGGGCTCGACGCCTTCCAGGCCCACGAGCTCAGCAAGGCCGACCTGCCCTTGCCCGAAGGGCCGTTCAAGCCGCTGCTGATGGCGCTGCACCGGCTGCAGATGGCCGGCAACGCGCAGATGCGCATCCGCACCGCGCTCGTCACCGCGCGCAGCGCACCGGCGCACGAGCGCGCCATCCGCACGCTCATGAAGTGGAACATCCGCGTCGACGAGGCCATGTTCCTCGGCGGCCTGCCCAAGGGCGAGTTCCTGCGCGAGTTCGAACCCGACTTCTTCTTCGACGACCAGACCGGTCATGTCGATGCGGCCTCGCGCCACGTGCCCGCCGGGCATGTATCGAGCGGTATCAGCAACGAGCCCTGAGCGCTGCGCTTGAACGCGGCGCCAGGCCGCGCCGCGCCGTCATTCCACTGATTTGACGCCGCCACTTGGGCGGGGCGCTGTCACGCGCCTGACTTCTCTGCGTCATCCCAAGTTAACCAGTCGGTAACGGGTTATCCCTAGTCTCGTGGCCCAGGTGCGCCCCCTCACGCACCTTCCAGAACCACATAACAAAGGACCGATCCATGCGACTTCTTTTTCTCCGCACGCGGCTTGCGCCCGTGCTGTTCCTGGCCTGCGTGCTCTCTGCGTGCGGTGGTGGCAGCGGTGGCGGCGGCTTCTTCGGCGGCACGCCGACGACGCCGACCACACCCACCCCGCCCGACAACACTCCGAAGCCCGAGATGCGCTGCGCGCCCTGAGCGCCGCCAGGAACTACTCAATGACCTCCCGCCGCAAATTCCTCACGGGCACAGCCACGACTGGCGCTGCCGCCCTCGCACTCTCGGCCTTTCCGCCGAGCATCCGCCGCGCGCTCGCCATTCCCGCCAACAACAAGACCGGCACCATCCAGGACGTCGAGCACGTCGTGATCCTGATGCAGGAGAACCGTTCGTTCGACCACTACTTCGGCATGCTCATGGGCGTGCGCGGCTTCGGCGACCGCTTCGCCATTCCGCTGATCGGTGGGCGCCGCGTGTGGGAACAGAGCGACGCCGACGGCAAGGTGGTGCTGCCGTATCACCTCGACCAGACCCTGGGCAACGCGCAACGCGTCAGCGGCACGCCGCACAGCTGGCTCGACGCGCAGAACGCCTGGGACGGCGGGCGCCTCAACCAATGGCCGAAGTACAAGGCCACTGGCACGGCGCCCTTCACGCAATCGATGGGCTATCTGCAAGAGGCTGAACTGCAGTTCCAGTACGCACTGGCCAACGCCTTCACCGTGTGCGACAGCTACCACTGTGGCATGCACACCGGCACCAACTCCAACCGCCTGTTCCACTGGAGCGGCACCAACGGCCCCTCGGGCCAGACCAGCGCCGGCGTGGCGGGCGTCGCCTCGGTGGACAACACCTGGGAGAACCTGCGGTTTCCATGGGACCCCACCGACAACCCCGGTGTCGATTCGACCACCTTCGGCTGCAACTGGAAGACCTACCCGGAGCGCCTGCAGGACGCCAAGGTCAGCTGGATCGTCTACCAGAACCTGCCCGACAACTTCACCGACAACCCGCTGGCCGGCTTCCAGCAATACCGGGTGGCCAACAAGGCTTCAGGCAAGAACAACGAGCGCTACGACGGCGACGCCAGCCCACCCGTGGGCACGACGCTGCCGGCCTACGACCCCGCCAGCGACGACGCGGGCAACCCGCTCTACAAGGGCATCGCCAACACCATGCCCGACGGCGGCCTGCTCGGCGCGTTCAAGCAGGACGTGGCCAGCGGCAAGCTCGCGCAGGTGTCGTGGATCGTCGCGCCCGCCGACTACTCCGAGCACCCCGGACCTTCGAGCCCCGTGCAGGGCGCCTGGTACATCCAGCAGGTGCTTGATGCGCTCACCGCATCGCCCGACGTGTGGAGCAAGACGGTGTTCATCGTCAACTTCGACGAGAACGACGGCTACTTCGACCACGTGCCGTCGCCTTCCGCGCCGTCGATCAACCCCGACAAGAGCGCGGCGGGCAAGACCACGCTCGGCGACGCCGATGTCGCGTTCGAGCGCTACAACCACCCGCTGGTGACCGGCACGCCCAGCGGCGTGCCCCAGCCGGACGGCCGCGTCTACGGCCCCGGCCCGCGCGTGCCGATGTACGTCATCTCGCCATGGAGCCGCGGCGGCTGGGTCAACTCGCAGGTGTTCGACCACACCTCGGTGCTGCGTTTTCTTGAAGCGCGATTCGGCGTGAAGGAAACGAACATCTCGCCGTTCCGCCGCGCGATTGCCGGCGACCTGACCAGCGCCTTCAACTTCGCAACGCCCAACAGCGAAGTGCTGCCCACGCTCGCGGGACGCAAGACCCAGGCCGAAGCAGATCAGTTGCGCCTCGACCAAGAAGCACTGGCGCAGGTGCCGCTGCCCTCCACGCCCGCGCTGCCGCGCCAGCCCACCGGCACCCGCCCCTCGCGCGCCCTGCCGTACGAACTGCACACCAGCGCCAAGGCCGACGTGGTCAACGGCAAGCTGCAGCTGCTGTTCTCCAACACCGGCAAGGCCGCGGCCGTGTTCCACGTGTACGACAAGCTGCATCTCGATCGCCTGCCGCGCCGCTACATGGTCGAGGCCGGCAAGATGCTCGACGACACGTGGGCCGCGATGACCGACGACGGCGGCGCCTACGACCTGTGGGTGCTCGGGCCCAACGGCTTCCATCGCCACTTCAAGGGCAACCTCAACGCACTGCGCACCAGCAATGCGACGCCCGAGGTGCGCGTGTGCTACGACATCGCCAACGGCAACGTCTACCTGAGCATGCGCAACGACGGCAAGACGGCGTGCCGGTTCACCATCAACGCCAAGGCCTATCGCAACGATGGCCCATGGACCGCGACGGTGAACGGCAGCGCCAGCGTCGACCAGCACTGGGAGCTTGCGAGCAGCGGCCAGTGGTACGACTTCGCAGTCACGTGCGATGCAGATCCGGCCTACTACCGCCGCTTCGCAGGCCGTGTCGAAACGGGCAAGCACACGGTGAGCGACCCGGCCATGGGCATGGCCGACCTCTGAGCGCCGATACATTCCGATGAGAGGATGAGTGCAAGCACCTCGTGCCTGCGCTCATCATCACGGCCTGTACCCCTGACCCCGTCCATGAAGAACCACAACAACACACCCATGACATCACGCCGCAAATTTCTCACCAGCACCGCCACCACGGGCGCCGCCGCCCTCGCGCTCAGCGCGTTCCCACCCAGCATTCGCCGCGCGCTGGCCATACCGGCCAACAACGCCACTGGCACCATCAAGGACGTCGAGCACATCGTCATCCTGATGCAGGAGAACCGCGCCTTCGACCACTACTTTGGCACGCTCATGGGCGTGCGCGGCTTCGGCGACCGCTTCACCATTCCGCTTCCTGCTGACCGCAAGGTCTGGCAGCAGCTCGACGACGCCGGCAACGTGGTGCTGCCCTACTACCTCGACAGCACGAAGGGCAGCGCCCAGCGCGTGTCGAGCACGCCGCACACCTGGGTCGATGCGCACAACGCCTGGGATGGCGGGCGCATGTACCAGTGGCCGCGCTACAAGAAGGCCGGCAAGACGCCATTCATGCAGTCCATGGGCTACCTGAAGGAAGCCGAATTGCCGTTCCAGTTCGCGCTGGCCAATGCCTTCACGATCTGCGACGACTACCACTGCGCGATGCACACCGGCACGCACGCCAACCGCTCCTTCCACTGGACCGGCACCAACGGCCCCACCGGCGCCAACGTGGCCTACGTGAACAACGTCAATGCCTGGAGCTCGACCGGCCCGTCGACCGAAGGCTACGAATGGAAGACCTACGCCGAGCGGTTGCAGGAGGCCAAAGTCAGCTGGATGGTCTACCAGAACATTCCCAACAACTACGGCTGCAACCCGCTGCTGGGCTTCAAGCCCTACCGCAAGGCGAACGAAGCCTCGGGCAAGCCGGTGAGCACCTCGCTGCCGCAAGGCGCGTCGCCGGCCTACGCGCCCGGCGACGACGTGGGCAACCCGCTCTACAAGGGCACGGCCAATACGCTGCCGGTGGCCGATCAGGCCGCCTTCGACGCGGGTGCGATCATGGATGCGTTCCGCGCCGACGTGAAGAACGGCCGGCTGCCGCAGGTGTCGTGGGTGATTCCGCCCGACGTGTACTCCGAGCACCCCGGCCCGTCGAGCCCGGTGCAGGGCGCCTGGTACATCCAGCAGGTGCTGGACGCGCTCACCGCCGTGCCCGAGGTGTGGAGCAAGACGGTGCTCTTCGTGAACTTCGACGAGAACGACGGCTACTTCGACCACGTGCCCTCGCCCTCCGCGCCTTCGCCCAACCCCGATGCATCGACGCTCGCTGGCAAGAGCACGCTTCCTGCGCAGGACATGAGCTACGAGTACTTCACGCACCCCGCGCCGCCCGGCATTCCCACCGCCCAGCCCACGCCCGACGGCAACGTGTACGGCCCCGGCATGCGCGTGCCGATGTACGTGATCTCGCCGTGGAGCCGCGGCGGCTGGGTCAACTCGCAGGTGTTCGACCACACCTCGGTGCTGCGCTTCGTCGAGGCGCGCTTCGGCGTGAAGGAGGACAACATCAGCCCGTTCCGCCGCGCGGTGTGCGGCGACCTCACGAGCGCCTTCAACTTCGCGACGCCCAACACCGAGGTGCTGCCGGTGCTCGCGGGCAGCCGCACCAAGGCCGAGGCCGACAAGGTCCGCGCCGACCAGGACGTGCTGCCGCAGGTGGTGCCGCCGGCCAACGCGCAATTGCCGCAGCAGGCCACGGGCACGCGGCCCTCGCGCGCCTTGCCCTACGAACTGCACACAAGTGCCAAGGTCGACGCGACCGGCGGCAAGCTGCAGCTGCTGTTCGCCAACACCGGCAAGGCCGCGGCAGTCTTCCACGTGTATGACAAGAAGCATCTCGATCGCCTGCCGCGCCGCTACATGGTCGAGGCGGGCAAGACGCTCGACGACACCTGGACGCCCGCCGCCGGAGACAACGGCCTCTATGACCTGTGGGTGCTCGGTCCCAACGGCTTCCATCGACAGTTCAAGGGCAATGTGAATGCGCTGGGCACGAGCAACGCTGCACCCGAAGTACGCGTGTGCTACGACATCACCAACGGCAATGTCTACCTGAACATGCGCAACGATGGCAAGGCGACTTGCAAGTTCACCATCACCGCCAAGGCCTACCGCACAGACGGCCCGTGGACTGCGAGCGTGAACGGCGGCGCCAACGTAGACCAGCACTGGGAGCTTGCGAACAGCGGCCAGTGGTACGACTTCGCAGTCACCTGCGACGCCGACCCGGCCTACTACCGCCGCTTTGCCGGCCGCGTGGAAACCGGCAAGCACACGGTAAGCGACCCCGCGATGGGCATGGCCGACCTCTGAGCCTCGCCATGCATCGATGGCGAGGCGTGGAGCGCGCAATGCGCGCTTACACCTCGGCATCGAAGGGTTCATCTCGATGTCACCCGGGCTTCCTAGCCTCGGCGCACAACATCGAGAGGATCTCCCCATGCGATTCATCACTTCGCGCACGCATCTCGCGTGCGCGCTGCTCTTCATTGCCTGCACGTTCTCCGCATGCGGCGGCAGCGACGGTGGCGGCTTCGCCGGCCTGCCCACACCGGACACCACGACACCCCCACCGGATACGGGCGTCAAGCCCGAAAAGCGCTGCGCTCCCTGATCGCCCGAAGAACCACAACAAGCTGCCCATGAATTCACGCCGCAAATTCCTCACCGGCACGGCCACCACCGGCCTTGCCGCCCTCTCGCTCAGCGCCTTCCCGCCCAGCATCCGCCGCGCACTCGCCATTCCGGCCAACAACAAGACCGGCACCATCCAGGACGTCGAGCACATCGTCGTGCTGATGCAGGAAAACCGCTCCTTCGACCACTACTTCGGCACGCTGCCGGGCGTGCGCGGCTTCGGTGACCGCTTCACCGTTCCGCTGCCGGGCGGGCGCAACGTGTGGCAGCAGAGCGATGCCGATGGCAAGCTCGTGCTGCCCTACCACCTCGACCAGACCAAGGGCAACGCCCAGCGCGTGAGCGGCACGCCCCACGAGTGGCTCGACAGCCAGGAAGCATGGGACGGCGGCCGCCTCTCCCAATGGCCGCGCTACAAGACCAGCGCAGCCATGGGCTACTTCATGGAAGCCGAAGTGCCGTTCCAGTTCTCGCTGGCCAACGCCTTCACGCTCTGCGACAGCTACCACTGCGCCATGCACACCGGAACGGACGCCAACCGCTCCTTCCACCTGACGGGCACCAACGGCTCGACCGCGCAGAACGTTGCCTTCGTCAACAACGAGTGGGACTGGCTCGACGGACGCGCTTCTGCCGTGAACACCGGCTACACGTGGAAGACCTACGCCGAGCGGCTCGAAGACGCAGGCGTGAGCTGGATCTGCTACCAGAACATGCCCGACGAATGGGGCGACAACATGCTCGGCGCCTTCCGCCAGTTCAGGCGCGCCAACCGGGCCTCGCCCTTTCCGGTCTCCAGCGGCGGCGCTCCCAACGCGCCCTATTCCAACAGCGGCCAGGCAACGCCCTATCACGCCTACGACCCCGCCAGCGACAACCCGGGCAACCCGCTCTACAAGGGCATCGCCAACACCTTGCCGGGCAACAAGCCGGAGGAGTACCTGGATGCGTTCCGCAGCGACATCAAGGCCGGCCGCCTGCCGCAGGTGAGCTGGATCAACGCCCCGTCCATCTATTGCGAACACCCGGGCCCATCCAGCCCGGTGCAAGGCGCCTGGTTCCTGCAGGAAATACTGGACGCGCTGACAGCCGTGCCGGAGGTCTGGAGCAAGACCGTGGTGCTGGTCAACTTCGACGAGAACGACGGCTACTTCGACCATGTGCCGTCGCCGTCCGCGCCATCGCTGATCAACCCCATCGACTCCAGGAGCGCCGCCGCGGGCAAGACGACGCTCGCCGATGCCGACCTGGCACACGAGTACTTCACGCAGCAGCCACCGGAAGGCAGCCGTTCGCAGCCTGCACCCGACGGCCGCGTGTTCGGCCCCGGCCCGCGCGTGCCGCTGTACGTTCTCTCGCCATGGAGCCGCGGCGGCTGGGTCAACTCGCAGGTGTTCGACCACACCTCGGTGCTGCGCTTCATCGAAGCGCGCTTCGGCGTGAAGGAGCCCAACATCTCGCCCTACCGCCGCGCCGTGTGCGGCGACCTCACGAGCGCCTTCAACTTCGCGACGCCCAACAGCGAGGCCCTGCCCACGCTCACCGGCCGCAAGAACAGGACCGAGGCCGACAAGCTGCGCCTCGACCAGGAAGCGCTGACGCAGGTGCCGCTGCCGCTCGACCCGCAGTTGCCGAAGCAGCCCATCGGCACGCGCCCCTCGCGCGCCCTGCCGTACGAACTGCACACCAGCGCCAAGGCCGACGTGGTCAACGGCAAGCTGCAGTTGCTGTTCCTCAACACCGGCAAGGCGGCTGCCGTGTTCCACGTCTACGACAAGCGCCACCTCGACCGCCTGCCGCGCCGCTACATGGTCGAAGCGGGCAAGAAGCTCGACGACACCTGGGCCGCAATGGCCGACGACGCCGGTCTCTACGACCTGTGGGTGCTCGGTCCCAACGGCTTTCACCGTCACTTCAAGGGCAACCTCAACACGCTGCGCGCGGGCGATGCGGCGCAGCCCGAGGTGCGCGTGTGCTACGACATCGCCAACAGCAATGTCTACCTGAACATGCGCAACGACGGCAAGGCAACGTGCAAGCTCACCATCGTCGCCAAGGCCTACCGTACAGACGGGCCGTGGACCGCGACGGTGAACGGCGGCGCCAACGTAGACCAGCACTGGGATCTCGCAGCCAGCGGCCAGTGGTACGACTTCGCCGTCACCTGCGATGCCGACCCGGCCTACTACCGCCGCTTCGCCGGCCGCGTCGAAACCGGCAAGCACACGGTGAGCGATCCGGCCATGGGCTTGCCCGACCTCTGAGCCCCGGCAAGAATGCCGGCATGCTGATGATTCTTCGACATGCCGACGTTCTGCTCACCATGGACGCTGCCCGGCGCGAGATCGCCGACGGCGCCGTGGTGTGCGACGGGCCCGCGGTGGCCTGGACAGGCCCCACGGCCGACCTTCCCATCGCGTATCACGACGCTCTGCGCAACGGCCAGGCCGAGGCCATCGACATGCACGGCCATGTGGTGATGCCCGGGCTGGTCAACACGCACCACCACATGTACCAGAGCCTCACGCGCGCCGTGCCCGAGGCGCAAGACGCCGAACTGTTCGGCTGGCTCACCAACCTGTACCTGCTGTGGGCGCGCCTCACGCCCGAGATGATCCGCGTGTCGACGCAAACCGCGATGGCCGAGCTGATGCTATCCGGCTGCACCACCACCAGCGACCATCTCTACCTGTTTCCCAACGGCTCGCGGCTCGACGATTCGATCGAGGCGGCGGACGCCATGGGCATGCGCTTCCACGCGGCGCGCGGCAGCATGAGCGTGGGCCGCAGCGCAGGCGGCCTGCCGCCCGACGAGGTGGTGGAGACGGAAGAAGCCATCCTGCGCGACAGCGAACGGCTCATCGGCCGCTGGCACGACGCGTCGCGCCATTCGATGCGCCGCATCGTGCTCGCGCCGTGTTCGCCGTTCTCGGTGTCGCGCGACCTGATGCGGCTTTCGGCCGAGCTGGCGCGTGAGCGCGGCGTGTCGCTGCACACGCACCTGGCCGAGAACGACAACGACGTGGCCTATTCGCGCGAGAAGTTCGGCATGACGCCGGCCGAGTACGCCGAAGACCTCGGCTGGGTCGGCCGCGACGTGTGGCACGCGCACTGCGTGAAGCTCGACGAGGCCGGCATCGCGCTGTTCGGCCGCACCGGCACCGGCGTGGCGCACTGCCCCTGCTCCAACATGCGGCTGGCCTCGGGCATCGCGCCCATCGGCGCAATGCGCCGCGCGGGCGTGCCCGTGGGGCTGGGCGTGGACGGCAGCGCGTCGAACGACGGCGCGCACATGCTGGGCGAAGCACGGCAGGCCATGCTGCTGCAGCGCGTGGGCTACGGCCCGGCGGCGATGACGGCACGCGAGGCGCTGGAAATCGCCACGCTGGGCGGCGCGCGCGTGCTGGGGCGCGACGACATCGGCGCCATCGCGCCAGGCATGTCGGCGGACATCGTCGCCTTCGACATGCGCGGCGTGGCGCATGCGGGCGCGGGGCATGACCCAGTGGCGGCGCTGGTGTTCTGCACGCCAGGGACGGTGTCGCTGAGCGTGATCAACGGGGCGGTCCGCATCCGCGACGGCGGCTTTACCGGGCTGGAGCTGGCTCCGCTGCTGGCAAGGCATCGCGACCTTGCACGCACGCTCTACGACGGCGCGCAGCACCCGCACACGGCCTGAGCTCCCCGGCAGCGCCGGTTGAGTGCCTTCGAGCCCTAGGCACCAACCCTTATTGCCAACGCCAGAGCCCCTCCGCAGAATCCGCCCACTGAATAGAACGACCGTTCTATTCAGTGGCCGAGCACGCCATCGGCCTTCCCAAGATTCACAACAACAGGGAATTGCTCGATGAAGCGCAGAGACATCCTCAAATGGTCCGCCTCGGCGGGCGGCCTGGGCCTGCTGGCCGGCAAACCATCCACCGCATCGGCCGCCCTGCCGGTGCTCAAGCCCACGCTGCCGCAGAAGATCGACCCGATCAGCGCCACGCTGCGGCGGCTCGAACTGGTGGGACGGCAGACAACTTACCTCTGGACCGAATCGCACATCAACCTGGCCGGCGTGCCGATGGGCGCGGTGGTGCCCCCGGGCGAACTGCCGGCGCTGGAGCACCAGCTAAAGACCATCGCGAAGGCGCTGGAAGCCGTTACCAATTTCGCGGCCTCGTTCGCCACCAGCGCGCTGGCCTCGGGCAGCCTGCAGTCGCTCGACAACCTGCGCACGCGCCTTGCTGGCCTGCAGGCCAGCTTCGACCAGCTGCTGGCCGCCAACAGCGGACTGGCGACGCTGCCGGCCGCGGTGCTGAGCCTGCTGGGCACGCTCACCGGCACGGCGGGCGACATCGCCACGCAGCTCAAGCAGATACACCACGATCTGCTGTCGCAGGGCCCGCTGGGTGCGCTGAACGGGCCGAAGACGGTGGCGCAGTACGACGCGCTGTTCGTCACCATCGAAAAGCCGGCCATCTCGCAGCTGCTGCACGACAACGACCTGTTCGCGGCCATGCGCGTGTCCGGGCCCAACCCGATGCTGATCCAGAGAGCGACGGCGCTGCCGGCGAAGTTTCCGCTGAGCGACGCGCAGTACCGGCAGGTGATGGGCGCCGGCGACAGCCTCGCCGATGCGGCCGCCTCCGGCCGGCTCTACCTGCTCGACTACGAAGGCCTGGGCGACATGGCGCCGGCAGGTCCGCAGGTCAAGCCGCTCACCGGCACTGCCTACATCCATGCGCCCATCGCGCTGTTCGCCCGACCCAAGACCGGCCGCTCGCTGGTGCCGGTCGCAATCCAGTGCGGACAAGACCCGACGCTGAGCCCGATCTTCCTTCGCGTGGACGACACCGCCAACGCCGAGGCCTACTGGGCATGGCAATCGGCAAAGACCGCGGTGCAGGTGGCGGACTTCAACTACCACGAGATGTTCGTGCACCTGGGCCGCACGCACCTGATGTCGGAGGCCTTCGCGATGGCCACGCAGCGCCAGTTCGCGACCGCGCATCCGCTGAGCCGGCTGCTGTCGCCGCACCTGGAGGGCGCGATGTTCATCAACGAGTTCGCGACGCTGATCATCATGGCGCCGCTGACCACGGGCGACGTGATCCTCACCGCGCCCATCGATACGCTGCAGCGCGAGTGCGGCCGTGACCGGCTGGCCTACGACTTCTACGACCGCATGATGCTGCCCAACGACCTGCACACGCGCGGCGTGGACGACACGGCGGCGCTGCCCGACTACCCGTACCGCGACGACGCGCTGCTGGTGTGGAACGCCATCGCGCAATGGGTCGGCGACTACGTGGCCACCTACTACCTGAGCGACGCCGATGTCACCGGCGACTACGAGCTCAAGGCCTGGGCCACCGAGCTCGCGACCAGCGGCAAGGTGCACGGCTTCCGGCCGATCACCACGCGCGCGCAGCTCATCGACGTGCTGACCGCGATCATCTTCAACGCCAGCGCGCAGCATGCGGCGGTGAACTTCCCGCAGTACTCGGTGATGACCTATGCGCCCTTCAGCGCCGGCGCGGGCGGTGTGCCGGCGCCGACAAGCAGTGCTGGTCAGAACGAAGCAAGCTGGTCGCAGATGCTGCCTTCGCGGCTGGCGGCGCAGGAGCAGATCCTGCTGTTCCACATCCTCGGCGGCGTGTACTACCGGCCATTGGGCGAGTACAAGGACAACATGTTCCCGCATCTGCCAGTGCTGCTCGACCCTGCCATCGCCGGGCAAGGCGGGCCGCTGGAGCGCTTCCGCAACGCGCTCGTCGGCATCGAGAACACCATCCGCCAGCGCAACACCACGCGCACGCGGCCTTACGAGCACCTGCTGCCGAGCCGCATTCCTTCGAGCACGAACATCTGAAGCGGATGCGGGCGCCGCTCAGCGGCGCATGGTGTCCAGCTGCGTGACGGGCGCGCTGTCGTTGCCCCACGAACCGCGCACGTAGGTGAGCACGGCCGCGACCTCGGCCGCATCCAGCGTCTGGCCGAACGGCGGCATGCCGTAGGGACGCGGATTGCCGGGGGTCGAGGGCAGGAAGCCGCCATGTGCGATCACCTGGATCAGGTTGGTGGGCCGCGCCATGTTGACTGCGCGGTTGCCCGCGAGCGGGGGGTAGGCGCCTGCCGCGCCCTGCCCCTGGTCGCCATGGCAGTAGGCACAGCGCTGGTCATAGATCTTCGCGCCGCGCGTCATCGTGCCGGCATCGCGGCGGATGGGGGCCTTCGCGATAACGGCGTCGGCCTCGGGCTTCGGCGCGTCGGGCAGGTCCTTCAGATAGCTCGCCATGGCCGTCAGGTCGGCTTCGCTCAGGTACTGCGTGCTGCGGAACACCACATCGGCCATCGGGCCCATGACCGAGCCGCGCGGTGCGACACCGCTCTTGAGCAGCGCCACCACGTCGGCCGCGGGCCAGTCGGCCACGCCGGCTTCATGCGGATCGTTGAGCGAAGGTGCGTACCAGTTCTCGACGGCGATGAGGCCGCCCGAAAGGCCCAGCCTGGTTTCGGTCGCACCCAGCGAATTGCGACTGCCGTGGCAGGCGATGCAATGGCCCAAACCGTTGACCAGGTAGGCACCCCGGTTCCATTCGGCCGGCTTGCCGGCATTGGCCACGAAGGGCTCGGGCTTGAACGACAGCACGCGCCACACGGCCAGTGCCGCCTGCGTGTCGTAGGGGAAGCGCAGCCGGTGCGCCTTGTTGGGCTCGGCTGCGGGCGGCACGCTGCGCAGATAGGCGTAGATCGCGTCCGAATCCTCGCGCGTCACCTGCGTGAAGTTGGGGTACGGAAACGCCGGGTACAGCAGCCGCCCGTCCTTGCTGCGGCCGTTGTGCATCGCGCGCCAGAAGTGCGCGCTGCTCCAGCCGCCGATGCCGGCCTTGTCGTCGGGCGTGAGGTTGCTCGAATAGATGGTGCCGAAGGGCGTTTCGATCGGCAGGCCGCCCGCATAGGGCTGGCCGCCGCGCGTGGTGTGGCAGCCCGCGCAGTTGCCGGCCAGCGCGAGGTAGCGTCCGCGCTCGACCAGTTGCGGCGTGGCGGCGAAGGCTTCGGCTTGCGCGGGCAGCGGGTCTTCGCCGCGCAGGTTCATGGCCACGATGCCGCCGGCGGCGGCTGCGCCGAGCACGATCAGCGCCAGCAGCGTCCAGGCCAGGTGTCGGAGTTTCATGGGCGCTGCTCCGTCACTTCGGCATGCCGCCGCAAGTCACCGGCAGCGGCGCGGGCAGCGAGGCCGCGGGCTTCGTGTCGGCCGGCATCGGCTGCACGGCAAGCCAGCTCGCAACGGCGTTGATGTCGGCGGTGCTCATGCGCCGGCCGACGTCGGCCATGCAGTCGGGCGGCAGCGCATGCCGCTCGCTCGTGAGCCAGGCGCCGAGCTGCGACGACACATAGAGCCGCGGCAGCCCCAGCAGCCCCGGAATGGCCGGCTGCACGCCCGTGAGCGCCGCGCCATGGCATTGCACGCAGGCGGGTATGCCGCGCGCCGCATCGCCTTCGCGCACGAGCTGGCGGCCGCGCTGAAGCTGTTCGGGCGTTGCATCGCTGGTGGGGGAAATCGGCGGATAAGGCAGCTGCAGCCCGGCAAAGTACTCGGCCATCTCGCGCAGGTACGCATCCGACAGGTGCTGCACCATGTACGCCATGTCGCTGTTGAAGCGCCGGCCGTCCCTGAAGCTCACGAGCTGGTTGAACAGGTAGCCGGCCGGCTTGCCCGCCAGACGCGGAAAGTAGCCCGCATTGGTGGTCGCGCCCTCGCGGCCATGGCAGGCGATGCAGGCGGCCACGCGCTGCTCGATGGTGTCGGGCACCGTGGCCGGCGTCGCGGCGCCCGCCATGCCCTGCACGGCGAGCAGCAGCCCGGCAACGACGAGGCGAATGTGCAGCTTCATGTACCGGCAGCGTAGTGCGCCAGCGCCAGCAGCCCCGCGATCAGCAGCAGCACCATCACGAATGCCACGCCGATCAGCGGCAGGATGCCGACTTGCGCGGTCCGCTTGTCGGCGTCGGCGCGGCGGCCACCCAGCCCGATGAAACTCCAGAGAACGGCGCGCACCGCGCGCATGAGATTCGACATGGGGTCGAGTGTGGCCCAGTCGGGCCAGAAAAAACAGATGCAGATCCGCACCAATTGACCGGTGCAGATAAAGTGCTGCCGAATGAAGAACACCCCGCGATGAAGCGATATGAAGCCCTGGCCGCCGACATCGAGGCCTCGATCCGCAACGGCACCCTGAAGACCGGCGACCGCCTGCCCTCGGTGCGCCACACCGGGCAGAGCCGCGGGGTCAGCGCATCGACCGTGTTCCAGGCCTACTACCTGCTGGAGGCGCGCGGCCTGGTGCGTGCACGCGACCGCTCGGGCTACTACGTGGCTGGAGGCGGCCTTCGCGATGCGCCGCCCGAGTCCACCCACACCTCGCGCCCGGCAGACGGGCCGCTGTCGCTCGACGTGAGTGACAAGGTGTTCGACATCCTCGAGGCCAGCATGTCGCGCAAGGTCGTGCCTTTCGGCTCGGCCTTTCCGAGCCCCTTGCTGTTTCCGCTGGCGCGACTCGGGCAGTTCATGGCCGCCAGTGCCAAGTCGCTCGACCCATGGAGCACGGTGGACGACCTCACGCCCGGCAGCGCGGCGCTGCGCCGGCAGATCGCGCTGCGCTACCTGGCCGACGGCATGCCAGTGCCGGCCGACGAGATCGTCATTACCAACGGCGCACTCGAAGCGCTCAACCTCTGCCTCGCGGCGGTCACGCGGCCGGGCGACGCGGTGATCGTCGAGTCGCCAACTTTCTATGCCGCGCTGCAGGCGCTGGAGCGCATGGGCCTGCGGGCCATCGAGGTGCCGACGCATCCGGGCGAAGGCATCGACCTCGAAGCGCTGGAGCTGGCCATCGCGGCACACAAGCCCACCGCGTGCTGGCTCATGACCACCTTCCAGAACCCGCTGGGCAGCCTGATGCCCGATGCGAAGAAGAAGGCACTGGTGGAACTGCTCGCGCGGCACGAACTGCCGCTGATCGAGGACGACGTATACGCCGAGCTCTACTTCGGAGAGCGCCGTCCCGCGCCAGCCAAGGCCTTCGACACACAGGGGCTGGTGCTGCACTGCTCGTCGTTCTCGAAGTGCCTGGCACCCGGCTATCGCATCGGCTGGACCTCGGCCGGCCGCTTCGCGCGCAAGGTCGCGCGGCAGAAGCTCACGACCACGCTCAGCACCTCGGCGCCCGCGCAGCTGGCGCTAGCTGGCTATCTCGAAAAAGGCGGGCTCGACAAGCATTTGCGCAAGCTGCGGCAGACGCTGGCGATGCAGCAGGCCACCTTCGCGCAGGCCGTGGGCCATTACTTTCCGCCGGGCACGCGCGCGACGCGGCCGCTGGGCGGTTACTTCCTGTGGGTCGAGCTGCCGGCGCGCGCGAACGCGCTGGAGATTCACCGCAAGGCGCTGGAGCTCGGCATCAGCGTCGCGCCCGGGCCGATCTTCTCGGCCACGCGCGCCTTCACCAACTGCCTGCGGCTGAACTACGGCCACCCGTGGAGCGCGCTCAGCGAGCAGGCGATGCAGACACTCGGCCGGCTGGCTGCCGAAGCGTCCTGAACAGCAGGAAAGCCGCGATGCTCACGTTCACCAGGTTCCAGCCGATGCCGTTCAGAAAGGCCGCGTGGTAGCTGCCCGTGAGGTCGAACACCTTGCCCGACATCCACCCGCCCAGCGCCATGCCGAAAAGCGTGAACATCAGCACCGTGCCCACGCGCGCGCCCGCCTCCTTCGGCGGAAAGTGCTCGCGCACGATGATTGCGTACGACGGCACGATGCCGCCCTGGAACAGCCCGAACAGCGCCGAGATCACGTAGAGCGGCACCAGCCCGTCGAAAGGCAAAAACAGCAGCAGTGCCACGCACTGCAGCAAGCCGCCAAGCAGCAGCGTGCGCAGCCCGCCGATGCGGTCGCAGATGGCGCCCGACACCAGCCGGCTCACGATGCCGAAGCCCAGCATCAGCGACAGCATCATCGCGCCCTGCGCCGGCCCGTAGCCCAGGTCGCCGCAGTAGGCCACGATGTGCACCTGCGGCATTGCCATCGCCACGCAGCAGGCCACGCCGGCCACGCACAACAGGCTCTGTGCCGCACCCATGCTCAGGCCGAAAGGCCGCTTCATGTCGCGCACCGCGGCCCTGTTCGAAGCGTTGGCGGGCGGTGCATCAGCCAGCGCAGGCGGCCGCGTGCGGAAGAACAGGGCAAGCAGCGCCATCGTCAGCCCGCAGAAGATGCCCATGCCGATATAGGTCTGGCGCCAGCCCACCGTTTCGACGAAGTGCTGCGCGATCGGTGGCCACACCGCGCCCGCGAGGTAGTTGCCGCTCGCGCACACCGCCACCGCGATGCCGCGCCGCTTGACGAACCACAGCGAGGTGTCGGCCACCAGCGGCGCAAAAGCCACCGAGCTGCCGAGCAGGCCGACCAACAATGCCTGCGCGATGGTGAAGGACACGATGCCGCCCGAGAGGCCAGTCACGATGTACCCCGCACCGAGAAACACGGAGCCCATCAGCAGCGGCCGCATCACGCCGACGCGGTCGGCCAGCTTGCCCATCAGCACGCCGCCGAAGCCGAAGCCCAGCATCAGCAGCGTGTAGGGCAGCGAGGCGTCGGCACGCGCGACGCCGAACTCGGCCTGCACCGCGGGCAGCATCACCGACACCACGTACATGCCGCTGCTGCCGACCGTCATGACGAGCAGCGTGAGGCCCAGGCGCACCATGGCGTAGCGTGAATCCGCCTGATGGGTGGTTGTCTCGTTTGTCTTCATTTTTGTCTCCGCGACGAGGATACCCCGTGACGCGGAAACGCGAGGCACGCATAGAGCCCGGTGGTGTCAAACCACCTTCAGGCTCGGCATTGGCTCAGTGTGCGAATGGCGCGGGTGTGGCGACAAAGCTCATCGAAGCCTTCGGCATGGGGCCACCCGGCTTCGGCCTGTCGTCGCACGCGGCCGTCAGCAGGCCCACGCAGAACAGAAGAAGAACAAGGCTTGTGCTTCTCATCATGGCAGGCATGCTATGCCCGCGAAGGCGTGCGTCAAGTCGGACGCTGCCGCTTCTGGCTACAGGTCAGGCGACGACAGGCCGCTCGCCGCGCTGCAGCCGGCGTTCGATGTCTTCCAGCACCTGCGGCAGGTCGGCCACGCTGTCGATCACGTAATGCGCGCCGGCCGCTTCGAGTTCGGCGGTGGCGCGTGCGCGACGTTCTTGCTGCTGGCCTTCATCGAGCGCCTGCCATTCGGCCAGCGTGAGACCGTTCACGTTGCCACTGACAGCCACGCCCACGGCCCAGGTGCCCGCGTTGAGGCCTTCCTGCAGGCCAACGCCGGTGTCGTCGACCTTCACCACGGTGTGCGGCGGCCACACACCGAGGTCGGCGAAGCAGCGGTACATCATGAGCGGCGACGGGCGGCCTTCGGCGAGGTCGCCGCCGCACACGAGGTTGTCGGGCGCATAACCGCCGGCCGCGGCGATGGGCGCGACCACTTCCATGATCAGGCGGTTGTAGCCGGTGGTCGAGCCGATCTTCAGGCCGCGCTGGCGCAGCACGCCGACGGCCTCGAGCGCGCCCGGAATGAAGTCGGCATGGTCGCGTGCGCTGGCTGCGTTCATGGGCGTGAAGATTTCATACAGCTTGTCGGCATCGGCGTCGTTGAACGCATGGCCGTGCTTTGCTTCCCACTGGGCATTGATGCGCGGCAGCGTGCCCAGCGCCTTGATGTGGTCCCACTTGGCCACGCCCATCGGTCCGCGCGCCTCGGCGATGGTGATGTCTATGCCGAACTGCTCGAACAGCTTCACGAAGGCACCCATGGGGGCGCAGGAGCCGAAATCGAGGATGGTGCCGGCCCAGTCGAAGACGACGGCCTGGAGCTGGGAGTGGTTGTGGGCGTTCATGGCGGCTGAGATGAAGAGGTTCGGAAGGAAGGCAACGGCCCTGCAGCCGTCACCAGGCGTTGAAGACGTCGTGCGCGATGCCGAAACCGGTGCTCGCCCCACTGCCGCTGGTGACCAGCACCACGCGCGTCGCGTCGTCGGGCGCGTCGATCACGCAGGGCGTGGTCTTCGATGAGGGGTACACGCCGGTCCAGCGCTCGGTGATCTGCGCGGCGTCGAGGTTCAGCGTGCTGCGCAGGTGGCTCAGGATGAGCTGGTCGACCTCCTCCATCGCGAAGGGCTCGGGTGCGTCGGCGTAGTGGTGCGAGTCGCCGACCACCAGCGAGCCGTCGGCGCTCTGCACCACGATCAGGTGGATGCCGTGAGCGAGCGATGCGGCCTCTTCCTGCTGCAGGCGCGCGCGCAGCGCGGCGGCCTCTGGCAGCGTGCTGTAGCCCTCGTAGCGCACGAGGCTCAGGTCCATCATCACGGAGCCGGGCAAACGGTAGCCCGCTTCAGGCTTCACGCGCAGCATCTGCAGGCGGCACAGCGTGAGGTCGTGCGCGGCAATACGGCCAGCGAACAGGCCGTGCAGATCGGTGTTGGTGCAGACCACCACGCGCTCGGCATGCAGCGTGCCGCGCGAAGTGCGCACGCGGGGCGTTTCGACTTCGAGCACGGCTTCGCTGAAACGGAAGGTCACGCCGTGCGCCTCGGCCAGCCATTTGGTCAGCAGGCCGATGGCGGTGCGCGATTCGACGCGCAGTTCGTGCGGGCTGAAAAGCACCGAGCGCGCATCCGCCAAGCTCAGCGCCGGCGCCTTGGCCTGCGCATCGGCGGCGTCGAGCAGTTCGCAGCCCTTGCCCATCGGCGTGCGCATGAAGGCTTCGAGCACGTCGTGCGCCTCGGGGCGATAGGCCGCGAGCCAGAGGTTGCGGTGCACGACCTCGATGCCGGCCTGCGGCGCGACCTCGTTCCACACACCGCGGGAATGCATCGCGCGGCGCCACATGTCGCCCGGCGCCTGGCCGGTGATGGTGATGAAGCCGAAGTTGCGGATCGAAGCGCCGATGCAGGCTGCGTCGCGCTCGATCACGCAGACCTTGAGGCCGCGCTGCACGGCGCTGTAGGCGTGGGCCAGGCCGACGATGCCAGCGCCGACCACGATGAGATCGAAGCTGTCGGGGTCGTGTGCGGGGGTGGTGATCACCGTTGTCTCCAGGCCTGGGTGCGCTTGAGCGCCCACTGCCCCGCCAGCGCGAACACGCCCCGGCCGATGGCGGCGGTGAGCATGATCAGCGAAGCCATGGCAGCGGCGGGCGCGACGTCGCCGGCGTCGTCCATGTTGAGCACGGCGATGGCTGCGAGCGTGGTCTGCGGCGAATAGAGGAACACGACGGCCGACACGGTCGTCATCGCGTTGACGAAGAAATAGCCGCCCACGTTCAGCACGGTCGGCAGCGCCACCGGCAGGTGCACGCGCCACAGCGTGCGCCAGAACGGCACGCCCATCGACTCGGACACCAGCTCGTATTCGCGGTCGAGCTGGCGCAGCGCCGTGAGCGAAGTCAGGTGCGCCACCGAGAAGAAGTGCGCCACCGTGCACACCACGAGGATGGTCATGCTGCCGTAGATGGCACGCAGCGGGTTCGAAGGCGAGATGAAGAAGAAGATGTAGCCCACACCCAGCACCAGCCCTGGCACCGCGAGCGGCAGGTTGGCCAGCAGGTTCAGCAGTTCGCGCAGCAGGCCGAAGTGGCGCGGCTTCTCGACGAAATAGGCCGAGATGAACGTGATGAATGCACCCGCCACTGCCGCGCTCACAGCCAGCCGCAGCGAGTTGAAGTAGCTGCCCCAGCCGCCCCCGTCCATGTTGCTGAAGTCGTAGTTCTTGAACGACGGCACGAGGTTGTAGGGCCAGAAGGTGGCCAGCGAGGCGAACACCGCCATGCCGATCATCACGAGGATGCCGCAGGCCGTGAGCACGCAGAAGGCCAGCAGTGCGCGGTCGCGCACCTTCATAGGCTCGGGCTGATAGGGCGTGGCACGCGCCGACAGCGCCGCCGCCTGCTTGCTGCGCACATGGCGCTCGACCAGGAACGACAGCACCGCCGGAATCAGCAGCACGAGGCCGACCACAGCGCCCATCTGGAAGTTCTGCTGCCCGACCACCTGCTTGTAGATGTCGGTCGCGAGCACGCCGGTCTGCCCGCCCACCACCTTCGGCACGCCGAAGTCGGTGATGACCAGCACGAACACGACCATCGCGGCCACGATGAGGCCGTAGCGCGAGGCCGGCAGCGTCACCGTGCGGAAGATGCGCCAGCGCGAGGCGCCCAGCGTCTGCGCGGCCTCGTAGAGCCGGCCGTCGGAAGTGGCCATGGCGGTGGTGAGGATCAGCAGCGCATGCGGCAGCGTCCAGAACACCGAGCCGAGCACGATACCCAGCGGGCCGTAAATGGACGCGCCGCCCAGCAGCCCCTTGAACAGGCCCTGGTTGCCGAACAGGTAGACGAGGCTGATCGCGGGCAGCAGCGAAGGCGCGAGCAGCGGCACCAGCGCCACCGCGCGCAGCAGGCCCTTGGCCGGCATGCACGACAGCGTGAGCCCGTAGGCGTACACGTAGGCGATGCCCGTGCAGATCACGGCGCTGAGGGCCGCGAGCCCCAGGCTGTTGAAGGCCGACTGCACCAGCGCCGGGTTGTCGAGGTAGCGCGCGAAATTGGCAAGGCCCACGAACGCGCCCGCGTGGTCGAAGAAGCTCTGGCCGACCAATGCGCCGACCGGCAACGCGACGATCACCACCAGCAGCAGCACGACCAGCAACACGGCCGCGCCCGTCAGCCAGCGCTCGCGGTCGAATGCGCTGCCACGCGCCACCACCACCGGCACAACGGCGATGGCGTCGGGAGAACTGCTCATGCTCAGTTCGCCAGGACCGACAGCGCGTTCAGGGGCAGCTGGATATGCACCATGCTGCTAGGCACCAGCGGATCGCTGCCGCCGCCGCGCGCATCGGCGGGCAACTCGGCCTCGATCTCGATGCCAAGCGGCTCGCAGGCCAGGCGGGCCGAGGTGCGGTTGCCGAAGAACTCGGTGTCGAGCAGGCGTGCCGCAAAGCTGTTGGCGCCGAGCTCGGTGCCGAAGCGCTTCACGACCACGTGCTCGGGCCGGATGCCCACGGTTGCCTGCGAACCGACGCTGAGGCTGCCGGGCGCACAGAACAGCTCGCTGTCGCGCACGCGCACCTTGCCGTCGGCCAGCACGGTGGCCGGCAGCATGTTCATGCGGCCCACGAAGCCCGCCACGAAGCGGGTACGCGGCTGGCGGTACAACTCGTCGGGCGTGCCCGCCTGCTCGATGCGGCCGTTGTGCATCAGCACCACGCGGTCGGCCATCGAGAGGGCTTCTTCCTGGTCGTGCGTGACCATGATGGTGACGATGCCCAGGCGCTTCTGCAGCGCGCGGATTTCGCTGCGCAGGCTGGCGCGCACCTGCGCGTCGAGCGCGGAGAGCGGCTCGTCGAGCAGCAGCAGGCGCGGGTTAGGCGCAAGCGCACGCGCCAGTGCAATGCGCTGCTGCTGTCCGCCCGAGAGCTGGACGGGGTATTTGTCGGCATGCGCGGCCAGGCCGACGAGGTCGAGCATCTCGCGCGAGCGCTTGGCCATCTCGCGGGCCAGTGCGCCCGTGGGGTGCAGGCCGTAGGCGATGTTCTGCGCGGCCGTCAGGTTGGGGAACAGTGCGTACGACTGGAACACCACGCCGAATCCGCGCGCCGCGGGCGGCAGGCCCGCGATGTCCTGGCCGCCGAGCAGGATCTGGCCGCTGTCGGCGCGCTCGATGCCGCAGACGATGCGCAGCAGCGTGGTCTTGCCGCAGCCCGAGGGGCCGAGCAGGCACACGAACTCGCCGGGCTCGATGTCGAGATCGATGCCGTCGAGCACGCGTGTGGCGCCAAAGGCCTTGCCGATGCCGCGAAGTGAAAGAAAGCTGCTGCTCGTCATGACCGGGTACCGCTTGGCTTCAACGACAGGATCAAAGCGGCTTCTTTTCCGACTTGGACTCGTAGCGCTTCGACCATTCCGTCAGGATGCGGTCGCGGTTGGCTGCCGCCCAGTTGAAGTCGTTCTTGGCGAGCAGCTTCTCGACGTCGCCCGGCACGAATTCAAGCTTTTCCTGGATGCCCGGCAGCGCGAGCACAGCGAAGTTCTTGGCATACAACTCGTTGGCCTGCTTGGTCACGGCCCAGTCGGCCAGCGCCTTGGCTGCGTCCTGCTTCTTGCTGGTCTTCATGATGCCGGTGGCTTCCATGTCCCAGCCCAGGCCTTCCTTCGGCAGCACGATGTCGATGGGAGCGCCGTCGCGCTTGGTCTTGTTGGCGCGGTATTCGAAGGACATGCCGAGCGCGAACTCGCCGGCGCCGGCCTGGCGGCAGGGCTTGCTGCCCGACTGGCTGTAGATGCCGATGTTCTGGTGCAGCGCGTCCATGTACTTCCACGCCTTTTCTTCACCCATCATCTGGATCCAGCCCGACACCATCAGGTAGCCGGTGCCCGAGGCGGCCGGGTTGGGCATGGTGATCTGGCCCTTGTAGACCGGGTTGGTCAGGTCGGCCCAGCTGGTGGGCTTGGGCAGGTTCTTCTTCTGCGCTTCGGCGGTGTTGAAGCAGATGGCCGAGGACCACACGTCCATGCCGACCCACTTGGGCGGGTTGGCCGCATCGCGCATGGTCGGCTTGATGGCGTCCAGGCCCTTGGGCGCGTAAGGCTGGAGCATGCCTTCCTTGTCGAGCAGCATCAGCGAGGTGGCGGCCAGGCCCCACACCACGTCGGCCTGCGGGTTGGCCTTTTCGGCCAGCAGCTTGGCGGTGACGATACCGGTCGAGTCGCGCACGAACTTCAGCTCGATGCTCGGGTTCTCCTTTTCGAATGCGGCCTTGTAGGCCTGCACCTGGTCGGCTTCGAGCGCGGTGTAGACCAGCAGCTCGGTGCGGCCCTGGGCCGATGCGGCAAAAGCCAGCGAGAACAGGGCGGCCGGCACGAAGGCCCAGCGGAGTTGACGATGCAGCATGGTGGAGGTTCTCTTGGGAAAAGTAGAAAGGACGCGATGCGGGACACACGGGCAGGCAAGCGAAAGTACGCAAGTGCCGTTCAGCGATGCGGGCGATGCTGGCACCGGCATGTGACAAGAATTTGTCAGATGCCCCAGAAACACCCAAATACCCATAAATACACCCTAGGCCGGCGATGTCGCGGCGGCTTCGTCATCCGCATGTCATTGCGTCGCGTCAAGCTGCCGGAGTTATTCCCTGTGTTTTCGCTTCGCTTTCATGACACTCGACCTTGCCGAGATCGCCCGCCTGTTCGCCGAACGCGGTGGAGTCGCGTACGCGGGCGAGCCCGTGTCCCAGCTGGAACACGCGCTGCAATGCGCCTGGCTCGCGGAACAGGCCGGCGCGAGCGATTCACTGGTCACCGCCGCGCTGCTGCATGACCTGGGCCACCTGCTGATCGCCGAGCACCAGACGCTATCGCAGTCTCCTACCCAACTGGGCATCGACGACCGCCATCAATACATCGCACTGCCCTTGCTGCGCGGCGCCTTCGACATCGAAGTGCGCGAGCCGATCCGCCTGCATGTGGACGCCAAGCGCTACCTGTGCGCGACGCGGCCCGACTATTTCTCGAAGCTCTCGCCCGATTCGGTGCGCAGCCTGGCCCTGCAGGGCGGCGTGATGGACGCGGAAGCGGCGCAGCGCTTTGCCACGCACCGCTGGTCGGGCGACGCTGTGCGGCTGCGGCTCTGGGACGAAGAGGCGAAGGCGCAAGGGCTACAAACGCCGCCGCTGGCGCATTTCCTGGCGACGGCGGCCAGGGTCATGTTGCACTGACGGGCCTGTTTTTCGGAGGCTGGGCAAGGTTTCAGGCCGATTTCAGGCCGGATTAAGAAACTCTTGTCTACGATGGTTTCTTCATGATGACCGGCGCCGCACGGGCGCCTGCGAGGAAACCACATGTCTTCATCCGTCACCGCGCGCGCAAGCACGTTCATCCAGGTACTGCGCCGCGTCTTCTCGCTCGCGGCGCCCTACTTCCGGTCCGAGGAGAAATGGCGCGCGCGCGCCATGCTGCTGGCCATCGTCGCGCTCAACCTCTTCTATGTATATGTGGCGGTGCTGGGCAACCAGTGGTACGGGCGCTTCTACGACGCGCTGCAGAACAAGGACGTGACGACCTTCTGGCGCGAAGTGCGCGTGTTCGGCTGGATCGCCTTCTTCAACATCGCGGTGCAGGTGCTGAAGTTCTACATAACCCAGCTGCTGCAGCTGCGCTGGCGCACCTGGATGACGCGCAGCTACCTGTCGCGCTGGATGGCGGACCGCACCTTCTATCACCTGGAACTCGCGCGCTACGCCAACAAGGACGGCCACACGCCGGACAACCCCGACCAGCGCCTCCAGGAAGACATGCAGATCTTCACCAGTTCCACGATGACGCTCTCAATGGGCCTGTTGAACGCCGTCGTCACGCTCCTGAGCTTCATCGGCCTGCTCTGGGGGCTGTCGGGCAATTTCTCGTTCACCTTCAGCGGCACCACCTACCAGATCGTCGGCGCGATGGTTTGGCTGGCACTGGGTTATTCCATCGTCGGCACCGTCGTCACGCATTTCATCGGCCGTCCGCTGATCGGGCTGAACTTCAGGCAGCAGCGCTTCGAGGCCGATTTCCGGCACCACCTCGTGCGCGTGCGGGAGTACAGCGAAGCCATCGCACTGGACCACGGCGAGAAGGTCGAGCGGGGCCAGCTCGACCTGCGCTTCGGCGATGTGCTGCGCAACTACCTGCTGCTGATCAAGCAGCAGAAGAACCTCGTCACCTTCACCTCGTTCTTCGGGCAAGCGGCGGTGATTTTTCCGTTTCTCGTGGCGGCGCAGCAGTACTTTGGCGGCGCGTTCCAGCTCGGCCACCTGATGCAGATCGGCTCGGCCTTCGGCAAGGTGCAGGAGTCGCTCAGCTGGTTCGTCGACAACTACGACAGCGTGGCCGTGTGGCGCGCCACCACCGACCGCCTTACCAGCTTCGATGACAGCATGACGGCCCATGCCTCGCGGGACGACGCCCTGCAGCGTGCGCCCTCGGAGATGCTGCAAACCGACGACCTCGCAGTCGCGCTGCCGAACGGCACGCCGCTGCTCGCCGGCGCCACGCTGGCGGTGAAGCCCGGTGACAGCGTGCTGCTGCAAGGACCCTCGGGCAGCGGCAAGTCGACGCTGTTCCGCTCGTTCGCGGGCATCTGGCCGTTCTCGAAGGGCAAGCTGCAGGTGCCCGACAACGTCGCCTTCATGCCCCAGCGGCCCTACGTGCCCGACGGCAAGCTGCGCGATGCGCTGACCTACCCCAACCCCGCATCGAACTTCAGCGACGACCAGTTGCGCCAGGCCCTGACCGACGCGCTGTTGCCCGACCTCGTGAGCCGCCTTGACGACAGCGACGCCTGGAGCCAGAAGCTCTCCGGCGGCGAGCAGCAGCGCCTGGCCATCGCGCGGGTACTGCTCAAGAAACCGGCATGGCTGTTCGCCGACGAGATCACCAGCGCGCTCGATGCGCAGGCCGAGAGCGTGCTCTACAAGCGGCTCGCCGCCACGGTGCACGCCGCCGGCGGGGCGATGGTGTCGATCGCGCACCGCGCGGCCGTGGGCGACTTCCACAACCAGCGATGGACGCTGGTGCCGCAGGAAGACGGCGCCGCCGGCGGCGCACGCTACCGGCTGAACACCTCAGCGGGGGTTCAGCCCGCCGCGGCGTAGCGCTCCCAGCCCTTCTTGCGCAGGTCGCAGGCAGGGCACTCGCCGCAACCGTAGCCCCAGGCCTGGCGGTGCACGCGGTCGCCGAGGTAGCAGGTGTGGGTCTCTTCCACGATCAGGTCGACCAGCGGCTCGCCGCCCAGACGGTGCGCCATGGTCCAGGTCTCGGCCTTGTCGATCCACATGAGCGGCGTCTCGATGACGAGGCGGCGCTCCAGCCCGAGCGACAGCGCGAGCTGCATCGCCTTCATGGTGTCGTCGCGGCAGTCGGGGTAGCCCGAGAAGTCGGTCTCGCAGACACCGGTGACGATCACCTGCAGCCCGCGCCGGTAGGCCAGCGCGCCGGCCAGCGTGAGAAACAACAGGTTGCGCCCGGGCACGAAGGTGTTGGGCAGGCCGTCGGCCTGCATGGCGAAGGCGACCTCTTCGGTGAGCGAGGAGCCGCCGAGCTGCGCCAGCGCTGCAAGCGTGAGCACATGGTCTTCGCCCAGGCGCGGCGCCCAGTCGGGAAAGCGCTCGCGCATCTTCGAGAGGATGGTGCCGCGCACGTCGAGCTCGACGCGGTGGCGCTGCCCGTAGTCGAAGCCCAGGGTTTCGACGCGCTGGTACTTCGAGAGCGCATCGGCGAGGCAGGTGGTCGAGTCCTGGCCGCCGGAGAACAGAACGAGGGCGGTGGTGTGCAGGGGCATATCCGTCGGCGGCGGTGCATGCCGCCGTAGTCCAAAGGCGCGATTTTCGCAGGTGCCCCGGGGGCGTGGATACGATCTCCCACATGAACGCCAAACACCTGCTTGCATGGGTCGCCACTTTCGCGGTGCTGCTGGCGCTCGACGTGCTCTGGCTCGGCTTCGTCGCCAAGAACATGTACCAGCAGGCCATGGGCGATCTGATGTCGCCGAATCCGCGGCTGGGCTTCGCGGCCCTGTTCTACCTCACCTACCCCGTTGGCCTGCTGGTGTTCGCGATCGTGCCCGGCCTGCGGGCACGCGGCGTGACGCGGGCGGCGCTGCTGGGCGGGCTGTTCGGCCTGTTCTGCTACGGCACCTATGACCTCACCAACCTCGCCGTGATCCGCGACTGGCCGCTTGCGCTGTCGTTCATCGACCTGGCATGGGGCACGCTTGTGAGCGGCCTTGCCGCGGCAGCCGGCGCAGCGGCGCTGCGCTGGTTCGCGTCGCGCTGAGTAGTCGCCTCAGCTAGCCGGCGTGCGTGACGCGCCGAAGACAGTTCGCGCCTTTATTTCGACAAGAGCGCTGAACTTTCATTCGGCTTTCAACTCGTCACGGCCGGGTCATCTGACGTCTTTAGATTTCACCTCCAGAAATGGTGCACGCCCGGTGCACCGGTCAAACAACCACCCGAGGGAATCATGACCCAACGCTTCATTGCCCCGGCGCTGCTGGGCGCCTCACTACTGCTGTCCGCTTGCGGCGGCAGCAACAACAACGGCGTCGTGTTGCCGTTCATTCCGCCGACGACCACCCCGCCGCCGGCCGCGCAGGCACCCAAGAACGTCCTGTTCTTCCTCGGCGACGGCATGGGCATCACCACCATGACCGCCGCGCGCATCTACAAGGTCGGCGAAGACGGCGACCTCACGATGGACACGCTGCCCGAGACGGCCTTCGTCCATACCTATTCGAACGACGCGCAAGTAACCGACAGCGCCCCCTCGATGTCGGCCTACATGACCGGCGTGAAGATGAACAACGAAGTCATCTCGATGAGCCCCGAGACCAAGGCCGCCGACGCCTCGGGCAAGGCCTACCAGGTCAATTTCGACAGCACCTGCCCCTCGGGCAACGGCCAGGCCGTTGAAACGCTGCTGGAGCAGAGCAAGGCCAAGGGCTACGCAACCGGCGTGGTGACCACCACCCGCATCACCCACGCCACGCCTGCCGCCACGTACTCGCACGTGTGCCACCGCGACGCCGAAAACACCATCGCCGCCGCGCTCGTGCCGGGCGGCGCGGGCTACAACGGCAAGCTGGGTGACGGCGTCGACGTGTTCTTCGGCGGTGGCACCGACTACTTCATCGCCAAGGAAGCCGGCGGCAAGCGCAACGACAAGCGCGACCTGATCGCCGAGCTGAAGACCGCCAAATACAGCTTCGCCGCCAACAAGACCGAGTTCGACAAGCTGCCGGCCGACGGCGCCACCAAGATCGCCGGCCTCTTCACCAAGAGCCACATGGCGTACGACCTCGACCGCGACGCCACCAAGGAGCCGAGCCTGGCCGAGATGACCGGCAAGGCCATCGACGCGCTGGCCGCGCGCAAGAAGGGCTTCTTCCTGATGGTGGAAGGCGGGCGCATCGACCATGCTCTGCACGCCACCAACGCGCGCCGCGCACTGCAGGACACCGGTGCCTTCGACGACGCCATCAAGCTCGCGCTCGACAAGATGCAGGCCATCGATCCGGGCCTGAAGAACACGCTGGTGGTTGTCACGGCCGACCACGACCACACGCTGCAGCTCAACGGCTATGCCGCGCGCACCGGCAAGACCGAAGCGGGCAAGCCCGGCGTGCTGGGCCTCGTGAAGGACTACGTCGACACCAGCAAGACCAGCAAGGACGTGGACGGCAACCCCTACACCATCATCGGTTTCGGCAACGGCCCGCGCCGCCTCGCCACCCGCGGCCCGATCTCCGACGCCGAGCTGGAGAACAAGGACTACCGGCAGGAAGCCGTGGTGCCGATGGATGCGGCCAGCGATTCCGAAACCCATGGCGGTGCCGACGTGTTCCTCGGCGCGCAGGGCCTGGGCGCCGACAACTTCGCCGGCGTGATCACCAACACCGACGTGTTCGGCCTCATCAAGAAGGCGGTCGGCCTGTGAAGGGCAGCGAGCGCTCATCGACGAACACAACCATGAACACGACCATGAACCGCATCACCCGCAACACCCGCCTGGCAGCCGCCCTCGTCTGCGCCGCCGCCGGCACCCTGGCCGGCACCGCGCACGCCGCCGGCGAAGCCAAGAACGTCATCTTCTTCCTCGGCGACGGCATGGGTCCCGTCACGGTGACCGCCGCGCGCATCTACAAGGGCGAGAAGCAACTGGCCGCCAAGCCCGGCTCGCTGGTGAGCCCCGAGCGCGCCAACCTCGTCATGCAGTCGCTGCCGTACGCGGCGCGCGTGAAGACCTTCTCGCTCGACGGCCAGACCACCGACAGCGCGCCCTCCATGGCCGCCTACATGACCGGCGTGAAGATGCGCAACGAGGTGATCTCGATGTCGGGCGACACCACCGCCGTCGACAGCACCGGCAAGCAGTACATCAACGGCGAGGACACGACCTGCCAGCCGACCAACGGCAAGGCCGTCGACACGCTGCTCGAACTCGCCAAGGCCAAGGGCCGCGCGGTGGGTGCGGTGTCGACCACGCGCGTCGGCCATGCCACGCCGGCCACCACCTACTCGCACATCTGCAATCGCAATGGCTACAACACCATCGCCGAGCAGAGCGTGCCGGGCCATGCCAACTACAACCCCAAGCTGCTCGACGGCATCGACGTGCTGATGGGCGGCGGCCAGCGCAACTACCTGCCGGTCGCGACCAACCCCAGCAGCAAGCGCACCGACGGCGCCGACCTGGTGGCCGCAATGAAGGCCAAGGGCTACACCTACGTCGACACCGGCACCAAGCTCAAGACCGTCGACACGGCGGCCACCGGCAAGCTGCTGGGCCTGTTCTCGCAGAGCGAAATGGCCTACGAGCTCGACCGCGTGAAGCAGAGCCTCGACCAGCCCAGCCTGTCGGACATGACCGAGAAGGCGCTCGGCGTGCTCAGCAAGAACGACAAGGGCTTCTTCCTGATGGTCGAAGGCGGCCGCATCGACCATGCGCTGCACGGCACCAATGCC
The DNA here is from genome assembly GCF_057814215.1 of Variovorax sp. F042. Taxonomy (NCBI): domain Bacteria; kingdom Pseudomonadati; phylum Pseudomonadota; class Betaproteobacteria; order Burkholderiales; family Comamonadaceae; genus Variovorax; species Variovorax sp. F042. The sequence continues at coordinate 840,048 of NZ_JBVASX010000002.1, forward strand.
AAGCGCGCGCTGGAAGACACCCTGGCCTTCGACGCGGCCATCCAGACCGCGCTCGACTACATGGAGAAGAAGGACCCGGGCCTGAAGAACACGCTGGTGGTGGTCACGGCCGACCATGACCATGCGATTGCCTTCAACGGCTATCCGAAGATCGGCAACCCGATTCTCGGCAAGGTCAACAGCTACTCCGACGGCAAGCTGGCAAAGGCGACCGATGGCAAGCCCTACACCACGCTGGTGTTCGGCAACGGCGGCCGGCCCAACGCAACGGGCTCCAGCCAGGTCAACGCGGAAGACGGCAACAAGCCGTGGATCGCACCGGCCCGTGCGACATCGCGCGACGACCAGACCGCGATGGACACCGAGGACGACAACTTCCTGCAGGAAGTCGGCATCAATCTCGGCACGCCCGGCGCGGAAACCCATGGCGGCGGCGACGTGATGCTGTTCGCCGGCGGCGCGGGCTCGAAGATCTTCAAGGGCACCGTGGAGAACATCAAGGTGTTCAACAAGGTCAAAGAGGCGGCAGGCCTGTGAGCGTTCCCTCGACGCTCAAGACGCTGCTGGCGGCTGCGGCCCTCGCAGCGATTCCGCTGGCAGCCAGCGCCGCCGGCGATGCCGAGGCGCCCGACCAGAACCTGCGCATCCAGCACCATGTGCTGACGATCGGCAAGGACGGCGTTCAGCGCGAAAGCCGCTACGCCGACCTGATGTTCCGCCGTGCCGGCACGGTGTGGATCGAGCGCGAGCTGCCGCCCGCGCTGCGCGCCGACCACGACCACGAGGCCAGCGAAGGCAAGGTGCACATCGGTCACTCGCATGCCGACAACACCGCGGCGCCGCTGTGGCTGCGCCGCGATGCAGCCGGCAAGGTGCAGGTGGGCATGGTGCTGCGCCAGCAGCGCAAGCTGATCGAGGTCGACAAGGCCAACTACGGCAACGTGGGCTACGGCGGCTCGTGGGCAAATGCCTACTGGCTGGTCGACCCCGCCAGCCTGCCGCACATGAAGGCGCTGGGCACGGCCGGCAGCAAGGGCGTGCAGCGCTACGAGGTGCAGCAGGGCGAGAGCACTCTGCGCATCGACTGGGACGTGGCAGGCCGCTACGCCCGCAAGATCGAGCAGCGCAATGCGCACGGCACCTCGCTCAACGTGATGACGGCTTCGGCCATCCCGGCGCCGAAGACGCTGCCATGGCAGATCGCCGACGCCTATGAGCGCGGCGAGTACTCCGACCTGCTGGACTGATCGAACCGGGCCGGGCGCCTCAGAGAAAGCGCTCGAGCAGCTTGCGCGAGGCCCGGTCGAGCGTCTTCGCGTCGGGAATGCGGAACTGCACGCCGTGCGCGCTCGCAATGAGCAGCGCACCGCCTTCGAGCCGGCGGATGTCTTCCTCGGCCTTCAGCACGAAGGTGGTGTCGCCGCGGTCGGTGCTGACGGTCCAGGTGCTGGGCACGCCGAAGCTCGACACGCCGTGCAGGCGCAGCAGCGTGGGCGCGAAGTCGCGCACTGCGAGCTCTTCTTCAAGCAGCGTCCTGGCCTGCGCTGGCAGTTGATCGACGCTGTCGATCCAGACCAGTTCGCGCCCTTCGCTGCCGACCAGCGAAATGCCATGGCCGGGCGCGCTCAGCGGAAAGGCCCGCACAGGCACGACGCCCACATGGCGCTCGCCCTGCGCGTCGGTCAGCACCAGGCGGCCGAAGGCATCGCGTTCGAGTTCGAAAGATGGGGTGTTGTGCTCGGTCATGCGTCCCCCGCCGGATGGGCTGCGTGGCTGATGGCCAGCGGCGCCTGCGCGTTGGCGCGCTCGTCGGCGGCTCCTTCGCTCGCGTCGTCGTCGCCCTGGCGCAGTTGCGCCTGGTAGAGCCGCCAGTAGGCGCCCTGCTTCGCCATCAAGGCGTCGTGCGGTCCCACTTCGACCACCTCGCCGCGGTCCATGACCACGAGCCGGTCGGCCTTGCGCAGCGTCGACAGGCGGTGCGCGATGGCGATGGTGGTGCGGCCCTGCACGAGGTTGTCGAGCGCCTTCTGGATTTCCTTCTCGGTTTCGGTGTCCACGGCCGAGGTCGCCTCGTCGAGGATCAGGATGCGCGGGTCGATCAGCAGCGCGCGCGCGATGCTGATGCGCTGGCGCTCGCCGCCTGACAAGCCCTGCCCGCGCTCGCCCACCAGCGAGTCGTAGCCGTGCTGCAGCCGCAGGATGAAGTCGTGTGCGTGGGCCGCACGGGCTGCGGCGACGACTTCCTCGCGCGTGGCGTCGGGCTTGCCGTAGGCGATGTTCTGCGCGATGGTGCCGAAGAACAAAAACGGCTCTTGCAGCACCAGCCCCACGTGGCGGCGGTAGTCGGCCACGGCGAAGCGGCGGATGTCGGTGCCGTCGACCTTGATGGCGCCGTCGGTCACGTCGTAGAAGCGGCAGATCAGGTTGACCAGCGTGCTCTTGCCCGAGCCGCTGTGGCCCACGAGGCCGATCATCTCGCCGGGCTCGATCACCAGGTCGAGGTCGTGGATCACCGCGCGCGAGCCGTAGCGAAAGCCCAGCCCGCTCATCTCGATGCGGCCCTGCACGCGCTCCACCTTCACCGGGTTGGCCGGCTCGGGCACGTTGCTCACGTGGTCGAGGATGTCGAAGATGCGCTTGGCGCCCGCCGCAGCCTTCTGCGTGACCGAGACGATGCGGCTCATCGAGTCGAGCCGCGTGTAGAAGCGGCCGATGTAGGCGATGAAGGCGGTGAGCACACCCACCGTGATGCTGCCGCGCGCCACCTGCCAGATGCCGAAGGCCCAGACCACAAGCAGGCCGATTTCGGTCAGCAGCGACACGGTCGGCGTGAACAGCGACCAGGTGCGGTTGAGCTTGTCGTTCACCTGCAGGTTGTAGGCGTTGGCGATGCGAAAGCGCTCGGCTTCGCGGCGCTCCTGCGCGAAGGCCTTGACCACGCGGATGCCGGGAATGGTGTCGGCCAGCACGTTCGTCACCTCGGACCAGACGCGGTCGATCTTCTCGAAGCCGGTGCGCAGGCGGTCGCGCACGACGTGGATCATCCAGGCGATGAAGGGCAGTGGCACCAGCGTGACCACGGCCAGCAGCGGGTTGATGGAAAACAGGATGGCCGCGGTCATCACGATCATCAGCACGTCGTTGGCGAAATCGAGCGCGTGCAAAGACAGGAAAACGTTGATGCGGTCGGTTTCCGAGCCGATGCGCGCCATCAGGTCGCCGGTACGCTTGCCGCCGAAATAGTCCAGCGGCAGGGTCAGCAGGTGTTCGTAAGTGGTGGTGCGCAGGTCGGCGCCGATGCGCTCGGACACCAGCGCCAGCAGGTAGGTGCGCGCCCAGCCCAGCCCCCAGCCGACCAGCGCCGCGATCAGCAGGCCGCCCAGGTACAGGCCCACGCGCATGGTGTCGATCTTCTGCCCGTTCTGGAACGGAATCAGGATGTCGTCCATCAGCGGGATGGTCAGGTACGGCGGCACCAGGGTGGCGGCGGTGGAGATCAGGGTCAGCAGAAACCCTGCAATCAGCTGCTTGCGGTAGGGCTTGGCGAAGCGGCCCAGGCGCAGCAGCACCCAGGTCGAGGGGGGGGTCTGGAGCTCGGTGTCGGCCGGTTCGTCGCCATCGGCGACCTCGATGACTTCGGCTGTCTCCTTGGCGACACCAGTCATGCGCTGGCCGAAAAGCTTGAGCAGCCGCAGGGCCGCGGCCTGCCCGGCCAGGGTGTAGCGCCAGCGGCCCAACCGGCCCGCAGGCCCCGTCAGATCTAGTGTTCCGACGCCTGAGTGGTCGGACAGGCGCAGTTCGAGGGCCGCGTCTGTTAGTGGCCACTCACGCCATTCGCCGCCCGGTTCGAGCGCGATCAGCCTCTGGTCAGTCAGGGCCACTAGGGCGGAAGCGAAGCGAAGTTGGTCGTCGAGGTCAACCGACAGTATTACCAGAACGTTTTCCGCGACTGCGAGCCGGTTTTTCAGCGCGTCTGAAGCCGCCTCTGTTTCGCCCTCCCGGGTGCCGACTGGATCGTGATGTTGCATTGTGTTTCTTTGACTCTTGCCCGTCGCGGGCCGCATGGACCGCGTCATGGCGCCCTTCGTCGGGCGCCGATTCTGACTGATCGCCATGGGCGCGCTTGAAGGCGCCGTGGTGCTCGGCCAAAGCACATCGAACGTTTGCATGACCCGTTTCGACGACATCCGACTGCTGCGCATCAACTATTTGCGCGGCCCCAACCTCTGGACCTACCGTCCGGTGCTCGAAGTCTGGCTCGATCTGGGCCAACTGGAAGATTACCCTTCCAACAAGATCGACGGTTTCACCGACCGCCTGACCGGCCTGCTGCCGGCGCTCATCGAGCACCACTGCGGCGTGGGCGAGCGCGGCGGCTTCATCCAGCGCCTGACCGAAGGCACCTGGTCGGGCCATGTGCTCGAACACGTCGTCATCGAGCTGCTGAACCTGGCCGGCATGCCGACCGGCTTCGGGCAAACCCGCAGCACCTCGGAGCACGGCGTCTACCGCATGGTGTTCCGCGCGCGTGACGAGCAGGTCGCCCGCGTGGCGCTGGCCGAGGGCCACCGCCTGCTGATGGCCGCAATCAACAACGACCCGTTCACCGCCGCCGACGTGCAGAAGGCTGTCGACGCGGTCAAGGCCAAGGTGGAAGACTGCTACCTCGGCCCGAGCACCGCCGCCATCGTGGCCGCCGCCACCGACCGCGGCATTCCGCACATGCGCCTGAACAGCGGCAACCTGGTGCAGTTGGGCTACGGCGCCAACCAGCAGCGCATCTGGACGGCCGAAACCGACTACACCAGCGCCATCGGCGAATCGATCGCCAGCGACAAGGAACTGACCAAGTCCCTGCTCGCAAGCTGCGGCGTGCCCGTGCCCGAAGGCCAGGTGGTCGCCAATGCCGAAGAAGCCTGGGAAGCCGCCGAGGACATCGGCCTGCCGGTGGTCGTGAAACCCTCCGACGCCAACCACGGCCGCGGCGTGTCGCTCGAACTGACGACGCGCGAAGAAGTCTTTGCCGCCTTCGCGGTCGCCGAGCCCGAGGGCAGCGACGTGATGGTCGAGCGCTTCATCCGCGGCCACGAACACCGCCTGCTGGTGGTGGGCGGCGAGGTGGTCGCAGCCGCGCGCGGCGAGATCATCACCGTGACCGGCGACGGCCAGAGCAGCGTGCGCGACCTCATCGACAAGCAGCTCAACAGCGACCCGCGCCGCGGCGCCGAAGAAGAGTTTCCGCTCGACGTGATCGTGATCGACACCGACGCCAAGCTGCAGCTCGAACTCAAGCGCCAGGAGCTGGACGCCAACGCCGTGCCGGCCGCCGGCCGCGTGGTCACGATCCAGCGCAACGGCAACATGGCCAACGACTGCACCGACCAGGTCCACCCCGAAGTCGCGCACGCCGCCGTGCTGGCCGCGCGCGTGGTGGGCCTCGACATCGCCGGCATCGACCTCGTGGCGCAAGACATTTCCAAGCCGCTGGGCCCGCAGCGCGGCGCGATCGTCGAAGTCAACGCCGGCCCCGGCCTGCTGATGCACCTGAAGCCGGCCGTCGGTTCGCCGCGCCCGGTGGGCCGCGCCATCTGCGACCACCTGTTCCCCAACGACGCACCCGGGCGCATTCCCGTGGTCGGCGTGGCCGGCTCGCGCGACACCGCCGTGCTGGCGCGCCTCGTGGCCTGGCTGATCGGCCTGGGCGGACGCCACACCGGCCTCGCCTGCCGCGACGGCCTGTTCCTCGAACGCCGCCGCGTCGATGCACGCGACAGCGCCAACTGGGACGCCGGCCACCGCCTGCTCGTGAACCGCGCCGTGCAAGCCGTGGTGATCGAGAACGGCGCCGAAACCATCCTGCGCGACGGCCTTTCTTATGACCGCTGCGAAGTCGGCATCGTCACCGACCTCGAAGGCTCTGAAACGCTGGCCGACTACGACATCACCGAGAGCGACCAGATGGTCAAGGTGCTGCGCACGCAGGTCGACGTGGTGCTGTCCGAAGGCACCGCCGTGCTGAACGCGGCCGACCCGCGCGTAGCCGGCCTCGCGCCGCTGTGCGATGGCGCCGTCATCCTGTATTCGGCCGACTCGCAGGCCGCCGACCTCACCGCGCACCAGACCGCCGGCGGCAAGGCCGTGCTGGTGCGGCAAGACCGCGTGGTGCTGGCCAACGGCAGCAGCGAATCGTTCCTGCCGGGCCTCGGCCGGCTGACCGTGTGGCGCGCCACTCATGCCGGCGTGAGCCTCGAAAGCCTGCTGGCCGCCGTGGCCGCGGCCTGGGCCATGGGCATTCCGCTGAACCTGATCGGCGCCGGCGTGGAGGCCTTCGAGGCCGACCTGCAGGCGGCGCTGGCCTCGCTGCAGCTGTCTCAGACCCAGCCCCTCCAACCCCAATTCGCCTGAGCGTTGCACCCGCATCGCCTCGCTCCCGCCTCGTCAAGACCGTAGCCCTCGCAGCCCCATGAAAGTCACCCGCATCCGAGCCCTTCGCGGGCCCAATCTCTGGAGCCGCCACACCGCCATCGAGGCAGTCGTGGCCTGCGAAGGCGACGAGAACGCCATCAGCAAGCTGGCCGGTTTCGAGGCGCGCCTGCGTGCGCGCTTCCCCACCATCGGCGAACTGCACCCGATGGTGCTGGGCCAGCCGCTGGCCCTGGCCCACGTGCTCGAGAACGCCGCCGTGGCGCTGCAGGCCCAGGCCGGCTGCGCCGTCAACTTCGGCCACACCTCGCAAACCGTGGAAGACGGCGTCTACCAGGTCGTGTTCCAGTACAGCGAAGAAGCCGTCGGCCGCCGCGCGATCGAAGTGGCCGAGCAGCTCATCGCCGCCGCCCTGACCGACACCGCCTTCGACGCCAACGCCGCCATCACCGAGTTGCGCGACCTCGACGAATCCGAGCGCCTGGGCCCGAGCACCGGCTCCATCGTCGATGCCGCCGTGGCACGCGGTATTCCGTACCGCCGGCTCACCAGCGGCAGCCTCGTGCAGTTCGGCTGGGGTTCGAAACAGCGCCGCATCCAGGCGGCCGAAGTCGACAGCACCAGCGGCGTGGCCGAATCGATCGCACAGGACAAGGAACTGACCAAGCAGCTGCTCAACGCCGCTGGCGTGCCCGTTCCGCTGGGCCGGCCCGTGAGCAGCGCCGAAGACGGCTGGGCCGCCGCCAACGAGATCGGCCTGCCGGTCGTGGTGAAGCCGCAGGACGGCAACCAGGGCAAGGGCGTCACGGTCAACATCAACTCGCGCGAAGAACTGTTCGCGGCCTACGACTCGGCCGCCGCCTACGGCGAGGTGATGGTCGAGAAGTTTCTCCCCGGTTTCGACTTCCGCCTGCTGGTGGTGGGCGACCGCCTCGTGGCCGCCGCGCGGCGCGACCCGCCGCAGGTGATCGGCGACGGCAGCTCCACGGTTCGCCAGCTGGTCGATACCGTGAACCTCGACCCGCGCCGCGGCGAGGGCCATGCCACCTCGCTCACCAAGATCCGCCTCGACGACATCGCCATCGGCCGGCTCGAAGCCCAGGGCCTCGCGCCCGACAGCGTGCCCGCGCGGGGCCAGCGCGTGGTGCTGCGCAACAACGCCAACCTTTCCACCGGCGGCACCGCCACCGACGTGACCGACACCGTGCACCCTGAAGTTGCGGCGCGCGCCGTCGATGCGGCACAGATGGTCGGCCTGCACATCTGCGGCGTCGACATGGTGTGCGAGAACGTGCTGCGCCCGCTCGAAGAGCAGCACGGCGGCGTGGTCGAAGTGAATGCCGCGCCCGGCCTTCGCATGCACATCTCGCCTTCGTTCGGCCGCGGCCGCGCGGTCGGCGAAGCAGTGATGGACACCCTCTTCGCCCATGGCGACGACGGCCGCATTCCCGTGGTTGCCGTCACCGGCACCAACGGCAAGACCACCACCGCGCGCCTCATCAACCATCTGCTCGCGTCGAGCGGCCTGCGCACCGGCATGACCAACACCGACGGCGTGTACGTCGACGGCCGCCAGACCGACAGCGGCGACTGCAGCGGCCCCAAGAGCGCGCGCAACGTGCTCATGCACCCCGACGTGGATGCGGCCGTGTTCGAAGTGGCTCGCGGCGGCGTGCTGCGCGAAGGCCTCGGCTTCGACCGCTGCCAGGTGGCCGTGGTCACCAACATCGGCAGCGGCGACCACCTGGGCCTGAACTACATCACCACCGTCGAAGACCTCGCGGTGCTCAAGCGCGTGATCGTGCGCAACGTGGCGGCCGACGGCTACGCGGTGCTCAACGCAGCCGACCCGAACGTCGCTGCCATGGCGGCCGGCTGCCCCGGCCACGTGATCTTCTTCACCGCCGACCGCATGCACCCGGTCATGGCCACGCACCGCGCGCAAGGCAAGCGCACCGTGTACGTCGACCAGGACACGCTGGTCGCGGCCGAGGGCTCGTGGCGCGAACGCATCGCGCTGCGCGACGTGCCCATCACACGCGGCGGCACCATCGGCTTCCAGGTCGATAACGTCATGGCTTCCGTGGCCGCGGCCTGGGCCGTGGGCCTCGACTGGGACACCATCCGCAGCGGCCTCGCGAGCTTCATGAACGACGCGGCCGGCGTGCCCGGGCGCTTCAACGTCATGGACTACCGCGGCGCCACCGTGATCGCCGACTACGGCCACAACACCGACGCCATGCGCGCACTGGTGTCTGCCGTGGACACGATGCCCGCGAAGAAGCGCTCGGTGGTGATCAGCGGCGCGGGCGACCGGCGCGATTCGGACATCCGCGACCAGACGGCCATCCTCGGCCAGGCCTTCGACGACGTGATCCTCTATCAGGATGCGGCGCAACGCGGCCGCGCCGACGGCGAAGTCATGGCGCTGCTGCGCCAGGGCCTGCAGGGCGCGGCTCGCACGCGCTACATCGACGAGATCCGCGGCGAGTTCGTGGCAATCGATACGGCATTGGCGCGGCTACAGCCCGGCGACCTGTCCTTGATCCTTGTCGACCAGGTCGAGGAAGCGCTCGCTCACCTGGCACAGCGCATCGCAGCGGGCTGAAGCCCCGCTTGCCGGACACGTCCCACATGCAGGGGCGCGTCCGGCCCAGTCCATGGGTGCGGCTGTCCCACAGACCGCAGGCCCCGACCGGCACCAGACTGTGGCTCCGGTCACGCACCTCCCGGAGGGCGTGGCTTCACCAGGAGCCCGCATGACAACAACAGTTCGTTCGATCCTCTCTGCCACGGCCCTCTTCGCCGCCAGTGGTTTCATCGTTTTCGGCGCACAGACGGCCAGCGCACAAGCACCGGGCTCCGAAGCCCGCATGCAAAAGGAACGCGCCACCTGCGACGGCGTGCAGCAGGATCGCGCCGCGTGCCTGCGCGAAGCCGGCGCAGCCCGCCAGGAAGCCGGACGCAGCGGCCTCACCAGCCCCAGCCCCGCCCGCGAACAGGTCAACGCCCTCGCCCGCTGCAGCGAATTACCCGCCGTCGAACAGCCCGACTGCGAAGCCCGCATCAAGGGGGGAGCACGCACCACCACCGAAGGCAGCGTGATGGGCGGCGGCGTGATCCGCGAAACCGTGACGCCCCTGCCGCCGCAGACCCTGCCGGCACGTTGACTGAACCCGGCCTCCTGCGGGAGGTCGAACATTTCCCTGGTTTTTCAGCTCGCTTCAAGGAGTCATCCATGAAAAGCACTACTCGCAACACTCGTTCAATGCTCTTCGCCGTGCTCGCCGTTGGCGCTCTGGCGGCCTCCACCGCTGTCTCGGCCGCGTCGCCGCGCCGCGGTGAAGCTCCCGGCATTTACCAGCAGGAACTGGCCGTCTGCGGCCACAACCAGCAAGACCGCGCTGCCTGCATCCGCGAAGCCGGCGCCGCACGCCAGGCAGCCGCCCAGGGCGGCCTGACCAGCGCACCCGACTACCGCGCCAATGCGCTCGCGCGCTGCGGCCTGCAGCAGCAGCCGGACGACCGCGCCGCCTGCGAAGCCCGCGTGCTCGGCAGCAGCGGCAACACCCAGGCCAACGTCGACGGCAGCGTGATGGGCGGTGGCGTGATCCGCGAGTCGGTCACCACCATCGTGATGCCCGCGCCGGCCATGGCACCGGAGCCGATGCCCATGCCTCGGCCGATGCCTCGCCCGATGCCCCAACCGATGCCCGCGCCCCTGCGCTGAGTGAGCTTTGCACCGGAGGCGTCGCCAACCCGCGCGGTGGGCTGGCGATGCCCCTACTGTCACAGTACTGTCACAAAAGGCAGTTGCACGCTAGCTATAGTTCTCGGTCCCTGCCTACCGAGGAATCCTTTCCCATGAATGCCATCAAGGTCGCTCGCCGATTCATCGAAACGGACCCGGCCAACGAATCGGCCAAGATCCTGGCCCAACTCGTGTTGGCTCTAGAGTCCGAACGCAGCTTCGAACTGGTCACGCTTTACAACCTCGACTACAAGAGCTTCCAGCTCGCAATGGACATCCTGAAGGAATGGCGGCTCGACCGCTACTACGCCAGCAAGTCCAAGCTGTTCGATCTGTCGCTGCAGGTCAGCGAACTCGAAAAGAACAGCAGCACCCCCGAGGCCTGAGCGGCCTCTTTCCCCGTCCCTACTTCCCCCAGCGCAGCACCATCGGATCGAGCCGCTTCGCGGTTTCGATCAGGCCGGCACGCGTGTCGGGGTGCATCGCCGGCAACGGGTGACGCGGCGCTTCGCAGGCGATCACCCCGCCCTCCTTCATCAGCGATTTGCAAGCCAGCAGGCCCGCCTGCCGGTTTTCGTAGTTGATCAGCGGCAGCCACTGCTGATATAGCGCGAAGGCCTTGTCGCGGTCGCCTGAACGGTGCGCCTCGATGATCGGCCGGATGCCGTCCGGGTAGCCGCCACCGGTCATCGACCCGGTCGCGCCGGCGTCGAGGTCGGGCATCAGCGTGATGGCTTCTTCGCCGTCCCACGGGCCTTCGATAGCGTCTCCGCCCAGGCGGATCAGTTCGCGCAGCTTCGCGGCCGCGCCGGCGGTCTCGATCTTGAAATACGCGACATGCTCGATCTCCTTGGCCATGCGCGCGAGGAACGGCGCCGACAGCACCGTGCCGCTGGCCGGCGCGTCCTGGATCATGATCGGAATGCCCACCGCGTCCGACAGCCCCGCATAGAACTCGAAGATCTGCGGCTCCGGTACGCGGAAAGTCGCGCCGTGGTACGGCGGCATCACCATCAGCATCGCAGCGCCCATGTCCTGCGCGCGGCGGCTGCGTTCGGCGCACACCTTGGTGCTGTAGTGCGTGGTGGTCACGATCACCGGCACGCGGCCTTTCACGTGTTCGAGGATGGTTCGCGTGAGCACTTCGCGCTCTTCGTCGGACAGCACGAACTGCTCCGAGAAATTGGCGAGGATGCACAGGCCGTCCGAGCCCGCGTCGATCATGAAATCGACGCAACGCTTCTGGCTTTCGAGGTCGAGCGCGCCCTGTTCGGTGAAGGTGGTGGGCACCACCGGGAAAATGCCGCGGTATCTGGGTGTCATGACGATGAATCAGTGTGAATGGCGGGGAACGGCCGAGCCTCTGCAGCCGACCAGAAAATCGAAGTCGCAGCCTTCGTCGGCCTGCAGCACGTGGTTGACGTAGAGCTTCTGGTAGCCGCCGCCGCGCGTGCTCATCGGCTGTGCGTCGGAGGCGGTCAGCGACGCCAGGCGCGACGCCAGCTCTTCGTCGCTGATGTCGAGATGCAAGCGCCCCGCATCGCAATCGAGCTCGATCCAGTCGCCGTCGCGCACCGCCGCGAGCGGCCCGCCGTCCGCCGCCTCGGGCGCAACGTGCAACACCACGGTGCCATAGGCCGTGCCGCTCATGCGCGCGTCCGAGATGCGCACCATGTCCTTGATGCCCTGGCGCAGCAGCTTCGGCGGCAGCCCCATGTTGCCGACCTCGGCCATGCCGGGGTAGCCCTTGGGGCCGCAGTTCTTCATCACGAGGATCGAGCTGGCATCGACGTCGAGGTCTTCATCGACGATGCGCGCCTTGTAGTGCTCCAGGTTCTCGAACACCACCGCCTTGCCGCGGTGCTTCAGCAGCTCCGGCGTCGCGGCCGAGGGCTTGAGCACCGCGCCGCGCGGCGACAGGTTGCCGCGCAGGATGCGGATGCCGCCGTCGGCAATCAGCGGGTTGCTCAGCGGGCGGATCACTTCGTCGTCGAGACTGGGCGCCTCTCGCACGTTGTCCCAGATCGACTGGCCGTTGACGGTGAGCGCATCGGGGTGCGGCAGCAGGCCGTTTTCACCCAGCCGGCGCAGCACAGCGGGCAAACCGCCAGCGTAATAGAACTCCTCCATCAGGAAGCGCCCCGAAGGCATCAGGTCGACGATGGTCGGCGTGTTGCTGCCGATGCGCGTCCAGTCTTCCAGCTCCAGCTCGACGCCGATGCGCCCCGCGATCGCCTTCAGGTGAATCACCGCATTGGTCGATCCGCCGATGGCCGCGTTCACGCGGATCGCGTTCTCGAAAGCCTCGCGCGTGAGGATCTTCGACAGCGTGAGCCCCTCCTTCGCCATCTGCACCGCGCGCATGCCCGACATCTGCGCGAGCACATAGCGCCGCGCATCGACGGCCGGAATGGCAGCGTTGTGCGGCAGCGAAGTGCCCAGCGCCTCGGCCATGCAGGCCATGGTCGAGGCCGTGCCCATGGTGTTGCAGGTGCCCGCCGAGCGCGACATGCCGCCTTCGGCCGAGAGAAACTGGTGCAGGTTGATCTCGCCCGCCTTCAGCGATTCATGCAGCTGCCACACGGCCGTGCCCGAGCCGATGTTCTTGCCTTCGAGCTTGCCGTTGAGCATCGGCCCGCCCGTGACCACGATGGCCGGGATGTCGCAGCTCGCCGCACCCATCAGCAGCGCGGGCGTGGTCTTGTCGCAGCCCGTGAGCAGCACCACCGCATCGACCGGGTTGCCGCGGATGGCCTCTTCCACGTCCATGCTCGCGAGGTTACGCGTGAGCATCGCGGTGGGCCGCAGGTTCGACTCGCCGTTGGAGAACACCGGAAATTCGACCGGAAAGCCGCCCGCCTCCGAGATGCCGCGCTTCACGTGCTCGGCGATCTTGCGGAAGTGCGCGTTGCACGGCGTGAGCTCCGACCAGGTGTTGCAGATGCCGATGATCGGCCGGCCATCGAACTCGTGGTCCGGAATGCCCTGGTTCTTCATCCAGCTTCGGTACATGAAGCCGTTCTTGTCGGCCGACCCGAACCATTCGGTCGAGCGCAGTTTCTTCGGAGGGGTATCCGGCATGCGAGGTGTCCTGGGAAAAATTGAAAGTCAGCGCCGTGGAGCGCGCGAGGTAAAGAAGCGTTGCAGCAGGCAGAACACGAACAGCAGCGCACCGACGACGATGCGCGTCCACCACGAGCTCAGCGTGCCGTCGAATGAAATGAGCGTCTGGATGATCCCGAGCATCAGCACGCCGAACAGCGTGCCCGCCACATAGCCCACACCGCCCGTGAGCAGCGTGCCGCCGATCACCACCGCTGCGATGGCGTCGAGCTCCAGCCCTATCGCGTGCAGGCCGTAGCCCGAGAGCATGTAGAAAGTGAAGATCACGCCCGCCAGCGCCGAGCAGAAGCCCGAGAGCGTGTACACGCCAATGAGCGTGCGGCGCACCGGCAGGCCCATCAACATTGCCGAGTGCTCGCTGCCGCCAATGGCGTAAACCGCGCGGCCGAAGGGCGTGCAGTGCGCAATGAAAATCGCCGCCAGCAGCACCACGATGGCGATCACCGCGCTGATCGACACCGAGGCCTCGCCCCAGATGGGAATGCGGATCTGCGAGACCTCCGAGTAGAACTCGTTGGTGATGCTGATCGAGTCGATGCTGATGAGGTAGCACAGCCCGCGCGCCAGGAACATGCCTGCCAGCGTGACGATGAAAGGCTGCAGCCGGAAGCGCTCGATAAGCAGCCCCATGAATGCGCCGAAAGCCGTGCCCATCACCAGCACCAGCGGAATCACGATGCCCGGGCTCCAGCCGTGCTTCTCGACCAGCGAGGCCGACACCATGGTGGTGAGCGCGATCACCGAGCCCACTGACAGGTCGATGCCGCCCGAGAGGATCACGAAGGTCATGCCCACGGCAACGACGATCAGGAAGGCGTTGTCGATCAGCAGGTTGAGGAACACCTGCGCCGAGAAGAAACCGTCGTAGAAAACAGACCCCAGCGTCGCCACCAGCACGAACAGCGAGATGGTCGCTGCCAGCGGCAGGTACTTCGGGTTGAGCCTCTTGCTCCCTTTCCCCTGTGTCCCGCGCGCGGGAGAGGGCTGGGGTGAGGGTGTCGCATCAATCACCGCGCTCATACCTTCGCCCCTTCATGCGCCGGCCGCTGCACCAGCGACCGCACTTCCGCCCTGAACTCGGGCGACTGCAACAGCATCACCGCAAACACCACGCCGGCCTTCACCACAAGATTGATCTCCGGCGGCACCCCCAGCGAATAGATCGCATAGGTCAGCGTCTGGATGATGAGGGCGCCGATCACGCTACCCACCAGGCTGAAGCGCCCACCAGTCAGCGCAGTGCCGCCCAGCGTCACCGCCAGGATCGCATCGAGTTCGATCAGCTGACCCGCGTTGTTGCCGTCCGCGCTCTTCACGTTGGAGCTGATCAGCAGCCCCGCCACGCCCGCGCAAGCACCACAGAAGGCATAGGCACCAACAATCAGCCGCCGAGCCTGCACGCCCGCCACGCGCGCCGCCGTCGGGTTGATGCCCACAGCCTGAATGAACAACCCCAGCGCCGTGCGCGTGATCGCCAGATAGAGCAACACGAACACCGCCGCCACGATGAACAGCGAGAACGGCAGCCCCAGTAGATAACCACTGCCGAGGAAGAAGAAGGGCTTGTAGTAGATCGTGATGATCTGCCCATCGGCAATCAGCTGCGCAATGCCGCGCCCGGCCACCATGAGGATCAGCGTCGCGATGATCGGCTGCATGCCTACCTTGGCCACCAGCAGACCGTTCCACAGCCCGCACAGCAGCGCAATGCCGATGGCCGCGAGGATCGCGAGCGACATCGGGAACCGGCTCACGTCATTGGCCACCGAGCCGCCGATCATCCAGGCCGCGAGCGCCGCCGCGATGGCCACCACTGCACCCACCGAGATGTCGATGCCGCGCGTGGCGATCACCAGCGTCATGCCCAGCGACACCAGCACCAGTGGCGCGGCGCGGTTGAGGATGTCGATCAGGCTGCCGTAGAGATGGCCTTCTCGCCATTCGAGATGCAGGAAGCTGGAGTTGAAGGCTGTGTTGACTGCGAGCAGGAGCAACAGCGTGATCAGTGGCCACGCAAGTCTGTGGCGCATTGCGTTCGCCAGGCGGTTGTGGTTTTTGTCGGCCATGGTCAGTTGCTCCGGCACGCGTTGTATTCGGGGCGTGTGTGAATGACACCGGGTGCTCCCCTCCGCGAATGTCTCCCGTCGACGTGATCGCGCCCCAAGGACAGGAGGTTGTTCATGCCGCAGCAATCATTTCGTAGACCTCGTCCTCGGAAGAGCCGCCCGGCAGCTCTCCTACCTTCTTCCGGTCCCGCAACACCACGATGCGATGCGCCACTCGCACCACCTCGCTCATCTCCGACGAGATGAAGATCACCGCCATGCCCGCCTTCGCGAGCCTCAGAATTTCTTCCATGATTTCCTGCTTGGCCGCCACGTCGATGCCGCGCGTCGGCTCGTCGAGGATCAGCAAACGCGGCTCGGTCGCGAGCCAGCGCGCGATCATCGCCTTCTGCTGGTTGCCACCCGAGAGCAGCCCGATGGGCGTCTCGACGCTCGCCGTCTTGATGCCGAGCGACTTGACGAAACGCTCGGCCATCTCGGTCTGCTCGGCGTGCGACAGGAATCGCCGCGTGCCCAGGCGTGCCTGCAAGGCAAGCGCGATGTTCTCGCGTACCGAAAGTTCGGCAACGATGCCATCGGTCTTGCGTTCCTCGGGGCACAGCGCGAGCCCTTCACGGATTGCATCCGCCGGATTCGAAAAGCTGACAGCGCGGCCATCAACCTTGAGCACACCACGGTCCGGCGACTCCAGCCCGAACAGCAGCCGCGCGAGTTCCGTGCGTCCCGCGCCCAGCAGCCCCGCGATACCAACGACCTCGCCGGCACGCACGCGCAAGTCGGTCGCCTGCAGTTGCCCCGCCTGACCTAGCCCTTCGGCCTGCAGCAAAGCCGGTGCCGCTTCATCGAACGCCGGCAACGCAGCAGGCCGTGCCGATTGCGCCGCCAGCTCACGCCCGAGCATCGCGGCAATCAGCGCCTGCGGCCCGAGATCGGCCACGCGCCACTCCCCGATCCAGCTGCCGTTACGCAGCACCGTGATGCGGTCCGACACCGCGTACATCTGGTTGAGGAAGTGCGTCACGAAGACGATGGCCAGTCCCTCGCCGCGCAGCCTCCGCAGCACTTCGAACAGCTTCTCCACTTCGTCGTCGTCCAGGCTCGACGTCGGCTCGTCGAGGATCAGCACTTTCGACGACACGCCCAGCGCTCGCGCGATCGCCACCATCTGCTGCACTGCCACCGAGTAGCTCGACAGCAGCCGCGTCACGTCGATGTCGAGCCCGATGCGCGCCAGCAGCTCTTCGGCGCGCCGGTTCACGCAAGCCCAGTCGATGCGAAAGCCTTGTGCCACGCCGCAGCGCGGATAGCGCCCCGCGAACACGTTCTCCGCCACCGACAGGTTCGGGCACAGGTTCACCTCCTGGTAGACCGTGCTGATGCCCAGCTTCTGCGCCTCCAGCGGCGAGTGCGGGTGAATCGGCTGGCCGTCGAGGAATATCTCGCCACCGCTCGACGGCAGCACGCCCGTCAGCACCTTGATCAGCGTCGATTTGCCCGCGCCGTTCTGCCCCATCAGTGCGTGGATCTCGCCCGGGTACAACCGCAACTGCACGTCGCGCAGCACCGGGATGCCGCCGAACTGCTTGTGGATGCCCTTGAGCTCCAGCACGGGCGAGGGAGTGTCGTCGTCAGCCATGTACAGCCGTCACTTGTTCTTGTTGTAGACGTCGATGAACACCGCCGCCAGCAGCACCAGCCCCTTGATGACCTGCTGGTAGTCGATGCCGATGCCCAGGATCGACATGCCGTTGTTCATCACGCCCATGATGAAGGCGCCGATCACCGCGCCCATCACCCGGCCCACGCCGCCCGAGGCCGATGCGCCGCCGATGAAGCAGGCCGCGATCACGTCGAGCTCGAAGCCCAGGCCCGCCTTGGGCGTGGCCGTATTGAGACGTGCCGCGAACACCAGGCCCGCCAGCGCCGCCAGCGCGCCCATGTTCACGAAAGTGAGGAACGCAAGCCGCTGCGTCTTCACGCCCGACAGTCGCGCCGCCTTCTCATTGCCGCCCAGCGCATAGATGCGCCGGCCGATGGTCGTGCGGTTGGTGACGAAGTCGTACACCACAATCAGCACCGCCATCACGATCAGCACATTGGGCAGGCCCTTGTAGGTCGAGAGCAGGTAGCTGAAGAACAGGATGATTGCGGCGAAGAACAGGTTCTTCACCAGGAAGAAGGCATACGGCTCCTGCTCCATGCCGTGCGCCGCCAGCTTGGCGCGCCCGCGCAGCTTGAAGAACACCAGCGCCGCGGCGGCCAGCGCGCCCACCACCAGCGAGGTGGTGCGCAATGCATCGCCACCCAGCGGATCAGGAATGAAGCCCGAGCTGAGCCGCTGGAACTCCACCGGGAACGGCCCCACCGACTGCCCCGCCAGCAGCGCCAGCGTGAGCCCCTTGAACACCAGCATGCCCGCGAGCGTGACGATGAACGAAGGGATCTTGCGAAACGCCACGAACCAGCCCTGCGCCGCACCGATGACTGCGCCCGCAAGAATGCTCACGATGGCCGTGGGCACGAAGTGCCACTCGTACTCCACCATCAGCACCGCAGCCAGCGCGCCGATGAAGCCGCACACCGAGCCCACCGACAGGTCGATGTGCCCCGCCACGATCACCAGCAGCATGCCCAGCGCCATGATGACCACGTAGCTGTTCTGCAGCAGCAGGTTGGTGAGGTTCAGTGGCCGCAGCAGCGTGCCGTCGGTCAGCACCTGGAACAGCACCATGATCGCGACCAGCGAGATCAGCATGCCGTATTCGCGCAGGTTGTTCTTCAGGAAACCGACGTGCAGCTTCGGCGCTTCGGAAGCGGGAATGGCGGCCTTCACCGCGTTGACTTCAGGCTGCGACATGAACCGAACTCCCCGCACTCACGATGGCATGCATGATGCGTTCCTGCGAGGCCTCGGCGGCCGGAAACTCGGCGACGAAGCGCCCCTCGTTCATCACGTAGATGCGGTCGCACATGCCGAGCAGTTCCGGCAGTTCCGAAGAAATCATGAGAATGCCTTTGCCCTCGCTCGCGAGCTGGTCGATGATGGTGTAGATCTCGTACTTGGCGCCCACGTCGATGCCGCGCGTGGGCTCGTCGAGAATCAGCAGCTCGGGCTTGGTGAAGAGCCACTTGCTCAGCACCACCTTCTGCTGGTTGCCGCCCGACAGGTTGACCACCAGCTGCTCGACGCCCGAGCAGCGGATGTTGAGCGCCTTGCGGTACTCGTTGGCCACCTTGAATTCGCGCCCGTTGTCGATCACCGAAGACTCGGAAATCGCATCGAGATTCGCCAGGCTGATGTTCTTGCGGATGTCTTCCTCCAGCACCAGCCCCAGGCCCTTGCGGTCTTCGGTGACGTAGGCGATGCCGTGGTCGATGGCCTTGCGCACCGTGCTCACGTCCACCTGCTTGCCATGCATGAACACCGAGCCGCTGATGCGCTGCCCGTAGGACTTGCCGAACACGCTCATGGCCAGCTCGGTGCGGCCCGCGCCCATGAGGCCCGCAATGCCGACGATCTCGCCCTTGCGCACATTCAGGCTCACGCCCTTGATCTGCTCGCGGTCGGCGTGCAGCGCGTGGTGCACGCGCCAGTCGCGCACCTCGAACACGGTCTCGCCGATCTTCGGGTCGCGCTGCGGATAGCGGTGCGCCATGTCGCGCCCGACCATGCCGCGGATGATGCGGTCCTCGCTGATCGCCTGCCGCGCGCAGTCCATCGTCTCGACCGTGGCGCCGTCACGCAGTACGGTGATCGAATCGGCCACCTTGGCGATTTCGTTGAGCTTGTGCGAGATGAGGATCGACGCGATGCCCTGGCGCTTGAGCTCCAGCAGGAGCATCAGCAGCGCATCGCTGTCGTTCTCGTTCAGGCTGGCGGTGGGCTCGTCGAGGATCAGCAGCTTCACCTCCTTGGCCAGCGCCTTGGCGATTTCCACCAGCTGCTGCTTGCCCACGCCCAGGTCGGTCACCAGCGTGGTCGGCGGCTCCTTCAGGCCCACCTTGGCGAGCAGCTCGCGCGTCTTCGCATAGGCGGCAAACCAGTCAATCACGCCGCCGCTGGCAATCTCGTTGCCCAGGAAGATGTTCTCTGCAATGGACAACAGCGGCACCAGCGCCAGCTCCTGGTGGATGATGATGATGCCCAGCTTCTCGCTGTCGGCAATGCCCCGGAAGCGGCGCAGCTCGCCCTCGAAATGGATCTCGCCGGTGTAAGAGTCGCACGGGTAGACGCCGCTGAGCACCTTCATGAGCGTCGACTTGCCCGCGCCGTTCTCTCCGACCACTGCGTGGATCTCCCCGGCGCGCACGCTGAGGTTGACGTTGCTCAGCGCCTTCACGCCGGGAAACGTCTTGGTGATGCCACGCATCTCGAGGATTGCACCAGCATCGGCGATGCTGCTTTCGATGCTCACTTGATCTGGCTTTCCTTGTAGTAGCCGCTGTCGACCAGCACGGTCTTCCAGTTCGATGCATCAACGCTCACCGGCTTGAGCAGGTACGAGGGCACGACCTTGATGCCGTTGTTGTAGGTCTTGGTGTCGTTCACCTCGGGCGTCTTGCCCGAGAGCATGGCGTCGACCATCGCCACCGTGACCTTGGCCAGCTCGCGCGTGTCCTTGAACACGGTGGAAGTCTGTTCCTTGCGCAGGATCGACTTGACCGAGGGCACCTCGGCGTCCTGACCCGACACGATGGGCATCGGCTGCGAGCCCGAGCCGTAGCCCACGCCCTTGAGCGACGACAGGATGCCGATGGACAGGCCGTCGTACGGCGACAGCACCGCGTCGACACGGTCCTTGGTGTAGTAGGCCGACAGCAGGTTGTCCATGCGCGCCTGCGCCACCGCACCGTCCCAGCGCAGCGTGCCGACCTTGTCCATGCCCATCTGCTTGCTGCGCACCACCAGCTTGCCGCTGTCGATGTAGGGCTTGAGCACCGAGAGCGCGCCGTTGTAGAAGAAGAAGGCGTTGTTGTCGTCGGGCGAGCCGCCGAACAGTTCGATGTTGAAGGGGCCCTTGCCGCTCTTCAGGCCCAGCGCCGCTTCGATCGACTGCGCCTGCAGCACGCCGACCTGGAAGTTGTCGAAGGTGGCGTAGTAGTCGACGTTCTTCGAACCCTTGATGAGCCGGTCGTACGCGATGACCTTCACGCCCTTGTCGGCCGCCTTCTGCAGCACGTCGGACAGCGTGGTGCCGTCGATGGCCGCAATCACCAGCACCTTCGAGCCCTTGGTCACCATGTTCTCGATCTGCGCGAGCTGGTTCGGGATGTCGTCGTCGGCGTACTGCAGGTCGGTCTTGTAGCCCTTGTCCTTGAAGTACTTGACCATGTTGGCGCCGTCGGCAATCCAGCGGGCCGACGACTTGGTGGGCATCGAGATGGCGATCAGGCCCTTGTCCTGCGCGTTGGCCAGCGGCGTGAAGCCGACGATGGCGAACGCGATGCCCGCGAGAGAGGCTTTGAGGAATTTGCGTTTCATGGGTGTGGGCTCTCAGTACTTGCGATTGGGGAATTCTTTGGCTGCAACTTCCATCGGGAAGATGCCCTCGACCGTCACGATGCGCTTGGGCAGCGTCTTGCCGTCCTTGATGTCCTTCACGGCCTGCATAAGCTGCGGTCCGAGCAGCGGGCTGCATTCGACAGACACATTGAGCTTGCCGGCGATCATGGCTTCGAAGGCGCCCTTCACCCCGTCGATGGAGATGATGGTGATGTCCTTCGCCGGCTTCAGGCCGGCTTCCTCGATGGCCTGGATCGCGCCGATGGCCATGTCGTCGTTGTGTGCGAACAGCACATTGATCTTCTTGCCCTCGGCCTTGAGGAAGGCTTCCATCACTTCCTTGCCCTTGGCGCGCGTGAAGTCGCCGGTCTGCGAGCGGATGATCTTGAACTTCGGGTCGGCCTTGATGATTTCCTCGAAGCCCTTCTTGCGGTCGATGGCCGGGGCCGAGCCCACGGTGCCCTGCAGCTCGACGATGTTCACTTCGCCCTTCTGGTCCTTCATCTTCTCGACCAGCCAGCGGCCTGCCTTGCGGCCTTCCTCGGTGAAGTCGGAGCCCATGAAAGTCACATAGAGCGAGTCGTCCTTGGTGTTGACGGAGCGGTCGGTCAGCACCACCGGGATCTTGGCGGCCTTGGCCTCGCGCAGCACCGTTTCCCAGCCCGACTCCACCACCGGCGAGAACGCGATGACGTCCACCTTTTGCGCGATGTACGAGCGGATGGCCTTGATCTGGTTTTCCTGCTTCTGCTGCGCATCGGAGAACTTGAGATCGATGCCCGCCTCCTTGGCCGACGACTTGATCGACTCGGTGTTGGCAGTGCGCCATTCGCTCTCGGCCCCCACCTGCGCAAAGCCGAGCACCAGTTTTTTCTGCGCGAGCGCAGAGAGGGGCAGCATGCCACTGAGGGCAGCGGCGGCGAGCGCGGTGTTGAGGGTGCGGCGATTCATGGTCATGGAATGTCTCCTTCTGTTGACTTGCTTGTTGAGAACCGTTTTTCGTCGCGGCTCAGGCCAGCATGTAGCCGGTCTTCACCGTCGTGTAGAACTCCGCGGCGTGGCGCCCTTGTTCGCGCGGCCCGTAGCCCGACCCCTTGCGGCCGCCGAAGGGCACGTGGAAGTCCACCCCCGCGGTCGGCAGATTGACCATCGTCATGCCGACCACGGCATGGCGCCTGAAATGCATCGCGTGCTTCAGCGAATTGGTGCAGATGCCCGCGCACAGGCCGAAGGGCGTGTCGTTGCACAGCGCGAGCGCTTCGTCGTAGTCGTCGGCGCGCAGCACGCAGGCCAGCGGGCCGAAGATCTCCTCGCGCGCGATGCGGTGCGAGGGCTTGGCCAGGAACAGCGCGGGGCTCATGTAGTGGCCGACGGTGGCGCGCTCCAGCGCTTCGCCGCCCCACACGTGCTCGGCGCCTTCTTCGCGCGCCACGTCGACCCAGGCGAGGTTCTGCGCCAGGCGTTCTTCGTCGGCCACCGGGCCGATGTCGACGCCGCGCTCCAGCGCGTGGCCGATCTTCAGTGTCTTGAGCCGCTGGCGCAGCTTTGCGACGAAGGCGTCGTGCACCGCCGCTTCGACGATGAGCCGGCTCGACGCGGTGCAGCGCTGGCCTGCCGAGAAGTACGCGCCCTGCACCGCGCAATCGACGGCGCGGTCGAGGTCGGCATCGGCCAGCACCACCAGCGCGTTCTTGCCACCTGTTTCGAGCTGTACCTTCGCGCGCCTCGCGGCAGCGGCCTGCAGGATGCGCTCGCCGTTGGCCATGGGGCCAGTGAAGCTCAGCGCATCGACCAGCGCGCTGTCGACCAGCGCCTGCCCCACTTCGCGGCCGCTGCCCATCACGAGGTTGAAGGCACCGGCCGGCAAGGCCGCGCGGCTGATGATCTCGGTCAGCGCCCAGCCGCAGGCCGGCACCAGTTCGGCCGGCTTGAACACCACGCTGTTGCCATGGGCCAGCGCGGGCGCGATCTTCCAGGCCGGAATGACGAAGGGCGAGTTCCACGGCGTGATGAGCCCCACCACGCCGACCGGCTCGCGCGTGACGTCGACCTGCACGCCCGCGCGCACCGAGGCCACGTTCTCGCCTCCGCCGCCACGCAGGGCTTCACCCGCGAAAAACTTGAAGATCTGGCCCGCGCGCGCCACTTCCGCAACGGCCTCGGGCAGGGTCTTGCCCTCCTCGCGCGCCAGCAGCAGGCCCAGGTCGTCCTTGCGTGCGAGCAGCTCGGCGCCGATGCGGTCGAGCACGTCGGCGCGCCGCTGCGGCGTGCTGTGGCTCCAGTGGGGAAAGGCCTCGGTGGCCGCGCGGATGGCGGCCTCGGCCTGGCGGCGATCGGCACGTGCGTACTCGGCCACCACTTCGCTGGTGTCCGAGGGATTGGCGCTCACACCCGTGGTCGCGCTGGTTTCCCAGCGGCCATTGATGTACTGCCGCACGTTCTGATGGAGCTCGCCGTGAATCACCGGGGCGCGGACCTTGTCTCTGTTGTTTTTGGAGTGCTGCGAGTCTATGAATAGATTTGATATCAATCCAATCGTTTTTTAAGCAAAATGGATATCGATCATCGGATTCTGGAAAACCCGATCAGTCCTTCGTTTCAAGAGACGACATGACCAACTACAACCACTGGTTCATCCGCGCCCGGCTCAAGACCCGGCAACTGCTGCTGCTCGTGGCCCTGGCCGAGGAAGGCAACATCCACCGCGCGGCGCAGGTGCTCAACATGACGCAGCCCGCCGCCTCCAAGCTGCTGAAAGACCTGGAAGACGTGCTGGAGGTGCCGCTGTTCGACCGCCTGCCGCGCGGCATGCGCCCGACCTGGTACGGCGAGACCATGATCCGCCACGCCCGCGTCGCGCTAGCGAGCCTGAACCAGGCGCACGACGAACTCACCGCGCTCAAGGCCGGCCGCTTCGGCCAGGTGAGCGTGGGCGCCATCACCGCGCCGGGCCTCACGCTGATGCCGCCCGCCGTGGCCATGGTGAAGCGCGAGCAGCCCGACCTGCGCGTGTCGCTGGAAATCGAGACCAGCCCGGTGCTGATCGAACGGCTGGAGCAAGGCAAGCTCGATATCCTGGTGGCGCGCCTGTTCGCCGAGCACGACAAGTCACAGCTGCGCTACGAGGCGCTGACCGAAGAGCCCGTGTGCGCGCTGGTGCGCCCCGGCCATCCGCTGCTGGGCGTGAGCGGGCTCACGCTGCGCGACGTGGTGAGCGCCGGCTGGATCGTGCCGCCCGCAGGCAGCGTGCTGCGCCACCGCTTCGAGCTGATGTTCCAGGAAGAAGGGCTCGCGCCGCCGACCAACACCATCGAGAGCTCGGCCCTGCTCTTCATCACGCGCATGCTGCAACAGAGCGACATGGTGGCCGTGCTCGCAACCGACGTAGCGCGCTACTACGCCGCGCACGGCATCGTGTCGCTGCTGCCGCTGGACATGCCCTGCCACATGGACGCCTTCGGCATCATCACGCGCACCGACCGGCTGCTGTCGCCGGCGGCGAAAGTGATGATGAAGGCGCTGAAGACGGCCAGCATGAGCGTCTACGGACGCAAACTCGAAATCGATTGACCGGATTCATTCGCGGAATGCCGCGGAACCGGCTTTGCCGGGCCGCTGGCCTTGCCCCCGGCGAGGGGGTTGGCGAAGCGACACGAAGTGCGCGAAGCCTGGGGGAGTGCCTGATTACGTCCAGCCGGCGTCGACGGTGAACTCTTGCGCCGTGCACATCTTCGCGTCGTCAGACGCGAGGAACAGCACCATGCGCGCGATGTCTTCCGGCATCAGCTTGTCGGGCAGGCACTGGTTGCGCTGCAAGGCCTTCTCGCCCTCTTCATCGAGCCACAGCTTCACCTGCCGCTCGGTCATCACCCAGCCGGGCGACACGGTGTTGATGCGGATGCGGTCGCGGCCCAGGTCCACCGCGAGCCCGCGCGTGAGCCCGTTCACCGACGACTTGGCAATTGCATAGCAGGGGTAGCCCGATCCCTTGGTCTGCCAGCCCGTCGAGCCCAGGTTGACCACCGACCCGAAGCCCAGCCGCTTCATGCCCGGCACCACCGACTGGATCGCGAACAGCGCGGGCCGCTCGTTGATGGCCATGCGGTTGTCGTAGTAGTCGGGCGTGACCGATTCGAGCGTGTGGCGGTCGTCGCTCGCCACGTTGTTGACCAGCACAGCGAAGTCGCCGAGTTCGGCGGCCGCGTCGGCAATGGCCTTCTGCAGCGCGGCGATGTCGCGCACGTCGCAGGCGCGCCACCATGGCGCCGCGTGGCCGGCCTCTTTGATCTGCTGCGCGAGCGCCGCGCTGGCGCCCTCGGCAATATCGACGAAGGCTACGCGCGCGCCCTGCGCAGCAAAAGCAGCGACGATGGCCGCACCAATGCCGCTGCCGCCACCGGTGACGAACACCGTGCGGTCCTTCAGGCTGGGATGAATGGAAAGCTGGGGGGAATTCAAGAAAAGTCTCCGAGGTACGCATCACATGACATTGCAATATGAATATCAGTTGATGCCAGTATTTTCAATTTCCGTTATCAATATGCCTTGATACGATCCGCCGCGTCAAGAAGACATCACAAGGAAAGAACAAATGAAAGAGACAAGCCCCCTTCCCTCATTGCCCGCGCCTTCGGTCGCAGGCGAGCCCGAATGCATCTGGCCCGCCGGCGCCGAGCTCGGCGAGGGCACGCTCTGGTCGCAGCGCGAACAGGCGCTCTACTGGATCGACATCCTCACGCCGCGCCTGTTCTGGTTTCGCCCCGCCGACGGTGCACGACGGGCCTGGCAGTTCGACGAAGAGATCACCGCGATCTCCGAGCGCGCGACGGCACCGGGCCTGATCCTCACGCTGCGCCGCGGCTTCGCGCTCTTCGACACGACACAGCTGCCGGGTGCCGGCGCGAAGCCGCACTACTTGCACCAGCCCGAACCCGAGCGCACCGGCAACCGCTTCAACGACGGCAAGTGCGACAGCCGCGGCCGCTTCTGGGGCGGCAGCATGGACTTCGACTGCAAGGCTCCCACCGGCGCGCTCTACCGCTACGACGCCGACGGCCGCTGCACGAAGCACGACGACGGCTTCGAAGTGACCAACGGCCCGACGTGGTCAGCCGACGGCCGCACCATGTATTTCAACAACACGGTGCTGAACAACCTGTACGCCTACGACTTCGACATGGAAGCGGGCACCGTGTCGAACCGGCGCGTGTGGCACCGCTTTCCGAAGCCCGATGGCTTGCCCGACGGCATGACCACCGACGCGGCCGGCCGGTTGTGGATCGCGCACTGGGGCGGCTCCTGCGTGACCTGCCATGACCCGGTGAGCGCAGCCGAGCTGTGCCGCATCGTGCTGCCCGCGAGCCACGTCACCGACTGCGCCTTCGGCGATGCCGACCTGCGCACGCTCTACATCACGACCGCGCGCAACGGGCTTACTGCAGAACAGCAGGCGGCCGAGCCGCTGGCGGGTGGGTTGTTCAAGGTGCGCATCGACAGCCCGGGTGTGCCGGCGGCACTGTTCGCGGGCTAGTTCAGCCGATAACGCCGAAACGATGTTCCGTCGAGCTGCGAAACACCTCCCCCGGCCGCAGCACCGTAGACGGAAAGCCCGGCTGGTTCGGTGAGTCGGGATAGTGCTGCGTCTCCAGACACAGCCCATCGCCCTGCCGCAGGCTGGCACCCGCGCTGCCCATCAGGCTGCCGTCGAGAAAATTGCCTGAATAGAACTGCACCCCGGGCTCGCTGGTATGCACCTCCATGACGCGGCCTGTGGCCTCGTGCTCCAGCCGTGCCGCCAAAGCAAGGCCGCGATCGACCTGAGCACGGTCCAGCACCCAGTTGTGGTCGTAGCCATGCGCAAGCAGCAACTGTTCATGGCCTTCGCGGATGCGCTCGCCGATGCGAGTCGCGCTGCGAAAGTCGAGCGGCGTCGAAGCCACATCGGCCAAGCCAGTCGGAATCAGCGTCGCATCCACCGGGCAGTAGCGGCTCGCAGGAATCATCAGCCGGTGGTCCATCACCGAGCCGCTGCCTGCGAGGTTGAAGTAGTCGTGGTGGCTCAGGTTCAGCACCGTGGGCTTGTCGGTCAGGGCGCTGTAGTCGATGCGCCATGTGTTGGCACTCGCGCTCAGCGTGTAGCGCACCGTCAGCTGTACCTCGCCGGGGTAGCCTTCTTCGCCGTCGACGCTGGTGTAGCGCAGCTCGATGGCGATGTCGTCGCCGGCCTCTTGCGCCGACAGCGGCACGATGTCCCAGAAGCGCGTGCCGAATCCCTTCGCGCCGCCGTGCAGCGAGTTGACGCCATCGTTCAGCCCCAGCTGATGCGCCTTGCCGTCGAGCGTGAAGCGCCCCGCCGCAATCCGGTTCGCATAGCGTCCGACGATGGTGCCGAAATGCGGATGCGGCTTGAGGTAGTCGGCGAGCGTCGGCAGGCCCAACACGATGTTCGCGCTGCGCCCATCGCGGTCGGGCACGCGCAGCGCGGTGACGATGCCGCCGAGGTTGATGGCGCTCAGGCTCAGGCCGCGGCCGTTGCCCAGGGTGTATTCGGTGACGGCGCGGCCGTCGGGCGTGCGGCCGAACTCGCGCGATGTGATGCTGCTGCTCATGTGTCTCCTGCCTGCCGGAATTGTTTAGGGGAACAACGCCTCGCGCGCGCACTGCGAAGCGGTGCGCAGCGCGATGCGGTCCTTGAGGTCATGGTAGTCGGGCGGCTCGGCGGTGTGCGTGCGCAGTTCGATGCGATGACCGGCCTTGGACACAGCGTCGGCAAAGCGCTCCTGCAGCGCGAACGGCGTGTTCCTGTCGTCGCGGTTGCCGATCAGCACGATACGCCGTGCCGGGTCGCGCACGATGCCGCCCACGTGGTCCAGCGGGTCATAGAACTGCGCGCTGCCGGTGGTGTCGGTGCGGCCGTCTTTGGAGCGGCCCAGCAGGCGCGCGCGCTCCAGCAATCCGTAGGCACCCGAAGTCAGCACCGCGCAGGCCACGCGCGTGCGGCCCAGCGTGAGCAGCGCGGCGCCCGCGGTGGCACCGCCGCTGTGGCCGACGATGACGATGCGCTGCAGCCTGTGGCGCTGCATGAGTGCGTCGAGCGCGGCATCGAGCGCGTGGAACTCCACCAGCTGGCGGCGCTTGCGGTGGTCACCCGAAGAGCCGTACGTGCCGGGCCGCGCCACGAAGATCCACGGCACGCCCGCGCGGTCGCGGCTGCGCTGCGCATCGAGCATGCGCAGGTCTTCGGTGTTATCGGGAATGCGCGTGGGCGCCTGGTCCATCACGCTGTCGCGGTCGCCCGAGAACTGCACGATGGCGATGCGCGCGCCCTCGATGTCGTCGCTCGCGAAGTAGCGGATGCAGGCGGGGCCCTCTGGGGTCTGCACCCACAGGTAGCTGTTGCGGTCGGGGCAACCGGAGCGGTCGGCGGGCTGGTTCCAGTGCAGCACTTCGTCGTTGGCCGCGGCGAAGGGCTGCGGCACGTCGGGGCCGGTGCGCTGCGCGCAGGCGGCCTGCGCCAGCGCGAGCAGAACGAGGGCGCAGCGCGCATATCGACGGAAGAGGCTCGATGCAGTCATAGCCGTTGCAGCAGTGCGGGGATGCTACCGAAGTCGGATCGGTCGCGGTCGCCCTTCACCAGCACCAGGTCGCCGTCGCGCAAAAAGCCTTCGAGGTAGTTCGCGAGCTGCACGGCGTTGTCGAAGTGCGGGCCGAGCAGATCGGCGGGCACTTCCTCGCGCAGCCAGCGCATTTCTTCGCCATGCGTCACGAGGTGCTGGATGCCCGAGGCCAGCAGCGGCCCGGCCAGGCTGCGGTGCATGGCCTCGGCGTCGTTGTCGAGATTCACGATGCGCCCCAGCACGCCGATCTTGCGCATCACAGGGCCGCTGCTCTCCGCGCGCTGCCAGGTGCGCACGAACTCCATCGCGTTATGCATCGACATGACTTCGGCGTTCCAGCTGTCGTCGATCAGCGTGGCCTGCACGCCGGCCTGCGTGCGCAGCGCGCGCACCTGCATCACCGAGGCCGGCAGGCGCACGTGCGGCATGCGCGCGCAGGCGGCCTCGCCATCGAAGCCCATGGCCAGCAGGGCCGCGAATGCGAGCGCCGAGTTGCGCACCAGCCCCGCGCTCTCGACCGGAAACAGGTACTCCAGCGTGCGCCCTGGCACGGCAATACGCACGCGGCAGCCGCCACCGGGCTCAGGCCGGGTGTCGACAATGCGCACGTTCGCGTCGGGCCCGGTGCCCACCACCCAGACGGCGCCCGCCGTGCGCGCAGCCGCTGCCACCACCTGCTGCAGGCAGGGAATGTGATCGGGCACGATCGCCACGCCGCCGGGCTCCAGCCCCAGGAAGATGCGCGACTTGTATTCGGCCGTGAGTTCCAGCGTCGAGGCCTGGCGCGTCTGCGACAGGCCGATCTCGGTGATGAGTGCCACGTGCGGCCGCGCCACCAGTGAGATAGGGCCGCGGTCCATCCATAGCCCGCTTTGCGCCATTTCGAGGATGCACACGTCCACGTCGGGCCCGAGGTTGGCCAGCATGGCCGGCACGCCGACACGCGAGTTGTAGTTGTCGATGGTGGTGTGCACGCGCGCGCGCTCGGGCAGCAGGTCGCGCAGCATCGCGATGGTGGACGACTTACCGACCGTGCCGGTCACGCCCACCACGAAGCCCTTGTAGCGCGACCGCGCGGCGGCGCCCATGGCGAGCATTGCGGCAATGGGGTCGTCCACCTGCAGCAGCGGGAAGGCCGGGTCGAGCCCGTCCACCGCATGCGCGACCACGGCGCCGGCCAGCTCGGAGTGCAGGCGGGGCAGTTCGAGGTGGCGGTCCCAGTTGTCGGTGCGCGGCTTGCTGTAGTTCTCGTGCGCGGCCAGTGTGCGGTAGTCGGAGGCGACGAAGAGCGAGGGCTTCGGCAGCAGCCCCATGTGGACCGGGCCGCGCACCACCGAGTTGGCGAACCAGCCCGGCGGCGGCTCGACGAGCCATCGGCCGCGCGTGGCCTTTTGCAGTTGCTCGGCGGTCCACACGGGCGCGGGGTCGGGGCCCGCGCCGGGGCGGTCGGCCATGAGCACTGGCGCTGTGCGTTCCGGCAAGGGCGTAGGAGCGTCCGGCACGCGCAGGCCGCACCACAGCGCGAGACGGCGCGCGGGTGGCAGGTCAGGAAGTGTGCCGCGCACGCTCACTTCGAGCTGCAGCACGTCGCTTTCCAGCAGGCCGCCGCGCGGCGGGCGCAGGCCGTAGCGGTCGCGGTAGATGCGGCCGGGCTCCCAGCGGCTGGTAGGCCACATCCAGTCGCAGGGGTCGTGGTCCATGCTCTCGCCCCAGGGCGGCATGCGGATGCTGCGCATCGGCATCGCGCGGAAGTACAAGCGCAGGTCGACCGCAACAGGCTCGTCAGCGGTCCAGAAAGATTCGACCCACAGCATGCGGCGCCCGACGATCTGCCGCGGCGTGCAGCGCAGGCCCACAAGGCGCAGCGGGCCGATCTGCAGTGGCGTGATGCGCGCGTCGTCGGGCACGGCGTCGACCAGCCATTCCGGCCGCGGCGCCTGGACCGGGCCGACGACGGGCGACTGGCGGAAAGCTGGTGCGGCCGCAGAGGCCAAGTCGGGCCGAAAGGCAGGCCGCTCGGGCGGCGACAGTCGCACCGCGCAACGGCCGCCAGACACCAGAAACATCTCCGTCCCGAGCGCGCGGCATTGCGCTGCAAAGCGCTCGCTCAGCGCCTGCGCCTTGTCGCCTTCGAGCTGCCGCGAGAAACCGAAGCCGACGCCAATGGGTGTGAACATCACCTCCTCGACACCGCGCGGCCCCAGCGTCAGCGAGAACACGCCCGAGTCTCCGAAGTCGTTGCGCACCGAGTCGAACAGCAGGTCGCCGGCGTC
The DNA here is from genome assembly GCF_057814215.1 of Variovorax sp. F042. Classification (NCBI taxonomy): domain Bacteria; kingdom Pseudomonadati; phylum Pseudomonadota; class Betaproteobacteria; order Burkholderiales; family Comamonadaceae; genus Variovorax; species Variovorax sp. F042. The sequence goes on from NZ_JBVASX010000002.1 coordinate 870,803, forward strand.
ATGCAGGATCGGCCGGCCGCGATAGATCTCGATGCCCTGCAGCACATGCGCCGAAGTACCGAGGACCGCGTCCGCGCCGGCATCGACGATGGCGTGGCCGACTTCGATCTCGGCCTGCGTGGGTTCGGTCTCGAGGTTGGCGCCCCAGTGCACAGCCACCAGCACTACATCGGCCTCGCGGCGCGCGGCCTCGATGCGCGGCGAGAGCGTGGCGGTCCACGCAGCAGGGTCGTCCAGCGACAGCCAGGCGGCGCCCGCACGCTCGGCGGTGGCGGCAAATTCGGGCTGCGTGGCGTCGAGCGAGAACAGCGCCACGCGCACACCGCCCGCGCGCCGGAACGCCGGGCGCAGCGCGGCCTCTGGCGTACGGCCGGTGCCGGCGTGGGCGATGCCCGCCGCGTCCAGCAGGCCCTGCTGCTCCATGAGCGCATCGGGGCCATAGTCGCCGCTGTGGTTGTTGGCGGTGGTGACCATGCCGATGCCGGCCTCGGTCAGCACCGCGAGCATTTCGGGGCGGGCGCGGTAGTAGTAGGGAGCCGTCTCGTCCTTGTCGACGCCCTGCTCGCCGATGGTGGCAACCACGCACTCGAGGTTCGCGATGCGCAGGTCTGCCTCGCGCAGCGCGGCGATGTCGCCGAGCATCTTTTTCGCGCCGCCGAGTTCGTGCAGCCGGTAGTGCTGGCGGCGCGCGAGATTCACGTCACCGCCCCAGGCAATGATGCCGGTAGCTGTTGTTGCCTGCGCGTCTTGCTGTGCCTCGCGCTCCTTCAGCATCCGGTGGTACGCCACATACCCCGAGAGGTAATGCTCCACGTCGTCGATGCGCACGCGAAAGCTGTGGTGCTTGATGAAGAACGAGCCGGCAATGCGCGCGGGGTTGCGGAAGAACATCGCCAGCTCGGGCCAGAAGTGGCCATTGGCGAGGTAGCGCGCGCGGTATGCCAGCGCACGGTCGAACTTGTCGCGGTCGAGCCCGGCCAGCAGCGGGCGCAATGCGGGATCGGCTTCGAGCCGCAGCACCATGTCGCGCGCGGCCATCATCAGTTCGAGCAGCGTGGGAAAGGTGGTGATGCGCTCCAGCACGAAGTCGAGATAGCCCGCCACGTTCTGCAGGCCGAACTGGTAGTAGCGCGTCTCGGGCCGGTAGCGCGTGAGTTCGTTGACGCAGTAGCTCAGCCAGTGGTCGTGTGCGCGCCAGTGTTCGGCGGCAATGAAATGATCGAAGGCCTTCTCGACGACCGCGAGCCAGCGCTCGTCGCGCGTGAGGCCGTACAGCCGCATCAGGCCGAAGGCGGCCTCGCCGTCGTAGTAGATGACGCGGAACCTGTCCTTCACGTCGAGCGCGGGCGCATTCAGCACGTGCACGAAGCTGCCCGTCTCCGCATCCTGCATGTGGCGGATGCCGAGCGCGAGCTGCTCCAGCAGCGGCAGGTATTTCCTGTCGCCCGTGAGTTCGGTGTACTTGACCAGCGCGAGCAGGCACACGGCGTTGCCGCCGAGCTTGATCTCGCTGCCGATGTCCAGCAGGTAGGCGGCGCGTGTGCCGTCCGGCAGATGGGCCGGGCGGATCAGCGTGCCGGTGAGGAAGGCCAGCGAGCGGTCGATGGCGGCCTTGAGCGTGTCGCTGCGCGTGAACTCCCACGCTTCCAGCATCGCGTAGGTGGAGCTGGCGTGGCGCAGCGTGTTGTAGGTGGAGATAGCGCGGTCGAAGCAGGGAAACCAGCCGTAGTGGAACTCGCCCGTTGGCTTGACCTGCTCGGCGAGGTAGTTACCGGCGTTGTCGACCAGCGCATGGACTTGCCGCGCATTCCATTCGCGCAGCTCGCGAAATCCAGCCGCCTGGCCTTCGGCGGTGATGAGCCATGCACCCTTCGCATCCACGTACACGGCCCGCGTGGTGAAGCACCATACGAGCGCTGCGTCGTCAGTCGGAAAGTCGATCTCGCGGCCGAAGCGCCGCTTGCAGTGCAGGCGCAGGTTGCCGGTGTTGGGCTCGGCATGCTCCACGTCGCCGTTGTAGAGGATCGCGCTGCCGTGCATTTCCTGCGCGAGCAGCGCGAACTCGAAGCGCGCATCGAAGGCGATGCCTTCGTTGAAGTAGTTGCGCTTGGTTTTGGCGAGCTTCGTCTTCAGCGCGGCCCAGCTCATGGGCGTGACCTTGTCGACCACCTCGGCGCGCAGGCGCTGTGGTGCCTGGCCGGTGCGCTTGGCTTTCTCGGCGGCGGCGCGCCATGCGGCGTCGATGTCTGCGCCACGCCCAGAAACCACGCGAGCCCGGCTGTCGTCTTCACCAGTGGCAAGGAACACCACGCACCCTGCTTCGCCGGTGGCGGGCGTTGCCGCGGGCAGCACACCCGCCGGGTCCGCCAGGGCTTGTCTGGCGCGATTCAACAGATCGGCAAGAAAATTCTTCGAGTCGTTATTCATGCAGCCGCGAATGATGACAGGCCCAAGCGTGGCCTGCCATCCCGGCAATCCATGGAAACCGACTGCAAGCCGGCCCCGATCTGACGACCGTCAGCTGACCGCCGACTGACCGCGCGGCTACAGCCGCAGCAGCTCGACGCGACGGTTCTTCGCGCGACCTTCTTCGTTGGTGTTCGGCGCCACCGGCTCCTTGGAACCGGCGCCGCGCGAAGTGAAGCGCCGCGCATCGAGCCCCGTCTTCGCAAGCGCCGCAATGACCGACACGCTGCGCCGGCGCGAGAGGTCTGCGTTGTGCGGCTCTTCGCCCTGCGCATCGGTGTGGCCCACCACCTGCACGCGCAGTTGCGGGTTGCTGCGCATGAGCTTGGCGATCTCGTCGAGCGTGGGCTGCGAGTCGGGCTTGATGCTGTCCTTGTCGAGGTCGAAGTGAATGCCGTAGAGGCTGATGCGGCCGTTCTCCGCCAGCCCCTTCTGCATGGCCGTGGCATCGACGAAGACGATCTTGTCGCTCTCCATCGCCTTGCTCTCGACCACGCGCACGAAGGCGAAGTTGCCGCGGCTGTTGCCTTCGGCGAGCGCGATGCTGGCGTAGACCTTGCCGTTGGGGCCGTCGTATTGCGCGAGGAGGTAGCGGCCGCTGTTGTCGAAATAGTTGCTCACGAACTGGCGCCCGCGGCCGATCATCGGCCATTCGGGCGTGTCGATGGTGTTGGCCAGCACCGAGACGTCGGTGAACGGCGTTTCGCGGTCGGGGTCTTTCTTGTAGCAGCTGCTGTCGGTGGTGGCGCACGCGAACAGTGTCTGGAAGCCCTTGGCCTTCAGGCCAGCCTCGTAGTTGCGTTGCACTTCGAGCAGCGAGCGACCATCGGGCAGGCGGTAGTAGTAGAGCGAGACCTTGCCCGCGACTTGCAGCAGGCGCGGCTTGGGCACGGGGTCGCCCCAGTTCTGGATCGGTTCGCGCAGCAGGCCGACTTCGTCGTAGTCCTTGCTCTGGAAGGCATCCATCACCGAGCCTTCGTAGCGCCCGACCAGCGGATGATCTTTGGCGGGCTCGGCGGCCGATGTGACGGTGGCGGCCGCGAGCAGCGCGGCACACGCCAGTAGTTGTTGCAGGCGCCGGCCGAAGTTGGGCCGGAACGCGGGGAGTGAATGAGCCATTGTGGTTGTCCGTTTTCCATGCGAATCGCGCCTCGGATGAGGCGCGATTCGAAGGTATCGGCGGCTCGTTGTGCGGGCAATAAGCCGTTTGGCATGCCTGTTAAGAAGAAGCTTTTAAGAATGAGCACTGGGTGGTGAAAATTTGTCCCTGCTCGCTGAACGATCGCGCCCCGAACGAGCCACGCCAACACTTCAAGCCCACGCCTCCATCACAGCACTGCGCACGGCATCAACCGCCACAGGCCGCCTGCCCTCTGCCGGCGCAACCCAACACAGCCACGTGTGCGAACGCCATCCGTTCCAGATCGCGAGTTCGCCATTACGCTCGCCCTGCTCTGCCTGATCGAGCCGCATCAGGCCCGCGCCCATGCCGCTTGCGACCATGCTGCGGATGGCGCTCTCGCCATCGGCCGTGCGGCCCTGGCGGTATTCACGGCCTGCGCCGGCGAACAGCTTTTCGAGATGCACGCGCAGGATGCACGAAGGCGGCGTGCCCACCCATGGCAGGTTCGTAAGCTGGTCCAGCGAGAGGTCGGGGTGCGCTTCGGCCACCGGCAGCGGCAGGGTCACGACGAGGTCGATCACGCCAAGACGATGCAGCTCCAGCCCATCGATCTGCTCGCCGTCGCTGAGAACGTAAGCGCAGTCGAGATCGCCGCGTTGCACTGCCGACAGCGTTTCGTACGACAGGCCCTGCTTCAGCTGCAGCGCGACCTGTGGATGGCGCTCCGCCAGCTTCACCAGCACCTCTCCGAGCCGCAGCGCCACCGGATCGACCACGGTGCCGAAGCGCACCACGCCCTGCGCCGCACCACGCAGCTGGTCGGCCGCCGAGCGCATGCGCGATGCGGAAGCCAGCGTGCGCTCGGCCTCTTCCAGCAGGCTGAGGCCGGCCTCGGTAGGCGACATGCCCTTCGGCGTGCGTTCGAACAGCTTCACGCCGAGCTCGTCTTCCAGCGCCTTGAGCTGGGCACTCACTGCCGGTGCGCTGGTGAACACGCGCTCGGCGGCGCGGGTCAGGCTGCCTTCCTTGGCGATGGCGACGAAGGTCTTGAGTTGGTAGAGCTCCATGGGAGCGGATTGTGAGCTTGGCGGCCGCTTCAGTCTGTTCGCTTTTTTGGAGACCCCTGTCCAAAGAAGCGAATGGCATTTGCGGGCCCCAGCACCGATTCTTGGGGCATTGATTCATTGCAAGAAAAGGCTTCCCCATGTCCCATCGCCAACGCCTGCTCGGCATCGCCGCGCTGCTGCTCGCCACCTCCGGGTGGGGCGGCATGTTCCTGGTCAGCAAGGGCGTGCTGCACCACGTCGAGCCGGCGTGGTTCACGCTCATCCGCTACAGCATGTCCGCGCTGCTGTTCGTGCTGCTGATCGTTCCGCGCGGGGCGGCGCCGTGGCGCAAGCTGCGCCAGCATGCCGGGCCGCTGGCGGTGCGCGGGTTCGCGGGCTTCGGCATCTTCAGCGTGATGCTGCTGGCGGGCCTGGCGCACTCGGTGCCCTCGCACGGCGCGGTGATCATGGCGACCACGCCCATGACCACGCAGCTGCTGCGCTGGGCGCTCGACGGCGTGCGGCCGAGCCGCTCCACGCTGCTGACCACGGCGCTGTCGCTGCTGGGCGTGGCCATCGTGTCGGGGCTGCTGTTCGGCGCCGGGGCTTCGGGCGAATCGACGCTCTTCGGCGACGCGGTGGCCTTCATCGGAACGCTGGGCTGGGTCTGGTACACGCGCGGCGCGGCGCGCTTTCCGGAACTCGACGTGATCGAGTACACCGCGCTCACGGTGCTGGCCTCGTGGCCGCTGCTGCTGGCCATGGCTCTGGTCGGCACGCTGCTGGGCTGGACGCATGCGCCCAGCATGGAAGGCCTGCGGCTGTCGTGGCAGGCATTGCTGTACGTCGGCCTGGTGTCTTCGGCCATCGCGGTGCTGGCTTTCAACTACGGCGTGCGCACGCTGGGCGCGGTGACGGGCACGGCCTTCATCAACTTCGTGCCGGTGTCGGCGCTGCTGATGAGCGCGGCGCTGGGCAGGCTGCCCACGGTGAACGAGGCAGTAGGCATGGCGATGGTGGTCGGCGCGCTGCTGATCCATACCGCCCTGAGCCGCAAGGCTTCCGCGCCGGCCCCGGCACCGATCGCGAAGACCCCGCAGAATTCGCGCAACTACAGCACCTGTGGAGCCGCATCGTCATGAGCAACGACAGCATCAGCAAGCCCCGTCTCTTCGAGCCCCTGCGGCTCGGCCCCCTGCAGATCGACAACCGCATCGTCATCGCGCCGATGTGCCAGTACTCCGCCGTCGATGGCACGCCGGGCGACTGGCACCTGATCCACCTGGGCCATCTCGCGCTCTCGGGAGCGGGGCTGCTGATCCTTGAAGCGACGGCGGTGGAAGCCGAGGGGCGCATCTCGCCCGGCGACCTCGGGCTGTATTCCGATGCCAATGAAGAAGGCCTGGCGCGCGTGCTGCATGCGATGCGTGCGCACTCGCCCATCAAGGTCGCGATGCAACTGGGCCACGCCGGGCGCAAGGCATCGAGCCGTGCACCGTGGGAAGGCGGCAAGCAGATCCGGCCGGACGAGCCCGGCGGCTGGAAGGCGTATGCGCCCTCGGCCGTACCCCATGCGCCCACCGAAGACCCGCCCATCGCGCTCGATGCTGCAGGGCTCGCCCGCATCCGCAACGCCTTCGTCGAAGCCGCACGGCGCGCGGCGCGGCTGGGCCTCGATGGCCTGGAGATCCACGCGGCGCATGGTTACCTGCTGCACCAGTTCCTCTCGCCGCTGGCCAATCACCGGGACGACGAATACGGCGGCAGCCTCGAGAACCGCATGCGCTTTCCGCTCGAGGTGTTCGATGCGGTGCGCGAAGTCTTCCCCACCGACAAGCCAGTGTGGGTGCGCGTCTCGGCCATCGACTGGGTGCCGGGCGGCTGGGACCTCGACGGCACCGTCGCCTTTGCAAAGGCGCTCGAAGCGCGTGGCTGTGCGGCCATCCACGTATCGAGCGGCGGCGTGTCGCCGAAGCAGGCCATCGCGCTCGGCGCGGGCTACCAGGTGCCGTTTGCCGAGCGCGTGAAGTCGGAGGTCGGCATGCCAGTCATTGCCGTGGGCCTCATCACCGAGCCGCGGCAGGCGGAGGAAATCATTGCCAAGGGGCAGGCCGATGCGGTGTCGCTCGCACGCGCGATCCTCTACGACCCGCGCTGGCCGTGGCATGCCGCCGCCGAACTGGGCGCGCAGGTAAAAGCGCCGCATCAGTATTGGCGCTCGCAGCCGCGCGAGTTCAAGGATCTGTTCGAAAACGCGATGTTCGGGGCGCGCTAGCAGGCTGCAGGCCGCGCAGCCTCCGCGCAGCCTCCGCGCAGTGGCGTGCTACTTGCATGGTGTCCCACGCCATGCCCGCCACGCTCCTGACCCCGCCGGTGCCGCTGAATCTGCGGCAGATCGAAGTCTTCCACGCCATCATGATTGCCGGCACCCTGAGCGGGGCGGCACGCATGCTGTGCGTTTCCCAGCCGGCCGTCAGCCGCGTGCTGGCCACGACGGAGAGCCGGCTGCGCATGCTGATGTTCGAGCGCGTGCGCGGGCGCCTGCAGCCAACGCCCGAGGCGCGCCGCCTGTTCTCGGAAGTGGAAAGCATCCTGGAAGGCGTGCGTCGCTTCAATGCACTGGCGGCCGACCTGGTCGGCGGTTCGCAAGGCGAGCTGTCATTGGTCTCCAGCCCCAGCTTCAGCGAGTGGCTGATACCGGTGGCGATCAAGCGTTTCCGGGCCCGCTATCCCGACGTGCGCATCAAGTACAGGCCATTGCCGTTCGACCAGTTACTGCCGCACGTGCTGCTGGGGCACGCGGACCTGGCGATCTCCTCGATGCCGCCGCCGGCCAGTGCCAACGCGGCATCGCGGGCGATCGGCCACAGCTTCATCGAATGCGCGGTGCCCGAGCGCCATCCGCTGGCGCAGGCCGAGGCAATCAGCGCAAGCGACCTGGTGGGCCAGACCTTCATCGGCTACGGGCGCGACACGCCCTTCGGCCGGCTCACTGCCGATTTCCTCGCCGCGTCGGGCCTGCCCTTGCGCGCCGACGTCGAGATCCGCTCCACGCCCGAGGCGATGGCGCTGGTGCGTGAAGGCGTCGGCGTGGCGCTGATCGAAGCCTTCGGTGCGCGGCGCTCGGTGATGACGGATGGCGTGGTGCTCAAGCCGCTCTCGCCCGCGCTCGCGCACCGCATCTACCTGATCCACACCAACGTCAGCCCGCTGTCGGCCATGGCGAAGGAATTCCTGGCCGTATTCAAGCGGCTGCTGAAGCAGGAGGGGCGCGACAGTGCGCTCGCCCTCACGCTGCCGGAGCACCCGGGCGAGGATGCGCCCGTGCGTGCGCCTCGCCCCTGAGCCGGGCCATTCGTTGCGCGCCATTGACAGCGCGGGCCGGACGTTCATCACCTTTTGTCCCCAGGGCATAACGCGCGGTTATCGACGAGCGGATCGGGGCGCCTTGAGCGCCACGGGTTTTGTGTTTGAAATCAATCACTTGCGGCAGATCCGAAGCATGCCCTCGCGGCCTGCCGGGGCGGTTCAGGCGCAGTTGGCCGCAGGGGCGGCGGGCCAGATCATTTGGCTCAGACCAACTTTTCTGCCGCCATGAACCGCTTGATCACCGTCGCCGCCGCCCAGCTCGGGCCCATCCAGAAAGCCGAAGGCCGCGATGCCGTCGTGGCCCGCATGGTGCGCCTGCTGGAGCGCGCGCATCAGCGCGGCGCCAATGTCGTGGTGTTTCCCGAACTGGCGCTGACCACTTTCTTTCCGCGCTGGTACGTCGAGAACCTCGACGAGGCCGACGCGTGGTACGAGGAGGCGCTGCCCTCGCCCGCCACACGGCCGATCTTCGATGCCATTCGCCGCTATGGGCTGACCTGCTACCTGGGCTACGCCGAGATCGCCCACGAGGCCGACGAGACCGGCGTGGTGCGCAAGCGGCGCTTCAACACCTCGGTGGTGATCGCGCCTTCTGGCGAGATCGTGCTCAAGTACCGCAAAGTGCACCTGCCGGGGCACAAGGAGTTTTCCACCATCCGCAAGGTGCAGCACCTGGAGAAGCGCTACTTCGAGGTGGGCAACCTGGGCTTCCCGGTCGTGCGGGCGCCGGTGGGCCAGATGGACGGCGTGAACCTGGGCATGCTGATCTGCAACGACCGCCGCTGGCCCGAAGCGTGGCGCGAGCTCGGGCTGCAGCAGGTCGAGCTGGTCATGCTGGGCTACAACACGCCGGCGGTGAACCAGGAAAACCGCGGCTTCGAGGCGCACCACCTGCGCAACTTCCACTCGCAGCTTTCCATCCAGGCCGGGTGCTACCAGAACGCCACCTTCGGCGTGGGCGTGGCCAAGGCCGGCAATGAAGACGGCTTCGAGCTGATGGGCCACTCCGTCATCGTGAACCCCCAGGGCGAGATCATGGCCATGGCCACCAGCTGGGACGACGAGCTGGTGGTGGCCGACTGCAACCTGGACATGTGCCAGCTGGGCCGCAACACCATCTTCAACTTCGCCCAGCACCGCCGCCTGGAGGCCTACACCCGCCTCACCAGCCAGACCGGCAGCACCGAGCCCCCCGTGTGGCAACCGGCGTGAAGGAGGCCTGCGCGATGACGAGCACCTCCTCCACTTCTGCCGCGGCGCTGCCGGACCACATCGAGCACGCGATGCTCGGCACGATGCGCGTGCCCCGTTTCGAAGACGTGCTGCGCGCCGCACAAGCCATTGCGCCATACGTGCAGCGCACGCCGCTGCTGCGCTCGCCCGCACTGGACGCGCTGGCGGGCGGCACCGTCTGGATCAAACCCGAGAGCCTGCAGGTCACCGGCTCCTTCAAGGCCCGCGGCGCCTTCAACGCCCTGCTGGCGCTCACGCCGCAGCAGCGGGAGCGCGGCGTGGTGGCCTATTCGACGGGCAACCACGGCCAGGCGATTGCCTGGGCGGCGCGGCAACTGGGCGTGCCGGCCACCATCGTGATGCCGGTCGATGCCCCCAAGACCAAGGTGGCGCGCGCGCTCGCGCACGGCGCGAAGGTCGTCCACTACGACCGCGAGAGGGAAAGCCGCGAGGACATCGGCATGCGCCTGCTGGCCGAGACCGGCGGCACGCTGGTTCCGCCGGGCGACCACCCCGAGGTGCTGGCCGCGCAGGGCACCGTGGCACTGGAAGCGCTGCAAGACCTGCCGGCCGGTGCGCGGGAAACCCTGGGCCTGTTCGCAGCGCCGTGCGGCGGCGGCGGCCTCATGGCCGGCTGCTGCCTGGCCCTCGATGCGCTGAGCCCCGGCGCGCGGCGCGTGGCCGTCGAGCCCGCGGGCTTCGACGACACCGTGCGCTCGCTGCGCAGCGGCCGGCGCGAGACCAATGCACCCGGCGCGCGCACGCTGTGCGATGCCCTGCAGGCCGTCACGCCCGCAGAGCTGCCGTTCGCCATCAACCAGCCGCTGCTGCACGAGGCCGTCGCCGTGACGGATGCGGAGGTGGCCCGCGCGATGCGATTCGCGCTGGAGGAACTGCACCTCGTCGTCGAGCCCGGCGGCAGCGTGGCGCTCGCGGCCATGCTGGCCGGCAATGTCTCGCTGCGCGGGCAGAGCGCCGTGCTCGTTCTCTCGGGCGGCAACGTCGACCTGCCGGTCCTGCAGTCCGTGATGGCGTAGCGCCCATTTCATCCATTCCCATAGCAACGAGGCAGACGCCGCCATGCCCCGGCGCAGCGTCGCCCAGGAGACCGCAAGCCCCTCCATCGATCTTCTTCAGAAAGCCTTGACCATGTCGTTCTTCAACGTCCGTTCCTTTGCCTCCCGCCGCTGGCTCTTGAATGTGCTGGCCGCGCCGCTGGCCGCACTCGCCCTGTGCGGCTACGCGCAGGCCGCGTACCCCGACAAGCCGATCACCCTGATCGTGCCCTTCAACGCCGGCACCACGCCCGACATCGTCTCGCGGCTGCTCGCCGATGCGGTGGGCCGCGACCTCGGCCAGTCGGTGGTGGTGATGAACCGCGTCGGCGCCTCCGGGATCATCGGCACGCAGGCCACCATCGCCGCCCCCGCGGACGGCTACACCATCGCCTACGCCAACGTGGCGACGCTGGCGATCAACCAGTCGCTCTACAAGAAGCTGCCCTACGACGCCGACACGCAGCTCGCCCCGGTGGCACTGACCGGCTTCGTGCAGAACCTGCTGGCTGTGCGCAGCGACCTCGGCGTGAAGGACGTGGCCGGCCTCATCGACATGGCCAAGAAGCAGCCCGGCAAGCTCACCGTGGCCTCGGGCGGCAACGGCACCACCGGCCACCTGAGTGCCGAGATGTTCAAGTCGATGGCTGGCGTGTCCATCGTGCACATCCCGTACAAGGGCGGGCTGGAAGCCGACATGGCGCTGATGCGCGGCGAGGTGGACTTGGTGTTCGAGAACATCACCTCCATCGCCCCGCACCTCAAGGGCGGCAAGATCACGCCGCTGGCCGTGACCGGCGCCGCGCGCGACAGCCGCCTGCCCGAGCTGCCCACCATCGCGGAGACCGGCCTGAAGAAATACCAGGCCGTGGCGTGGACCGGCTACGTTGCACCGGCCAGCGTCGATCCGAAGATCCTCGACGCTCTCAACGCGGCTTTCAACAAGGCGTTGAATTCGCCCGCGGTGAAGCAGCAGCTGGCCGCCCAGGCCTATGAGGTCCACACCGGTCCGCGCCAGGACCTGTTCGACCTCGCCAGGAAAGAGCGCCCCGTGTGGGCCGACGTGGTCAAGCACTCGGGCGCCAAGCTCGACTGAAGCGCGCGCACGCACATGGCCGACTTCGACCTCGTGGTGCGCCACGGCACACTGATCGACGGCACCGGCAGCGCACGGCACCAGGCCGATGTCGGCATCCGCGGTGCGCGCGTGGCTGCCGTCGGCGAGCTGTCGGCGCTGCGTGGCACGGTCGAGATCGACGCCACCGACCGCATCGTGGCGCCGGGCTTCATCGACTCGCACACGCACGACGACCGCTACCTCCTGCTCGAGCCGGACATGCCGGCGAAGCTGAGCCAGGGCGTGACGACGGTCGTCACCGGCAACTGCGGCATCAGCCTCGCGCCCTGGGGCGCTCCGGCCGGCGCCACCGTGCCGCCACCGCTGAACCTGCTGGGCCACGACCCCGCCTTATTCGGCGACGCCACCTTCGCGGCCTACCTCGCGCGCCTGGAAGCTGCGCCCGCCGCGGTGAACGCGGCCTGCCTGGTGGGCCACACCACCTTGCGCGCGGCGACGATGGAGCGCCTAGACCGGGCCGCCACGCCGGAAGAAATCGCACGCATGCGGGCGCTGCTCGCCGAGGCCATGGCCAGCGGCGCCATCGGGCTGTCCACCGGCGCGGCCTATCCCACGGCCATGCCGGCCACGACCGAAGAGATGGCGCAAGTCGCCGAAGTGATCGGCCCCTACGGAGGCGTGTACGCGAGCCACATCCGCGACGAGGGCGACCATGTCTTCGCCGCGCTGGACGAAGCCTTCGCGATCGGCCGCGCGGCGCAGGCACCGGTGGTGGTGTCGCACCACAAGCTCATCGGCCCGCGCAACCATGGCCGTTCGGTGCAAACCCTGGCCCACGTGCGCGAGGCCATGGCGCAGCAGCCGATCGCGCTCGACTGCTATCCCTACTGCGCGGGCTCCACCATCCTGCGCAAGGACCGCATTGCGGTGTCGAGCCGGATCATTGTCACGCAGTCACAGCCACACCCCGAGTTCGCGGGCATGGACCTCGACGCGATCGCGCAGCGCCTCGGTGTGTCGATGGAAGATGCGGTCGATTTGCTGCAGCCGGCCGGCGCCATCTACTTCCTGATGGACGAGGCCGACGTGCGGCGCGTGCTCGCCTTTCCTCAAACAATGATCGGCTCCGATGGCATGCCGCACGACGCGTCACCGCATCCTCGCCTGTGGGGCACTTTTCCGCGCGTGCTGGGCCACTACTGCCGCGACGTCGGTTTGTTCTCGCTCGAACAGGCGGTACACAAGATGACGGGGCTGACGGCCCGGCATTTCCGCCTGCCCGGCCGCGGCGTGCTGTGCGAAGGCGCCTTTGCCGACATCACCGTGTTCGATGCCGACATGATTGCCGACCGCGCAACCTGGGAGGCCCCCACGCTGCGCGCGGAGGGCATCGATGCCGTCATCGTCAACGGGCGGCCTGCGTGGCGCGATGGCGAATCGCTGGGCGTGCGCAGCGGGCGCGTGGTGCGCCTGACCGACTGACCGACCGGCCGCGCATGGCAACTCAGTTGTCCGACGCGGCACGCACCCAGCGTTGTGTCTTGCCGAACAGCGGCAGCCCGACGTACGCACGCAGCAGCAGCTCGCCCGCCGGATTGCCGGTGGTGCTGACCGACATGTTGCAGCTGTAGGTCTTGCCGTTCTCGCGGTTGTATATCTGCCCGGCCCATTCGGTGGGTGGCCGGGACGGATCGGTCGCATCGACTGGCGTGAAGTCTTTCAGCAGCGTCATGCCGAGGGCCGGTCGGCTGTCGGCGGGTTGCATGTCGCCGCCGCCGGGCGCCATCGATCGATTGCCGAGGACCTTGGTGACGGTGCCGCACAGCGCGGTGCCGCACGGTGCGAGCTCCACTTCGAGGTTGCCGTTCGCGGTGATCCAGCGGCCGCGTGGATCGGTTGCCGCGGAAGACGACTGTGCCTGCGCGGCGAAGGCTGCGGTCAGCATCAGGACGGCGGCCAGCGCGCGGCCTGATGGACGATGGAACGAGTGCATGGTCATGGCGGGCTTCGTGTCGAGTGGATGAAGCACCCATTGCATCGCAGCACCTGCCTTCGCAGTGTGTCGGGGCAGGCACTGAATGGTCGCGCTCCGTATCTGGCCGCGTGCCAGACAAGGTGCGATACAAATCTGTCCGGCTCAGCCTGCCGCCGGTACCTGTGCGCGGGCCTGCAGCGCGCGATAGAAGAAGGTGGTGCTGCACGGTTCGCCCTCCGGCAGCAATGCGAATCCGGGGATCACGCCCACGCGCTGCCAGCCCATGCGGGCATAGAGCCGCTCGGCTTCGGCGCTCGACGTGTCGAGCACCAGCAAGGTCTTGCCGTGCGCATGCGCCTGGTCCTCGGCGGCCTGCATCAGCAGCGCGCCGATGCCCCGGCGCCGCGCCCTGCGGTACACCAGCATCTTCGAGACCTCTGCGCGGTGAGGCTGGTTCTCGGGCTGGTCGAGCACGATCTGCACTGTTCCGAGGAGGCCCTCGGCGTCTTCAGCCACGAGCAATGCACGTTCGCCGCGCGCCACGCCGTCGGCCACCTTCCGCCAGAACGCGAGGGCGCGCTCGCGGGCCAGCGGGAGCATGAAGCTGACAGACGCGCCGCCCTCGACGCAATCGATCAACAGGTCGGCCAGCGCCTGGACCTGGGCATCGCTCACAGTAGAAAGGACATGGATGCGGGGCGCTTCGAAATTCGTCATGTTGTTCATCTCCACGAAGAGGGCACGGTCGCGATCACGACGGCGTAGCGGGTGGTAGTGCGCGAGGGGTTGTAGTAGCTCATGGGGCGGTCGAGCACCATCGCCAGGCAATCGCCGGTGGCGAGCCGATGCTGGTCGTCGCCCAGCGTGAGTTCGATGACGCCGTCGAGCACCCACACCTGCTGGTGGATGACCGGCTCGCGCGCCGCGGTTTCATAAGCCACGCGGGCCTTGGGCGGAAACAGCACCTCGACGATCTGGATGGGCGATGCAAAGCTGCCCGGCGAGACGTTCCTCCGCACATAGCCGGAGTGCGGGTCGCGCCACTGCAGCTGGCTGGCCAGGCGCGACACCGGATCGGCGGCGGGCGCGGGCACCTCGAACAGCGAGGCCAGCGACACGCCGAGACCCGTCGCGAGCTTTTCGAGCAGCACGGCGGTGGGGCTGCTTTCGCCTCGCTCTATCAGCGAGATCATGGAACGGCTGACGCCGCAGTGCGTGGCCAGCGCATCGAGCGAGAGGCCGCGTTGCGCACGCAGGTCGCGCACGCGCTGCGCGATGCGGTCGTTCAGGCCGGACGGTGTTTCTTCTATTTCCTTCATATTGGATTAAATATCCACCATAAAGGAAAATGCGTCAAGCCTCCCGGCGAACCGCCCTCAGCGCGGAGGGCCGATCAACGCGGCACGCGCCGCTTCTGACGGAAAGACGCACGCCACGTCGTGCGCGCAGCCCGGCACCACCACGACCTCGCGGCGCTTGGCCGGCGCGAGCAGCGTGCGGTCGTACTGCGCGTAGGCAAGGCCGCGCTGCAGGCGGAACGGGCCTTGAGCGGCGGCCGCACAGGACTTGTCGAGCACGCGGTAGGCCGTGCCCCGCGCATCGTTGCTGTCCAGTTCGCCTTCGAGGTAGCTGATGTCGGCTTCCGCATACTGCCGGCGCGCCTGCGCGGCACTGCGCCCGAGGTGCGCTGGCAGGTCGTCGGTGCCGTACTTCCAGCGGTTCATCTCAGGGCACGCCGCGGCATCGGGCACCGCGAAGCCCGAGACTGACGCACCGTCGGACGACAGCTGCGGGCGCACCGGATCGAAATAGAGCCACGTGCTCGGATCGGCGACCACGTAGCGCATGGCCACCTTGCCCGCCGTGCCGCCGTTCTGCGCGAAGGCGGCATAGCGCTGCGCGAACTGCCCGCCGGCCGAGAAGCCGGCGATGGTGACGGTGCGCAGGCTCGGCCAGCGCTGCACCAGTTCGGCCACGAGCGCGTCCATGACCGCGAACGAGCCGATGCGGCTGCCCGACGCCGAGCGGCCGCCTTCGAGCCATGAGCCGCAGGTCCACAGCAGGTCGCCGGGCTGCGGCGCGGGCAGGCCCGGCGAGTTGCACCGGCTGGCAGCCTTGTCGGCAGGCACCTGGAAGAGCGGCGCGACCACCAGCGTGTCGTCCAGCGCACCGGCGTTGCGGACGGTGCGCAGCGTTGCCTCGAATGTCTTGTTGGCGTCGCGCGAATGGCCATGCATGGCGATGAGCGCCTTCGTCGGCCCGGTGGTTGCCGTCGGAGCATCCGGAGCGAGCGACGAGTAGTAGTGCAGCACGCCTCCGGCACCGGCCGGCGTGAAGCTGCGCAAGCAGTCCGTGGCCGCCGAAGACGTGCAGGCGGAGGGGTCGGCTGCCGCCGCGTGCGCCGGCCAGGATGCCGGCAGGCATACGGCCATCAGAAAAGGAAGGGACCATCTGTAGCTGTGCATGTTCGCGAGACTCCAGGGACGGAACGCGGATTCTCTGCCCGCCACAAGCTGTGAACCTGACTGACCTAGCGATTTGCTCTACCAAAGCGCCTCTCTTCGAACACAAATTCGCCACAAGGACGCGGATCATCCAACATATCACCAGCACGAGCCACTCATGAGCACCACCAGCGCCGACCCCCTGCCCTCTTCCTTCGCGGCGTTTGCCGATGGCTTGTCCGAGCCCTCCTCAGCGCTGCGCGAGCAGATCACCGCAGCCTGGCGCCGCGCCGAACCGCAGGCGCTGCCGCCGCTCCTCGCACAGGCGCGCCTGCCAAGCGGCCAGGCCGAGGAAGCCCAGGAACTCGCCTACCGCATCGCCCAGCAGTTGCGCGAGCGCAAGAACGCAGGCGGCCGTGCCGGCCTCGTGCAGGGCCTGCTGCAGGAATACGCGCTGTCGTCGCAGGAAGGCGTGGCGCTGATGTGCCTGGCCGAGGCGCTGCTGCGCATCCCCGACGCCGAGACGCGCAACGCGCTGATCCGCGACAAGATCGCGCACGGCCAATGGCAGTCGCATGCGGGCCGTAGCCCGTCGGTGTTCGTCAACGCCGCGACCTGGGGCCTGCTGCTGACGGGCAAGCTCGTGGCCACGCACAGCGAAACCAGCCTGTCGGCCGTGCTCACGCGCCTGATCGGCAAGGGCGGCGAGCCGCTGATCCGCAAGGGCGTGGACATGGCGATGCGGATGATGGGCGAGCAGTTCGTCACCGGCGAAACCATCGCGCAAGCGCTGGGCAACGCGCGCGAACTGGAGGCCGGGGGCTTTCGCTATTCGTACGACATGCTCGGCGAGGCTGCGCTCACCATGGAAGACGCGAAGCGCTACCGCGTCGCGTACGAAGAGGCGATCCACGCGATCGGCAAGGCATCGAACCATCGCGGCGTGTACGAGGGGCCGGGCATCTCGATCAAGCTGTCGGCGCTGCATCCGCGCTACAGCCGCGCGCAGCATTCACGCGTGATGGCCGAGCTGTACCCGGTGCTGCGCGAGCTTGCGCTGCTGGCGCAGCAGTACGACATCGGCCTGAACATCGACGCAGAGGAAGCCGACCGGCTCGAACTCTCGCTCGACCTGCTGGAGCGCCTTTGCTTCGAGCCGGCGCTCGCGGGCTGGAACGGCATCGGCTTCGTGATCCAGGCTTATCAAAAGCGCTGCCCGTTCGTGATCGACTTCGTGATCGATCTCGCCCGCCGCAGCCGGCACCGGCTGATGGTGCGGCTGGTGAAAGGCGCGTACTGGGATAGCGAAATCAAGCGCGCGCAGATCGACGGACTCGACGGCTACCCGGTCTACACGCGCAAGGCCTACACCGACGTGTCGTACCTCGCCTGCGCACGCAAGCTGCTCGATGCGCCGGAGGCCGTGTACCCGCAGTTCGCCACGCACAACGCGCACACGCTGGCCGCCATCTACACGGCGGCCGACCCGTCGCGCTACAAGCCGGGGCAGTACGAATTCCAGTGCCTGCACGGCATGGGCGAGCCGCTGTACGAGCAGGTGGTCGGCCCGCTCGGTCGGCCTTGCCGCATCTATGCGCCGGTGGGCACGCACGAGACGCTGCTGGCCTATCTTGTGCGCCGCCTGCTGGAGAACGGCGCGAACACTTCGTTCGTGAACCGCATCGCGGACCCGACGATCTCGCTCGATGCGCTGGTGGAAGACCCGGTCGCCACGGTGGAACGCATGGCGCAGCAGGAGGGCACGATGGGCCTGCCGCATCCGGCCATTGCGCTGCCCGCGGCGCTGTATGGAACGCAGCGTGCCAACTCGCAGGGGCTCGACCTGGCGAACGACGACAGCCTGCGCGCGCTGGGCCATGTGCTCGCCGGCAGCGCCGGTGAAAGCTGGCATGCAGCGCCGATGCTCGCCGAAGCAGCGCCAGCTGGCGAAGCGGTCAGCGTGCTGAACCCCGCCGACCACCGCGACATCGTCGGACGGGTGCAGGAAGCCACGCTGGCCGATGTCGAATCGGCCATTGCCCATGCCCATGACATCGCCCCGGCATGGGCCGCCACGCCGCCTGCCGAGCGCGCCGCCCTGCTCGACCGCGCCGCCGGCAAGCTCGAAGAAGGCATGCCCCGCCTGCTCGGCCTGCTGACGCGCGAGGCCGGAAAGACCTATGCCAACGCCATCGCCGAAGTGCGCGAGGCGGTCGACTTCCTGCGCTACTACGCGGCGCAGGCACGCAGCGATTTCTCGAACGACACGCACCGCGCGCTCGGCCCGATGGTGTGCATCAGCCCGTGGAACTTTCCGCTGGCGATCTTCACCGGCCAGGTGGCGGCCGCGCTTGCGGCGGGCAACCCCGTGCTGGCCAAGCCCGCCGAACAGACGCCGCTGGTGGCGGCCGAAGCTGTGCGCGCGCTGTGGGAAGCCGGCGTGCCGCATGCCGCTGTGCAACTGCTGCCGGGTCGCGGCGAAACCGTCGGCGCCGCGCTGGTGGCCGACGCGCGCGTGCAGGGCGTGATGTTCACCGGCTCGACCGAGGTTGCGCGCATCCTGCAGAAGACGCTCTCGCAGCGGCTCGGCGCGCATGGCGCGCCGGTGCCGCTCATCGCGGAAACCGGCGGACAGAACGCGATGATCGTCGACTCGTCCGCGCTCGTGGAACAGGTCGTCACCGACGTGATGGCCTCTGCCTTCGACAGCGCCGGCCAGCGCTGCTCGGCGCTGCGCGTGCTGTGCGTGCAGGAGGAAGCAGCCGACCGGCTGCTGGAGATGCTCAAGGGCGCGATGGCCGAAGCCTGCATCGGCAACCCCGCGCGGCTGGCCGTGGACGTGGGCCCGGTGATCGACGCCGAAGCGCGCGACGGCATCGAGCGCCACATCGCGACCATGCGCTCGAAGGGCCGCAAGGTCTATCGCCAGGGCCGCGAGTACGCACACGACACGCGCAACGGCACCTACGTGATGCCGACGCTGATCGAGCTCGACAGCATCGCGGAGCTGCAGCGCGAAGTGTTCGGACCGGTGCTGCATGTCGTGCGCTACCGCCGCCGCGACCTGGGCGCGCTGATCGGGCAGATCAACGGCACGGGCTACGGGCTGACGCTGGGCGTGCACACACGCATCGACGAAACCATCGCGCAGATCGTGGAGCACGCCAAGGCGGGCAATGTCTATGTGAACCGCAACATCGTCGGCGCGGTGGTGGGCGTGCAGCCGTTCGGCGGCGAGGGGCTGTCGGGCACGGGGCCGAAGGCTGGTGGTCCGCTGTACATGCTGCGCATGCTGTCGGCGCGGCCGGACGATGCAATGGAGCGCGCGGTGGGAGGTGGTGCTGTTGCCTCACGGGCCGGGCTGTCAGCACTGTCACGTTGGGCCGAAGCCACCGACCGCCCCGCGCTGGCGGCGCAATGCGCGCGCTTCGCCGAACAGTCGCGCTCAGGCAGTTCGCGTACGCTGGCCGGCCCGACCGGCGAGCGCAACGTCTACACGCTGGAGCCGCGCGAGGCGGTGCTGTGCCTGGTTGACTCGGGAGCGGATACGGAAGCCGACCGGCTGGTGCAGCTGGCCGCAGTGCTGTCGGTGGGCAGCACCGCGATCTGGCCCGCCAATGCCGCCGCGCAAAGCCTTCGCGCATCGCTGCCGGCCGAGGTGCAGCAGTGCGTGGCCATCGCGAATGACTGGGCTTCCGACACGGTGATGTTCGACGCCGCACTGCACCACGGCAGCATGCAGAGCCTGTCGGGCGTGATGCAGCGCATCGCAGCGCGGCCGGGCCCGATCGTCGGCGTGCGCGCCTTTGCGCCCGGCGATGCGGACATTCCGCTCGAAAGCCTGGTGGTGGAGCGTGCGCTCAGCATCAACACGGCGGCCGCCGGCGGCAACGCGAGCCTGATGACGATCGGCTGATCGGTTTTACTTGTCGAACGCCGGATCGATCGGCACGCGGTAGCCATTGACGAGCCGGTTGGTCTCGTTGGCCATGCCGACCACGCTCATCAGCTCGGCGAACATCGCGGGCGTCATGCCGGCCTTCTCGGCGCCGGCGTGATGGCTCGCGATGCAGTAGCCGCAGTTGTTGGTGACGCTCACGGCAAGGTAGACCATCTCCTTCACCACCGGGTCGAGCGCGCCCGGTGCCATCACTTCCTTCAGGCTCCCCCAGGTGCGCCTGAGCGCCACGGGGTCGTTGGCCAGGTACTTCCAGAAGTTGTTGACGTCGGGCACGTTGCGCGAGGTCTTGATGTCGTCGAAGACAGCCCTGACTTCGTCGGAGGCATTGGCGTATTCGATGGGCTGGGGTTTCATGGAAGCTCCTGGTGTTGAAGGCCGATAGCCGTTACCGACAACAGTAGCAGCCTCCACACCGCGCCCGTCAGTAGGTCTCCAGAAACCTTGCGTGCTCCTGATGCATGTGCGAGCGCGCGAGCAGCCACTTTCTCAGCGCGGCCTGCGTATCGGGCGACAGGTCTTTGGAGCACTGATCGAACGCTTCGCCCAGGAGCTTGAACTCGACGTCGAGATGGCGGCGCGACGGCGATGCGTCCAGCATCTGGTTCTTCGCGAAGGCGAGAAGTCCGGCCTGGCCGAATGCTTCCATCTCCTTGACGAGACGCCATCGCTCCTGCATCAGGCGACGGAATATGGCAGAGCGCCGGCGCACGCCGAAACGGCGAAGTATGGGATTGGTGTCGTCGGTTTGCACCGTCGCCAGGATGATGTCGAGCTGCTCGAGCAGATGCATCCACTGCTCGGGCTGGAAGAATTCCATCGACTCCGCAGGCGCCTTCTTCACGACTAGCATGGTTGTCTCCTGCCGTCATTTTTTTGGATGCGCCCCGGCCTGGTTCGGGATCATCCGAAACCAGGCCGGGGCTGCACTGCTGTCACTCACTCGGCGGCGACCGGAACCGGTCGCCTTCAATCACCGCCCGATCACTTCTTGAGGTCGAAGCGATCGAGGTTCATCACCTTGGTCCAGGCGGCCACGAAGTCCCGTACGAAGGCCTTCTGCGAGTCGCTGGCCCCATAGACTTCCGCGAGCGCGCGCAACTGCGAGTTGGAGCCGAACACGAGGTCGACGACGGTGCCCGTCCACTTGAGTTCGCCCGTCTTCCGGTCGCGGCCTTCCAGCACGCCTTCAGCCGTCGTTGACTTCTTCCACCCGGTGTTCATGTCGAGCAGGTTCACGAAGAAATCATTGCTGAGAGTCTCCGGACGCTTGGTGAACACACCGTTTTGCGACTGCCCGACGTTCGCGTTCAGGGCGCGCAGGCCACCGACCAGGACCGTCAGCTCGGGCGCGCTCAGGGTCAGCAGCTGCGCCTTGTCGAGCAGCAGGCCGGCGGCGGTGGCCGAGTCGATACCCTTCTTCAGATAGTTGCGGAACCCGTCGGCCTGCGGCTCCAGGGGTGCGAAGGATTCGACGTCGGTCTGCTCCTGCGAAGCGTCCCCGCGGCCCGGCGAGAAAGGCACCGTCACGTCCTGTCCGGCCTTCTTCGCCGCGGCCTCGACCGCTGCGTTGCCGGCCAGCACGATCAGGTCGGCGAGCGAGATCTTCTTGCCGCCGGACTGCGCGCCGTTGAATTCCTTCTGGATGCCTTCGAGCGTCGAAAGCACCTTCGCCAGTTGGGCCGGCTGGTTGACTTCCCAGTCTTTCTGCGGGGCGAGGCGGATGCGCGCACCGTTGGCACCGCCGCGCTTGTCGCTGCCGCGGAAGGTCGAAGCCGAAGCCCATGCGGCGCCCACGAGCTGCGCAATGCCCAAGCCAGAGGCGAGCACCTTGGCCTTCAGGGCCGCGACGTCCTTGTCATCGACCAGCGGGTGGTTCACGGCGGGAATCGGGTCCTGCCAGATCAGCTCTTCCTTCGGCACCAGCGCGCCGAGGTAGCGTGCGCGCGGCCCCATGTCGCGGTGCGTCAGCTTGAACCAGGCGCGGGCGAACGCATCGGCGAACTCCGCCGGATTCGCCATGTAGCGGCGCGAGATTTTTTCGTAGGCCGGGTCCATGCGCATGGCCATGTCGGCCGTGGTCATCATCGGGGCATGACGTTTGCCCGAATCGTGCGCGTCTGGCACGGTGCCCGCACCCGTGCTGCCCTTGGGCTTCCACTGGTTGGCGCCCGCCGGGCTCTTGGTGAGTTCCCATTCGTAGCCGAACAGCGTCTCGAAGTAGCTGTTGTCCCATTTCGTGGGCGTGGGGGTCCAGGCGCCTTCGATACCGCTGGTGGTGGCATGCACACCCAGGCCGCTTTCGAAGCCATTCTTCCATCCCAGGCCCAGTTCCTCGATGTCGGCTCCCTCGGGTTCGGCGCCGACCAGGCCCGGGTCGCCCGCGCCGTGGGCCTTGCCGAAGGTGTGGCCGCCGGCGGTGAGTGCCACGGTTTCCTCGTCGTTCATGGCCATGCGGGCGAAGGTCTCGCGGATGTCGCGGGCCGAGCCGAGCGGATCGGGGTTGCCGTTCGGTCCTTCGGGGTTCACGTAGATCAGGCCCATCTGCACGGCGGCGAGCGGGCCGGCCAGCACGCGGTCTCCGCTGTAGCGCTCATCGGCCAGCCACTTGCCTTCGGGGCCCCAGAAGATGTCGTCTTCCGGCTCCCAGATGTCGGGGCGGCCGCCGGCGAAGCCGAATGTCTTGAAGCCCATGGACTCCAGCGCGACGTTGCCGGTCAGGATCATCAGGTCGGCCCACGAAAGCTTGCGGCCGTATTTCTGCTTGATCGGCCACAGCAGCCGGCGCGCCTTGTCGAGGTTGCCGTTGTCCGGCCAGCTGTTCAGGGGCGCGAAGCGCTGAGCGCCGTGGCCACCGCCGCCGCGGCCGTCCGCAATGCGGTACGTGCCGGCGGAGTGCCAGGCCATGCGGATGAAGAGAGGTCCGTAGTGGCCGTAGTCGGCGGGCCACCAGTCCTGCGAATCGGTCATCAGGGCATGGAGGTCCTTGATCACGGCATCAAGGTCGAGGGTCTTGAATTCCTCGGCGTAGTCGAACGCTTCGCCCATGGGATCGGACTCGGCGGAATGCTGGTGCAGGAGCTTCAGGTTCAGCTGGCTGGGCCACCAGTCTGTATTCGCAGGAGCGCCGGCAAAGCTGTGTGTACGCTGGTGGCCCGGGAAGGGGCACTTTGTTTCATCGGACAAGGGGTTCTCCTTTGGTTGGTGATCGCACGTGGGGTCCGAGACCAGTCTAGGTTTGGATCTTCCGTCAATCAACCCAATTGAGTGAATTGAATTCATAGCGGCGAACTATGGTTTCTGCTTCACTCAACCCTTGGCTGGCGCTCCCGGCAACCGGTCATGGTTGACGTGCTGGCGCCCTGCTTCCAGGAGTCTCGAAGGGTTCTCGACCTGCAGTTCCATCAGATGAATGCCTGACCGCTTGGGCACCCAGCATCGCCACGTCAGATAGACCGTCGCCAGATCGGAGTTCAGATCCACATGGACGCCGTCGAGCATCATTTCCTGAGGGGCGCTGCCTCCATCTTTCCAGTGCGCCATGGCGGACAGCTGCACGCCAGGCAGCCAGACCTGAATGTGGGTGTGGTCCGGATGCATGTGAAGAAGCTGCAGCTCTTCGTCGCCGTTCAGGTGCTCCCGAATCGGATGGCCGGCCTGATGGCGCGCGGCGTCTCGCTTCCAAAAACTCCTCATCGCTGCATCAGACCTGTGCTGGCCCGGAACCCAGCTTGGCTGCGCGTCCCGAAGCGGGCATGGAAGGACCGTCTCTGCTCCCCCTCCACACGCGCCGGCAAGCAGTGACAGAAGCAATCCCAGCACAAGTCCATGGGACGTGTGTTCGAGGAGCCGGAGTGGACTCGCGTGAAGGCGGCTCGTTCCGCCTGCGACGCACCTTCTCGCTCAGGCAACGGCCCATGGAACATCATCGGCGCAGTGGCTCGAGGTCGCGGGAAGAGCGCGCCCTGCGCCGGCGTGTTTCATCTCGTTCGAGCAGGCATCGCTCGGCATGACCTCGATTGACACCGCCGTGCGGTACGCAGATCGATCCGCAACTTTTCTGCTCACGACGGCCGCAGTCATCACCCGCGCATTGTCGAAGCGCCCGCGTATCGGCTGCGGCCTTGTCGATCGAACCCGTCTTGGCCGCAGGCTGACGGCGAGCGTCGGCGCAGACGGCAGTATCGGGTTCGCGCACCGGCCATGAGACGAGAAGCGTCGGGCAGCGAGACCGCATGGGAGACGTTCCTGCCCACCGCGATCGGGGTTCAGGGCAGAGGATGAGTGGCCCCTCATCAACCAGGGACCTGCAGCGCCCCTTCGGCAAGCAGCCCACGCCGAGCAACTAGCACATTGCGCAGTTGCGACGTCGGCAGGGATCTTCAACGATGCACAGCTCCGCCTACCGCCTACCGCCTACCGCCTACCGCCTACCGCCAAGGAGCATCCCATGCGCACGCTGCTGATCGACAACTACGACTCGTTCACTTACAACCTCTACCAGTACCTGGCGGCCTGCAACGGCGAACCACCGATCGTGCTGCGCAACAACGAGATGCACTGGGACGAGGTTGAGCGCATGCACTTCGACAACATCGTGATCTCGCCGGGGCCCGGGCGTCCGCAGCGACGCGCCGACCTCGGCATCTCGGCCGATGCGCTGCAGCGTTCCCGCAAACCCGTGCTCGGCGTCTGCCTCGGCCACCAGGCCATCGCCCACCACTGCGGCGCCCGGGTCGATCTGGCGGTGCGGCCGATGCACGGGCGTCTCGATCGTGTGTCGCACGCGCAGCGCGATCTCTTCGCCGGCATTCCAGACCGCTTCGAGGCGGTCCGCTACCACTCCCTCGCGGTCACGCAGCTTCCCTCATCCCTGGAGCCGCTCGCCTGGACATCCGACGGCACATTGATGGGCTTGCGCCACGTCTCGCTGCCCTGGTGGGGGGTGCAGTTCCATCCGGAGTCGATCTGCACCGAATTCGGCGCGCGGCTACTGCGCAACTTCAGGGACTTGACGCTGGAATGGCTCGCGCAGGCGCCGCGACGCGAGGCACGGGATCGCTTCGGACCCGCATTGCACCTTGAAGGCCCGCAGGCGTTGTCGCTGCATGCCGAGTGCATCGACACCGCGGCCGATGCCGAGGCCGTGTTCATGAGCTCGTTTGCGCATAGCGATTGCGCTTTCTGGCTAGACAGCAGTCTCGCCGAAGCCGGGCGGGCGCGCTTCTCCTTCATGGGCGATGCGAGCGGTCCGCGCACCCAAGTACTGAACTACCGTACCGCACCGCGCGAACTGATGGTGCGCCGGGGCAACGTCGTCCAGGTGCGAGATGAGAGCATCTTCGACTACCTGCGCGACCACCTCCCTGGCCAGTCGCCAGCGGGCCCGAAACTTCCCTTTGACTTCGCCTGTGGCTTCGTAGGCTACTTCGGCTACGAGCTCAAGCGCGAGCTCGACGGTGCACGCGCCCACGACGCGGACACCCCGGACGCGATGTGGATCCTCGCCGATCGCTTTCTTGCCTTCGACCATCTCGAGCAGCAGGTCTGGATCGTCTGCCTCGATGAGGAGGCACCATGCAATGAGAATCGCCGCTGGATGCAGGCCATGCGCGAGCGACTGGAAGAAGCACAGGTGGCGAGGCCGGAGGACGGCGCAAACGCAGCCCGCGAGCTGCATTCATTGGCCTGGCAGGTGGACTTGGCGACCTACCGGGAGCTCATCCTGCGCTGCCAGTACGAGCTCCTGCAGGGCGAGACCTACGAGGTCTGCCTCACGAACCAGCTGATCGGTGAAGGACGCATCCGA
Organism: Variovorax sp. F042; assembly: GCF_057814215.1. NCBI lineage: Bacteria > Pseudomonadati > Pseudomonadota > Betaproteobacteria > Burkholderiales > Comamonadaceae > Variovorax > Variovorax sp. F042. The sequence goes on from NZ_JBVASX010000002.1 coordinate 896,359, forward strand.
CCGCTGGAGGTCTATCGGGTCCTGCGCAAGCACAATCCGGCACCTTATGCGGCCTACCTGCGCATCGGCGGCTATGCCGTGCTGTGCGCCTCGCCTGAACTCTTCCTGCGCATCTCCGGCGACCGGGAGGTGGAATCGAAGCCCATCAAGGGGACCGCCGCACGCGGCGCGACACCGGCCGAAGACGACGCGATCGCAGACGCCATGGTCGCCGACGAGAAGACCCGCGCGGAGAACCTGATGATTGTCGACTTGCTGCGCAACGACCTTAACCGCGTGTGCGAGATCGACAGCGTTCACGTGCCGAGCCTGTTCGCCGTCGAGACCTATGCCACCGTGCACCAATTGGTCAGCACCATCCGCGGGAAGCTGCGAGCGGACCTGGGGACTATCGACTGTGTGCGCGCTGCGTTCCCCGGCGGCTCCATGACCGGCGCCCCCAAGGTGCGCACGATGAAGATCCTGGACGAATTCGAGGGGGCCGCCCGCGGCATCTATTCGGGCAGCATCGGCTATCTGTCGCTCAACGGCGCGGCCCAGCTCAACATCGTGATCCGCACGCTGGTATCGGCCAACGGCCGGATCTCCATCGGTGCTGGCGGTGCCATCGTCGCCATGTCCGATCCCGATGCCGAAGTCGAGGAGATCGTGCTGAAGGCACAGGCGCTGTGGGATGTTCTCAGGCGCTGCGGTGCGCCGCTCGGCACGCGGCCAGGCACGGGCGTGGATGCAAGTGTCGCTGGCGCTTCGGTGCTCCCGGAGCCGCCATCCGACCCTATGGCTCCGCACACCACCCCGACGCCGCCATCGTCCGCCAATGGCTAGCGCACAGGCCAATCGCCGGGGGATCCTGCTCATGCTGGTGGCCATGGGCTGCTACGTCTTCAACGATGTCTTCGTGAAGCTGGCCGCGCAGAGCTTGCCGCCCGGGCAGGTTCTTGCCGTGCGCGGTGCGTTCGCAACCATCTTCGTCCTGGCCATCGCGCGAGGCACGCGCGGTAGCTGGCGAATGGCACTGCGCCCGCTCGTGGGGGTGCGCTGCGGACTCGAGGTCACGACGGCCCTCGCCTCCGTGGTCGCCCTGTCGCTGGCGCCGCTTGCGACTGTAAGCACGCTCATGATGACCGCGCCACTGATGATCGCCGCCACGGCGATGGCGCTGCGGTGGGAGCCCTGGCGTGGTGGGCGTCTGTTGGCTGCTGCCGCGGGATTTGGTGGTGTCCTGCTGGTCATCCAGCCGGCCGCTCGGCCGGATGTCCCCGCAGTCGGTCTTGCCTGTGCGCTGTTGTGCGCCGCCTCGTTGGCTGCGCGCGACCTGGTGACACGGCGCATCCCCGCCACGATCCCCTCGTCGACCATTGCGATCGCGACCACGCTCGCTGTGTGCCTTGCGGGCCTGCTGCTGGGTCTCGTGGAACGCTGGACGACGCTCACGCGGTATGAGCTCGGCATGCTCGCGGCGGCGGCGGGTTGCGCGGCGCTGGGCAACTTCGCGCTCATCGTCGCCTGCCGCGGCGTCGATCTCTCGGTCGTCACACCTTTTCGCTACAGCCTGATCGTCTGGGCCCTGCTGCTGGGGTTTTTCGTCTGGGCCGACGTGCCTCGGCCCCAGGCCGCCGTCGGCGTGCTGCTGATCGTCGCGGCCGGTGCCTTCACCGTCTGGACCGCGCGGCGGCCATAGGTAAAAAGACCGAACTTTCCATCCGCCATGGTTCGCAGGCGCTCGATGGAGCGCTCGTCGCGACGTTCGCCGCCCTATCAACTTTGACAGTGTCCCCGCTCCTGTCATCACGCTGTAATGCGGACCTCATTCAACGAGGTGACCTCATGAAGATCATTGCGGGAACCATCGACTCTTTCTCGGCGGACGTTCTGTTCGACATGGCGCGCTACCGGCACGAGGTTTTCGTCGAGAAGCTGGGCTGGAAGCTCGATACGCGCGGTCGGCTGGAGCTGGACGAATTTGACCGGAAGGACACCATCTATCTGATCGCGCGCAACACGGAAGGGGAGATTGTCGGCACGAGCCGCCTCTTGCCCACGCACCGGCCCTATCTGCTCGCCAGTGTTTTTCCTCAACTGCTCGGCGACACGCCCGCGCCGTGCTCGCCTGACGTCTGGGAACTGTCGCGATTTACCGCTGACGACTGGATGCGGCTCGGCGCGGGCGAGAGTCCACATGGCTGGTCGCTCGCGCTGGACATGCTGAGCGTCGCAATGCGGACCGTTGCCAAGCAGGGAGGACGGCGGCTCATCAGCGCCTCGCCAATGGGCATCGAGCGCATCCTGCGTCGCACGGGCCTGTCCGTGCACCGCGCGGCGCCGCCGGTGCTGATCGAGGGCCAGCATCTCTTTGCCTGTTTCATCGACGTGGACACGAGCTGGTGTCCGCGCCAAGACCGGCACGCCGACGCGGCCGGTTGAATCCCCTGCAGCCGGGCTGGCGCGCCCTCTGCGGCCCTCCACTCAGTTCAGGAGCCCCAGCCGTGAAGCGAATGCTGCGGCCGAGCTCTTGGTGGGCGCGCCCAATCTGGCCATTGCGTTTTGCAAATGAAATTCAACCGTGGGTTTCGAGATGCAAAGGATGGATGCGATCTCGTCGCTTGTCTTGCCATCGCCCGTCCAGCACAGCACCTCCACCTGCCGTCTCGTGAGCGATTCGAGCCGCTCCAGCGGGCTGCCTCCCAGGAGGCCGCAGAACGCGCGGTGGGCGGTATGCACCAGCCACTGCAGCCACGGGTCCTTGGCGAGCATCTCCGCGGCCGTCAGCGGTTCGCTCGACCTCGCAAGCGTCAGCATGCCGATCCGCGCATCGGGCTCGAAGACCGATTGCGCCCAGCCGACGCGCAGGCCGAACGAGCGCGCCTCATCCCACATCTGTGGTGCCTCCCGAAAGACTTCGTTGCTCCAGATCATGGGCGTCCCGCTGTGCACGCCGTGTGCGACCGTGGGATCGACCTGGAGGTATCCGGCGTTGATGTAACGGTGGTTCCACCGCTCGTCGTATGTGCTGAACATCAAGGTCTTCTGCCGGGTGAAGGGCACGAGCGTGCGCAGCCCGTAGGCGCAGTGCTCGAAGCCAAGGTGCCTGGTTGCCACGCTGATCAGCGCGAGCACCTCAGAAGGCTCGTTTGCCTGGCTCAACCGACCGAGAACATCCTGGGTCCACTCGTTCATAGGTGCGCTTCCTGCGTCGTCGGCACCCCCACCTTTTTCGCGAGCACCATCGAGGATCCCGGTGTGGAGTCCGCCAAGCGAGAAGGCCAGCGGCTCCAGTCCTTGAACCGACCCGCACTGGACCGACCTGCTGTTTGCACCCGGTGGCCACTCAGCATGTGATGGAGGCAAAGGATGCGACAGTCTAGAAGCGCCCGGCCGAGCCCGGAGGCAAAATTCACCACCATTTCTGCCAATCTCGCGAGCCCCCCGCTTCGCGCACTGGCGCGGTGCGGCGCAGCGTCGTGAGATTCCTGATTGATCCTCCCTACGGTGGCTCCTCACGATGCACAAGGTCTGGCTCCTGCTGCTTCCCGGATTCCTTCTTCTTGACATCATCCGCGTGCTCGCGGTCTTCAAGGCCGCCAATGCCGCCTTGCGCAGGACGCGCGGCAAGCTCGTCGGCTACGACGTTCGATTGGCCTCGGCAACGGGCGGCCAAGCCCTGAGTTCAAGTGGCGTGGCACTCTCGACGCGTGCATTGCCGCACAGGCTCGTCGGTCGGGCGAGCACGCTCTTCATCAGTGGCGAGCCCGATCCGGACCCGGCTGGACCGGCGGGTGTGCGGCATTTGCGCGAATGGCTCTCCCGGAACCGGAGGCGATTGAGCCGCTGCGCCGTCCTGGGCGCCCGAGCTTTGCTGCCGCGTGCGCCAGACGTCCACGCCGTGCGGCGACAACGCCGCGCTGCGCCGCCGGCACCGCGCCGTGGGCAGCGTGCAGACCTGCCCGCGGCCTGCACCAAAGCGCATGGCTGGCGCGTCATCGAACCGGACCAGGGAGAAGACCTGGCGCTGTCGTGGATCGCGGAGGATCGAGGTGCCGCGTTCGCGGACATGCTCGCCGCGCGCCTTGCCGGATCACGCAGCCGTCGCTACGGCATGCCACGCCGTCGCCGGGTGCCGATCGAGCCACCCACGAGCGATGCGCGGATCGGCACGCTGCATCTGTGGATCGCGGCGCACCTGCAAGAGAACCTCAGCGTCGCCCGATTGGCGCAGAAGATCCACATGTCCACGCGCTCCTTCGCACGCTTCTACGAACGCGCGACGGGTCTGTCGCCCGGACGGAGCGTACAGCAGTTCCGCCTCGACGCCGCCTGCCGTTTGCTCGAAACGAGCCCACTTCCCCTCAAGACCATCGCCGGGCAATGCGGCTACGGGTCCCAGGAGGTGATGCGCAGAGCCTTCGTTCGCGACCTGCAGATGACGCCGCGCGAATACCGGCGGCGGCTCGCCACGATGAAAGGTGCGGGCGTGGCCTAGCAGGCCCATGTCTTACCCGGCGCAACAGCGACTGCCCATCGCCAGACCGCCCGCCGCGACGCGCGCACGTCAGGCGCAAGAACTCGTCAACCGACGGCCGCGTCCCTAATCTTCTGTGGCCCAGCACACCAGCCGCAAGTCCGCCAGCGGCAGCAAGGCACGCGTGTCGTCGCCGAAGCGGACCTCCCCGACGTCGCCGTCCTTCGCCTTGATGCGCAGCGATCCGCGCCGTCCACCATGCTCGACCACAAGCACCGTGCGGCCGGCGCTGATGACCTTGGCAAGCCCGCTCCCGGGCGCCGCTGGCGTCGAGCTGCGGAGGGACTGGGACGACGGCGGGCGATGTCTTGCCTGCGCACGTCCGATCGGCTCGCCCCGCGCCAGCAGTTCCTCAAGTTCGTGCGGGCGATCGCTGGCGATGGCCACCAACTTGTAGAGCAATCGCACGTCCCCTCCGACCCGCCCGTCCTCCACCGCCTGCCGCAATTGCGGCGGTGCGTCGCTGAGCCGCGCGGCCTCGGTGATGAAGGAACGCGGTTTGCCCAAGCGTCGCGCGATCTCGGCGCGCGAATGGCCTTCCTGTTCCCGGTCGGCGATGAAGGAAGCCAGATCGAATGGCGACATGTCCTCGCGGTGCAGGTTCTCCGCGGCCTGGGCGAACGGGTCGACCCGCTCGTCCACGAATGCCGGAACTGTGGCGAGCCCTGCCCGGCGCGCGGCGCGCACCCTGCGTTCGCCGCGGTTGACGATGTACCGGTCCGCATGTTCGGGATGGCATCGCAACGATACCGGCTCCAGCACGCCATGCTCTCGGATCGATGCGGCAAGTTCCTCGATGCGTTCGCTCCGGACGCGACGGCGTGGCTGGCGAGGGTCGAGGTCGATTCGATCGAGCGCCACCTGCATCGGCGTGCCCACGCCCGCAGGGGTCGCTTCGCCCGCGAGCAGATCAGCCGCCCTGAACTGCGACAGCACACTCAGGTCCAGCCCGTCGGGCGCATTCATGGCTGCTCGTCCGCAGGCACCGGCATGCTCGAGGCGTCGATGCGTTGCTGCAGCAACTCGAACACCCGCATCACCTCAAGGCTCGCCTCCCGGGCCGCGCTCTTGGGCAATCGCCATACCGGCACGCCCGCGGCCAGCGCCTCGGGAATGGCCAAGCGGGTCGAGATCCGTGCCGGTATCACGAACTCCCGGAAGTTCAAGGCCAGATCCTGCATCGCGGCCTTCTGCCGCGACGAATGCGGATTGAACCGGTTCAAAACGATGGCCGCCAGCCGCAGTTGCGGGTTGTAGCGCTGTCTGACGCCAAAGATGGTTCTGAGCATGTCGGCGACGCCATCGATGCTGTACTCCTCGAGCTCGATCGGGCAGGCCACAGCATGGCCAGCGATCAGCGCCGCGCTCATGCGCAAGCCCAGTGCTGGCGGCGTGTCGATCACGACTGCGTCGAATTCCTGCGCCAGGCGAATCACGTTCCTGCGAAATGGGGGAATCACGACTTCCGCCCTCGCGAGTTCGACGTCGGCCAGCTTCTTGCTGCGCGGTACCAGGGCAATGGTCTGCGCGCGGGCCGGGACGATCGCGCCGATGTCCCCTCCGAAAAGTTCCACCGCCTCGGCGATCGCCGAGGAACTGCGCAGCGATTTCGAGCTGTTCGCCTGCGCGTCGAGATCGATCAGACACACCGATTGGCGTCGCATCTCGGCCAGCCAGCATGCGTACAGCACCGCCAGGGTCGACTTGCCGACGCCACCTTTCTGGTTGCCGAAGATGACCACGTTGCCCATGCCTTGCTCCTCAGGCTTCGACGCGAACCATGCGGGTCCCCTACACCACATGGCACGCTGCGCGGCTGCCGCCGAAAACTGCGACAGGGCCATCCCGGCGCAGGCGGCCCTGCCTCGTTGGTCCGTGATGGATCGCCATGCCGCGTCGCTCACGAATATCGCCGCCCTCGCTTTGCGATGCAACTGTCACAAACAATAGTCGACACACGCATGCGCGGAGGCGGACATTGCGCCCATGCAAGCACTCGATGTTCAACACAGGCATGCGACCGACAAAGGCCGATACGCGCCCTGGCCTCCCGTGCTTGTTGTCGCTGGCTTGATGACGCACGCCTGCGCCCTGTGGGCACAGGCCGAGCCCGGCACATCCCAAGTCATCGGTCCACAGCAGCAGGCGGCGCGCGACCACGACCGCATCGCGATCCTTCGCGAAGAGCTCGGAAAGTCGCAAGCGCAATTGGAGGATCTCGCGCGCCGTAAGGCTCAGCGGCTCGCCGCGTCCGATATGCAGGCAGCGACCGAAGCCGAGGCGCAGCGTGTTCGCACGATCGGCGATATCGCGGCCATCCAGCGAGAGATCGCGTCCACCTCGCGTACCTCCGCCCAGACCGCGGCGGCCAAGCCCATGGCCGCTCAGGCCACCAAGGGCCCTGCCCCCGCCGGCAAGCGCGCGGCGCCGACGCCCTGGTGGGACGTCTACGACGGCCGTCGGCGCATTGACCCATCGGCTTCAGTTTCTCTCGCGCCCCCGTCTGGGCAAGTGCCCGCGGGATCTTCCTCGGCCACTGGAGTCTCGCCATGACCGCATGCTCGATCCACCACATCCGGCCCGCAGCGCGATTCGGCGTCCGAATCCGATGGATCGGATGCCTGCTGGTCGCCGTGCTCGCGGCCGCACCTGCCGACATCGTCTGGGCCGGAAGCCCGTTCGCGACGGGCGCCAACGCGACCCAGCAGCAACTCGTTGCCATCCTGACGCCGCTGGCGGCGGTCGCCGTGATGGTCTCCGGCGCCATGGCCTGGTTCGGCCGCCTGAGCTGGTGGTGGATGGTCGCCGTCGTGATCGGCACCGTGCTGGTCTTCGGCGGCCCCCAGATCGTCTCCTGGATCCGGGGCCTGTTCGGGGTGTGAGGGAGAGCGAACCGTGAGTCGCAACCAGGGCATCGCTGCGGATCCTCTGTTCGTCGGCATGACACGCCCGTCGATGGTCTGGGGCGTCACCTACTCGGCCATGATGTTCAACATCGTGGTCACGACCGAGTCGTTCATCGTGACCAAGAGCCTCGTGTGGCTGCTGGCCTTCGTGCCGATCCACGGGGTGCTCTACCTGGTCTGCCTGTACGAGCCGCGCTTCTTCGACCTGCTGCAGCTGTGGGGCCGCACCCGACTGCCCGCCATGCTCGGCGGCAACCTGCGGTTCTGGCGTGCGAATTCGTACAGCCCCCTGGCGCTGGACATGCCTGATTGGCGAGGGCGCCGCCGGATGCGGACTTGGCCCGTGGCGGTGGTCTGACACGGCATCGCCATGAAGCTGCTGTCACGCTCCGAGCACACGCTGCGCCGCGAAGCCGGCGCCGCAACCATGGTCCCACTGTCGTCGCATGTGGACGAGCATGTGGCCCGCACGCGCGCGGGCGACTATGTGCAGACGCTGCGCCTGGCCGGCACGAGCTTCGAAAGCGCGGACGACGATGACATCAACAGCTGGCACGAGCGCCTCAATGTCCTGCTGCGCAACATCGCCTCGCCCAACCTGGCCCTGTGGACCCACGTGATCCGGCGTCGCGAGACAGGCTATCCTGCCGGGCGGACGGTTCCCGCCGGGCGGACGGTTCCCGGGTTCGCCGATGAAATCGAGCAGCGGTACCGCCGCAAGATGGCCGGCGAGCGCCTGATGGTCAACGAGCTGTACCTGTCGGTCGTCTTCCGGCCGCAGCCGACCCGCATAGGCAACGCCGCATTGCGGCTGTTCAGGCGCACGGACCCAGAGGGTGCACAGGCGGAACTGCGCGACGCCCTCGATGCCTGCGGCAAGCTGCGCCAGGAACTGCTCGCGGCGCTGGAGCGCTACGACCCCGAAGCCCTGGGCATCTATCGCCTGCACGAAGAGGATGTGCTGTTCTCCTCCCTGATGGAATTCCACGGCCTGCTGGTCAACGGGGAATGGCAGCGCATGCCGCTGCCGCGCTCACCCCTCAACGAGGTTCTGGCCACCACCCGGCCCTTCTTCGGCAACGAAGCCATGGAATACCGCACGGGCACCCAGACGCGGATCGGCGCCTTCCTCGGCATCAAGGAGTACCCCACGCCCACGGCGCCGGGCATGTTCAGCGCGCTGCTGACCGCACCCTTCCCCTTCGTGCTCACGCAAAGCTTCACCTTCCTGGCCAAGGGCACGGCGACCGACATGATGAGCCGCCAGCATCACCGGATGGCGGCCGCCGGAGACTTGGCGGTCTCACAGGCCGAGGAACTCAAGGACGCGCTGGACGACCTGATGAGCAACCGCTTCGTGATGGGCGACCACCACTTCAGCCTGCACGTGCTGGCCGACACCTACGACGGCGTCGGCGAGGCCGAAGGCCGGCCCCGCCTGAAGCAGCTCAACGACAACGTGGCCCGCGCCCGCTACCTGCTGGGCGACACGGGAATGGTGGTGGCGCGCGAGGACCTCGCGCTGGAGGCGGCGTTCTGGGCTCAGTTGCCGGGAAACTTCGGCTACCGCAGCCGCAAGGCGCCCGTGACCAGCCGCAACTTCGCCGCGATGTCGCCCTTTCACAATTTCCCGACCGGCCGCGCCACGGGCAACTACTGGGGCGACGCGCTGGCCATGTTCATGACGCGTGCCGGCTCGCCCTACTACTTCTCGCTGCATGCGAGCGACCCGCGCAGCCCGGACGGCGGCAGCCGCCGTGACGTCGGACACATCACCGGCGTGGGTCCGGTCGGCACCGGCAAGACCACGCTGCTGGGGTTCTGCATGGTGGCGATCTGCAATCGCCTGGATGCCACGCAGGTCATCTTCGACAAGGACGAAGGGCTGCACATTCTGGTGCGGGCACTGGGCGGCCGGTACCTCCCGCTGAAGAACGGCGTGCCAACCGGCTGCAATCCGCTGCAGCTCGACGATGCGGTCACCGACAACGTCGAGTTCATGCGGCACTGGCTCAGGCGCCTGGTCATGCGCACGCCGACCGATAGCTTGAGCGTCCGTCAGGAGGACGACCTCGACCAAGCGTTGCATGGCACCCTGAAGCTCGAACGCTCGTTCAGGCGCCTGTCCCGTCTGGTTGCCTTCCTCGACATCACGGACCCCGAGGGGATGCACGCGCGCCTTCGCAGATGGTGCGCCTCGGAGCGCGGCGACTATGCCTGGGTCTTCGACAACGATCGCGACGACGTGGCTCCGCTGCTGGCCCGGCACGCCCTCGTCGGGTTCGACGTGACCGACTTCCTCGACAACGAGGTCGTGCGCGCGCCGCTGACCATGTACCTCTTTCATCTGGTCAACCGGATGGTGGATGGGCGCCCGCTGGTGTGCTGGATGGACGAATTCGCCAAGCTCCTGAGCGACCCGGCCTTCGCGAAGTTCGCCAGGAACGGCCTGGAAACCTGGCGCAAGAAGAACGCGAACATCGCGACGTTCACCCAGAGCACCAGCCATGTGCTCGATTCCGGCATCGCGCGCGCGATCGTCGAGCAGACGCCGACGAAGATCCTGTTTCCCAATCCGGAGGCGGACTACGACGAGTACACCCATGGCTTCAACCTGACGGACAGGGAGTTCGCGCTCATCAAGCAGGAACTCGAGCCTGGCTCTCGGCAGTTCCTCATCAAGCAGAACCATGTCAGCGTGATCGCGCAGCTCGATCTCCACGGCTTCGGTGACGCGCTGCACGTCATTTCCGGGCGCACGAGCAATGTCCGCCTCATGCGCGAGTGCATCGCGACCTTCGGACCGGATCCCGACCAATGGCTCGCGCCCTTCCGCAAGGCGCTGGCTGACCGCCCTCCCCGTTCGCTCTCACACCAGGAGAACTCCCATGCATAGGTTCCTTCTTGCCTTCCTCCTTGCGGCGGCTTCGCTGGCACCGCTGCACGCCAAAGCCGGCATCCCTGTGATCGACGTCACGGCCGTCGCCAACCTGATTCAGCAGGTCATGTACTGGCAGCAGCAGATCTCCGGGATGCAGAAGCAATACGATCAACTGAAGGAATCGAAGGACCAGCTGACCCAGACCCACAACGCGATGACGGGAAGTCGCGGCATGGAGCAGTTACTACCCACCTCGGAGCTCGCGCGCAACTACCTGCCGCCCAGCTATGGCGAACTGATGAACACGCTCAACGGCACTTCGGGCGGCTATGCGGGGCTGGCCGGCCAGGTGCAGTCGATCATGAAGGCCAACAGCATCCTCTCCGGAACGCAGATGGAGGCGCTCAGTCCCGAGTTGCGGCAGATCGTCGAGCAAGGGCGGCAATCGGCGGCGCTGCTCAACGGCATGACCCAGAGCGCATACCAGAACACCAGTCAGCGTTTCTCGGCGCTGCAACTGCTCATCAGTCGCATCGCTTCTGCACAGGACCCCAAGGCGATCCAGGACTTGCAGGCGAGGATCCAGGCCGAGCAGAACATGCTCACCAATGAGCAGACGAAGCTGCAGAGCCTCTATCAGATTGCAAGGGCCGAGGAAGCGGCCCAGCAGCAGCGCACTCGGGAGCAAGTCATCTCAGGCCATGGCGGATTCAACGCACGGTTCGTTCCCACCCCCTGAATCGAGATGTCCAAATCAACGATCGTCATCGTTGTGATTGCAGTATTTACTGTGGGCGGCGTTTATCGCTTCCTAAGACAGGGCTCGACTCCAACGGCGTCCCCCGGGAGCTTACCGTCCGAAACGACCAAGCCGGCAGCATCAAGGGCCGAGCATGGGGACTTCCAGAATCGATTTCAGCCGACGATGCCGCCCGCTAGCGGCTCCGGAAAATGAAGTTCGACGAGGCGAGCAATGTTCTTTCAGCAATTCTGGACGTGGCTCAACGACCAATTGACCGAATACCTCGCGGCCAAAACCGCGACTGTGGCCGGTGCCATTGAGCCTGCAGTGGTAACGCTCGCGACGATCTACGTAATGCTTTGGGGATTCCTCAGCCTGACCGGAAGAGTTCAAGAGCCGATATGGGAGGGGGTCAAGCGCATCCTTTTCATCGCGATCGTACTGGGCGTCGGTCTGAGACTTTGGCTTTACAACGGAGTCATCGTGGACACCTTCTTCAACGCACCAGTCCAACTTGCGGCCAAGATCACAGGTGCATCGAACCCTGTGTCAGTGATTGACACGATATGGGACAAAGGCGGTACCGTTGCTTCAAACCTTTGGAACAAAGGCGGTGTATTGAACGGTGACTTTGGTTTCTATTTGGCTGGAGCCATCGTCTACTTCATCATCGGAGGCGTGGCCGTCTACGCGCTCTTCCTGCTTGTTTTGTCCAGGCTCGCATTGGCATTGATCCTCGCCTTGGGGCCCGTTTTCATTTGTCTGCTTTTCTTCGAGGCCACACGCCGATTCTTTGAGGCGTGGATTGCCCAGTTGGCCAACTATGCACTGGTCGCCGTCCTAACCTCTCTGGTGGCGAGCCTCATGCTCCAGATCGTTTCTTCTTACGCCGCGCAAACGGCCGCACGCGGCGCAGCCATCGTGACCGTGGATGCACTGAATATGGTGCTGTGTGCTTCGCTGGTGCTGCTGGTCATGCGTCAGATCATGTCTATCGCGGCTGGGCTTGCGAGCGGCATCGCACTCAGTTCATTCGGCGTCGCCAGCGGACTGGCGCGGTGGGCAATGGGCGGGGCCAAGCGCACGAGTTACGAGTTCGGTCGCGGCGTGCTGGACGGCTTGCGGCGGGAGCCCCGCAGTCGCTGGGATTCGTTCCGCCGCTTGGCAGGCAATCGCGTCGGCGCCAGCGTGGCTTCGATGGCAAGTGTCGGCGCTGCGCGTCGCGGCGGCACCGTGCTTCCAAGAGAACAGGTCATGCCGGGCCTGTCGCGCAATCGTTAGCGGAGGGCGGGCAGATGAAGCCTTCGACGATCCTTTTTTTGTTTGCCCTTCTGCTGGCTGCGTGCGGCACTCGCCCGCCGACGCCGCCGGATTGCGAAGGTCTGCTCACACCGATCAACATCCCGGATGGCGTTCCCGAATCAGGAGGGGTCCATGTGCCCGAACGCCGCCCTTGAAAACTACCTGAGCGAGGCCCAGAGCTGGGAACTCGACCGCGCGCGCCGCGCGGAGCGATCAAGCAAGATGGCCTGGGCCGTGGCTGCAGCGGCGACACTGGTCGCCATGCTCTCGGTCGCGGCCGTCAGCGGGCTCACGCCGCTGAAGCAGCCTGTTCCCGTTCTCATCCGCGTCGACAGCAGCAGTGGGATCGTCGACATCGTTCCCACCTACGAGGGCACGACCGACATCGAGCAGGTGGTGACCCGCAACCTGCTGCAAAACTACGTGATCGCGCGCGAGCGTTACTTCTACGGCACCGCGGAGGCGGACTACGAGCTGGTCGCCTCGCAGAACTCGCCTCGGTTGAACCAGGAGTGGGCCGCTTCCTGGGCCGTCGACAACCCGACCTCACCTCTGAACGCCTACAAGGATGGCACGTCCATCCGCGCGCAGGTGCGATCGGTCACCTTCCTCAAGCTGGAGAGCGGAAAGGACAAGCTGGCACAGGTCCGCTTCGCCCGCTCGACGCGCGCAGGCGGCACTGGCGAGGAGCAGGCCAGCCACTGGGTCGCCACGATCGAGTTCGCCTATGTCCCGCCATCGACGGACAACAAGATGCGATCGCTCAATCCACTGGGCTTTCGCGTCGTCGAGTATCGCCGCGAGCCCGAGGTCGCCCCAGCCAGCGCTGCACCGAGCAGGCAGGAGGCGCGATGAAGCCGTGGCGCATGCACCGCAGGGTTCCCTTCGCGATCGGACTGGCGGCAAGTCTGGCGCTTGCTGCGCCGTGCGGCCGAACCGCGACCATGCCGCCGGTGGGCAAGGTCGATGCCCGGGTGCGTGTGGTTGCCTACGACCCCGAGGACGTCGTCACGCTGCAAGGCTATGTGGGCTACCAGATCCATCTGCAGTTTGCCGAGGGCGAGGAGTTCGTGAACCTCGGCGCTGGCGACAACGGTGCCTTCGATGTCGGCGCCGAGCGCAACCACTTCTTCATCAAGCCCAAGGAAGCGCGCGCCTCGACCAACTTCACCCTCCTCACGAACCGGCGGGTCTACCACTTCGACTTCATCGTGTCTCCCGTCGCGCCCGCGGGCGCTGCGACCAAGCGCATGGTGTATTCGATTCGTTTCACCTACCCGGAGGACGATGCCCGCGCCGCGGCAGCGGATCAGGAACGACGCCGGACCGAAGCGCGCATGAACGAAGAGGCTTCTAAGCGCCCACGCAATGCCGACTACTGGTTCTGCGGCAGCGAATCGCTCAGGCCCGAGAGTGCCCACGACGACGGCGTGCAAACGCGACTGCGCTTCCAAGCGCAATCAGACTTTCCCGCCATGTTCGTGCGCAACGACGACGGATCCGAGTCGCTGTTGAACTTCAACGTCGAAGCGGATGAGGTCGTGATCCACCGCGTGGCGCGTCGCTTCGTGCTGCGGCGTGGTGGCTTGGTCGGCTGCGTGGTCAACCGATCGTTCGTCGGCGACAGCGCGCGCACCCCGACCCACACGAGCGCAGAAGATGTGCGCCACACCGCGACGGGAGAGCGGCCGTGACCTGGATCGACCAGCCTCGCCGCGGCGCCCGAATGGATCCGCCGACGCATTCCGATGCGTCCGAGATCGACCCCGGCACCGGGGAGATCCTCTCTGGGCAACCAGCGGCGGCCACCGGAAGCGCCGCATCCCGGGTCGCCGACGAGCGCGCCAAGGTCCGAGGCGAACGCGCCATGCCGTCGGTCAATCGCGAGCGCTCTGTCCAGTCGCGCATCAGCGGGTTCCTGGCGCTGACTGTGATCATTCTCCTCGGCGGCGGCTTCCTGTTCTGGTACTACAACACGCAGTACACCAAGACCCGCGAGGCCGAAGAGGCCGCGAGAAAGGCTGCCTCGGCACGCGCCGGCGGCGAGATGAGGGTGCCACCACTCGGCCGCATCGATCCGCCGAAAACACCGCCGGAGGCGCCGCCCGTCACCGGCACTCCCCCCGCCCCGTCGACCGCGGCCGTCAACGCGGGCACCCCGCAGAAGACGCCCGAGCAGATCGCGCTGGAACGGCAGTTGGGCACCCCAGTGCTTCGGCGTGCGCAGTCCGCCCAGCCCTCGGGCATTTCAGCACCGCACGCGTTCGCAGATCCGGCAGCGCCGCCCGCCGGCGGCGTGCCAGGCATGTCCCAGCTGTTCGGCGCGCTGCAGCCGCCTGGCGCCGGCTCGGCCGCATCCGGCGGCGGTCAGCTTGCGGCGAGTCTCCGGCCGACGCCGACCCCGGCGGTCCTCGCCCAGACCCTGCCCACACGGCGCATGCTTCTGCCCAAGGGCGCATTCATCGACTGCACGCTGGAGACCGCCATCGACTCCACCTACGAGGGCATGACCACCTGCATCGGCGCCAGCGACATCTACGGGGCTGACGGCAAGGTCGTGCTGTTGGAGCGCGGCACCAAGTACGTGGGCGAGCAGCGCGGAACGCCGCGGCAGGGACAGGGCCGCGTCTTCATCGTGTGGAACGAAGCGCGCACCCCGACCGGCAACGTGGTCCAGCTTGCCTCCCCCGGAACCGACGAACTGGGACGCAGCGGGTTGCCCGGTTTCGTCGACACCCATTTCTGGGATCGCTTCGGTGCCGCGATCCTGATCTCGGTGATCGACGGCACGATGCAGGCGATCGCCGCCCAGCAGCAAAGCGGCACCAGGGTCGGCAGCGGCGGCGGCCTGGTGCTCGGTCCGCAGGGCAGCCGCGACGTCATGACGGAGGTGCTGCGCAGCACCGTGTCAATTCCGCCGACCGTCATCAAGAACCAGGGCGAGCGAATCCAGATCCTGGTCGCACGCGATGTGGATTTCAGGAGCGTCTATGCGCTTCGAAGCGACCCAGCCAACCCCTGAACGCGAGCCCTGCGCCGCCACCGGTGACCTGCCATTGGCGATCAGCTCCGTGACCGTCGCGGCACCCGCGGAGCCGCCCTCGTCCCTTGTCCTTTTCCTCGGTCCGCTCAGTCGTCTTTTGGACGATCCCGAGGTCACCGAGATCTGCATCAACGAGCCCGGCGTGGCTTTCGTGGAACGGCATTCGGGCTGGCTGCGCGAGGAGTTGCCGTTCGCGAGCTTCGACTGGTGCATGGCCATCGCCAAGCTCGTGGCCAACTTCACGCACCAGCGCATCTCGGCCAACGAGCCGCTCCTGTCCGCCACCCTCCCGGGCGGCGAACGAATCCAGATCGTGCTGCCGCCGGCGACGCTGGAGCGGACCGTCTCGATCACGATCCGGCGTCCATCCCACACGCTCTGGAGCCTCGAAGAGCTGGCGGATCTGCGCGTCTTCGAGCCGACATGCAGCGTCCCCGCCTGCCCGCTGCGGCCAACCGATCTGGACAACCTGGCACCGGAGGACCGGGAACTGGCGGGACTTCTCGCATGTCGCGAGTTCGTGCCTTTCCTGCGCCGAGCGGTGCAGCGGCGCAAGAACATCCTGTTGTCCGGTGCCACCGGCTCCGGCAAGACCACGGTCGGCAAGGCACTGATCCTCGAGGTGCCACCCGAGGACCGTCTGATCACGATCGAGGACGTGAAGGAACTGTCGCTGCGCAATCAGCCCAACCATGTGAGGCTTTTCTACTCGCAAGGCGCCCAGGGGCAAGCCGAGGTCACGCCCGGCCAGCTGCTCGCCGGTGCCAAGCGGCAGCGCCCCGACCGCGTGTTCGTGTCCGAGTTGCGGACCGGCGAAGAGGTCTATGACTACCTGGTGTCTGTGAACACCGGCCACCCCGGCTCGATCACCAGCGTGCATGCGGACAGCGCGCAGATGGCCTTCGTGGCACTGGCGCAGTTGATGAAGCGCAGCCAGGCGGGCCAGGGCATGAGCACGCGCGACGGCGTGGAATTGGCGCAGATGAGCGTGGACATCGTCGTGCAGTGCGCGCGCGAACGCCGGGACGACCGGCCACGGCGCATCGTGCGGGAGATCTGGTATGACCCTGGCACCAAGAACCGAAGGCTTGCCTAGCCCCTTCAGGATTGCGGTCGCATTGCTGGTGGCCGCGACCGTCGGCGTCTACGTCGCGGGCCACGCGTTCCTGACGGCGATGAAGCTGCCCCCGCAGCAAGTCACGCTGCTGACCCTGCACGCATACTGGCAGGCCTACGGCGATCGGCCGGAGGTGCGCCGCGCCCTCCTGGCATCACTGGCGGGTTCCCAGGGCTTGGCGTTGGGCCTGGTGGGCGTCGCCATGCTGCCGCGTCGCCGGGCGCTGCACGGCGAGGCCCGGTTCGCGAGCCGGCGCGAGATTTCACGCGCCGGGCTGCTTCAGGAGCACGGCATCATCCTCGGGCGCCTGGGCAACCGCTACCTGGTGCTGCCCGGCCAGCAAGGTGTGGAGCTTGAAGCCCCGCCGCGCAGCGGCAAAGGCGTCGGCGTGGTCATTCCCAATCTGCTGAACTGGCCCGGTTCGACCATCGTCAGTGACATCAAGGGCGAGAACTTCACGCGCACGGCGGGCTTTCGCGCGGCCCATGGGCAGGAGGTGCACCTGTTCGATCCGTTGTCCGAACGCGAGTGCTCGGCACGCTGGAATCCGCTTGGCTACGTGTCCGAGGCGCCCTACCGCTGCATCGACGACCTGCAGCGCATCGGCACGATGCTCTTTCCCGATCCGCAGGCCGGGGACCCCTTCTGGAGCTCGTCGGCCCGGTCGCTGTTCCTGGGCATCGCCCTTTACCTCTTCGAGACCGAAGGCGCCACGCGCACCCTCGGCGAGGTCCTGCGCCAGGGCATGGCCAGCGATGCGGAGGGCTTCCAGAAGCACTGGAAACGCGTGATCGACGCCTGCGAGCGCGCCGGCTATCCCTTGTCGCAGGAGGCGGTGCGGAGCCTTTACGACGTGATCGACCTGGCGCCCACCACGGCCTCGAGCATCCGCAAAACCTTCACCAGCCGCCTAGACCTGTGGCTCAACCCGATGATCGATGCGGCCACCTCGGCCAACGATTTCGACCTGCGGGATCTGCGCAAGCGTCCGATCTCGATCTACGTGCAGATCAACCCCGACAACATCGCCCGGCTGCAGCCGCTGCTGAACCTGTTCTTCCAGCAGGCGATCGGGCTTCAGACGCGCGTGCTCCCCGAAAGCGACCCGCAGCTTCACCACCAACTGCTCCTGATGCTTGACGAATTCGCGGCGCTCGGACGCATCCCGGTCATCGCCGACTCCACGGCCTTCCTGCCGGGCTACAACGTGCGCACCGTCGTCATCTTGCAATCCCACTCGCAGCTGATCGAGAAGTACGGCATCGAGGGCGCCAAGTCGATCCGCAAGATGCTGGCCGCACGCATCGTGTTCCCGCCCAAGGAGTACGAGGACGCCGAGGCCATCTCCCGCGAGCTCGGGACCTACACCGTCCGGCAGAAGAACGTCAGCCGCCCGATGTGGGGCGGGGCGGGCAAGCCACCGACGGTGAGCATCAGCGAGCAACCGCGCCGCCTGCTGCTGCCCCAAGAGGTCAAGGAGCTCGGTTCCGACCGGATGCTCCTGTTCTACGAAGGCCTGCGGCCTGTGCTGGCGCATCGCGTACTCTACTTTCGCGACCGGTTCTTCGCCCCCCGCGAGCGACCGCCGCCGCCGGTGCCGAGGCTCGACATGAGCAGGCCCGGCGGTGCGCTGGCGCCCGTTCAGCGGGCCATGTTCGATGAACGGAACGCTGCGGCTGGCACGGGTTCGGGAGCCGTCACCGGCGTCACGCCGAAAGACGATGGCCCAGCACCAGTGAACACGGCCGCCGCGACCAGGGGCGGCGACGCGCTCGCCGCCGACCTGAAGCTGGACAATTTCTCGTTCGATTTCGATGACGTGGAGATTCCCACCGAGAAGCTCAGCGAGGAAGACCTGAAGCGCCATGCCGACGAGTTCATGGCGCGCATCCTGGACTGACGCCCGCCGTCCGTTCGGAAAGTCCGAGTCGCCCCGCACGACAACACACACAGCGCAAAAGGAGCCGCGATGTCCACTGACCGTTCCCCCGAAAGCCCGCCGCCTTCCGGCGCCTCGGGTTCCACTTCGCACGACGAGGCCGGCTCCGTCCAGGGCAGTGCGCCTCCTGCGGGACGCGGCCATCCCCGCGTCCCCGATGCCATCGAACGCCGTTACCTGCGCGTCGACAACCGGTACTTCTTTCCGGACCGCACCCTCGCCTTCATCGACGACGGCGCCCGCATCCGCGTGCAGACCGAGAACCGCGAGGTGCTGCACGGCGTGGTGGCGATCACCGAAGCGCGCGGCTGGCGGGCTCTCACCGTCAAGGGCACCAAGAGCTTCCGGCAAGGCATGTGGCGCGAAGCCGCGTTGCGCGGCATCGAGGTCCAAGGCTACGAACCTACGGAGGTGGAAATCCTTCAGATGAAGCGCGCCTCGAAGCCATCTCAGCCATCCCATGAAAAGGGCGACGCTTCGGCGCCGGCACCCCGAACCGCACCGGAGAAACGCGGGGCAGCGATGGCGCGCGCGGCCCCCGGGTCGACCGTTCAAGGGCTGCTGGTTGCAGCGGCCGCCGCACCCTACCAATTCGATCCGGCGCAGCACGTGTCCTTCTACGTGACGGTTCGCACCGAGACTGGCAAGCGCACGGTTTGGGGTTCGGACCTCGAACGCGCGCTCGCGGAATCCGCGTCACGACCGCGCACCGGCGACCAGGTGGTCCTCACGAGGCACGGCGCACGTCCGGTGAAAGTCCTGGTGGCGCAGCGCAATGCGCAGGGCGAGCTAACTGGAGAGAAAAGAATCGTCACGCAGCGTGCCGTATGGAGCATCGAGACACCGGACTACCTTCGCGCCGTGGAGGAGCGCGCGATGCGCATACGAAGCGGCGAAACGGTGTCCCCCGAGATTCGTCGTCAGCATCCACAACTGGCCGCCGCGGCTGCCGGCCTGGCGTTGGCCGAGCAGTACGCGACGCGCGTGACCAGCGATCAGGACTCCCAGCAGCGGCTGGTGCAACTGATCCGGGAACGCATCGCCGACGCGCTGGCGCAAGGCCATTCGCTCCATCTCTCGGATCGCCGCCCGCATCCCGCACCGGTGCATGTGCGCCAGCGCATGGCCAGAGACCGAGCAGCGCCCAACCATGAGCGCGTCTAGGCGGCGCGGGACCACACCATCGAACGACGGCCGGCAAGTGAAGGCACGAAGAAATTCCGAAAAAACCAACCAGGTGTGCGGGGGCGTGTCGATGCCCTTCCTGGCGAAGCCCGCAGCGCCCGCGACGGCGTGGTCGATCTCGGACGGCTCCCTCGAGGCGCTCAAATGGGTCGGCCTGGCGCTCATGACCGGCGATCACGTCAACAAGTACCTGCTGCTGGACGCGAGTCCCACGCTCTACGCACTGGGGCGCATGGTGATGCCGCTTTTTGGCTTCGTCCTCATGGCCAACCTGGCGCGGCCCGGCGCGTTTCAAGCCGGCATGCATCTGCGCGTCATGAGGCGGCTGGCGGTCTTCGCGCTGCTGGCGACACCCGCTTTCGTTCGCCTTGTCGGCTGGTGGCCGTTGAACATACTTGTGACCCTTGGGTTGGCGACCTTGATCGTGTGGCTCCTCGAACGCGGCGGCGCGGTGGCGCGCGTCGCGGCATTGATCGCCTTCCTCATAGGAGGTGCGCTGGTGGAGTTCTGGTGGCCCGCACTGCTCTGCTGTCTCGGTGCCTGGGGGTTCGCACGCCGTCCCGATGGGGTCACCTTGCTCTTGTGGGCCCTGGCGACAGCCTCGCTCGCAATCGTCAACGGCAACTTTTCCGCGCTGGCCGCCCTGCCCTTGATCTTGGGCGCCCGGCATGTCGACATTCCGTTGCGCCGCTGTCGATGGGTCTTCTACGCCTACTACCCTGCGCATCTGTCACTGATTGCTATGGTGCTGAGACCCGCATGACTGGAAAGAACCTGTGGCAAGCCTTCGCAAGTGACTGCCGAGCTTTCGGGCGATGTTGCATGTCAGCCCGGCAAATCAAGCGCGCTTGCGCCACCATGATGATTCGCCGCAGGCAATCATCATGGTGTCAAGTGGCGCCCCAGCAGCCGCGTTCATCGAGCAATACCGTGCGAGCGGTGGGTCTGCGCAATTGTTCGCAAGCCTACTTTCGCGCCAACGATGAGGCGGTTCGGGGAGGCGGCATTCAGCACCAGTGTTTGATCATCAATGGGGGATACCGACCGAGTTGAGAGGTGTTTCAGCTCGCCCACCTACAGTGCCGTAACAGCTAGCGCGCGTCAACCGCCGTATCGCCAGCGCAGGATTCGCTTGCGCAGCCGCGTGAACATGCGTGCGACGAAGTACTGGCCCTTGACGTCCACGGCCGTGCTGGCGACCAGTTCGGCCCTCGCCATCACGCCGGAAATGCCATGGCGCCACAGCAGCAAGGGCACGCGCGGCAGCCGCACAAAGTAATAGCCGGGATAGCGCAGCATGTCGCGCAGCACCCTGACGAAGAGCGGCGTGCCGCGCGGGGCTGGTGCTCGCGCGGCGCGCTCGGTCGCCGGTTGTTGCCGAGGAGCGGCCTGGCCTCGGCGCAGACCGGCGACCTGATCGAGGCGCTCTCGCATGGCAGGGCCGACGACGCCGGCAGAAAGAGTCGAGACCACGGTCTCCTGGCCGGCCTGCGCGATCTGTGCGCGCCATGCCAGGTCCAACCACACACGCCGCATCAGTCTGGCAGCGGCGTCAAGCCTTGGCTCTGCCCAGAGCGTGCCGGCCGGATAGGGCCCGTTTGCGACATTGCTGCGAACGAGGTCGAAGGGCACCAGCGCGGCGTTGCCGGCATGCGTGAAGTCGACGTTGCCGCTCCAGCCCGTCGCCACGACAGGCAGGCCATAGGCCATCGCCTCTGCAATCGAGAGGCCAAAGCCCTCGGCGCGGTGCAGCGAGACGAAACTGTCTGCGGACGCCAGCAGGCGAAAGCGATCGTCGCTTTCCATCGCATCGGTAAGGAACGACACGCGGTGGCCCGCGCCCGCATCGCGCAGCGACTGCATCAGCGCCGGCGCCGCCTGCGCATTGAGCGCCTTGACGATCAAGCGCACGGCGTCGGACGACTGGAACGCGTTGATGAACGCAGCCACCACCCCCTCGGGATTCTTGCGGAACGGGACGGAGGCCACATCGAACTGGAACAGGAACACGAACTCGTCGTGCGTGGCCTCCGGCAGCACGGTCGCAAGCCATGCGCGGTCTCGCAGGACAGGTGGAGGCATCACCATCGGTGGCATCACGTTGACGGGTAGGTTCGTTTTGCGCCGGATGGCATCGGCAATGAATTGCGTGCCGACCCAGATCTCGTCGACCAGGTCGAAACGATCCGCCCATTCGTCGGGGAAGTCGGGCGTTTCCCAATACCAGCAGCCGATGCGATAGGGGGTGAGAAGCTCCGGCGGGAGTTTCGACAGCACGTCGGGCAGCATGTCCGCATTGCAGCCCAGGATGGTCGCTGTGGGCGCGCCAGCGGCCCAGCGCGGGGCCGGAAGGGTGTACCTGCCCGTTGGAGCCGACGCGTCGAACGAGATGTCGTGGCAATGGACCGCGACGCCTGCCGCATCCAGACCCGCGACGCTGTTGCGCGCGGCCTCCCCGACGCCCAGATGTGCGCAGAGGTAGCCGACATAGTTCACGCTTGTGCGATGGGCCTTGCCGGTCATGCCCAGGCGTTCCACGAGCTTGCGATCTAGGCCCAGCTCGCGCACGCCCGAGGTTCGCATCCAGGCCATCAGGCCCACTGCGTCTCGGCCATCGGCGAAGGTGCTCACGAGATCGCCGCGCATGCACAGCACCGCCCGCAGGTACCGCGTCAGGTGATCGCCCGGCGCCTCGCCTGCCGCCCAATGAAAGAACGCTGGGTCTTCCAGCGGGTCACCCAGGCCCACACCTTCCGCGAGCGACTGACGGTACACCGCACGGCATACCCGGTCCCAGCCGGTGCCATCGGCAAAGGTGACCTGCGGAAGGCCGAGCGCGCGGAATTCGTGAATGCCGGCGTCCAGCAGCGACTGCGCATACTCGCCGAACAGGCGTCGCGCGTCGCCGGGCAGGTCCCAGCCGAAGCGGCTCTCGTAGCGCGAGAGTTGCTTCAAATCGGGGTTGAAGCCGCTGAAATGAAAGAAGACCAGATCCTGGACATCGCCCGCCTGGCCTTGCATTCGCCAGCGGCCGTCCAGCCAGTACGGGGCGCGCTCGTGGAGATTCCAATAGGCGGCGTTGAAGCCCATGTGCCGCAGCACGGTCGTACCCGGCACCAGCAGCGGTGCGTAGTCCATCCATTTCTGGTCCGTGAACACGCCCGTATGCACGTCCTCGAGGCACAGTGTGCGTAGCTTGTGGTCCCACCACTGCAGCAGGAAGCGCACACGCGGTGTGTCTCGCAGCGCCGCAAAACCGAGGTTGTACAGGCCGGCACGCAGGATGACGAGATCGTCTGGCAGGCATCCGTCGTCCGGCAGCGGCGACAAGGCATGCGGCGTGAGCACGAGCTCGGCATCGTTCCCATCGCCCTGCCAGAGCTGATCGATCCGCTGGAACACCTGAATGTCCGGGTCGAGATAGACCACACGCTGCATGCCCTGGTCGAGCAGATAGCGGAAGCAGGCCGGCTTCACGCTAGTGGCGAACTCCAGCAGGCTGTAGTGGCTGCGTCGATGGTTCCATTCCCTGCGCTCGAAAGCCACTTCGGCCGCGAGAAGGGTCACGTGTTCCGGCAGCTCTGTGCCTTCGGGCGGCTCGTCGAGCAGGAAAACGACCAGCGTGGTCCCTGGTTGGTGCTTGCGCAACGAGGCGCCCAGCACGCAGGCGTGGGCGAGATAGTTGCTTGCGCAGATGGTGAAGACGGCGAGATCGGTGGACGTGGGATACCGATCGAGAGAATGGCGGCGCAGCATTGAAAACTCCGGCCGCGAGGCGGCGAGACCTTGTTACTATAGTTTGCAAAGGCATAATCCCGCCCGGCAGCAGAACCGCCAACGGCGTGCGGAGTTGGCATCCAGAAAGCATGGCGATGAGCGGAAACGAACCCGGACGGCCAAGCAGCAGCACAGAACAACGACCGCGGGCGAGGTTTCCTCTTCATGACGTGGCGATCGCTCTGGTGCTCGCGATCGCCGCGTTTCTGATCTACAACGCCAACGGCCGCCTGATCTCCGCCGCCGACACCTTCGCGGCGCGCTACCTGCCGTTCTCGATTCTGCGTCATCACACCGTATTGCTCGACCCGATCGTTGGCGCCGTCGCGCTGGGGCGCTCCGCCCCCTCAGCAGGCGACGACGGCACGGCGTTCTGGATCCAACGCGGGCGCAACGGGCATCTTGTCTCCAAATATCCCGTCGTCGTACCGCTGGTCGTCGCGCCGCTGTACCTGCCGGCGGTGCACTACCTCGACACGATCAACTGGGACCCGCACGTCGTCGACAAGGTGGCCCGCATCATGGAGAAGATATGTGCCTCTCTGATCGCGGCGGCATCGGTCGCTTTGATGTACTTGTTGCTGCGCCGGCGCTGCGATGCGCGCACTGCATCCGTGCTCAGTCTTGTCTTCGCGTTCGGCACCACCGCATGGGTGATCAGCAGCCAGGCGTTGTGGATGCACGGCCTGGCGCAGTTGCTCATCCTCGCGACGATGTGGCTGATCACCGGGCAGGCGACGCCGGCGCGCGTGGCGATGGCCGGTTTCCTGTGCGCGCTAATTGCGGCGAATCGACCGCCCGACGCGATCCTGGCCGCTGCGCTCGGCCTGTGCGGACTGCGGTGGGCGGGAAAGCGATGGGGCTGGTTGATCGCGGCTGGCGTCGCGCCGGTCCTCCTCACGCTGGCCTACAACCTTGGGACGGTCGGCCACGTGGCCGGTGCCTATGCCCTGACCGTGCACCCCAGCGATTTCAACGACAACACCCTCGAGGGCATCGCCGGCCTGCTGTTCAGCCCGACGCGCGGGCTGTTCGTCTTTTCGCCCTTTCTGCTTTTTGTACCCTGCCTGCTGATTCTTGCGCTCCGTGATCGCGACGCACGCGGCCTGACGCTGGCGTTGTGCGTGGCCATCGTCGTGCAGGTCATCGGCTATGCGATGGTCGACTGGCGGCAAGGCATCGCCTGGGGCCCGCGCTGGCTCACGGACATCGTGCCGCTGCTCGTGTGGATGCTGCCGCCCATCGTGGCGCGCTTGTCGCGCAACGCGCGCGTGTTGTTCGCCGCGGCGTGCGTCGTGTCCATCGCCATCCAGGTGATCGGGGCCTTCTGGTACACCGGCGCCGTCGACACGGCGGTATTGACGATGAAGACCGACGACAGGATGCGACCCATGTGGGACGTGCGCAACGCGGCCTTCGTGGCGGAGTTGTCGCACCCGCGCGTGCCGGCCGATCTCTTCATGGATCTGCGCGGCAATGTAGATCTGATCGAGACGCTCGACGTGGTCGTGCATGACGCGGCAACGGGCGATCGCCTGGAGCGGCAACTCGATGTGGCCGGATGGGCGCTCGTCGATTTCAACTCGCCCCGGGACATCGCGGTGCTGATCGATGGGCGCGAGGTGGGCGGCACGAGCCACTTCTTCGAGCGCCCTGACGTGGCCCGGACGCTGGCCGAAAAGAGTCCGGCCGGGTGGCGCCTACGCGTGCCGGCGGGCGAACTGAAGCCCGGACGCCACACGCTGACTGTCCTCGTACGCGCCAACCCCGGCGGCGAGGCGCGACTGCTGCGGGAGCGGGCCTTCGATCTGGCGCCGAAGGGCATGGGCGACGCCGTGGCGCGGTTCCTCGACAGGGCATCGCGCCAGGCCGTAGAGCGCATCGCCGCCGGCCAGCAGGCGCCGGGCTACTGGCTCACCGCGTTCACCAGCGGCACGCGCTTCGAGCAGCCGCAGCCCGAACTCAACACCTATCTCAACGCGATCATGCTCGACATCGCGGCGCCCATTGCGCACGTCGCGCACATGGAGGAGATGCTGGCCCGCGCGCGCGGCTTCCTTGCGCGGCAGATCGAGGACAACGGCCTCGTGCGCTATCACGGCAGGCCCGATGCATCGACCATCGGCGTGCTCGGATGCGCGATCACGCCGGACTCGGACGACACCGCGCTGGTGTGGCGCGTGGCACCGGGCGACGACCGCGCGAAGCTGGCGACCGCGATGCAGATCATGCGGCGCTTTCGCACCGACGATGGCCTGTACCGCACCTGGCTCGCAGCACGCGCGGACTACCAATGTCTCGATCCGGGAACGGATTCGAATCCGGCGGACATCGGCATCCAGATGCACCTGTACCTGCTGCTCGCCCAGGAGGATCCGCCCGCAGCGCGCTCGCTGTGCGCATCGGTCATGCGTCGCGCCGACGACGGCCGCCTTTGGGTCTACTACGCCGGTGCGCCGCCGGTCATGAGCCTGAGGCTGGCGGATTTACGCAGTGCCGGCTGTGCACTGGAGGTGCCGCCATCGCGCCTGCAACCCGCAGTTCCCGCGCAGGCAATATGGGCGCAGGTCGCCACGCTCGTGACGCACCTGCAGAGCGCGGCGCCCACCGCCGGGCAGAAAACCGAAGCGACGCGACTGCTGCAGGTCCTGGCATCCCATGAATTCGCCGCGCTGGCTGGCAATCCGCCATTGCTATATCACAACGACATGAGCGCCTCCGTGCGGCGCTTCTACTGGTCGCAGGAAATGGGCTATGCGCTCTGGTTGCGGCTCTACTACTCCACGAGGGGGCTGGAGTTGCCGCCCGAGCCGTCCGGCGGCGCCCAGCAAGGGAACGTTCCATGACGCGGCCGGAGGCCAGGACCGGCCTCGCCCATCGGCGCCCCGCCTCGCTGTGGCGCCTGCTGTCGTGCATCCGCTTCGACGAGGTCTGCGTGCTGCAGGGGGCGCCAGTGATCGGTGCGTGCTTCGCGATGACCGACCTCCGTGCCGCGACCTTGTTCACGATTGCCGCGCTGATCGCCGGCAATCTCCTGCTCGTGGCGCATGTGTTCGTGCTCAACGACTGGGCGGGGACGCATGGCGACCAGAGGGATCCGATGCGCGCCGACGGGACCTACCTGGCCAAGGGCGAAAACGCCGCGAGGATGGGCCGCCTGGCATGGACGCTGCTCGCGCTCGCGTTGCTGGTCTTCGCCCTGATCGGCCAAGCGCCGTTCGTCATCGCACTGCTCATCGCGCTCCTGAGCGCGATCTATTCGTTGCCGGGCCTCAACGGCAAGGGCGTGCCGATGCTGAACTCCCTGCTGCACGTCGTCGGCGGCACGCTGCACTTCCTGCTGGGGTACCTCGCGCTGTCGCCCCTGTCGCCGCAGGGCGTGGTCATCGGTTGCTACTTCGGGCTCGTCTTTGCCGCAGGGCATCTGGTCCACGAGACCCGTGACCACGACAGCGACCTGCGAAACGGCATCCGCACGAACGCCGTCGCGTTCGGCAAGAAAACATCGTTCCTCACTGGCCTGTTTCTCTTCAGCATGGCCTACATCACCCTGACCGTGATGGCGTTGCGCGGGCTCGTCCCCCTTGTGCTGTCGCTGGCCATCGTGCTGTACGCCCTGCACCTGGGCGCGGCGTGGCAGGCTCTGCGCGACGGCCTGACCTACGCGAGCGTTCGCCGGCTGCAGACCGTCTACAGGAACATCCACGTGGTCATCGGCCTGGCCATGCTGGCCACCGTTGTGCCTTGGTAACCGCATCGTCCGGCGCCAGACCCCGCACCCCCCTCATCCAACGCCTCATGCTTTCCATCGTCATTCCCGTCCTCAACGAAGTCCACACGCTGCCTCGCGTGCTCGTTGCTGTGTCCAACGTGCTTCCCGAGGTGGACAAGGAGATCCTTCTGGTGGACGACGGATCCACCGATGGAACCCGGGAATGGATCCAAACCCATGTGCCCCAGGGGCTGCGCACGGCTTCGCACCTGGCGATCGGCGGCGACGGGAATCTGGCATGGAACCTTGAGCCTGCGGCTTCGCGACTCACGGTGCGTGCGCTTTATCACGCGCACAACCAGGGCAAGGGCGCAGGCGTGGCAACCGGCCTGGCCGCGGTCACCGGCAACGTCATCGTCATCCAGGATGCGGACCTCGAATACGACCCCGCCGATTGGGTAGCCATGTACGACCTGATCGTGCACCGCCAAGTCGCCGATGTGGTGTACGGATCGCGCTTCGAAGGACGGCGAACCGGGAGTGCGAAGTTCATTTCCCTGTCGCAGGTGTCGGCCAACTGGCTGATCTCGAGCCTTTTCGGCGTTCTCTATCGCAAGAGGTTCTCCGACATCGAGGTCTGCTACAAGATGTTTACGAAAGAGGTGAACGACACGCTGCATGTGACCTGCGCCGACTTCGGCTGCGAGATCCAGATGAGCGCACAGATCGTGCGATCCGGCAGCTGGAAGATCGCCGAGGTGCCCGTGAGCTATCGCGGCCGCAGTTTCGAAGAGGGCAAGAAGATCAACTGGCGCGATGGACTCAAGGCGCTGTGGTACCTGCTGTGGTTTCGCATCTGCTCCCAGCCGGCGAAATCGAAGGCCTGATCGCTGTCGCCATTCCATGAAAATCTCCGTCCTCGGTACCGGCTATGTCGGCCTTGTCACTGGCACTTGCCTCGCAGAGACCGGCAACGACGTCGTCTGCTTCGATGTCGACGAACGCAAGGTGGCGATGCTGCGCTCGGGCGACGTACCGATCCATGAGGAAGGGCTGCCGCAACTCATCGAGCGCAACGTGCGCGCCGCGCGCCTTGCCTTCACGACCGATATCGCGCGCGCCGTGCACCACGGCGAGTTGATCTTCATCGCTGTCGGCACGCCTGCCGGCGAAGATGGGCGTGCCGACCTCCAGCAGGTGCTGGCCGCGGCCCGCAACATCGGCCGCCACATGCATGGAGCCAAGGTGGTTGTGACGAAGTCCACCGTGCCGGTCGGCACGGGCCTCAGGCTGCGCGCCGTCATCGAGGAAGAGCTCGCAACCCGGCGCACGGGCGGCGACGCTGCTGCTGACGACCTGGCGCAGCGCCCTCACCTCTCGATCGTCTCGAACCCCGAGTTCCTCAAGCAGGGCACGGGCATCGCCGACTTCATGCAACCCGATCGCATCGTGCTCGGAAGCGAGCCAGGGGAAGTGGGGCAATACGCGCGCGAGCTCATGCGCCACCTGTATGCACCCTTCAACCGTGAGCGCGACCGCACGATCCACATGGACGTGGAGTCGGCCGAGTTCACCAAGTACGCAGCCAACGCGATGCTCGCCACGCGCATCAGCTTCATGAACGAGCTCGCGAACCTGGCGGAGAAGGTGGGCGTGGATATCGAGCAGGTGCGCCGCGGCGTGGGTGCCGACCCGCGCATCGGTGACAGCTTCCTGCAGGCGGGCGTCGGCTATGGCGGCAGCTGTTTTCCGAAGGACGTACAGGCGCTGGTGCATACGGCCGCCACGCACGGCCAGCGCCTGCAGGTGCTGGAGGCCGTGCACGCGGTCAACGATGCGCAGAAGCTCGTGCTGGTCGG
The DNA here is from genome assembly GCF_057814215.1 of Variovorax sp. F042. Classification (NCBI taxonomy): domain Bacteria; kingdom Pseudomonadati; phylum Pseudomonadota; class Betaproteobacteria; order Burkholderiales; family Comamonadaceae; genus Variovorax; species Variovorax sp. F042. Next base: position 925,341 of record NZ_JBVASX010000002.1, read on the forward strand.
CAAGATCGTGCGGCACTTCGGCGAAGACCTGCGCGGGCGCCGCTTCGCCATCTGGGGCCTGGCTTTCAAGCCCGGCACCGACGACATGCGCGAGGCGCCGAGCCGCATCGTCATCCAGGCGCTGCTCAGGCGCGGTGCGGAGGTGGTCGCGCACGATCCGGTAGCCATCGCCGAGGCCCGCAAGGCGCTTGCGAGCGACCTCGACGGCCAGCCGAACCAAGCGGTCCGGCTGCGCTTTGCAGGCCATGCCCTGCAGGCTGCGGACAACGCCGATGCGCTGGTGATCCTCACCGACTGGAAGACATTCAAGCACCCGGACTTCGACGCGCTGAAGACGACGCTCAGGCAGCCGCTGATCTTCGACGGCCGCAACCTCTACGACCCCGCGATCCGCGACCGGGGGTTCGACTACCGGGCCGTAGGCCGGTGAAGAACCCGAAAGGCCCTCCCATGCGTGTCGACAGCGCCCAGCGGCGTACTCTTGTGACCGGGGGAGCCGGCTTCCTCGGCAGCCATCTGTGCGAGCTGCTGCTCGCCGAGGGCCACGACGTCCTGTGCGTGGACAATTTCTCCACCGGTGCCCGGCGCAACGTGGAACACCTGCTCGGCCACCCGCGCTTCGAGCTGATGAGCCACGATGTGACCGCGCCGCTGCACGTGGAGGTCGACCGGATCTACAACCTCGCCTGTCCGGCCTCGCCCGTGCAATACCAGCGCGACCCCGTGCAGACCACGAAGACCTGCGTGCTGGGGGCGCTTCACATGCTGGACCTTGCGCAACGCGAACGCGCGCGCATCCTGCAGGCCTCGACCAGCGAGGTCTACGGCGACCCCGGCTTGCATCCGCAGCCCGAGAGCTACTGGGGCAACGTCAACCCGGTTGGCATGCGCAGTTGCTACGACGAGGGGAAGCGTTGCGCCGAGTCGCTGTTCTTCGACTATCACCGCCAGCATCGCGTGGACATCCGCGTCGCGCGCATTTTCAACACCTACGGTCCGCGCATGCATCCGCAGGACGGGCGCGTGGTGTCGAACTTCATCGTGCAGGCCTTGCGCGGAGAGCCGCTCACCATCTACGGCAAAGGCCTGCAGACGCGCAGCTTCTGCTTCGTTGACGACATGGTCGCCGGCCTGCACCGATTCATGGAGGCCGCCCCGGGCGGCACCGGGCCGGTGAACATCGGCAATCCGCAAGAATTCACCGTGCGCGATCTCGCCCAACTGGTCATCGAGCTCACGGGCTCTTCGTCGAAGCTCGCCTTCGCGCCGCTGCCGCGCGACGACCCGGTGCAGCGGCGGCCCGAGGTCAGCATGGCCGAGCAGATGTTCGACTGGCAGCCCCACGTGAGCCTCGCCGAAGGACTGCGAAGGACCATCGCGCACCTCGACGGCCTGCTGTCGATCGACGGCTCACCGCAGGTGGCTGCGACATCCGGATGAATAGAGGGGACGCCGCCGCCACGCAGACACAAATCCTCGATTCGAATCCTTCGCCCCACATCGGCATCAGCATCCGCACTGATGAACAGCGCCTCACAGCACCGGAGCTACGCACCGCCACGACAGGGGACCACGGCTTCAACTTCCGCCTGACTACGACGATCGCTTGATCCGCATCCGGAACTGCCGTGCGACCGGACTGTCGTCCCAGACGACGGCCCTGCCATCGTCGACGGCCTTGCGTCCGTAGACGATCCATGCATCGCAGACGGTGCCGATGGACTGGACCACCTCGAAGCGCTCTGCATGCGCCATCGCGAAGGAAGTGAAGACGATACCCGCGCTGTAGCGTCCTTCTGTCAGACCGGACTGGACCGCAAGCACCGTCGGCTCGTGGACGATGATCGGCCAGGCGGAAAGGTCGGCATAGCTCTGCGTCGCAGTCTGCACGCCCACCTTGCCAACGCCCTGCCCGCTTGCCATGGACCGCACCAGCGCCATGGGCTGGCTGGGAGAAATGAAGGCGTCGACCACCACCATGGCCGTGCGATAGGTGCCCGTGATCTCGGCCGCGGTCGGATGCACGGCGCACTGAAGCAGGTAATCCGCCTCCCCGGCGATCAGCGCGCGTGCACCGCTGTGGAAGTCGTCGAACAACACGATGCGGCAGGCTTGCGCAATGCCATGCGCAGCAAGGTACTGCTGGAGAACGAAGTGATGGTTGCTGCCCTCGTGGCCCAGCGTTGAAAAGATCAGCATGTGTTCGCCTTGGCGGTGCCGCATGACGGTGACAGTGGGTCGGCCTCGACGGCCATCTGATGGGGTTCGCGGCATGCGCGAGCGTCGGCAAAGCCGGAACCCGCGCTTGCTCGAGCGCAAAACGAGCGACTCATGCAGACGTCGAGGGCGCACCGATGATCTCATCCTCAAGCCGACATGTCTCCGTGATGATCAGTTCGTAGAGGGCATGCAGGAACGCCGGGCTCAGGCCGTGCTCGGCGGCAAAGGCGGCTGCACGCGCCTGAACCACGCCGATGCGATGGGGCTGCATCATCGGAATCGCATGGTCGCGCTTGTGCAGTCCGATCCGGCAACAGCAATCGAGCCTGCGCCTTACGGTCTCGAGCAGCGTTCTGTCCAACCCGTCGAGTTCGTCGCGCAGCGACCCCAGGATCCGTTGGGCGTCTTCTCGGCTGCCGGCATCAACTGGGGTTGTGTCATGGACCGCTGCCGCGGTTTCCTGGCGCCCGCTCGGGCGCCCTTGTTCTGAATTCATGGATATCTCCTTATTCGAGCTTGATGCCTTGGCTCGAGATGATCTCGGTGAGCGTGGTCGTGTCGGCCTTCACCCGGCGCACCAGCGCCTCGCCCGAGATGCCGGCGGCCTCGTAGCCATGTTGGAAGAGTTTCTGCTGCACCTCGGGCAGACGAGTGACGTCCGAGAGAACCTGGGTCAAGCGCTGCACGATGGGAGCCGGTAGGCTGGCGGGTGCCGCCGCGGCGGTCCAGATCTCAAGTTCGAAATCCTTGAGGCCCGCTTCCTGCAGGGTCGGGTAGTCCGGCACAAGTTCGGAGCGGCGCGCCGAGGTCACGCCGATTGCGCGCAGCTTTCCGGCCTTGACCTGCTCCTGGGCGAGGCCCGGCGGAAGGAGCGCCAGTTGCAACTGCCCTCCGACCAGACCCGTGATGACCTGCGGATTTCCCTGGTAGGGCACATGCACGGCGCCAATGCCTGTGCGGGCCTTGAAAAGCTCCATGCCGAGGTGGCCGATCGTGCCGATGCCAGGCGTGCCATAGCTCCACTTGCTTCCTGCGACCCGCGCCGCCTCGAGGAAGCTGCGGGGATCGGCCTTCGAGACCTCCGACGTTGTGGCGAGCACCAGTGGCGCCGTGCAGATGATGCTCAGCGGCACCAGGTCCTTCTGCGGGTCGTAGGAGGTCGCCGGATTGAGGATCTTGGCGATCGTCATATTGCCGTTGATCAGGATGCCGATCGTGTGTCTGTCGGTGGACTTCGCGACGATGTCCGCCGCGATGTTGCCGCTGGCGCCTGGATGGTTCTCGACGATCACAGGCTGGCCCAGCGCCCTCGCCATGGGAGCGGCCAGGATGCGCGCCACGAAGTCCGGCGACGAGCCGCCGCCGAAGCCGACGACCAGCCGCAGCGGTCGCGTCGGCCAGTTCAGGCCGGCAGGATGGGCGCTCGGGGCACCCGCCAGGCCGGGACCGGGGCGATTCGCGCCTGACGACTGCGCGCAGGCAATACCGATACAGGCGAGCGCCCCGAAAAGACAGAGCAGACGAGCGGCATGCGTTCGAAAAACCAAGAGTGACATGGCAAAACCTGATTCGAGAATTGAAAGCCAAGTCTTGCGTCCACAACGCGCCGAATCAACTCCTGCCTGGTGCGCAAAAAGCTCCGCGGGGCATCAAGGCTGCGAAGACTCGCCTTGCCCACGAGCGGGGCGAAGCCACGGCTCGTCGCACTTGCTTGTCATGCAAGATCGTTGTCGCGCGTCAGCGGTGCGCTGCCGCGTCTTCGCATCGATTGGAGGCGTCGTGCTGTGGAGGCAGTCGATCAGCACGCCGTCGGACGACGGCCTCGATGAAGCAGGACACCGACGACATACAACTCGCCAGACAGGACAGGAAGGACCGTCAACAACGTCTGCACCCCGATCACCCTGATCGCGGGTTTGCTGTCTGAAATGCTCATACAGCACCTTAGGAAGTCATATTCGTCGCGGACCCGCCTCTCACGCGGTTGAAGAGCGCCGAAACGGCATCGGTCGCGACCTTCGAGTCGAACGGCCCGGTGTCCGGAACCACCTGCCTGACGTATTGGTTCAACGCCTCAGGATCTCGCGAGAACTGCGCGTCCGCGAAGAAATCGGCCAGCGGCCCAAACGGAACATGTTGAACCAGCGCTGGTCGTCCGGTGCCGCGCTGATGGTCGTGCCTACCGTGCTTCGCGCCGCACCGCCGCGCCGGGGCTGGTCGACCAGGTAGACCGGGAAGCGGCGTCACAGGAAGATGGTCTGGTAGCCCTCCCGGCCATCGGTGGTGGTCTCCCACGTCTTGCCGAACTGCCCGAAGCCATGCCACATCACGAGCAGAAGCTTGCGGGCGTCGAGCGGCACCTGATAGAAGACACGCGCATGGTCGCCGTGCAAAGTCTGGCCCTCTGCGCCGGGGCTGCGGATCACCGTGCCGCCGACGGCGAAGCTGCCCTGTTCCTTGATCATCAGCGCAGCCGGCTGCGCGTTTCTGTCATCGGCCGCATGGGCGGGCACGGCGGGCACCACGCAGGTCGCGAGCGCCAGTGCAGCGGCAATGAGTACGCCAGTCACTGGCGAATTGTTCTGCCTGGAATGCATCTCAGACGCCGAGCCGCCGTTCGCTCATCCACTTGACGATTGCCGGATCGCGATGCGAGAAGAAGCTGCTCGTGCCGGTTTCGAGTTCTGCGATGCGGAGCATGTCCGAGTCGTCCAGCTGGAAGTCAAAGATGTTCAGGTTCTCCGCCATCCGCTCCTTGCGCACCGACTTGGCGAGCACCACGATGCCGCGCTGAACAAGCCAGCGCAGCACGACCTGCCCGACCGACTTGCCGTACTTTCCACCGATGTCCAGCAAGGCCTCGTTGCCGAACAGGTTGTTGCGGCCCTCGGCGAACGGTGCCCACGCCTCGGCTTGCACTCCGTTGTGGTGCATGAACGTCGCGCTGTCGGTCTGCTGATGGAAGGGATTCACTTCCACCTGGTTCACCGCGGGCGCCACTTCGTTGAAAACCTTGATGTCCATCAGCCGGTCGGGATGGAAGTTGCTCAGGCCGATAGCGCGGAGCTTGCCGGCCTTGTGGGCTGCTTCCATCGCCCTCCACGATCCGTGAACGTCGCCGAAGGGCTGATGGATCAGGTACAGATCGAGGTAGTCGAGCTGGAGGCGGCGCAGCGACTTGTCGATGGCCAGCAGGGTGCGCTCGTAGCCGTTGTCCTCGACCCAGAGCTTCGTCGTAACGAACAGCTGGTCTCGCGCCACGCCGCTGCGGCGCAGCCCCTTGCCGACAGCCTCTTCGTTCATGTACGAAGCTGCCGTGTCGATCAAGCGATAGCCGGCCTCGATGGCATTGACCACGCTTTGCTCGCACTGCGCCGGGTCGGCAATCTGGAAGACGCCGAAGCCGAGGATCGGCATCCGCACGCCATTGTTCAAAGTCACGTATTGCATATCGAGTTCTTTCATCAAGGCCGCGTCGCGAACACTTCGCGGGCAACGCCGGTTGCCGTCACCGCGTTGGGCCAACCGGCATAGAAGGCGAGGTGCGTCAGTGCCTCGGCCAGCTCGTCTTTGGACAAACCGTTGTCGAGCGCGCGGGACATGTGCGAGCGCAACTGGTCGGGCCGATTCATTGCGATGAGCGCGCTCACGGTAATCAGGCCCCGGTCGCGCGGCGAAAGACCCGACCGCGCCCACACGTCGCCGAACAGCACGTCGTCGGTGAGCTGTGCCAGCTTCGGAGCGACGTCGCCAAGCAGGCGCTGGGCCTGCGACGGCCCGGCGGCCGCGGCAGCCTGCGACGCGCCGTACTGCGCATCGCTGACCTGCTCCAGCCAATCCACCGCCTTGCCATCGAGAGCTTCCGTGATGGCGATGTGCGTCATCGCGCTGGTGGGAGCGGCCCCATGCCAATGCTTCATGCCCGGCGGAATGTGCACGACGTCGCCTGCCTTGATCTCTTCGATCGGGCCGCCGAGGCGCTGCACGCGGCCAACGCCGGCGGTGACGATCAAGGTCTGCCCCAGCGGATGTGTGTGCCACGCAGTGCGCGCACCGGCGGCGAAGCTCACCGAGCCGGCGGACGTGCGCTCAGGCCCGGCCGGCGTGTAGAGCATCTCGACACGCACGCTGCCTGTGAAATTCTGTGCAGGCGCACTGTTTGCCGTGCGTGTGCCGGCCCGGGAAATCTGCAACTCGGGCTCGGCGGCTGCCACGGGCGGCAACATCGAGAGGGCCAGCGCGGCTGCGGCGAAATGCTTCATCGGGTTCTCCCAGGTTGGCTGCGCGGACGCAATATCCACGCAGTCTAGGAGCCGCACCCACACCCGAATAGACGGCAAACGCTTGTTGGATTGACAAGCCGGAACGGACAATCGGCGCTACCGCGCCCGGCTTCAAGCCAGCTTCATTTCTTGCGATGCTGGTAGATCTGGATCAGGTTGCCGCACGTATCCGCGAAGATCGCAAGCCTGACCGCCCCGCTGTCCATCGGGTCCATGGTGAAGCGCACGCCGTGCTCCTTCAGGCGCTTCACGTCTGCCTCGAGGTTGTCGCTCTCGAAGGCCGTCGATGGGATCCCCTGGCTCATCAACGCCTGCTGGTACGCGAGGGCCGCGGGGTTGGCATTGGGTTCCAGAGAAAGCTCCGTGTCGCCGCCCTCAGGAGACCGTACCGAGAGCCACTTGTATGCCCCGAGCGGGATCTCCTGGCTCTTCACGAAGCCGAGGACCTGCGTGTAGAAGGCCAGGGCCTTGTCCTGGTCGTCGACGAAGATGCTCGTGAGGTTGATGCGCATGATGAATGGGATCAGTGAGGTGTGAGGCCACCATCCTGCCCGACATGGCCCGGCACGACTTCGCCGAAATTGAGGTCGCCCGCATGGGCCTGGTTCATCAGCGCGATGCACCCTGCAGGCGCAACGATGAGCTTGGCCGTCCGACGGTATGCCCGCGGAGGCACACCGAAGCGCCTGCTGAACAGGCGCGAAAAGCTCCCCGGGTTCTCGAAGCCCAGCGCCAGGCCGATCTGCGTGGCGGGCTCGTCAGTGGCAAGGAGCATTTCGCGCGCGCGGTCCAGGCGTGCGCGCGTCCGGCATTGCAAGGGCGTCTCGCCGAAGAGCGCGCTGAACTGGGTGATGAAATGCGAAGTCGACAAGCCAGCCTCTTGCGCCAGATGCGCCACGCTTGCCGGCGGCTCCAGTTCGAACTGGAGGCGATGGCGGGCATCGCACATTCGTTTCAGAAGGTCGGGCGAGATCATGGCGGGTGGCGGCGCGTGATGCCCTGCATTGTCGTTGCGGCTGGCACGCCTCTACCTTGCGGCTGCCTTGGGCCAACCGATATGTGCGGCGCGACGAAGACTGGCTTTCACAACCTGGCGATGAAAAGGAGCGATAACCAATATGTAGGCTCGGCCCAGGAGGTTGTGGCAGTGGACGACGGTTGAGACAGTCAGTTGGCCACCGAGCGTTGGAGACAAGTCGGGGGTGTGGAGTACCGACAGTCTGAAATCGAGGTGCTTGTCGTCCTCGCCCAAGACGATCTCGGTTTCGCTTTTGGCATAGACCTTGAAGATGCCAATGCGGTCGGCGTTGGCTTCGCTGGAGAGAGTCGCGAGGTGCTTGGCGGTCTTCAGACCAAAGCACGCAACGATTGCATCCCGGGCGTTGGTGAGCCATCCGATCCAGGATGGCTGCTGCGAAATAAGGAATCGCCACAGGACATCTGGATCGCTGGAGGTGCCAAAGGGAAGTTGAACCGCAAATGCGTCCGCGAGATTCGTTGATTCATAAATAGTAGCGACGGCAGACTGCCTGGGGAGAGCAACCGGCTTTACTAGTGTGAGTTCGCTTGGCATGAATGGCGCTCCTAGGCCTAACGGATGACATGAGGGGCGGGCGACGGAGGGCGAAGCCAGATGCTGCACGTCTCCCTCGCTGGAAGGGATGGAGACGTGACAGGGTTTGAACGCATACGTTGATGAGCGTGACGAAACCTGTGTTCTCGGCAATCGTAGTCATTGGAAGACTCCAGCGTCTCAAAGAGAAATCGCTCCCGACCCTCGCATCTTATGCGTGGCAGGTCGCACTGGACTCCATAGTGGGCACAAGTGGAAAAGCTCGGCCTCCTGCCCGTCGCGGCATTCGCGGCGGCGACTGTGGAAGCTACAGTGCTCTCATGACCGACACAAGCATGCTCCCTCCTGACCTGCAAGCCGCCATGCGTGCACGAGACGAAGCCTTCTATACCGTCGATTCGGCGCAGTGGGGCAAGTACACCGCAAGCGACTTCACGACTGTCCAGCAGAACGGCCAGTTCATGTCTCGGGCCGAACGTATCGGCAACCTTCAAACGCAGAAGCAGCGGCCCTGTGTCCCACGCGAACGCGAGCAACACGAACAGCAAGGAGACCTTGTAGTCACTCGCTTTTTCAGCGGCGGGCTATGGGTAGTGGAAGTCTGGAAGCGCATCGACGGTGCATGGGCCACCGTGATGACTCAAGCCACCACGGCGACTTCCACCACGCCCTGACCCACCGTTCATGGAGTGTCCGGTTCTGGCCGGGAGCACGAACTCACGTCGCTCCTGTTTGCTCATTCAGCGGCCGGCAAACCTCCAGCACCACTGCGCGAAGCCACCGATGCGCGGGGTCCCGGTCAAGACGCGGATGCCACATCTGCGACACGGTGATCTGCTCCGTGGGCATCGGCAGCGGGAACGAGCGCAGCGTGCCCCGCGCCCTCAAGTGTTCGAAGTACGAAGACGGTATCAGTGCCACCAGGTCAGTCGCAGCCGCTATCGACAAGGCAGTGCTGAAGCTGGGCACGACGACTGCGGTATTGCGCACCAGGCCCATCGCTGCGAGAGCGTCATCCACCGGCCCCACAGTCCGGCCGTGGCGTGAAGTGACCACGTGGTCGCAGGCTGCGTAGCGTTCGGCAGTGATCCCGGGTTCGGCGAGCAGGGGATGGCCCTCGCGCACCGCAGCGACAAAGCGGTCGCGGTAGAGCGCCTGAACGCGCACCTCCGGGCCCGCCTCGCCGAGAACGCCGACATCCAGATCGATCAATCCCTCGCGCAGGGGACGAACGTCCTTGTCGGGCTTGGGCGCGAAGCGCAGGCGAACGCCGGGCGCTTCGTGCGCCGTGCGAGCCACGAGCCGATGCGCGAAGCCCTCGATGAAGCCGTCGTTGGCCCGTATGGTGAACAGTTGCTGGAGCGTGCGAGGGTCCATGCTCGCGCCGGCGGGCTGAAGCGCTGCGCGTGACTCTTGCACCAACTCCCTGACGCGGTCGCGCAGTGCCAGCGCATGCGGCGTGAGCACCATCGCGCGACCCGCGCGAACGAGCAACTCGTCCCCGGTCGATTCCCGCAATCGCGCGAGCGCCCGGCTCATGGCCGATTCGCTCAGACCCAGGCGCTCGGCAGCTTTCGCGACGCTGCCCTCGGAAAGAAGTGCGTTCAACGCAAACAGCAGGTTCAGGTCGGCATCTGTTGGCATGCCCGAAACCTAGCACGGCTGCGATGGTTTCGACAGGCGCCGCATGCAGGAACAAGCTGCGCGCCACGCGCTGGGCAAGCCGTGTGTGCAGTCCTAAGCTGGCTTGGCGCAATAGAGCGTGCCTCTCCCAGTTGCCCAATCATGTTGTCCTCCACGCTTCGACCGAACTCTTCTTCCACCATGGCCCGCACCGCCGAAACCCAGGAGGTGAACGCGGTGCATGACGCCGATGGCTTGCCTCTGCCGCGGCGCTTCGCAGCCGTCGCCGCGATCCTGGGCGCGGGCGTGCTGGTGGTGCTCGACGGCGCCATCGCCAACATCGCGCTGCCGGGCATCGCCCAGCAACTGCAGGCGACACCCGCCGATGCCGTCTGGATCATCACGGCCTACCAGCTGGCCGTGGTCATGTTCCTGTTGCCGGCTTCCGCTGTCGGGGAGCGGTTCGGGTATCGGCGCGTGTTCGCTGGCGGCGTCGCGCTGTTCACCGCGGCGTCGGTGTTGTGCGCGTTGGCTCCGTCGCTGCCATGGCTCGTGGCCGCGAGGTGCCTCCAGGGCCTGGGCAGTGCGGCCGTGATGCCTCTTGGGCTGGCGCTCTTGCGCTTTACCTATCCGCGTCGATTGCTGGCGCGCTCGATCGCCTGGAATGCGCTCGCCGTCGCGGCCGCTTCCGCGTCGGGGCCCACGCTTGGCGCTTTCATACTCTCCGCGGCAAGCTGGCCGTGGCTCTTTGCGGTGAATCTGCCGATCGGCCTGGTCGTGCTCGCCGCCTGTGCGGGGTTGCCGAGCCCGCCGCGCTCGGTGCGCCGCATCGACGTTTGGAGCATCGCGCTCAACGCGGTCATGTTCGCCTCCTTCGTGCTCGGGAGCGACCGGCTCGTGGTGCATCCGTTGCACGGCGGCGCGTTGCTCGTGTTGTCGGCCGCTTGCATGATCCTGCTGGTACGGCGCGAGAAGCCGAAGGCGGCGCCGTTGATCCCGCTCGACCTGCTGCGCGTGCATTCCTTTCGGGTCTCAGTCATTGCCTCCGTGTGCTGCTTCACCGGCCAGATGGCCAGCCTTGTCGCGCTGCCGTTCTACATCCAGCACGAGCTGGGCCAGAGCGCGGTGACCGCCGGCCTCTTGATGACCCCCTGGCCTCTGGCGGTGATGCTGGCCGCGCCGCTGTCGGCGCGCCTGGCCCAGCGCGTGCCGAGCGCATGGCTCTGCGCGGCTGGAAGCGCTTGTTTCGCGAGTGGGCTGGCGCTGTGTGCCTTGTGGCCGCTGCATGGCAGCAACCCGGCTTTGCCGATCGCCGTGTTCACGAGCCTCGCCGGCCTGGGCTTCGGCTTCTTCCAGACGCCCAACAACCAGAACATGCTGCTTTCAGCACCCAAGGAGCGCAGTGGCGCGGCCGGTGGCGCGCAGGGCACCGCCCGACTCACGGGGTTGACGCTCGGCAGCCTGTTGATGAGCCTGATGTTCGGGCTGCTGCCGTCCCACAGCGCAGTGCACTGGGGTCTGGCGGTGGCGGCCCTGGCTGCATTGGCCGGGAGCGTGGCGAGCTTGCTCAGGAGTCCCGCAAGGGCTGGGGTCACCCATGCCCGAGGTCTCGTCAGATAAGCCCTCTGGTCGCCGCCTTCAACGTCGCGGCCGCTCGCGTCGAACATTCGAGCTTGAGGAACAGACGCTCGACATGCGTTCGCACCGTGCGCGGACTGATGCCCAACGCACGAGCAACCTGCTTGGTGTTTTCGCCCCGGCTGATGCAGCGCAAAACCTCCAGTTCGCGCTCTGACAGAGACTGCTCGCCGCGCGCCGGCGCCACGGGTTTCGCGGGCGTATGCGTATACGTATGCGACAGAACACTGGCAAGCAAAGCGGCAACGACTTCCTGGTCGAAGCGGCCCGCCTCGGCCTCTTCCTTCATGCGATCGAGCGCCTCCGCTTCGGTGAACTCCGCTCGCCACGGACGGCGGGTTCGAAGAGAAACCCACTGCTCGGCTGCGGCAACGATCTGTCCCTCCTGCGGCATCGCCGCACCCGATCGGCCGCGGAAATAGCCGGAGCCATCGCGCCGTTCGAAGGCGAAGGATGCGATTTCTGCTTCGAGCGCGAGTCCGTCGATCTGTCCGGCGGCGCGGGAGGTCCAGTACGGCACGAGCCGCAGGCGTTCCAGTGACGAGGCCGGCAGCGGTTCGGGCGCGTTCCAGATTGCATTGGGCACCGACGCCCGCCCGATGCCGTGGATCAGTCCAGCCTTGTACGTGCGGCGGCACAAGGCCTCGTCCAGGCCGGCACGCGCGCTGCAATCGCGCGCCAGTTGGGCCACGCGACGCGAGTAACCCGTCATCCAGGGAAGCTTGAGATCGATCACGTCGCCCACGAGCTCCAGCCCGACCCGTCGAAGCATCGAAGCGGGCTGGTCGGCAGCGTCGGTCCACGGCGGGGCGGCGGAATCCAGCGCTTTCATCCACGTCGAGACCCACGGTGCGCTGGCGTCGACAAGAGCGCCGGGGTAGACGCTGTTCGCGCGTCCGCGGGCCAGCGCGAGCGCTTCGTCGAGCCCGTACAGGCGGCTGAAAATCTCGAGGTCGCTCGCCAGGGCCACGACGTACGTCGCAAGCGGCACGTCGTTGCCTTGCAGAAGGCCGGGCACGCCGCCGCCGTCGTAGGTCTCGAAGATGGCGCGCAGCGCAGCTTCGGTATCGGAACCCAGGCCCAGCGTGTTCGCGATGTCGCCGGCGATTTCGCAGTGAATGTTGGCCATGGCGAGCATGGCGTTGGGAATGGGCACGCTGCGGGACGGCTGCTGCGCCGTTCGCGGCTTCTGCGATGCAAGAAGGGCGCTTCGCCCTTGCACGTCGTCTTCCAGAAAGTCCGCGAACTCCTGGGCATTGGCAGTGCAACCCGACCAGCGCAGCAGCGCGACGTGCCGGGCGGCCTCGACCTGCGATGGGTCGCAGCGGGCCTGCGTCGCGATCATGCCGGCGAGCCACGCAGTGCGCAGCGAATGGTCGGTCGGCTGGCCCATGCTCAGGTCGCCGATGAAAGCAAGCGCGCGGACTGCGTCGAAAACGGCAATGGTCGTGTCGTCGGACATGAAATGGCTGGGGCAAAAGCCCAGCATCGCACAGTCGCTCTTTTTCGGGGCCTGTCGGTCATTCGACCGATACCGCGCATGGTGCCGCCGAAACAGAATCTCCTGCACCTGCCCCGCTCAAGGGGCTGCGACCTTCCTTCCTACCCGATCTCGCGGTCTTCACCGCCAATGCCATGTCCAACACCAACCAGTCCCCTCTTCAGCGAGCCGCGTGGCTGCGCAAGCTCTACTTCACTCGCGCCGCTTTTTCCTTCGCGTGGGTCGCGCTGGCGTTCACCGCAGCCAAGGGGTTGCCCGCACTCGCAAGCGGCCTGCTGATCGTCTACCCCGCATGGGATGCGCTGGCAAACCTGCTGGACGCCAGGATGACGGGGGGCGCAAAGGCCAACCCCACGCAGGTCCTGAATGCCTGGATGAGCGGGCTGGTCACGGTTGCCGTGGTGGTTTCGCTCGTGCTCAAGCTGCAGATCATCTTGGTGATCTTCGGGGTGTGGGCCATCGTTGCGGGGCTGCTTCAGCTGGCGACGGCCATTCGTCGCCGCAAGAGCGATCGGGGGCAGTGGGTGATGATGCTGAGCGGGGCGCAGTCTGCGCTGGCCGGGGGATTTTTTGTGGTGCAGCAAGGCAGTGCGGCGCCCGTTGTGCAGACCTTTGGCGGTTATGCGGCGGTCGGGGCTGTGTACTTTCTGATTTCCGGACTTGTCATCCTGTTTCGGCAGTCCAGAGCCAAGGCCGGCGCGTTGGCTCCCGAGAAGGCTTGATGCCGGCCTTCCACCCATACGTGCGGATGGGTACTATCGGCCCCAAGCAAGGAGACCCGAATGAGAAAGCTCAAGATCATGGAGCACGTGTCGCTGGACGGCGTGATCCAGTCCTCCGGCGAAGACGACTTTCCCTACGCTGACTGGACCGCGCCCTATCGGACGCCCGAGGGCCGGGATGAAGTCTTCGCCGCGCACGGCGGGCGCTTCGATCTGCTGCTCGGTCGTCGCACCTACGACATGTGGTCGGGCTTCTGGCCAAAGGCACCGAGCAGCCCGATGGCAGACGGCTTGAATGCGGCCACCAAATATGTCGTTACCCACCGTCCGGACAGTCTTGAGTGGGGCCCGTTCGAGGGCCTTGGACCGGACATCGTCGAGGGCATTCAACGCATCAAGTCGCAAGCTGGCCCGGACCTTGTCCTCTGGGGCAGCTCCACGCTGACATCGACGGTGCTCGAACATGGGCTTGCAGATGAAGCCATGCTGATCGTCTATCCGGTCCTGCTGGGCACTGGAAAGCGCCTCTTTGCGGAGGGAACGCCACCGCGCTCCTTCGAGCTCGTCAGCACGAAAGCAATGCCGTCCGGAATCATCCTCAGTGCTTACAGGTTCAACGGGCCTCTGAAGACCGGATAGTCAGGCGCCGCGACATCGGCGCCGGTTTCGCCGACATCTCCTTTGCCAGCGCCACCGCATCGACACAATCACCCGCAGCCCAGCTGCTGCGCAGCGTTTCCCGAAGATCACGAAGCTCGCGGCGCTGCGACCTCAGCGTCGACATGAGCCCGTCGATCTCGGCGAGCCGAACGTCGAGGTTGCGCATCAACTCGTCCTTCCTGAATCCTTCGGCGCTTGCGAAGACGCCCCCAAGCGTGTCGAGCGAGAAGCCGAGCGATTGCGCGACCTGGATCAGCCTGAGCCGTTCGATCGCATCGTTCGAGTAGCTCCGGTAGCCGTTGCTGCCACGCTGTGCCGCCGGCAGCAGGCCACTCTTTTCATAGAACCGGATGGCGGACGGGGCCACGCCCGTTGCCGCGGCAAGTTCACCGATCTTCATGGCGCTTGACCTTCAAGTTGACTTCAAACTTAGCATCACCCGCATTCTTCTCTTCGTGAGTACGGAAGGCCAGCGCAACGTGAACAGTCCCCTCTTCTCCAGCTTGACCCTGCCCAACGGCAGCGTCGTTCCCAACCGCATCGCCAAGGCGGCCATGGAAGAGAACATGGCGGCCGTCGGGCAGTTGCCCGGGCCCGCGATCTTCGAGCTTTACAGGGCGTGGGCAAGTGGCGGCACCGGCCTGATCATCACCGGCAACGTGATGATCGACGGGCGGGCGCTGACGGGGCCTGGCGGGATCGTGCTCGACGCCGGAACGGCCATCGAGCCGTTCATCGAGTGGTCGAGGGTCGCGCGCAGCCGCGGTGCGCAAGCGTGGATGCAGATCAACCATCCAGGCCGGCAGGTGCGCGCCAACATGGGCGAAGAAGCGTGGGCGCCGTCTGCGGTTGCGCTCGATCTTGGCAAGCACAGCAAGCTGTTCGCCATGCCGAAAGCAATGAGCGAGGCCGAGATCGCCGAGATCATCACCCGCTTTGCCGACACTGCGACGGCGGCAGAACGCGCGGGCTTCACCGGCGTTGAAATCCACGCGGCGCACGGCTACCTGATCTCGCAGTTCCTGTCGCCATTGACCAACCGGCGCGACGACCGTTGGGGCGGAAGCCTCGCCAACCGTGTGCGATTGCTGCTCGAGGTCGTGAAAGCGGTCCGAACGCGTGTCTCGCCGGGGTTCTGTGTCGCGGTGAAACTCAATTCGGCCGACTTCCAGCGGGGCGGGTTCTCGGAAGACGATGCGCGGCAAGTCATTCTCTGGCTGAACGAGTTGCCAGTCGATCTGGTCGAGTTGTCCGGCGGCAGCTACGAAAGCCCTGCAATGCAAGGCGCCACCGCCGACGGCCGCACGCTGGCCCGCGAGGCGTACTTTCTCGAGTTCGCATCGAAGCTCGCGGCCGTGGCGAAGATGCCGCTGATGACGACGGGTGGCATCCGGAGCATGGCGGTGGCAGAGAAGGTCATCGCAGGCGGCGTGGCCATTGCCGGCATGGCCACCGCGCTCGCACTCGTGCCCGATCTGCCCGCACAGTGGCTGGCAGGCAAGCACCCGACGGGCGACACCACCCCTGTGCGCTGGAAGGACAAGACCATGGCCGCACTCGCATCGATGGCAATGGTCAAGCGCCGGCTCTGGGCGCTTGGTGAAGGGCGATCGAATCGGCGGGCCTATTCGCCGCTGGTCAGCACGGTCTTGATGCTTGCAAGAACGCAGCGGCTCACGCGCCGCTACCGGCAATGGCGAGGCGAGACAAGAACAAGTCGACCTGGCTTTCGTCCGTTGCCCATGAGGTGACCAGGCGGATCACGGAGTGGCCGTCGCCCGCCCTTCCCCACACATAGAACGCGAAGTCTTTCTGCAACGCAGCGATCACCGGGTCCGGCAGGATGGGGAACACCTGGTTGGTCTCGGTATCCGCAGCCAGTGCGTGGCCCGCCGAGGTGATGCCGGATGCGAGCTTTGCCGCCATGGCATTGGCGTGCTGCGCCATCGAAAGACCTTGAGGGCCACGAATGCCTGGCATTCGTGGGCACTCGCTCGCCGTCGACCGATTGGCAGTTCCTGCGCGATGGCCGTGAAATCGCCATCCCGGCGAGCGGCAGACTGCAGGCGAACAACGCCAACGCCCTGCTCGCCGCCGCGCTTGTGGAAGCTGCGTCTGCCGGCCTGGGTGTGGCTCTCAGTCCGCTCGTGCTAGCGGCTGACGATGTGGAACGAGGAAGTCTCTCGGCACCTGCCGGCTTTGACCCTGACGGCAGTCACCATGGGTTGATATGGCTGGGATCCACTCGCAGAGTGGCTGCAAGCGCAGTTCAGTCGCCTGACTCCACACCACGAGTTCTGACAGTGGCCGCAACTACGAGCAGGTGTAGCTCGCCGCTGAGCCGATGTCTCCACTGGTGTAGGTGATTTTCTTCGGGTACACGCAGATGGGACGGGTTTTCGTCGGGGCACCGCCAAGGGTCTGCAGGGTCAGGGCATCCGGAGCGGTGCCTTTTTCCACCCACGCCGTCAGTGCGTCGTAGAACTGGGTCGGCGTGAAGTAGGGAACTTCCGCTGTCGGGTTGGACGTTCCGTTCGGATCGCCATGGCCGGCACCTGGCACCAGATAGAGTCGATAGAAGCCTTGGACATCGCTCAACCCGCCGTTCCTGGCTACCACGCTGTTGTAGTAGTTGACCGTCCCCTGCGCCATGATGAGCTCGTCGGCCAAACCATGCCAGGTCAGCATCTTGCCGCCGCGATTCTTGAACGCGGAGAGGTCCGGGTTGTCCGTGTTGATGTTTCCGAACTGCGGCTGCAGCGTCACGCCGCGGTCGTAGGCATTGCTCAACTGCGCGTAGCTCAGTTGCTTCCAAAGCGATTGGCCGTTGCCGGTCGCATTCACGAACGAAGGGTCGCCGATGGTCGAGTTCTGCAACTCGAGCGCCACCTGATCAGACGCGATGGGGAATGCACCGTTCGGGCTGGTCAGGCCGTTCAGACCAAAAGAAGCGAACATGGCGCCATACAGCGAAGTGCCGCGGCTCTGTCCGTACCAGCGCTGGTTTGCGGAGCCAAGCAGCGTGGAGGACGAAGCCGCAGACCAGCCGTTGTCGGTCGCCGGCGACGGTGCCGAGCCGTCGGCGGTCATGCCGTACCAGACCTTGTTGATGGCCGTGGCTTGTGCTTTCGTGACGCACGCGCTCGTGCCGTTCGTTCCACCGTCGGATGTGCAGAGAACCGTGAGATCTGTCGTCGGGTCGTACGTACAAGACGCGGGGTCGAGCACATAGCCCAGGTGCTGGCCGGCCACCACATCGCATGCGGCAATGGCAGCGTTGGAAACCAGATCCTGCTGAGCCTGGGTCGGTGCAACACCACCCAGGTCACGCTGGAAGACGATCTGCGGATACAGCTCCGCGGTGATGAACCTCGTCCAGTTGATCGCAGGATAGTTGGCGACGATGCCGTCGAAGTCGGTGGGATTGTTCTGCGCCAGGTTCAGGCCTTGGCGTCCCCCTGTCGAGCCCCCGTCCCAGTAGGCGTACTTGGCCGGCGTTCCGTAGTAGGCCGCTGCCAGCGCTTTCGTCTTGATGGCCTGTTCATGAATGCCTCTGCTGGCAAAGTCGGTCCACAACGTCTTGTTGATGGTGCCATCCGGGTTCATTGCGAACGACCCGCCCGCGAGCGAGGAATGCCCGGTATCCGTGGTCGATGAGACAGCGCCTTCCTTGCCGGCCACGTTGGCCGCGTCGCTGCTCGCAATCGCTGCCGCACTGCCGGCGACACCCCCTTGCCAACCACCGCCTCCCAACGCATGAATGCGCGAATTCCAGGCTGCTTTCGATGGCAGCCAGATCTCGATGCCGATGCCGGGCGACGTTGAAGGGGCGCCTTCGGGTCCAGGGTTTCCAGGCCCCACATTGAGCTTGACCATGCAGACGTCGTTGGCAGCCACCGGCGTTGTCGCCGTCGCCGCGCCACCCAGGACGAGGGCGTCTCCCTTCTTGAATGACTTGACCGCAACAACACTGGTGCTGGCGTCAGGCTTGAAATTGGCCTTGAGCGTGTCATCACATGTCAGCGCCGCAGGGCCTGACGGGGGCGGCACCGTGGCGACAGGGGGATTGCCGAATCCGATGAAAGGAAGTGTGTTGTTGTTGCCGCCGCCACCGCACCCACTGGCGAGAACGGCTGCAACGATTGCGGAAACTGCCAAAGGCTGATGAGTTTTCATGTGTCTCCTTCAAGTTAGGGCCAGCTGCAAGAAAGTGCATTTTTTTGCCCGCCTTCAAATGCAACATGAACTATTAGGCAGCTTTCACAAACTTCGCTTGTACGGGTTATCCCGCTGTCAGGGAATACGCCGTGCAGTGGCTGTGAGTGAAGTGGCTCAACAAAGCAGTCTGGATTCGGCCTTTTTCGTCATCAGCGTTTAGAAATATAGTGCACATCGTTATCGGCAATGCCCTTGCGCTGGCAGGACACGACTACGTTCCGACCTACTGGAACGTGAGCGTCTTTGACCCGATGGGCGAGTTGTCGCAAGTCCAGGACAAAGCTGGAACGACCATGGCTCCCTCGAGCGCCGGCAGAACGTGGCGATTGCCTCGAAAAACGAGCGTTTGAATTCCATTTTTCATGCCAATGGAAGGCACACGTTTCAGTAAACAATCAGCGCGCAAGGTTACCGAATGACACATGGGGTCCGCATCGCTCGCAAGAACCGAATCTCTTGCGAGCGATGCCGGGCGGTGGGTGCGAACGCGACCCCCGAGGGTCGGCGAGACAGCAACGGCGTGTGATCGACATCGAAATTCAAACCGCCGTTGGCGTAGTACCCCCATGTTCCCTTTTCCCCTGCGGCTGCTGCATGCCGCAATGATTCCCCTGGTCTCCGTGCTGATGGCGCTGGCGGCACTGCCGGCGCAGGCCGCCGACACGATGAGCAAGATCCGCGAAACGCACACGATCGTGCTCGGCGTGCGCGAAGCCGTGCCGCCCTTTTCGTTCGTCAATGCACAGAAGCAGCCGGTCGGCTATTCGATCGATCTGTGCCTGCACGCGGTCGAGGAGATCAAGCGCGAACTCAAGCTTCCCGACATCAAGGTCCAGTACAAGCTCGTGGCCGGTCCGGAGCGCATTCCGAAGCTGCTCGCCGGCGAAATCGACCTCGAGTGCGGCTCGACCACCAACACGATGGCGCGCCAGGACAAGGTGGACTTCAGCTACACCTTCTTCGTCGCCGGGATGCGCGTGCTGACGAACAAGAGCCTTCACGTGGAGACGGTAAAGGACTTGAAGAACATGCCGATCGCGCTGGCCAAGGGTTCGACCTCGGAGAAGCTTTTCAAGCAACTGGGCGACGGCGAGCTGCGCGACGCGAAGTTCACCACATACGACAACAACGGCGAGGCCTACAAAGCCCTGAAGGAAGGCAAGGTGCAAGCGTTTGCGCAGGATGATTCGCTGCTGCAGGGCCTCGTGTCGAACGACAAGGGGATCGATACGCTCAGCCTGAGCAGGCTTGCGCTGTCGGTCGAACCGTACGCAGTGATGGTGCGCAAGGGCGACACCGCGTTGCTCGCGGCGGTCGACCGGAGCCTCTCGCAGCTGTACGCCAGCGGCGAGATCAATGCGCTCTATGACAAGTGGTTCAGCACCCAGACGCTCACCATCAAGATGGGACGCCTGACACGCGACAGCTTCGTCCGGCCGAACAAGCAACCCGGCGTCGCGATGGTGCTCGGTCATTCGATCTGAGACAAACCGCCCGCCAGTGAAAGACCTCGGCGCACGGGGCGCTCTCCGGTTCCGCCTTCGGGCCGTGTGCCTGGGCCTGCTTGCAGCCGGCGCGGTCGACACCGCCTGCGCGCAGAACGCGATCAAGGCGGTCGCAAGCGCCATGCAACAGGGTGTGGAGGTGATCCAGATCGACCTGGCACGACCGCTCGCCGCCGTGCCCAGCAGTTTTTCGGTCGCGAGCCCCGCGCGCATCGCACTGGACTTCCTTGGCGCCACCAACGATGTCGGGCGCGCGGCCATCGAAGTGAATCAACCCAACCTGCGCTCGATCAATGTGGTGCAGGCCGGCGAGCGCAGCCGGGTGGTGTTGAATCTCCGGCAGCCGGTGCCGTACACGGCAGAGCTGCAAGGCAATTCGGTGCGGGTCACGCTTCAGGCGGTTGCCGTTGTCGAGCCACGGACGGTGGAGACGCCCGCGCCGGCCGAGGCCGCGGCAGCGCCTGTTGTTCGCAGCAGTCCGATCACGCTCAATTTCTCCAACGCCGACATCGAGGCCGTGGCGCGCACCATGGCGGTGGTGACCGGGCGCAATGTGGTGGTCGATCCGCGCGTGAAGGGCACGATGGACCTCGTGACCGACCGCGCCGTGCAGCCGGCCGCCGCCTTCAACCAGTTCGCCGCGGCGCTGCGCCTGCAGGGCTTTGCGGTGGTGGAGGCCGACGGCCTCTACAAGGTGGTGCTCGAAGCCAACGCCAAGCTGCAGAGCGTCGCCGTGAACACCTCCATCGGTGCCGTGCCAGCGTCGGCAAGCAACCAGGTCGTCACCCAGATCTTCAGGCTCAACCACGAGTCGCCCAACGCCCTGATGCCGGTGCTGCGTCCGCTGATTCCGCCGAACAACACCATCAACGTGAACCCGGGCAGCAACTCGCTCGTGATCACCGACTACGCCGACAACATGCGGCGGCTCGCACGCATCATCGCGGCACTCGATGTGCCGAATGCCTCCGATGTCGAGGTCATCCAGCTGAAGCACTCGATCGCCACCGACCTGATTCCGCTGGTGCAGCGGCTCATCGATGGCGGTGCGTCGGGCGCACCGAGCGTCAGCGAAGCGCCGGGTGGCGCCGATGCATCGTTTCGCACCACGCTGCTGGCCGACGCGCGCAGCAACTCGGTGCTCATGCGCGCGGCCAATCCGGCGCGCGCGCAACTCGTGCGCACGCTGATCGAGAAGCTCGACCGCCCGCCTGCCGAAAGCAGCAATGGCGCTGCCGGCAACATCTATGTGGTCTACCTGAAGAACGCCGAAGCGGTGCGCCTGGCGGCCACGCTGCGCGCCGCGATGGCGGCGAACCGGCCATCGGGCACCACGGGCGCGGGTGCGGCTGACGGCAGCAGCGCCGTGCCACAGCAGGCCACGCAGAACAGCACGGGCGGCCAAAGCGGCTCGCCAGCCGCCAACCAGCCCTCCACCGGCGGCCAGATCCAGGCCGACCCGACGACCAACTCACTGATCATCACCGCCCCCGAGTCCCAGTACCGCCAGATGCGCGCCGTCATCGACAAGCTCGATGGCCGACGCGCACAGGTCATGATCGAGGCGCTGATCGTGGAGGTCAGCGCCAGCAAGGCCGCCAACTTCGGCGTGCAGTGGCAAAGCGCGCTGGGCAACAACGGGGTCATCGGCACCAACTCCAGCCTGAACAAGACCAACATCCTGGCGCTGACCCAGGCGCTGGCCACCCGCAATGCCGCCGGGCTGGCCTCCTCGATCCAGCCGGGGCTGAACCTGGGCATCGCCGGCAAGATCGGCGGCCAGTACATCCTGGGCGCGATCGCCAACTTCTTCAACAGCGATGGCGATGCCAACGTGCTCTCCACGCCCAACCTGCTGACGCTGGACAACGAAGAGGCCAGGATCATCATCGGCCAGAACGTGCCCTTCCCTACGGGCTCGTATGCCAGCACCTCGGGCTCGGTGGGCGTGAACCCGTTCACCACCGTGGAGCGCAAGGACGTGGGCCTGACCTTGCGCGTGCGCCCCACCATCAACGAGAACGGCACGGTGCGCATGACGATCTTCCAGGAGACCTCCACGGTCGACCAGAACTCGCTGACCAACGTGAACGGCCCGACCACCAACAAGCGCTCGATCGAGTCGAGCGTGCTGGTGGAGGACGGCGGCCTGGTGATGCTGGGCGGGCTGCTGTCGGACACCTACAACAACAACATCGAGAAGGTGCCGCTGGCCGGGGACATCCCGGTGCTGGGGAACCTGTTCAAGAACGAGAACCGCACGCGCACCAAGAGCAACCTGATGATGTTCCTGCGCCCGGCGGTGATGCGCGATGGCGCCTCGACCGAGGCCTTCGCCTACGACCGCTACGACGAGATCCGCGGCCAGCAGCTGCAGACGCAGCCCAACACCGACAACATCATGCTGCGCGGGGTGAACGCCGCGCCGGTGCTGCCCGATACGCGCAAGCTTGCGCCCGGCTCCCCGCGCGGTGCGCTGCCGCCGACGGCCGATCCGGTCAGCGCACGGGAGCTTCCGTAGGGCAGCAAGCGGAGGTGTTCAGTGCCATTGAAGGCCGGCACAAGATCGCCAACTGGAAGGGCGGCAAGAACAAGCAGTCGAGCGCTGCGTCGATATGTGAAGCACCCCGCACGGTCTTGCGCATGAGCGATGCGGGGATGAAGCGACGGGGTTCAGTTGCTGTAGAACGCACCCCGGCCGGTGCCGCTCACGTAGATGCGTCCATAGATGTTCTGATCTGCCGCCATCACGCCGATGCCGCCGAACTTCACGCTCTTCCAGGAGGTGCCCTGGGCGGGTGCGGGTTCAAGCGCAGGTGCAGGTGCAGGTGCAGGTGCAGGTGCGATTGCGGGTGTGCCTGCAATGAGTGCTTCTGTCGAAGTGCCCGACGACCCACCGCTACAAGCCGCGACCCATGTGCTCAGCAGGCCGATCGCTATGAGCCGCGCGCAATTCCAGTTACGGGGGAACGTCGATGAAACTGGAGACGATCTGCCAATGGACACCTCACTCATTTTTCTTGAAATCTGTGGCATTTTTTGGCGTATTGCTTGGAGCTGGAAGAGATGTGCCATGGGCGTGCCCGTCCATCGCGCATCGGGTTCACTACGGCTACTTGGAAACGAACAGCCCCAGTTCGGAAAGATCTGTGAGGGTGCTGTCGCCGTTGTTGGCTGTGATGTTGAGCCGGTAGTAGCGATAGGAGGCCGGATTCGCGATCGCATAGGTCTTCAGTTCCAGGCGGTAGTCAAACACCTGGTCGTTTTGCGTGTCCAGCGTGGTCCAGGTGACGCCGTCGTTGGAGGCCTGGAACTGCCAGTCCTTCGGATCGCGCGGGACCGGGTTGGTGGTGCTGGTGATCGCATAGCGCCGGACGCGCTCCGTATGGCCGAGGTCGTACTGCAGCCAGCCGGTCGTGCCCACGTAGAGCCATTGCGACAGCGAGTTCCGGTCGAAGGCGCGTTTCGCTTGGGTCGCATTGCCCGCGCTGTCGCTTGCGGTGCCGCCGGTGGCAACGTTCACCATCGGACGGGCCGGCGTGGCGCTGTCCATGGGAGAACGGCCGCTCGTTCCGGCGGAGTTGCTCGCCGTGACGGTGTAGTAGTAGGTGGTGCCATTGACCACGGAGGTGTCCGTATAGCTGCTGCCCGTGACGCCCGACGCGACGGTCTCGTAGGGTCCGCCGCTGAACTCGGAGCGGCCGACCGTGTATCCGTTGGCGCCGAAGGACGCCTGCCAGCGCAACGGGACGGTGCCATCGCCCGGCGAGGCCAGCAGCATGGCGGGCGCCGCCGGGATGACGCTCGGCGCACCACCGTCGCCGCCGGTGATCTGCACGTTGCTGAAGACGCTGTTGTTTAGCTGGCTGGTGACCGACGAGACCACCAATCCGACATAGACCGTGTCGGGAACGGGGGCGTTGATGCGGCCGACATCGGTGGCGGCCCAATTGGTGCCATCGGGAGAAACGTAGCCGGTGATGATGTTCCCGATGCGCTCGAGCTTCACCCAGTAAGTGGGCCCGGAGCTCGCAACCTTGTTCGCGTAGTTCGAGCCGCCATACACCGCCAGCTTCGTCATGTTCTGTAAGGCTTCACCTTTGTAATTTATCGCCATCCAGGCGCGCGGAGCGTCTGGATCCAGGCTTGTGCGCATCATCACGCCCGCCATTGCGGACGGGTGGGTGTTCTGGAGCGACTCGACTTTCGCGATGATGGCGCTGTTGCCGGTGAGGGCCTTGTAGGTGAAGTGGGAACTGTCGAGTGCGCCCCAGATACCCCGGCCTGCCCCAGCCACGTTCCACTTGCCGTCGGCGTATGTGGCCGTGCCGGCCGGGCTGGCGCCCCCGATGTCGGCATTGCTGAATCCCGAGGTGATCGAGGCGGTCGAAGGAATGGGCAGCGCCGGCGGCGGTGTCGCCTTCGACGTGTCGGCGTCCTTGAGGAACATGAAGCTGCTGCCGTCCACCGGCATCCGGAGGCGCCTCTGCGCGATGAAGGGGGCCTGGAGACCCTTGCGCAGGACGTAGGCGCCATAGATCTGGGTCAGCGCCACGCTCCCGCCATTGGCGCCGTCCCAGCCGTGCCCGGTGACGTCGGTGAGGTAGTAGCGATCGGTGGTGCCGAAAGGAAGCGCTGCCGTGGGCACGCGCTCGTTCACCCTCGCGAAATACTCACCCGCCGCCAGCAGGCGGTTGTCGAAATCGGAATAGATGTCGATGCCTTGGCTCCAGAGCGCCTCGGCGAGCATGGTCAGCGACTTGAGCTGCCCATAGGCATGCCCCTGGTCGCGCAGCGAGTCGCCGAGCATGCCGATGTCGTTGGAATTTCGCAGCCCGATGTGGGCCAGCGTGCGGGCCTGGTAGACGACCTTGTCCAATGCCTCGATGTCGTCGTTGTAGATCGCCATCAGCCCAAGCGCGGTGAGGGACAGTGCGCCCTTGTTGGCGGCGCCGAACGAGCTTTCGCCGTAGGGGTTCGCCGCCGGCATCAGGACGTCCTTGAAGTACTTCTTCACCGTCGCCGTGTCGGACTCCTTCCAGCCCGGCCATGTGGCGCGCAGGATTTCCGCGCCGCCCACGAACTGGAGCGCGTAGTCGCCCAGGTCGAGCATCGACTCGCGACCCGAGAACTCGGTCTGGGTGGTGGCCCACCCAAGCAGAAACTTGCGCGCGTTCTCCGCGTATCGCTCGTCACGGGTGAAGTACCACATCAGCGAGAGATTCGAGATCGCGACCATGTCGTTGCGCCAGGCCCAGAGATTCTCGTCAGGGGCGCGGCTCACTTTCGCGAACGGGCCATGCCCTCCGTAGCTGAGCCTGGACATGGGACTGCCCGCCACTTGCTCGAAGCCGGACGCCCATGGCTCCCTGCCCTGATCGACGTACGCCTTGAGCGTCGCGAGATCCGAGAGGGTGACCCCAACACCGGGGTGCTTGATGACGCGGGCCACCGGGGTGTCTCCCGGGGCGGCGGGGACTTCGGGGGTGACTCCCGTGGTGGCGGGAGTCTCCGGTGTGCCTCCCGCGACAGCTGGGACCTCTGGGGTGCCCCCTGCGACAACAGGGACCGTAGCGCCTGCCTGGAAATTTTCCGAATCTCCGCCCCCGCAACCCGGGAGCACGACCGCGCTCAACACGAGCAACGCAGCAGCAAAATCAGTTTTGTCAAACATGGGAGCCGTTGGTTAATGCGCTGAAAAGTCGCGGAGCCCGGCACGGGCCGCCAGCTTTCCTGGAGGCGCTGATTTCATTGATAAGCCTGCGATCCGCCTGGAAGGCCTTTCGGCTCGCGAGGCTGACTGATCCTGGTGTTCATCCTGGAAGAGGATGTAGAACCGGGGCGCCTTCCACATACATGGTGGTCGAATACGTCGCCGTCGGATCAAGTGCGATTCCGGCGTCCGATCGCTACTTCAAGGCCGCACCGCCTCGCGCGAGGTACTGGCCCGAAAGGCGGGCGAATTGGCCACCATCGGTGGTGATGGAGGTCTGGTGGCTACCTCCTGGGCTGAAGACGATCGCGAACGTGTGCGTGTCGCCGTACTCCTGGGTATTGCGCAGCATGTAGTCGACGTGGTTGTCGCGGTAGTGCTGGTCAGTGCCGCCGGGCGTGTCGGACGGCACGCCCATCGGCGTTTGCCACCACAGGATCGGCAGGCCATTGCCCAGTGCGGCACGGTAGTCCGAAATCTGCTTCTGGGAGTCGTGGAAGTTCGGACTGGTCTTGTTGCTTGCGTCCCAGTAGAACGTTCCGGTTCGGCCCCTGCATTCGTCGGGCGGCGAGTCAGCTTCCCAGCAGCCCGCGTCGCGGTCGCTGGTCTGGGCGACGATGAAGTCCGCCTTGTCTGCCCCGACCACGCGCATCTGCGCGCCGATCTCGGCAGCGGTGCCGCTCCAGAAGGAGGGCGGGAATCCCACCAGCGCCTTGGGCGCGATCTGCCTGCCCATCTGCACGAGGCATTGGCCGAGGCCCGCGGCGGTGTTCGGCAGCCCAGCGCATTCCGGCTGGTTGTTCACGACGGCCGGAATTTGCGTCGCGTCGTGGTCGGGCCTCTTCGACGCAAGGAATCCCCAGAAGTCCGGCTCCAGGTTGATCAGAACGGGCCCGCGCAGGTCCGCAATGAGCTGGTACATCAGCCGCGTCTGCCCCCAGTATTTGTTCATGAAGGCCGCGTCGTTGATGCCGCTTAGATCGCCCTGCATCTGGTAGAGCGTGAACATCGGAATCGCGCCGTAGGCCTGCTTGGCCTGCGCGGTGTATGTGAGGTACGCGCCGTCGGGACTGTTCCAGGTAGGCCAGGCGCCTGCGCCAGTGCCTACCAGGTAGGTGTCCACGATGTCCGGGTGAATGTCCTGTTTCTTCATCTCGTCGATGGAACCGGAGCCGAGCCCGAACAGCACCCGGGCGGGCTTGCCGAGCCTGGTCACCAGTGCTGTGGTCGCTGCGACGGGCGAAGTGCCCCCATCTATGCCGCCCCCTGTGCCGCTCGCGCCGCCTGTGCCACCGCCACTTTGGCCGGTGCCATTGCTGCCTTGACTGCCACCGCCCAGACCGGACAGGCCGGCCAGGCCACTGCCCTGGTTGCCGCCACCCCCACCGCCGCAGCCAGACAGGAGCACCAAAAGCATCAGTGCGGAAACGCATCCTCGGGGGAACATCATCATGGGAATGTTTTTTTGAGATTGAAGAGAACCAGCCGCCGCACGCGTTGCGTACTTCGCATGCGGGGGAATACTTTCGTCGTGCATGGCCAGCATGTATGTCGCAGGCTCGGGCCCGGATGCACTCGCCGACCACGCCATGAGGCGCACGATTCATGCCTCAGACCCCGCCGGAGGAGAACGCGCCAATTGATCCCGGAAAGTGACGCGGAGCGTCGCTTCGGATTAACCGTGTGACAAGTTATGGCCAGCTCTTAAGTGGAGTCCGACAAAAAAGGAAATACCGGCGCATCAGGCCTAACATCAACCAACACTTGTGCATTACAAGGCGCTCCATTCACGATGCAGCGATCGACGGAGTAGAGCAACCAAGACTTCATCTCTTGCTTTTTGAATGCGTCGAAAATCGAGATTCACTCATTCATTTTTCATAGGAATGGCGTTGTTCTCTCACGCGTGCGCGCAGCCTCTGAACGCTATGCACTGGATGCTGGCACCCAATCCCGATGACTGAGCTTCTCCACAGCCATGTCGGCGAGCCGCTCACGCAACACGCCGAACGGCACCTGACATCCCCGGAAGCGCGAAGCTGATTCGCTCGATGTCTCGCGAGGGGTGCTCGCCTGACAACGCGTGAATGCATTGATCAGGTGATGCGGCTCTGTCTTTACCAACAGTGGCGCGTGCCACCCAAGCGACGGTTGGATTTCTCCGAAACGGCGAAACGTGCAGCGCGGCAGAACCTTGCGCTGCCCAACGTGGTCGTCGAAACGCGCTCGGTCATGGCCCTCAAGAGCTTGATCGGCCACTCGGGTTTTCTTGGGGCGACGGTGATCGGGCCCAGGTCGGTCTCGCAATGCCATTCGGTCGTGCCGTCGGGCCGCACCATCAAGGCCACTTCGTTCACCGCGCTCCGGGTTGAAGCTATCGCCCGGAGCAGGCGCTCAAAAGCGCATCGTGCTCTTCACCCTGGCCGTCGACAGGCTCGATCCTCTATTTACGCGCGTTCGACTTCTTGGCAAAAAGCCGTTCGCACAAACCGCGCAGCCAGCGATTCGCCGGGTCCTGGTTGTAGCGCGCGTGCCAGTGCTGCTTGACGGTGAAGGGCGGCACGGGCACCGGGCAATCGAACACGGCGAGCCCGTTGGTGCGGGCCAGCGTCTCGCCGATCTGGCGGGGCACTGTGGCGACGAGGTCGGTGGTCGAGACGATGGCGGCCAGGCCCAGGAAGCCGGGTAGCTCCAGCAGGATGCGCCGTTCGACGCGGTGCCGCAGCAGCGCTGCCTCCAGCAGTTGCACGCCCGTACCGCCGACGATGCCGATGTGCGCCTCGGCCTTGTAGTCGCGCAGGCCCATGCCCTTCGAGCCGACGCGCGGATGCCGTGCATTCACCAGGCACACCCAATCCTGCGGATACAGCACCTGTTGGTAGAAGCCTGATTCGAGCCAGGGCACCAGCCCGATCGCGAGGTCGGCCTGGCCGGACTGCAGCGCTTGCCCGGTCTGCTCGTCGATGCGCGCAGCCTCCAGGCGAATGCCGGGGCCCACGGCGCGCACGTGCGCCAGCAGTTGCGGCAGCAGCGTGATGTGGCTGGCATCCGTCATGCAGATGCGAAAGCGCCGCGTCGCGCTCGACGGGTCGAACACTTCCGGCGGCGCGGCCACGCGGCGCAGCGCCGCCAGGGCCTCGCGCGCCGGAACGATCAGTTCTTCCGCGCGCGGTGTCGGCTGCATGCCTGCCGCGGTACGCACGAACAGCTCGTCGCCCAGATGCCTGCGCAGCCGGCCCAGCCAGTTGCTCACCGTCGGCTGGCTCTGGCCGAGCTGGTCGGCCGCGCGCGTCACGCTCTGCGTGGTGTAGATCAGGTCGAACAGGCGCAGCAGCTTGAGGCTGAGCAGGCCCGCGCTCGCATCGAGGTTGTCGTCGTCCGCATTCATTTCAAAACGGAATGTAGACCATTCGCTCCATGTCATGGACGAAATGTTCGTCGAACCCTATCTTCGACGCATCCCTTCGAAACACTCCTTCAAGAGACAGGCATGAAAATCTACTTCCTGGGCGCCGGCGCCCTCGGCTGTGCCATCGGCGGCACGCTCGCCGCCGGCGGGTCGGACGTCACGCTCATCGACCCGTTCCAGGCGCACGTCGACGCCGTCAACCGCGACGGCCTCCTCATGAAGGACGGCGACTCGGAGCGCCGCATCAAGGTGCGCGCAGCTACAGGCGTCGAGGGCCTGCCGCCGGCCGACCTGGTGATCGTGCTGGTCAAGTCCTTCCACACGCGCTCGGCCATCGAAGGCGCGCTGTCGATCATCGGACCCGACACCGCGCTGATGTCACTGCAGAACGGCATGGGCCACGAGGAAATCCTGGCCGACGTCGCCGGCCGCGAGCACGTGCTGGCCGGCAAGACCTACGTCGGCGGCGTCCTGCTCGGCCCGGGCCGCATCATTGCCGGCACGCACGGCAAGCGCACGGTGATCGGCGAACTCGACGGCAGCGTGAGCGAACGCGCCAGGGCCATCGCGGCCGAATTCGAGCGCGCCGAACTCCCTTGCGAGGTCAGCGACAACATCCTGGGCGTGATGTGGGACAAGCTGCTCATCAACGTCTCGACCGGCGCGCTGAGCGGCATCACGGGCCAGGTGTACGGCAGCCTCTACGCGGTGCCCGAGATCGAGGCCACGGCCATCGCCGCCGTGGCCGAGGCCATGGCCGTCGCGCGGGCCGTCGGCGTGAAGCTGTCGATTCAGTCTCCGCGCGATGCATGGGTGATGGCCGCCGAAGGCCTGCCCTACGAGTTCAAGACCTCCATGCTGCAGAGCCTGGAGAAAGGCTCCATCACCGAGATCGATTTCATCAACGGCGCGGTAGTGCGCGGCGGGCTCCTGCACAACGTGCCGACGCCGGTCAACCAGACGCTGGTTGCGGCCATCAAGGGCATCGAACGCCGGCTGGAGGCGAAATGAGCACGCCGCGCGCCTACGTGGAGCACGTCGCCATCTGGGTGAAGGACATCCACTGGCACATCAAGTTCTTCCACGACGTCTGCGGCATGACGATGCGCGAAGTGCAGGGCACGCTCGAAGAGCCGGTGCAGTACTGGACCCTCGGCGGCATGCAGTTCATGGCCAAGCCCGACTACGCAGGGCCTGAAGGCCGCCTCGGCCATCTCGGCGTGATGTGCGAAGACCTCGAAGCCGCACTCGCCGCCGCACAGGCCTTCGGCGTGACCGAAATGCCGCAGGGCCGCAACTGGCTGCGCCTGCCGGACGGCCTGGCCGTCGAATTCATCCAGGCCAGCGCCGGCGCCGTGGCACGCGCGCTCGCCATCGATCCCCGCGCCTGAAGAGCCGCTCCCCCAATACAGAGACACACACCAATGACCACCTTGACCATCGAAGACAAGTACTGGGACGACGCCGTCGTCGGCCAGGAGTGCACCAGCCCGCCCTATGAAGTGACGGAGGCGCGCGTGATGGCGTATGCCGACCTCACCGGCGACCACACCCCCGTTCACACCGACGAAGCCTATGCACGCACCACGCCCTTCGGCACCCGCGTGGCGCACGGGCTGTTCGGCCTGTCGGTGGCCGACGGGCTCAAGACGAAGAGCGACATGCGTTTCATGCCGGGCATGTCGCTCGGCTGGGAATGGAGCTTTGTCGGCCCCATCAAGCTCGGCGACACGGTGCGCGTGAAATTCCACGTCGGCAGCAAGCGCGAATCGAAGAGCAAGCCGGGCTGGGGCATCCTCGTGCTGCCGTCCGAACTCATCAACCAGCGCGACGAGGTCGTGCAAAAGGGCGAGCACCGCGTGATGGTGCCGAGAAAGCCGGCATGAGCGCGTCGCCGAAGCAAGCGCTGCCGCTGGCCGGCTTCCGCGTCGTCGACTACAGCCACTTCCTGGCCGGGCCCTATGTCGGCCGCTGCCTTGCCGCGCTCGGTGCCGAAGTCATCAAGGTCGAGCGTCCCGGCACGGGCGATGCAGGACGTCAGCATGCGTGGTTCGTCGGCGACCACAGCGGCTATTTCCTGCAGCAGAACATGGGCAAGAAGGGGCTCAGCGTGAACACGAAGGACCCACGCGGCCGGGCACTGATGAAGAAGCTGGCCGACAGCGCCGACGTGTTCGTCGAGAACTACCGCCCCGGTGCGCTCGACAAACTGGGCCTGGGCTACGCCGAACTCGCGCAGACCAACCCCGGCCTGGTGTACTGCTCGATCTCGGCCTACGGCCACACCGGCCCCGACTCGCACCGCGCCGGCTTCGGCCTCATCGCCGAGGCCAAGAGCGGCATCATGCAGATGGTCGGTAACCCGGGCGAGGCACCGCCGCTGCTGCGCATCTCGCTGGGTGACATGTACACCGGCATCCATGCGGTCGCCGCAATCAACGCCGCGCTGCTGGGGCGCGTGAAGTCCGGCCGCGGGCAGCACATCGACATGGCGCTGTACGACACGCTGGTGTCCATGCACGAGTACGCGGTGCAGTGCTACACGCTCTCCAACGGACAGGAGGTGCCGGTGCAGACCGGGCACGACATGCCCAATTCCACGCTCTACGGCGTGTTCCGCGCGCAGGACGGCGACCTCGTGATCGCCGCGCAGGTGGACGACGCCTGGAAGCGCTTTGCCGCACTGGTCGAGCAGAACGGCGGCCCCGCGGGTTTCGGCGGCGACAAGCGGCTGCACGCGTCGGCCGGGCGCAATGCCCATCGCGCCGGGATCCTCGAAGTGGTGAAGCCGTGGGTTGCTGCGCGGCCGGTCGCGCAGGTGCTGAAGATGCTGGACGGCATCGACGTGCCTGCCGCCAAGGTCCAGCGCATCGATGAAGTGCTGGCCGACCCGCAGATCCGCGCGCGCGGCATGGTGGTCGAGCAGAACCATCCGGTGCTCGGAAAGATCCGCCTGCCGAACCTGCCCTTCCACATGTCGGGTTGCGACACCTCGATCACGCAGGTGGCGCCCGAACTGGGCGAGCACAACGCGGAAATCGCGGCCAGCCTCGGCTTCGACGCCGCGCAGATCGCCGACATGCAGGCCGACGGCGTGCTCTACAGCAAGTAAGGAAACAGCGATGACCGACAAGTACGCCGTGATCGGCAACCCGATAGGACACACCAAATCGCCGATGATCCATGGCAGCTTCGCCGAAGCGACCGGCCAGGACATCAACTACAGCGCGATCGAAGGCTCGCTGGAGCGCTTCGCCGACGACGTGCACGCATTTCGCAAGGCGGGCGGGCGCGGAATGAACGTCACCGCCCCGTTCAAGCTGCAGGCCTATGCACTGGCCACTGAACGGCTCGAACGCGCCGAACTCGCAGGCGCCACCAATGCGCTCAAGTTCGATGGCGACCGCATCCTTGCCGACAACTTCGACGGCGTGGGCCTGACCAACGACATCCAGAGCAACCTGGGCTTCCCGCTCGAGGGCGCGCGCATGCTGGTGCTCGGCGCGGGCGGTGCGGTGCGTGGCGCACTGCAGCCGTTTCTCGCGCGACAACCAGCCGTGGTGGTGCTGGCGAACCGCACGCAGGCCAAGGCCGTCGACCTGGCAAAACAGTTCGCCGGGCACGGCCGCGTGCAAGGCTGCGGCTACGGCGATCTGGCAGGCGAGCGATTCGACATCGTCATCAACGGCACCTCCGCGAGCCTCAGGGCCGAATTGCCGCCCCTGCCCGCGCAGGCGCTGCAGGGTGCGAAGCTGGCTTACGAGCTTGCCTACGGCAAGGGCCTGACGCCCTTCCTGCGGCTGGCGCAGAACGCCGGCGTGCCGAAGCTGGCCGACGGCGTCGGCATGCTGGTGGAACAAGCTGCGGAAGCCTTCCTGTGGTGGCGCGGCGTGCGGCCCGACACGCGCAGCCTCATCGACCGCATGACCATTCCCCTGGTCTGACCCGACGAGCAGGAGACGACCCCCATGAAGATCCTCATGCTGCACGGCATCAACCACAACATGTTCGGCAAGCGCGACCCGAAGCAGTACGGCACGGTGACGCTGGCCGAGATCGACGCGCTATTGCAGGCACTCGGCAAGGAGTTGGGCACCGAGGTCGAGAGCTTCCAGACCAACAGCGAAGGCGCGATGTGCGAGCGCATCCACCGCGGCTTCACCGAGGGCGTGGACGCGGTGCTCATCAACGCCGGTGCCTGGACGCACTACAGCTACGGCATTCGCGACGCACTGGCGATCCTCACCGTGCCTGTGGTCGAACTGCACATGTCGAACATCCATGCGCGCGAGACGTTTCGCCATCACTCGGTATTCGCCGAGATCGTGAAAGGACAGATCTGCGGCTTTGGCGTGGACAGCTACCTGCTCGGTCTGCGTGCCGTGGTATCAGTTGCCGCGCACGCGCAATGATGTTCACGTCGGTTGGTGTGTCGGCCCTCGCCTGTCTCCGCTCCGTCTGACGGGGTTGTATTGAGGACCATGATCGACGTCGTCCTCCAAGCCCTGTCGGGCCCAGGCAACAAGGTTTTGAAGCGAAATCCCGTTATATGTGTGAACTAGTTAATAAAAGTTAACTAGAGTTAACAAAGCATCGCCCTGCGCGACCACTTGTTACATATGCTCGCGCCCTCACGCTAGACGCTCCAGTACTGAGGGCTTGTTCGGCAAGGGCCGTTCTCCCTGATCTTGGCTTGGATTGCGTCGCTACTCCGCGGCGGCGGAATCAACCAGGAACATCATGAACAAAGTCTTTCGAATCGTGTGGAACGATGCTCTCGCAGCATGGACAGTAGCTTCGGAATTGAGTCGTGGTCATGCGAAGGCTCGCGCCACTGTGAGCGCGGCAGGCGCAGCGGTGACACTGGCTCTGGCCACGGTGTCAATGCCGGCCGCGGCGGATTGCGTGGCCACGGGTGCGGCCATCGCCTGCAGTTCGGCGGGAGGAACGCAAGGCACGACCGTCGGGACGGGACCGGCCACGGCTGACAACACCTCGGTGGATGTCCAGTCGGGTGCATTGGTCAGCACGGGCAACAGCTCCGCGATCAGCCTTGGCAACAATGCCACCATCACGGTCCGCAGCGGCGCCACGGTCCAGAACAGCTCCACCAACGGAAACAGTCCGTACCCAGGCGGCATCGGCGCCAACACCGTCGAGTTCAACAGCAACAGCACCATCACCATCGAGCAAGGCGCCAACGTCTTCGCGGATGGAAGCGCCGGCAATTCG